>JAJYPD010000026.1 GCA_021795715.1 Pseudomonadota bacterium
CGTGCTGCACGTTCAAGGGGGCGATCTCGTCCACATGATCGGCCAACGCCAGACCATTCGTGGACAGACACAGCTGCACATCGGGCATCGTCTGCGCCACGCCGCGCAATGTGGCGAAGGTCTTGCCGGGATTGGCGAGGGGATCGCCGGGACCGGCAATACCCACCACGGTCATCTGCGGGATGGCCGCGGCGACCACCGCGACCTTATGCACAGCCTGTTCGGGCGTCAGGCGTTCGCTCACCACCCCCGGGCGCGATTCGTTGGCACAGTCGAATTTCCGGTTGCAATAATTGCACTGGATGTTGCAGGCGGGCGCCACCGCCACATGCATTCTCGCGTAGTGATGGTGGGCGTCTTCGCTGTAACACGGATGCCGCCGCACCTTCTCGCGCACAGCCGATGCCATCTCCCCCTCGGGGACCGACGCACCGCAGCGGCGCACCTGGCAGCCGCCGCCCCCGCCCGGACCGCTCTTTTGCGTTGGCACCAACGGGACATAGCGCCCTGGATCAGTCCTGCCTTTCATGGGGTCCTCCCTGCACCCCCTGCGGGTGCGGCAAAGAAGGTCTAGCAATCACCATGCCACGCCGCCGGTGCGCCACAATCCTTGCGGTGGGCAGCCAGGGATTGTCGCAACACCGACACAAGTCACATCCGAGACGTTGTTTTGTCCTGTTTCCGACCAAGCCGCCGTCTCGCACCGCCGGCGGCACACCGCGTGGCGCGAGCGAGTGCGCACTGCGTCCGCAGGCCTTTTGGCAGGACAAGAGCGCAGATAGCCCCGCCGGATCCGCGCGACTAGAAACGCTTTATGGGAATATTGTGTTTGCGCAGGGCGTAGGCAATCTGGCGCGGGGTGAGTTTCAACAGACGCGCGGCCTTGGCCTGCACCCAGCCGCACTGTTCCATCGCCGCTATGAGCTGCGCCCGCTCCGACTGCGGCGGCCTGCCCTCCGACAGCGGCCCGGCGGCGGGCAGAGGTGTGAGGGTGATGGTGCGCGTGGTGCCATGCTCATGCAGGGCCATCGACAGACACTTTCCTTGTTTACACGGCAGATCCTCTCCGCCGATCGATTCGCCGCGCGCCATGGTCGCTCCGCGTTCGATGCAGTTTTGCAGCTCGCGGACATTGCCGGGCCACCCGCACTCCATGAGAATGCGCAAAGCCTCCGGCAGGAAACGCAACTGTCTTTGATTGTCCTTGTTGAACTTGTCGAGAAAATGTTTTGCCAGCAGCGGGATATCCTCGCGCCGTTCCCGCAGAGGCGGCAGGAAGATCGTCACCACGTTGATACGGTAATAGAGATCTTCGCGGAAAAGGCCGCGGCTTACGGCCTCCTCCAGATTCCGGTTGGTGGCAAAGATCAGGCGCACATCAACGCGGATCGACCGGCTGCCGCCAACGCGCTCGAATTCCCGTTCCTGCAGAACCCGCAGAAGCTTGGTCTGGAAGGACGGAGAAATCTCCCCGATCTCGTCCATGAACAGTGTCCCGTTGTGCGCGAGCTCAAAGCGGCCCTTGCGTTCCTGCGTGGCGCCCGTAAAGGCGCCCTTTTCGTGACCGAAGAGCTCGGACTCGAGCAGTGTTTCGCTCAAGGCGGCGCAGTTGACCCGCACAAACGGCCCCGCCGCCCGCGGACTCAGGTTGTGCATCGCCTGCGCGATCACTTCCTTGCCGGTGCCGGATTCGCCGCGCAAGAGCACAATCGATCGGCCCGGCGCCGCCTGGTGGACTTCCGCAAACACCTGCTGCATTTCCCGGCTCTGGCCGACGACCTCCTGGAGACTGCGCCTCTCGCCCGTATCCCGCAGCGCCTTCTGCAGCCGATGGCTCTCCTGCATCAGCCGCGCATGCTCTGCGAGCACACTTCGATGCAGGCGCACCGTCTGCCCTATGAGATTGGCCACCATCTTCAGGACCTGCACGTCCCGCTCGAAGCGGGCCGGCGGCAGCCCCGGACGCCGTTCGCGATCGACGCTCAACACGCCCAGCGTGTCACGCCCGACCTTGATCGGCACACCGATGAACGCGATCGTGCCGTCCCCGCCCAAATTGCGCGAGCGTGTCCGGTTGAGAAAGCGCGGTTCCTTGGCAATGTCCGGTATCACGATCGGCGCCCCCGACGTGAGAATGCGCCCGACTACCCCCTCGCCCGCCTGGTAGCGGCCCCGCCGAATTTCCTCCACCGTCAGCCCATATGCGCCAGCCGCGTGCAGTTCACCGGACTCCTGCACCAAACTGACCATACCGCGGCGCATATGCAGCCATGCCGACAGCACACCCAGGACTTCGCGCAGCGTCTTGCCAAGATCCAAAGACGAATTCAAAATCTTGCTGATTTCGTAGATCGCCACCAGTTCTGCACAGTTCTCTGATTCCTTTCCGGCATTCATGACGGCTCCGTCGATTGCTCGTTCCCTGACCACACCCATTAATCCATAGCAAGTCCCGTACCAGCGTACTATTAGAATGGTTCCACCCTAGAGCCTCGTGCCAATGGGGTGATCCGCAGGCCCCCCGCCCAAACGGCATCGCGAATGCCCCTGTCGGGAAACCCACAATCCCGACAAATGTCGGCTTTCGTCCCGCCACAATCCGGTATCGCCAGCCCTTCCTTAGGCGTTGGTACGCCATTTTTCCAGACTGGCATGTCGATTGCTTTGGCGTTGCCATCGGAATGGAACGGAACGGATGACCCATGAACACCACCGTCATTGTCAATGACACCACGCTGCGCGATGGCGAACAAGCCGCCGGTGTCGCCTTCACGGTGGATGAAAAGCTTGCCATCGCGCAGGCACTGGCGCAGGCCGGCGTTCCGGAACTGGAGGTCGGCATTCCCGCGATGGGTCCTTTGGAATGTGAAGTCATCCGTGCCGTGCGTGCGGCGAATCGACCAACGCGCCTTATCGCGTGGGGCCGGATGAGTGCCGCCGACCTCGACGCGGCCACAGACTGCGGCGCACACATGCTGAATCTGTCGATACCCGTTTCCGACTTGCACATCCAGCACAAACTGCGCCGTAACCGGAGATGGGTGCTCGACCAGATCGCCGACTTCGTGCCGCGTGCGCAGGATCGGGGTTTTGCTGTCTGCGTCGGGGCCGAGGATGCGTCCCGCGCCGATCCCGATTTCCTGCTGCGGGTCGCCGAGTGCGCCCAGGCAGCTGGTGCCGAACGCATCCGCTACGCCGATACGCTCGGCCTCCTCGATCCCTTTGCGACCTATGAGCGGATCCAGCGGCTGCGCTGCCGGATCGACATCGACGTCGAGATGCACGCGCATGACGACCTCGGCATGGCCACCGCCAATACCCTCGCCGCCGTCAAGGCCGGGGCGACCCATATCAACACAACGGTCAATGGGCTTGGCGAGCGCGCCGGAAACGCAGCCCTCGAGGAGGTCGTCATCGCTTTGCGCCTGACCCAATCCATCGACACCCGCATCGACACCCGCCGCTTCCCGGTGATCTCGCGCCTGGTGAGCGCCGCATCGGGCCGGCCGGTCGCCCCGAACAAAAGCATCGTGGGCGCCGCGGTTTTTACGCATGAAGCCGGTATTCACGTAGACGGTCTGCTGAAGGATGTGCGCACCTACCAAGGGGTGGACCCCGTCGACGTGGGCCGCACCCATTGCCTCGTGCTCGGCAAGCATTCCGGCACCGCCGCGATCGTGCGGGCCTACGCGCAGATCGGCATTGCCATCGGCCACAGGCAGGCCGGCGCGATTCTTGCGCGCGTCCGCAGGCATGCCACCGCCCGCAAAGAGGCGCCGTCGGACCACGACCTCAGGCGCTTTTACAAGGAAACGCTCGCATGCGCGCAAGCCCTGACGTCCTAGAAGGCAACCGCCCCCGTCGGCCGCCCCGCGCAGGATTGAAAGGAGTCCCCTTATGACGACGTCTCTTGAACGCCTCTGTGCACATCTCCAGGGTCTGTCCACGGCAGAGGAGTTTCTTACCTTTTTCGACATCCCCTACGCACCGGATGTTGTGCACACAAGCCGCCTGCACATTCTTCAGCGCTTCCATCAGTATCTGCGTGCGACGCAGGCCCCGGCAGACGACGAGGCCACGTTGCGCGCCCACGGACGGACTCTCCTTGAGCGTGCCTATGCCGACTTCGTGCATTCCACACCCAGAGAGGAGAGAGTCTTTCGCGTATTTTGCGCCGGCGAACGACAGGTCCCTCTGGCCGCTCTACGCGCGGCCCTTCCCTCGCAAGATCACAGGAGCTGAGCGATGCATATCCTTGTCTGTATCAAACAGGTTCCAGACAGCGCGCAAATCCGCGTTCATCCGGTCACCAACACCATTATGCGCCAGGGCGTCCCGGCCATCGTCAATCCCTATGACCTCGTCGCCCTCGAAGAAGCGTTGCGCTTGAAAGATCGTCTTGGCGCACGCGTCACCGTGCTCAGCATGGGCCCGCCGCAGGCAGAAGCGGCCTTGCGCAAGGCCCTCTCCTTCGGCGCCGACGAAGCCATTTTGCTGACCGACCGGGCCTTCGCCGGCGCCGACACCCTGGCCACGAGCTACGCCTTGGCAAGCGCGATCCGCAAGATCCGCGAGGACATGCCGGTCGACCTCATCTTTGCCGGCAAACAGACGATCGATGGCGACACGGCCCAGGTCGGACCCGGCATCGCCACGCGCCTGAACATGCAGTTGCTGACCTATGTGAGCCATATCGACAATGTCGACCTCGAGCGGGGGGAAATCACCGTGCAGCGGCGCGCCGAGGGCGGGGTCCAGGTCCTTTGCACGCGTCTGCCGGCGCTCTTGACCGTGCTTGAGGGCATCAACGAGATGCGCTTTGCGACGATGCCGGACATGTTCCGGGCGGCACGCCATCCGCTCGCCATCTGGGACCGCGAGGCCGCTGGCGTCACCGATCTCACGAAGGTCGGCCTGAAAGGCTCACCGACTGTGGTCTCGCGGGTCTTCGCGCCCACCCCGCGCATGCATAGGGCCGAGATCATCCAGACGCAGAGCGACCAACCCGACGACCTCGTGGCGACACTGCTTGCCAAAATGTTCACCAAATTCCCGGACTTGCGCGCGGCTGTGCGCCCGCGCTGCGCCTAGAGGACTCCCCAATGAACCAACCGACCACATCACCAAAGCCCGCCGGCCGCCGCAAGTTCGAGCTCGACCCCCGGTTCCAATCCTACAAAGGCGTCTGGGTCTTCATGGAGCAAAACCATGGCGAGATCCATCCCGTATCATTCGAACTCCTGGGCGAAGGACGCAAACTCGCGGATCAGCTCGGGGTGGAACTTGCGGGCATCGTGGTGGCGGGCTGCGACGCCGACGCCGACCGTTTCTGCGCCGAAGCCTTCTTTCATGGTGCGGATCTGTGCTACAGCCTCACCCATGCCGCCCTGACCCATTATCGGAATCAGCCGTACACGCAGGTGCTGACCGACCTCGTCAACCGGCATCAGCCGGAAATTCTCCTCCTCGGCGCGACGACCATGGGGCGCGATCTCGCCGGCAGCGTCGCCACAACCTTGCAGACGGGGCTCACCGCCGACTGCACAGGCCTTGCCATCGATCTGGACAACCGCAGTCTCGCCGCGACCCGCCCGACCTTTGGCGGCAGCCTCCTCTGTACGATCGTCACCCTGAACTACCGCCCGCAGATGGCGACCGTGCGCCCGCGCGTCATGTCCAGCCCCGTGCGCGACACGAGCCGCAGCGGCCGTATTCTGGCAGAGCATCCCGTGCTTGCCGAGACGGACATCATCACGAAACTGCTCGAATTCCTTCCCGATGATCGGCGCAACGAAACCCACCTTCCGTTTGCCGACATCATTGTCGCGGGCGGCCGCGGATTGAAACGCCCGGACAATTTCCGCCTGGTCTGGGATCTGGCCGATGCGCTGGGCGCCGAAGTGGGCGCCACGCGCCCGGTCGTCCAGGCCGGCTGGGTGACAGCCGACCGCCAGATCGGTCAGAGCGGCAAGACGGTTCGCCCGAAACTCTACATAGCCGCCGGCATATCCGGCGCCGTACAGCACCGCGTAGGGATGGAGGGCGCAGATGTCATCATTGCCATCAATCCGGATCCCGACGCACCGATATTCGACTTCGCGACCTACGGAATCGTCGCCAACGCCATGCAGATTTTGCCGGCCCTGACGGCCGCATTCCGCCAACACACCGCTGCCATGAAAAAGGCAGTATGAGGGGACAGCATGAACGAGCAATTTGATGTAATCGTCGTAGGTGGCGGCCCTTCCGGCAACGCGGCGGCCTATACGCTCGCCAAGGGTGGACTGCGCGTGCTGCAGCTCGAGCGCGGCGAATATCCGGGGTCCAAAAACGTCCAGGGCGCCATCCTCTATGCCGACGCCCTCGCGCGCATCATCCCGGATTTCCGCGACGATGCCCCGCTTGAGCGCCATCTGATCGAACAGCGTGTCTGGATCCTGGATGACACATCCTATGTGGGATCATCCTATCGCTCCGCCGACTTCAACAAGCCACCCTTCAACCGCTATACCATCATTCGCGCGCAATTTGACAAGTGGTTCTCACGGAAGGTGCAGGAGGCGGGCGCGCTCGTCATTTGCGAAACGACCGTGACCGATCTCGTACGCGATGGCGATCGGGTCGTCGGCGTCCAAACCGACCGCGCGGGCGGCTCGATCTACGCAAATGCCGTCATCCTCGCCGACGGCGTCAACTCCCAGCTCGCCCAGAGGGCTGGGTTTCGCCCCGAGATTGCGCCGCGCGAAGTCGCGCTTGCCGTAAAGGAAATCCATTTCCTGCCGGAGGAGACCATACAGAGCCGCTTCAACGTGACCGGCGATGAGGGCGTGGTCATCGAAATGGCCGGCAAGATCACACAGGGCATGGTCGGTACCGGCTTTCTCTACACCAACAAGGAGTCGATTGCCATCGGGGTGGGCTGTCTCCTCTCTGACTTCAGCCGCCAGAAGACCACCCCGTATGCCCTGCTCGACCACATGAAGCGTCATCCTGCCATCGCCCCCCTGCTTGCCGGAGGGGAAATGAAGGAATATACGGCCCACCTGATTCCCGAGGGCGGCTACCACGCGATTCCCCAGGTCTTCGGTGAGGGCTGGCTGATGGTGGGCGACGCCGGCATGTTCGTCAACGGCGTCCATCGGGAAGGCTCCAATCTGGCCATGACCACCGGGTACCTGGCAGCCGAAACCCTCCTGGAGCTGCGCGCCGAGCGCAAGGTGTTCTCGGCCCGCAATCTGGCGCGTTACCGCGCCAAACTCGACGGCAGCTTCGTCATGCGCGATCTGCGCAAGTACAAAAATTTGCCGCGTATCGTCGAGAAAAACCCGCAATTCTTTACCGCCTACCCCGAACTCATGAACAAGGCGGCCCACACGTTGATCTCGGTCGACGGCATCGACAAGAAGGCCAAGGAGCGCGCGGTACGCAAGCATTTCGTCAGCGCCCGGTCACGGTTGGGCCTTCTGGGCGACATCTTCAAGCTCTGGAGGGCGTTCGAATGACACGCGTCGACGAGAAACTCTTTCAAAACCGCTACCGCGTGGACGCAAGCCGCGCCCACGTAAAAATCACCGATCCGGACGTGTGCCGGGTCGCCTGCAAGACTTCGCCGTGTATGGTGTGCTGTCCGGCCGCGTGCTACACGCGCGAGGGAGATGGACGCATCACGCTCATTACCGATGGCTGCCTCGAGTGTGGCACCTGCCGCATCATCTGCACCGAGCATCGTAATATCGAGTGGACTTATCCGCGTGGCGGGTATGGCATTCTCTTCAAATTTGGCTGATGACAACGGGTGTTCCCCGCGGTCTGTAACGTGCCGGCGGCCGTTGTGGCTGCCTGCGAAACCCGCCAGCCTGTTGCGCCGCGGTCTGTGTCGCGAAGTACCGCCCTTCTGCCGCGGCGCGTTGCACGGCGCAGACGGCAACCCTCATGACCGGTTGCACCCCCACCCGGGGCGCCGCTGTTGCGACGGCGCCCCGGAATGCGCAGGGCGTCTGTCAGTATCCGCCCTTGCGCAGGCTCTCCGGCAGGCCCGCAATGCGGCCGGCCTGCTTCGAGGGGTTGCCCGGAAACAAATCAAACAGGGTCTTGTTGTCCACCTTCCGGTCAGACCAGATCTCCTGCATGCCCTTTAGAATGTGGCGATTGTTGGGCAGCTCGCCACCGTGGTTGAAGTATTGGTCGCGCAGGTACTCGATCACATCCCAATGATCCTGATTTAACTCAAGACCTTCCGTCCTGGCGATCTCGACTGCGACGGCCTTCTCCCAGTCGCCCTGGTTGACGAGATAACCCGTGTCCGTGCTTTCGACCGCCTTGCCGTTGACGTTATAGACCATTGTGACAGTTACTCCCCTTCATGCGGTTCACAGAGATTAGAATCATTCTTGAAGTCGTTTCTACACATCCACTTCCGCCTTTTTACCAAATCGCATGGTCGTTGTCTAACGAACCGCGGGGTCCAAGTCCTTGTTATGTCGATCATCCCTTGACGGATATCAAAGGCCGCAGCCGGGCCACGCGCCGCGCCCGACCCGCCTTCTTTGTGACATCGATGATCTTCGATATGTCCTTGTCGGCACTGGGCGCCTCCTCGGCGATCGCCCGCAGGGTGGGGCTTTTGACGAGGACACCCGCGGCGCGCAAGGCGTCCATGAATCGAACGCGGCCACGCCACCGATCGGAAAACCGTAACCGGAATCGGCACCGGCATCGCGTAGCTCCCCCGGGCGATCCCCGGCAGCAGGGCGACGTGACCGATCTGCTCGCGCACCTTGTGGTCCAGCGCAACCAGCAGGTCGCAGCCGGCAAAAATGGCGGGCACGCGCATGCGGCCGGCCGGAGGCATCCGCCAGGACCAGTCCGTATTGGCTCCGGGTCTGCGCACTCCCCCAAAGCCACCCTTTGCGATCACGCACAATTCCAGCCGGCGGCACCCGGACAGGATAGAGGCCGCCACGCACCCTGCGGGGCGGATCCGCTGAACGCAAGAGGCAATCGCAAAGCCCCCCGGCTTTTTTACCTAAAACCGGCCGTCGCCAGGCGGCAACCGTCGTTGGTCTTGAGATCCGCTGCGATACGGCAGCGGCCGGGAAAAAAGAGCGGGCCGCGCTCGCCTGCAGCCCTCGCCCATCCTGCCAAAGGTCCAGGAAGTCGGGGGCGCGCCATGCCGGAATCTGCTAGTGTCGCCGACGCGTATCGCCGCTTAAGGCAGACCTGATTCCCCCAAACGCGCAACGACGGAGACCCCCATGGATCAGTCCATCGAAAGAAAAATCCTCGATCTACTGGATTCGCACCGGATCATGACACTGGCAACGCTGCGTCCGGATGGCTGGCCACAGGCCACGACCGTTGGGTACGCCCATGATGGCATGACCCTCTATTTCGTCTGCGACCGCGACAGCCAGAAGGTCGCCAATATCGCGCAGAACGATCGCGTCTCCTTGACCATCGATCACGACACCTCGGACATGGCAGACATCGTGGGATTGTCCATGGCAGCCCACGCAAGCCCGGTGAACGACCACAACGAAGCGGAAAAGGCCTTGCGCATGTTCGGCTTCAACTGGCCGGAACAGGCCATGCCTGAAGAGGCGTTGCCAAGCAGCGAGGAAATCCAGGTCTACCGGGTGACGCCGACCCTGATATCGGTGCTGGACTACAGCAAGGGTTTTGGACACACCGACCTCGTCTCGTATTGAAAGGGCAAAAGCGCCCGCCCCTTTTTACGCCGTGTTTTCAAGGCCTTTGGACGAACGCCGCCGGGTGTGCGCCACGGGCGAAGGCCGGCCCAGACGGCGCGTGTGCCGCAACCCATCGGGACGCCCTTAAGGCGCCCGGCATCCGCTCCGTCCGTACAAAGCCACATGCACCCGTTTTGCGTGTCCTTCGTGGCGCTTGGGCGGTCAACACGCCACCGGCCGCAAGGGGGCATCCCGGGGCTGTGCCCGGCCGCCTAAAACGGGACCGCCTATAGCCGCCGGGGCCGCCACTTCCTATAATCAGTCACATGCGAATATATTGAGCGGGTGGCATACCGGGGACAGGCTTATTTCCCACACGAATCCTGGCGCAGCGTGTGGTGGGAACCGAAGTCAACACAAGGAGAATGTGTCATGTCCGAACGACAGATCAACCGCCGTGACGCCATCAGGATGACCGCAGCCGGACTGGGGCTTGCGGGTACCGCCATCGCGGGCACCCATTCGGCGTTCGCCGCCGACGTCCGCAGCGCCGGTCTGATGGAGCCCGGGAGCCGGACGCTGCAAAACCTCACCGCCGCCCTGGCAAGGGCCCCACGGCGCCGGAACTTCAAGACCGTTCCCATGATCCTGACGCACCCCGATCAGTGGGATGCCGAGGCCCTGAATAAGCTCATACACTACCAGGGCACCCCCAAACAGGTATGGGACAACACCGCGCTCGAAAGCCCCTGGCTCAATCTCATGCGCAACGCCCTAAACGCCCAGATCTGGTCTTTCCGGCATCCGGATTTTCTTTGCGTCTCCGCGACCCATGGCGCTGCGCACATGGCGCTTTATGATGATTTCATCTGGCACAAATATCTGCGGGAGTTCACGCACGGCAAATGGGCCCGCAACATCTGGCTGAAGGCGCCGCCGGCGGCCCACAGTAACCCCGCCGACTTCGAGAATCCGCATGGCGTGTTCTCCCCGCACGACAACAGCATCACCGTTTTGCAACAACGCGGCGTCGTCTTTCTCGCCTGCCACAACGCAATCTGGGAGTTCACGATGGCCATCCGCAAAAAGGGCATCAATCCAGACCGCCTTGACCATGCGCACATGGCGGCCGAGTTCCCCAAGCGCCTGATCCCCGGGGCGGTATTGACCCCGGGGGTGGTGGGCACACGTCCGGAGCTGCAACGGGCCGGATTCCAGTACATAAAATAACCACAACACCAGGAGGATGTAATGCGACAGAAAAAACCCACCCGGTTACACCGCGCGCTGCTGGCCGCCACCGGCGCCTTGTTTTTCACGGCGGCCACGGCGCACGCCGCAAACAGCGGATGGGCCGGCAAGGTCGAGCCGCCCCACTACCGCGAGCAGGTGTTCCCGCCGTGGAGCCACGGACGGAACAATCCGGCGGTGAACAAGGGATTTGATTTCACCGTACCGGAAATCGATGATCTGCCGGACTTTCACGGCAGCATCGACAATCCGCAGCTGACGATTTTCGTCGGCGGCAACTACTACTTCGCCATGGCGCCGCTCGTGGCGGCCTTCGAGAGGGAACACCCCGCCATCCGCGGTAAAATCTATTACGAGACCCTGCCTCCCGGCATCCTCATCCGGCAGATGCAGCACGGCGGCACCATCACCATCGGCAACATGACATGGACGATCAAGCCCGACGTCTATGCGGCCGGCCTCAAAAAGGTGGATTACTGGATTCACCGCGGCCTGTTGCAGGGACCGGCGGTGCCTTATGTCACCAACGATCTGGCCATCATGATTCCGAAGGGCAATCCGGCCCACATCACCGGTCTTCAGGATCTGGGCAAGCCCGGCGTGCGGCTGTCCATGCCCAATCCCGCATGGGAAGGGGTCGCGAGGCAGATCAAGATATCGCTCCGCAAGGCCGGCGGCATGGCGCTCGAAAGACGCGTATACGGCACCAAGGTGCGCGACGGCCAGACCATCCTGACTCATGTCCATCACCGGCAGACGCCGCTTTATCTCTTGCAGGGGCTGGCCGATGCCGGCGTGACATGGAAATCGGAAGCGATCTTCCAGGAACAGGCCGGACACCCGATCTCCTACGTGTCGATCCCGGCCAAAGACAACACCACGGCCGTGTATGCCGCCGCCGTGGCCCGCAACGCCGCCCATCCCCAATGGGCGCGCGCGTGGATCGATTTTCTGAAATCACCCACCGCGCTGCGGATCTTTGCGCATTATGGCTTCAAGGCCTACACGCGACATTAAGGCCTCTGCGGGATATCCGCACGGAAGGAAGGGGCAACACCCCTTCCTTCCCCGGCCCCCCGCCTCGCGCATGACGCCAGCCCCAACCCGGTAGCACCCGCATCCGCCGCAACACGATAGCGGATGCCACCGATGTATAAGCGCAACAGACGAGACAACAGACGGTGACCATGGCAAAGAACCGGCCGGCCTGGGCACTCCTTGCATGTGTTTCTTGAACGCCATCTCCTTCTCATGACCACGGCAAATGGGAATCCCCATTCCCGCGGCCGATGCGCGCGATCGGGCTGCGCCCGTCCCGCGTCCGCTCGCGCCGCCGGAACGAACCCAGAACGCCGCGCAACACCAAGGCTTGGGATCCCGCAAGGCGCCATCAGGCCTTCTTTCCCAGAATGGAGCCCTAAGGGGAAAAGCGGCCCGGATTGGCCGGTCGCGCAGACGGGGGACCGGCGCGCAATGGGCGATCCCCGGGCCTTGGCGCATCCGCCTGCCTGCGCAGGACACGACCTGCGCGTCTGGCCGCCCGCAACCACGGACCCATCCCCATGACCCGTGCCCGCCGCGGGCGCGCCCCGTCCACACCCTGACTCATGCCGGCGCCACCCGGACGCGCAAAAAATGCGTCGCACACGAAATGCACGGGTCGTAGCTGCGGATGACCATCTCCGCCCGCTTGCGCAAGACATCCTCGTCCGCATCGGCACCCAGGGCTTCCAGGGCGCCTCGCAGATCCTCCTCGATGCGGGCCTGATTCTGACTCGTGGGCGGAACCAGTCGCGCGTGGCGCACGAGGCCCGCATCATCCAGTTCATAGCGGTGCCAGAGCAGACCGCGCGGCGCCTCCGTCGCGCCAAAGCCGATACCGGCCCGCGGGGTGCCGCCGAGCCCAGGGCACGGCACGTCCCGATAGTCCGCCAACAGGTCGATGGCCTCCAGAAGGGCCTCATGAATCTCGACTGCGCGCGCGACGATGCTGTGCAATGTGTTGCGGCTGGGAAAAGAGATTCCGGTGCGCGCCAAAGCGGCCTGAACGGACGGATGCAGCCGGTCTGCATTCAGATTCAGCCGCGCCAGGGGTCCGACCAGATAGGGGCGGCCCTGGAGGGTGGAAAAAAGCGCGGTGGAATACGCCACCTGATGCTCTGCAAAATCCGTCTCATACTCCGAAACCGGAATATCCAGCCCATTGCTGGCGACGATGCGTCCGGCATTCATCGGGTAGTCGCGAGGATGGCGCAAGGCCACACTGACAAAGTCCTGATCGCCCGGTGGCAGCGGCAGCGCCGCCGTCCATGCGACCAACGCCTCGGCGTCTGCCACCGCCGCAATGAGGCGCTGGCGCAGCGCGGCGACATCCGCCGCCCGCGGGGCGGCATGAAATCCGCCGACGCACACACCCACGGGGTGCACGGAACGGCCCCCCAGAAGGCTCACAATCGCATTCCCGAGGCTCTGCAGGGCCAGGCCCCGGCGCAGTGCCGCGGCGTGGGTGGCCGCCATATCCACGGCGCTGTCATACCCAAGGAAATCCGGCGCCGCCAGCCAATGAATGTGCAAAGCATGGCTTTGTATCCACTCGCCGCAATAAAAGACCCGGCGCAGGGCATGTACCCAGGGACCGGGATCGAGATCAAACAGGCCCTCGATCGCCTGCACGGCGCTCATCTGATAGGCGACCGGGCAAATCCCGCAGACCCGCGCCACCATGTCGGGCACTTCGCCATATTCCCGCCCCTCGAGGAACTTCTCAAAGAGCCGCGGCGGCTCGAAAATGCGCAGGCGCAACGTTTCGATACGGCCGTTGCGCATTGCGAGATCCAATGCACCCTCCCCCTCGACCCGCGCCAGAACCGGTACGCACAGGCGGATCTCACGCATCGCCATGATCCTCCTCCTGCCATCGGTCACCGGCATCCCGAAAGGCGGTGGCGGCATTGTTGATCGACAGAAAACGCCGCGCGATGGCAGCCGGTGAAAGTCCGAGATCCGCCAGCCGCCGCCCCAGGGCCTGCGTATTCGCATTCTCCGCCGGTCCGTAACAGGCATAACAATCCCGGTGAAGGCGCGGGCACAGCGCCCCGCACCCGGTGCGCGTGACCGGCCCCATGCACGGGGCGCCATGCGCCACAAGAACGCAAACGCCTTGCTGGCGCTTGCACTCGAGACAGACCTTGTCCGTCTCAACCACCGGCGTCACCCCAAAAAGCCGCCCGCGCACCGCATCCAGAACCTGGCGCCCGTTGACCGGACAACCCCACAATTCCGCGTCGACGGGTACGTGGGCTGACACGGCAGTGGAAGCCGGCAAAGCGTGGATGTGCCCGGGCTGCGGGTAAATCTCCGCGATCCAGCCGGCGCCCCCCGGGGCCCGGTTACGCAGGGCCTGCAGGCCGCCAGCCGTGGCGCAGGCGCCGATCGCCACGAGATACCGGCTGTTCTTGCGCACGAGCCGAATGCGCTTTTCATCTTCCGGTGTGCTGATACTGCCTTCAACGAAGGCCATATCGACGGTGGCGTCCGGAGCCACGAATCCGGCTTGCGCGAAATGCACGATCTCCACGAGCGTTGCCAGTTGCAACAGCTCGGCGCCCTGATTCAGGAAGGCGAGCTGGCAGCCATCACAGGAGCTGAATTTGTGCACGGCCAGACGGGGCTTGGCATCCATGGCGTCCTCAGAACCCCCTTTCACCCAACAGGGCCTTTAGCTCCGGGTAGGAAAAGACCGGTCCATTGCGGCACACAAAGTACGGCCCGATCTGGCAATGGCCGCACAGGCCGACGGCGCAGTGCATGTTGCGCTCCATGCTGAGCCAGATATCGTTCTCGTCGATGCCGCGATGCCGCAAATCCTCCACCACCGCCCGCATCATCATCTCGGGTCCACACAGCATGACCAACGATCCCGGCGCAATCGGCGCGCGATCGAACAGAACCGTGACCGGCCCCACCTGACCGAACCAACCGGGCGCGCTCACATCCGCTGCCAATCCGACATAAACATCGGGAAGCCCGCTCCAGCGTTCGTACTGCTGCCGCCAGATGAGATCATCCGCGTGTTTGACCCCCTGCAAAATGGTCAGATGGCCGAAGCGCTCCCGGCGCCGCAGGATATAGCGGATAACCGAGACCGCCGGAGCGCACCCCAGTCCGCCCGTGACCAGCACGATGTTCCGCCCTTCCGCGGCCGCCAAAGGCCATCCCCGTCCGTAAGGCCCGCGCAATCCGACCCGCCCGCCTGGCGCAAGACGCGACAGGCCCAATGAAACACGGCCAAGACCCCGGATCGTATGGTCAAGAAGATGTTCATCCTCCGGATCGGAGACGATAGAAATCGGCGATTGCCCCACCCCGTACAGCCCGACCATGTTGAACTGTCCCGGCTGAAACCGGTAGCGCGCCTTGTGTTCAGGATCCGTGAACGCAAGCCGCAGCGTGAAGATCGTCGGCGATTCCTGGATGCGCTCGCAGATGACCGCCTCGTGCATAAGGTGGGGTTCAGACATGGCCGCTCCCGCAGATACCGGCCGCCTCTTCCGTAATATCGATGCCAACCGGACACCAGGTAATGCACCGCCCGCAGCCGACACAGCCGGACCGGCCATACTGATCATGCCAACTCCCAAGCTTGTGCGTCAGCCACTGGCGGTAACGCTGGCGCGTATCGGCGCGGATGACGATCCCGTGGATGGCACTGTGTCCCTGCGTGAAACAGGAATCCCACCGCCGCACGGACATGCTGCTCAGCCCATCGAGCGTTGGCTCCTCGCTCTGCGCGTGGCAAAAACAGCTCGGGCAGACCGCCGTACAATTGCCGCAGGACAGACAGCGGGTGGCGACCTCCTCCCACCGCGGATGGCGCAGATTGGCGAAAAGCGCCGCGCGCAGATCCCGCGCAGGCAGGCTTCGCTGTTGCGCTGCCGCAGCGGCCGTGATGCGCGCCTCAAGGGCGTCTTGTTCCCTGGGCTCGGCCGCCCGGAGGGGCAGCCGCTTGGCGAAACCCGCTCCCGCCGCACTGCCTGCGGTGCCAAGGAAACCCTCCTCCGTTTCACCCAAAGCCAGATCAAACCCGTGTTCCGCGCGCGGGCCGTCGCCGGTCGACACACAAAAGCATGTCGCGGCCGGGTGCGTGCAGTGTACGGCGATCAAAAAGAGATCGGCGCGGCGGGCGGCGTAGTGCGGATCGGGCACAAGACCTTCCAGAAAATGCTGATCCTGCAGACGCAAGGCCGCCAGATCACAGGCTCGCACGCCGAGGACGGCCGTTGCGATGGCGTGCGGCGTGGCACTTTCGAAGTGCAGTGCACCCTCGTCCGTGCGCCGGGCCGTCTGCAGCGTGTCGGCACTTGCAAAAAGCAAAGGCTTCAAGCCCTGTGGGCCGTTCGCCCAGGCAAACCCCCAGGGACTGTCATGACGTCCCAGGCGGTAGCGGCCGGGTTTCTGCTCGTCACGCCACCCCCACGGCAGATCATCGGCTTGGCTTAGGGTGTCGTAGATGATGGCGCCATCGCGCACCTGGGGGCCGACGCAGCGGTAGCCCGCTGCCCTGAGCGCGTCCAGGAGATTTTGCATGTGTCCGCGAAGAAGGAAGCCGGTTGCCGCCATAAGGCCTGACTCCTTGTTGCCGAAACACAAGACCCGGAGCCTTCGCCGGCGCGGGCCTTGGTCCCCGCGACACCGCGCCACCCACGCGGCTGTCTGCTGCCGTTTACGCAGGCGACAAGGCAATCAGCCGCGCCCTGCGCGAACCCGCCGTGCGCCTGGATTTCCCAAGGATGAACCGGCGCACCTCCTGCAACAAGACCCGGAAGCCCGATCTATGCGGCCTTGCCAGACTTGCGTCCTCCGGCCTGGGGGCGTGGTCCACCACACTGCCATGATCGCCTGCCGCCCACCGGATTTCCCGGCGTTATTTCGTGTGACATAGAAATGTATCTTATGCTCATCCATGGGTCGCAGGGTGTATGCCGGCCGGTAGCGATCCGGCGACACCTGCGCAAGAGCCCTTGCTAAATCGAGATGGACGAACGTCCCTAAAGGGCCGGGGCCTCTTCCCTGCCGGTCCGAGCCCGGCCCGTATGCAGGCCTCCAGACCATGGCCTGCGCAGCCCTTCCCGATCCCCATTGCGCCCCCATGAGCCTATTTTTGCCTTGTTAGAGACACATGAGGACACTTCAATGACCGAGGCGCACAAGAAGACCCGCCGCCCACATTCTCCCCAGCGCAGGAGCCTGATGAAACATCTCGGGTCATTGGGTTTTCGGATTGACACGCGGCAGACGCACGCGCGCTCTACAGGCCTTTAGACACACTGCCCGACAGACCGCATGGTGTGGCCGGACGATTTTGCCCGCCGGACGGAATCGGCAACCGACCGCTGCCCGCAAAACAGGCAATCCAACAAAGGTCCCGGACCTGCTGGCCCGGCCCATCAATAACAGCCCGTCATCCACAAAGTTGTCCACAGGTTTTGTGGACAACTTTGTCACGGGAATCGGCAAGCCCTCCGACTTCCGTCGGATGCGCTTGCCAGCGCGTAATGTTCCCGCCACTTCGCGCCCAAGCACCCAACTTTTTCGGCGCTTGAGCCTGCACACAAAGGATACGCACCGCAAAAAAGCTTTCTCCGGCAAGCCGCGATACCGGCCGTCCCGAGGCGGCGAACGTACGTCGCGCCAGACCAGGTCGATACGAATTTTGGGCAGGGTCGGATGCAAGAACCCACCCCGCCCACCAGAGGTTATCCACCGCTTCTGGGTATCGCCCTCCTTGGGAAGCGGCTTTGCCAGGCATCGGGAACGAACGCGAGGTCTACCCCGGATAAAACTCAGGCTTGCGTAAGACCCTCCTTCGCAAAGCCTCGCGGGGGCCCCGCATCCCCGGCAATGTTGCCCCTGTTTTGCGCAGGGCGGCGCGCCTTCGCAGCCACCTCGGGTGCCGGATGAGACTCTTGCGTTGACTACGCATTCGAGAAACGGCGTAGCGCCCAGGCGCAGATGCCCCGGCTGCGTATGCGAAAAACCGGCGCGTAATGCAAAGCCATGCCCGGCCCCGCACTCGCTGATGGTTGCCGTGGGTGCTGTGCGGGCACGGCCTCCCGTCAAAATGCCCCGCCAGTACCGTCCCAGGAGCGCTCTGGTTCGGGCGCCACAGGCCCACTCTGAAACCCCGCTTGGGGCGCGTAAGGGCGCCTCTCAACCTGGCGCACGCGGTTCCTTGATTCCAAGGGACCCTTGCGCCGCAAGGTCGCCTGCCACCGTCGGTGAGCCCTTCAGTATCCACTCAAAGGCCACTCCAATCAGGGCGCCCGCCACCGGCCCGATCACGTAGATCCAGGTGGTCTGCAGATCGCCGCGCAACAGATCCGGTGCAAACGAACGCACCGGATTCATCGAGGCGCCGCTGATCGGCCCGGCCCACAGGCCCGCGAGCGCAATGTAACCCCCTACCGCAATGGCGCCATTGGTCCCGATATTGCGCGCCCCCGAGGCGGTCCCAAGTATCGTGTTCACCAGTCCTGCGGTCAGCACAACCTCCATCGCCAGCGCCGTTCCCGGACTGACACCCGGGCCGGGTACCGTCGCACCCAGTGCCCCGGCCGTGCCAAACAAAGCACGCAAAAACAAAGCCGCGGCCACCCCGCCCATCACCTGGGCCACGACATAACCCGGCACCCGGCGCCATGGAAAATTGCGGCGCACCGCAAAAGCCAAAGTTACGGCCGGATTGAGATGCGCACCGCTGACCGCGCCGAGAAAATAGATGATCGCCATCACCATAAGTCCCGGCGCCACAGCGATGGCCGCCGCACTCGACGATCCACCGCTGCGCGCGGCGACCACCGCACCACCAGCTGCGACCAGAACAAGCAGGAACGTACCCCAGGCTTCCGCGAACAATCGCCGCCATTCGAGCGCTGGATCAAGGAAATCCGGGGACATCTGCTTTAAGACCATCCGCCGGCGCAGCGCCGCCCTTCTCTGTTCTTTATGAACCGATGTCATGCCTCCCTCCCGTCAACTGTCATGCGCTATACACCCCCCCGCGCAGGGCATGGCCTGGTGGTGCGGGTAAATATCCCTCGGCCGCGCCGCGGGCTTTAGATTGTGAGCCGCTCGAAGCGGCTATCGGGGGTTATTCACGCGGCCCCGGTTCTTTGGGGTCACCGTCACGATGGTCCGTCAGCACCACAGATCCATCTGGTCGAGCCGCTTGTCTTCCTGTTCCTGGTTCTTGATGTACTGGCGGATGACTGCCTCGCCGCTCACCCGTCGAGACGAAATAGCCCCGGGCCCAGAAATGCCGTCTCACAAAATTGCGCTTGCGTTCCCCATATACCCAGTCCAGGCGAATTGCGCGCTCGCCTTTGATGCACCCGATCCCGCTGCGATACAGCGCACTTGGGGGAATCGATATCGGCATATGCACGTGATCCGGCATCCAGTGCCCTGCCTCGATCCGGCTCTCCTTTTGCAGCACGAGCCTCCGGAATACCTCTTCCAGGTGCCGCCGCAGTTGCTCAACCAGCGTCCTTCGCCGGCACTTCGGGGTAATCACCACAGGATATTTGCACACCCATGCCGGGTGGTTTAAGTCTTCCTGCGCGTCCCTCTTGGAATCCCCCTCAATCGTGTGCTTGGCGGCTCACGTTTCGGACGTTTCTCGCTGGACCCCCTGTTCCGTCAAACTTCTGCTGCCTCCCCGGCAGAGCCGGGGCCTTCCCTTTGTAGGCTAGCTGGCAAGTCTTTTCCGTATCAACATCAGCTCGCGCTTTCGTGCGGCATCAAGCTGCGGGTAGCTCATATCCAGGGTCTCCAGTGTGTCCAGAACGATCCGCGCAATGATCAGCCGCGCGTTCTCCTTGTCGTCTGCGGGCACCACATACCACGGTGCGCGGCGGGTGCTGGTTGCCGTTAGGCAATCCTCGTACGCCCGCATGTATTGCTTCCAGAATTTCCGTTCCTCGACATCCGCGATGCTGAACTTCCAGTTCTTGTGCGGATCGGCAATACGTTCGAGCAGACGTTTTCTCTGTTCTTCCGGAGATAGATGCAAAAAAAACTTGATCACCCGCGTTCCATTGTGGAATAGATGCCTCTCGAAATCCACGATCGATCGATAGCGCCGCAGCCATATGGTCTGCTCGTCCAGAATCTCCGGCGGCAGATTCTCCCCGCGGAGAATCTCCGGATGCACGCGGGCGATCAGGACTTCCTCGTAATAGGATCTGTTGAAGATGCCGATGCGGCCACGTTCCGGCAGACATCGCGTCGTACGCCACATGAAGTCGTGCTCCAGCTCGGTCGCGCTTGGGTGTTTGAAACTGAAGACCTGGCAGCCTTGGGGGTTCACGCCGGACATCACGTGCCGGATGGCGCCGTCTTTACCAGCAGCATCCATTGCCTGAAAAATCAGCAATAACGAATACCGGCTGGACGCATAGAGGAGCTGCTGCAGCTCACTCAGTCTTGCCACGTCGGCTTCCAGATACTCGTGGTATTGATCCTTGGACCGGTAGACAGGCTTTGTCGCCGTCGGCCACGCGTCGAGCTTCACCCGCACACCTTCAGGCACACGAAATTTTTTCAGATTGATTTTCATTTGACCTCCTCTCGTTCCCTCGCTTGCACAGGAACAGCAGCCGCATCCCGTCATATCGCACCCGAACCATTTCAACAGGCGGCCCTACGCCTCAGCAAGGGACTTAGACATTGCGCGCCCGCAAGGTCGTGCCGGTTCGAGTCCGGCCCCGGGCACCACGGGAGACGGCGACTTAGGCTCGTTTTTTTGTCCGACCCCGTTCCTTGTGGAATTACATCTAGCCTCTGTTGAATTCCGAGTGGGTACCGATCATGGATAGAATACCGCCAGAGAACCCAATGAGGAGTGGCGGTGATGGCGGAAGCGAAGCTCATGGCGGGTCAACCCACATGAAATTCGACAGAGCCCTTTAATTAAGGCCCGGGCGATGGCCAGCCTCTGCTTCTGGCCGCCCAAGAGTCCCGCACCCCGTTCCCCGATCTCGGTCTGATAGCCGTGTGGGAAGCTCTCGATCACCGCATGGATCTCGGCCATCTCGGCGACCTTCAGCACCTGGGCGAAGGTCGCATGGGGATTGGCCATCAGGATGGTTGTCGTATACCGTACCGGAAACTCGTGCCCTTGACCCCCATGATACTGCAGCCCCTTACAATCCCGGCTGCGATGGTCCGCCTGGGTCTTGCTCAATGCAAAACTGACTCCGCCGAACCCGGGAAGAGTGGGGAGCGCGGTCTTGAGGGCGTTCCGTGGTGTGTTGTTTATCCGCGCTGCCGCAACTGGAATCTCTAGAGTTCCGGGTGGGGGAGTATGAATCCGGCCGACTGCCATTATTTGGTGGGTGATCCACTTCCATGTGGACAAGCTCGTCCCTTAAACCGTCCACTTTCCAACTCTTTGCTGTCCGCTCCCGGTTGCACCCGCGGACGGGTGATGCCTCGTTTATGCCCTCTTCCGATGAGGTCTTTCTTTTTTTAAGAACCTTGCCCGGCTATTCGACAACGGGCATGGGGCAAGTACAAATCCCCCTTTTATGCCAGCGATGCGGCATCGACCTCGATCCAGCACGCGAACAGCGCATGGCGGCCGACCATTTTTGGCGGGCCTGCGCGATGCGCACGAAACCCTGCATATCGAAGCAGGCGCTCGATCCCGATTGGCGAAACGGTGATGAGCTGTTTCGCGCCAAGACTCGCTGCGGTGCGAATAGCACCTTGAAGGAGCTCCACCGCCTCCGGAGAGGACATTTGGCCGTGCGCGGAACGCGACGCGTTCGCGAGATCTACAGCCGCGAATCGGGAAAGCTCCCAGACATCAGGAGAAGACGGTGGCTTTAATCCGTTCAGAAGTTCGGGGAAAACCTCCCCCAGGAGATACGGCTGCGTGGTGGGCAAAAGCCGCGCGCAACCCGTAATCCGACCGCCATCGCCTTTTGCCACAACATATATGGTGTCGGAGCGATCAAACTGATCCTGCTCGTATCCGTAATGTGTATTGAGTTCCCAGCCCAGCATTCCGACAAAAATCTCGTGACGGTAAGCGCTTAAGGCCGAGTACAGACCACGGGGCAGATCCGTTTGAATTCCCGCTATAAGGTCCATGTATCCCCCTTATGGATCTCCGCATTCGAGGGGGATTAGATATGACCTTCCTGTGGGCCGCACCTGTCAAAAATGACATTGAAAAGTTGCCTCTCGTGCACCCTCTACCGCAAAGGCGCGGAAACCTGCGGCGCAGAATTGGGGACGTGAACGCATACGCGGCGCGCTGGCCCCAGGGCGCGCCGCGCGGCCCCCTTTTCCCGAAAGAACCATGCGATGAGAACGCGCCTGCGTCTCACTCCGGAACACGCGAGGCGGGACAGCGGGCGCCGCCTCTCTGGAAGCGACAGAACGGGCTCCGGCCATAGCCGCGGATTGCACAGGGCGCCTGGGTTGCCCCGGCGGTTCGCTTCGCCCGGACGCCCCCTGCGGCCGGAAGCGAAAGCCAGATGTCGCCCGCGATACAAGGATTCCAGCGGTTATGCCATCAATGTCTCTCGCACCAATGACCTGCGCCATTACGCATATCAGCAATCTGTTCTGCAATTTCCCGGGCCCAGTCGATTTGCTGAACACGATTCACCAGAGCCCGTGCCGTTGTCTCCTCCCCCAAATCCTTGTGCGTTCTTGCCTCCACGAGCATGGCATTTGTCCGTGGCCAGCCGTCCATGACGTAACGCACCTCTCCCAATGCATCATCCAGGCGCCAATCCCATCCAACCGTGACAACGGGAGAGGCCAGAGAAAGCCATTCGGTATAGCCCGATATCAGCGCTCGCGTCCCGTCCTGACACACACACCCGACCACATCTTCGTCCAGACCCGAAAAAAGGTGCGTCAGGGGGAGGTCCCGTAGTTCATCTGCTGACATCCGGACGTACCCGTCCCCGGAGACACGCAACCCATTTGTCTGAATAATTTCATGCGAATTTTTCATTATTGACCACCAGAGGCGAAGCCCCTATTGTTTACGTTACATGACAAGCCTGGACACTGAACAGTGCTAATGCTGACAGGTCGGACCATCAATATCGCTTTACCATCAACGAGGGCGGCCCGGTGAAACTTTGGCTGGAAGACACCTTATCGCGCATGCATTCGGCAAGAACCGAGAACGAACTATTCGAGACACTCCGGGTTGCGTCTCGAACGATCGGCTTCGATCACTGCGCCTACGGTCTGCGCATACCCACCAACCTCAGCAACCCGAAAACAATACTGTTCAACACATATCCGGCTCAATGGCGTGAACGCTACGCATCGGCGGATTACATCACGATTGACCCGACCGTTCGGCATGGTTTCGTATCGGCCGCACCGCTCGTCTGGACCGATGACGTCTTTCGTGAAGTCCCCGAGTTCTGGGAGGATGCGCGTTCCCATGGACTGCGGCATGGGTGGGCGCAGTCCAGCATAGATTCTCATGGAGTTCGTGGCATGCTGACCTTGTCGCGCTCGAATGAACCGCTGCTCGAGACGGAATTGCGTGAAAACGGATACCAAATGATGTGGCTAACCCACATCACGCACCAGCGTATGAGCGAGCTTGTGGTGCGCCGCATGCTGCCAGAAGCCACCGTGGCATTAAGCGGCAGAGAAAAAGATGTTCTCCGATGGACCGCTGAAGGGAAAACATCGGGAGAAATTGGCATCATCATGCACCTTAAGGAAAGGACCGTAAATTTTCATCTTGCAAACGCGGTGGCGAAGCTGTCCTGCGCAAATAAGACCGCCGCGGTGGCACGAGCTTGCCTTCTCGGCCTTCTGAACTGACGGCTGCCTCAGGCCCGCCTGCGCGGGCTTTCACGCATGACGCCTGGATCGCCTCCCCAGAAGGATCTGCGGGCGCGCCTTTCCTCCGGGGATTACGACGACCTTGCGCAACGCCAATCCCTCGAACCGGTTACCGGCTGACTCATCTGGTCATTGAGCAAGCCAGGGATGATGCCCGCACCGAGGCCGGTCGCCTGCGGGGGACTTAATCCGGGCGGGTGGGCAGACTGCCGCTTCGGACATCGACACGCCGTCCCGTCATGGCGGGCGAACCTCTCCCAGAGGGGACCTGTCGGTTGTGCGCGAGCACCGTGCACGCCTCGACCGCCGTGTCCTTCCGGCAAGCATGCAGGAAATGGTTTTTTGCCCCTGCTAACGTCCGCTGCGTACTCCAACCGATAAGGAACGCAGCGGATGAACCGAGATTTTCCATTAGAACCCTACGCGGAGCTAAATATCGGCGCAAAGTGGACCGGCAAGGAAAAGGTCTTCGAGCGGTCCCAGAGGCCTTCCATCCACTCGCGCTTGTGCATGGCGAGGCTCGATTTAAGGATATGTTTACGGCCTTCTGTGGTCGTGTAGCCCGCCTTAGCGAAGAGCTTAAAGCGTAAGGTTGTTAAGGCGTGTTGGATGTCCTTGCTGCCATGCTCCAAGACACTCGCGCGCAGCGCCGCCTGGCGAAAAAGGCTCATGCAGTTATACGCCAGAAGAGCGACATTTAAAGACGCTTCGGTGGCCCAGAAGTCCGGGAGACAGAAGCTGTCGGCGGCAAAATCATATTTCAGTTCCTTGATGCGGTTCTCACAGTCGGCACGGCCCCGATAGAGCCGCCAGATCTCCGCTGCGGGAAGAGTCAAATCCGTCACCAAAGCGGCGAATCGATAACGGCCCCATTGGGGATCCGAGGCCCAGAGCGAAAGGGTCTCGCCCTTCGGGTTTAAGCGCTTATCGATGTGTTGCCGGATGCCGATGACTCGGCGCGGTTGTGACCAACTGGGAGCTTGATAAGTAATACTGACGAGATCGATACCGTCGTCTAGCATCCACCAGCCAGAGGCTTCGACCAAGGCCCGCTGGAGGGGTTGGTTCAAGCGCAGAGCGATCACATGAGAGAGCTTTTTCTGCTCCAAATCCTGCAAAAACACCTGATCACTAAAACCGCTATCGGCTCGGAGCAGGGCGACCCGTTTATCGCCCAATCGATCTAACGTGCTATCGAGGAAACCGCGGACGTTGTGCGCGCTCTGGGTGTTACCGGGCCGCAGCCAGCAATTGGCAATCATGCGGGTATCCGACACAAAGGCCATCAAGGGATGATGGGAGGCCCGTCCCCGCTTGCTGGGGTTGTAACCCCGAACGGCACCCTCCTGGGTCCCGTAGCGCGTCATGACCGTGGAGTCCAAATCGAGCGTCAAGCCATCGACGGCGATCTGGGCAAAGAGCCAACGATAGAGGGCGCCGAACACACTCTCATTCGTGGCCTATGTGAACTTCCGAAAGAGCCGCATCACCGCTTTGAAGTTCGCCATCCGCACAAAGCCAAAGAGGCGCCCCAACACCGGGTCATGACGGGTGACTTCGCCATGCTCAAAACGATTGGCGCCACACCAGACAGACAGCATGAATTGGGTAATGAGTTGTTCGGGACGATAGCCCCTATTGCTGCCGGGTTGGGGGAGACTGCTTCTTTGTAA
>JAJYPD010000027.1 GCA_021795715.1 Pseudomonadota bacterium
GTCTGGCGGGTGTCCGCCCGAGGTGTGTATCGCTAAGTTATTGATTTTATTGGTGGCTATGGGTGGACTCGAACCACCGACCTCAGCATTATGAGTGCCGCGCTCTAACCAGCTGAGCTACATAGCCTCGAGGGAAGTTGCGGATTTTGCGGGTGCCTCGGAGGACTGTCAAGGCCGCGGGGGGATTATACCTGTCAGCGACTGACATTGAAACGGAAGTGCACGACATCCCCGTCCTGCATGACATAGTCGCGCCCCTCGAGCCGCAGACGCCCGGCCTCGCGCGCCCCCTGCTCGCCCTTGTAACGGGTGTAGTCGTCATAGCTCACGACTTCTGCGCGAATAAAGCCCTGTTCGAAGTCGGTGTGAATGACACCTGCGGCCTGGGGAGCGAAACTGCCCTGGCGCATCGTCCAGGCCCGCACTTCCTTGGGGCCCGCCGTAAAGAACGTCTCGAGCCCCAAAAGCGCGAAGGCAGCGCGTACCAGCCGGGCGAGTCCCGCCTCGGTCAAGCCCATGCCCGCAAGAAAGGCCGGCTTGTCTTCATCCGGCAAGGCCACGAGCTCCGCCTCGAACGCCGCGCAGATGGCGAGCGCCTGCGCGCCCTCCTGTTCGGCACGCTGGCGGACCCGCTCCCAGAGGGCGTTGTTTTCGAAACCGTCTTCCTTGACGTTGGCCACGTACAGAACGGGTTTTGCCGTGAGAAGAGAAAATCCCTTCAGGATGCCCTGCTCGTCTTCAGTGAGAGACAACATGCGCACCATCCCGCCTTCGTTCAGATGCGCCCGCACGCGCTCCAGGAGGTCCCGGCGCTTCAGGTCGTCCTTGTTGCCAGACCTTGCGGCCTTGCCTTCCCGTGCCAGCGCCCGCTCGACGCTCTCGAGGTCGGCGAGCGCAAGCTCCGTATTGATCACATCGATGTCCGCAACAGGATCCACACGGCCTGCCACATGGACGATGTTTTCGTCTTCGAAGCAGCGCACGACCTCGATAATGGCGTCGGTCTCGCGGATGTGGGACAGAAACTTGTTGCCAAGGCCCTCACCTTGCGCCGCACCTGCGACGAGACCCGCGATGTCCACGAATTCCATGACAGCCGGCACGATGCGCTCGGGGCTTGCGATAGCAGCCAGGGCAGCAAGACGCGGATCTGGAATGGCAACTACGCCGATGTTCGGCTCGATGGTGCAGAACGGATAGTTTTCCGCGGCGATGCCTGCGGCCGTCAGCGCATTGAAGAGCGTCGATTTGCCAACGTTTGGCAAGCCGACGATGCCGCATTTAAGTCCCACCCGCCACCTCATTGGTTGTATGCAGGAGATTCATGGCCTGCTCATACCGGCCCTGCACCAGCAGCGGCACAATGTCGAGACTGCGCGCGAGACCGCCGTCGATCAGTCCGCGCTCCTGCCTGGAGGGCGACCCCAGGACGTAGGGGATCAGGTCGCGGCCGGGCGCCGGGCGCCCCACCCCGATGCGCAGCCGCCAGAAGTCCCGCTCCATGTGCCGGATGATGTCGGTGAGGCCATTGTGACCACCCGCGCCGCCCCCTTTCTTCAGGCGCACGGTGCCAGGCGGCAGATCGAGTTCATCGTGTGCCACCAGAATGTCGGTGACCGCCAGCCGGTAGTACCGGCACAGGGCCGCCACCGCACCACCGCTCGCATTCATGAACGTCAACGGTTTGGCAAGCCAGACATCCCGTCCGTCGATATGCGTACGCCCCACCACGGCCTTCAGCTTGGGTTCGAAGCGCAGATCCCCACCCCAGCGCGCGACCACCCCGTCGACCCACCAAAAGCCCGCATTGTGGCGCGTATCGACATGCTCCGGGCCCGGATTGCCGAGCCCGATGATGGCCGCGAGCGGGGAATGCAATTACTTGCCTTCCTTCTTCTCCGGCTCTTGCGCCGCCGCCACAGTCTCGCTCGCGACTTCGACGGCTTCCGTCTCGCCGCGGATCATCGTGATGGTTGCGATCGCGAGGTCGTTGCCGTGCGCCAGATCCGTCAGAACGACACCTTCCGGCACCACAAGATTGCTGAGATGGACCGAATCGTTCACCTTCATCTCCGACATGTCGACCGTCAGGAATTCGGGCAGCTGGCTTGGCAGACAGGACACATCGATTTCCGTCATCAGGTGCGACACGACGCCGCCCTGCAGCTTCACGCCCGGCGCCACATCCTGGCCAACGAAATGCAGCGGTACGGCGATGTGCAGCCGCTCGGTGGCGCTGATGCGCTGCAGATCGACGTGCGCCACGCGCGGCTTGAAGGGGTGCATCTGCAGATCACGGACGATGGCCTGACCCGCAGCCTTGCCGTCGACCGTGATCGTCAGGATCGACGTAAAGAACGCTTCATGCTGGGTGTGATGCCAGAGCGCATCGTGATCCAGAGCGAGCATCAAGGGCGCCTCGCTTGCGCCATACAAAATGGCCGGCACCTTGCCGGCGCGGCGCAGGCGGCGGCTCGCACCCGTACCTGTGGCGCTGCGCGCTTCGGCATTCAATTCATACTTCGCACTCATCTTGGACTCCTTAAGAGACGGCGCCCCGCGACCAGGACACCCACAGACCCGAAGGTCGATCAATCCATAAAGAGCGAACTGACGGAGTCTTCGTCCGCAATGCGCCTTATGGTTTCCGCCAGCAGCTCAGCGACGCTCAGCTGCCGGATCTTGCTGCAGGCCCGCGCCTGCTCGTTGAGCGGAATGGTATCGGTGACGACCAGCTCGTCGAGCACCGAATCGCGTATCCGCTCCACCGCCCGCCCGGACAACACCGGGTGGGTGCAATAGGCCACCACCTTCCGCGCGCCGTTGGCCTTCAAGGCCGCCGCCGCCTCACACAACGTGTTGGCGGTGTCGACGAGGTCGTCCATGAGGATGCAGGAGCGGCCCTCGACTTCGCCGATGATATGCATGACCTTCGCCTCGTTCGGGCGCGGCCGCCTTTTGTCGATGATGGCAAGGCCCGCCTCGAGATGCTTGGCAAGGGCGCGGGCCCGCACGACACCGCCCACATCGGGCGAAACCACCAGCAGGTTCTCGGGCAGGTGCCGCCAGATGTCGCCGAGCAGAACCGGTCCCGCATAGATATTGTCCGTCGGGATGCTGAAAAATCCCTGGATCTGGTCGGCATGGAGATCCATCGTCAGGACCCGGTGAGCGCCGGCGCCGCTCACCATGTCGGCCACCAGTTTGGCGGCGATCGCCACCCGCGCCGTGCGCGGCCGGCGGTCCTGGCGCGCATACCCATAATAAGGGATGACAGCCGTGATGCGGCGGGCCGACGACCGCTTGACGGCGTCGATCAAAATAAGCAACTCCATCAGGTTGTCGTTGCTGGGCGCGCATGTCGGCTGAAGCAGGAAGACATCCCGGCCGCGGACATTTTCCATGATCTCGACGGAAATCTCGCCGTCACTGAAGCGCCCCACGTGCGCCTTGCCAAGCGGGATGCCCAGATGCCGAACCACGGACTCGGCAAGCGCCGGGTTCGCGTTGCCAGTGAATACCATCACGTTGTCTGCTGGCACGGCTACCTCGTCCCTCCCGGAAAGCGCCCCCTGGCGCAGAATGTGGCTGGGGTGCCAGGATTCGAACCTGGGAATGCCGGAATCAAAATCCGGTGCCTTACCGCTTGGCGACACCCCAATAGAGCAGCAGCCTTACCCAAGATGCGCATGCACCGGATGGCGATTGAGTCCACGGGCCAGCGCACAACGATACTGCGGCGGACACTCGGCCACGATCTGTTGGCCTTGTTCCGGATCAGCCACCTCCAGAAACACGCAGGCCCCGGATCCCGTCATGCGCACAGCCCCGTACCGGCTGAGCCACTGCCAGGCCGAATCGACCTCAGGATGGCGGCGGCGCACGATGGCGGCAAGATCGTTTCGTCCCAGCCCCGCGCGAAAGTCGCGTATTGTGATAGGCGGCGGAAGCCCTGTCAAATCAAGCGCAGCAAAGACCTCCCGGGTCAAAACCGTCGCCGGGGGCGCGGCAATGACATACCATGGCTCCGGCAAGTCGATGGGCGTCAGCTCCTCGCCGACCCCCTCCGCCCACGCCGCATGACCGGATACGAAGACCGGGACGTCGGCGCCCAGCGCAAGCCCCAGACGCGCGAGCTCCGCGTAGGGCATATGGAGGCCCCACAGGTGATTCAGTGCAAGCAGCGTGGTGGCGGCATCCGAGCTTCCCCCGCCGATACCGCCCCCGATCGGCAATCTCTTGGTCAGCTTGATCCGCGCCCCCCGCGACACACCGGCCGTCCGCTGCAGCAGGCGGGCTGCCCGCAAGGTGAGATCCTGCGCGCTGTCGACACCGGCCACGTCGTGCACGCGATCGATGACGCCGTCATCGGTCACAGTAAACTCGAGATCATCCTGCCAGTCGATGAACTGGAATACCGTCTGCAGGAGGTGGTAACCGTCGGGCCGCCGCCCGGTTACATGCAGAAACAGGTTGATTTTGGCCGGCGCCGGCCATGTGTATGGACTATTCACGCGCTCCTTGGGACCAGTGGCTGACATACATACGGATATGCAGCGCGGGCGCTCCGGCGCTCGCTGCGTGCAATAGATCCACCCGCACCGGCAAAAGCCCCAGCGTGGTCTGCCGGTAACGCCGATAGGTCACCACCCACCCCGCCTGCCGGAGGTGCTGGAGACGGCCGGCACGATCCAGGGCGTAAGTGTACCGGTCACCGGGACGGGGTTCACCCAGAATCCAGTAGCGCAGGCCGGTCACCGGCAGATGCCAGCCGGTCAGGCGGGCCAGCAGATCCTCGGCGTCGGCCGCCCGGCGCACGCCTTTGCCGGTCGCCAGCACCGCGCCATGGCGATCCGCGCGCAGCCGGAAAACCAGGCCCCCGAGCGGTCCGTAGCCCGCCAGGTCCATGGCCGCCCCCCGCTGCCGCCAATGGAGATGGAGACTCCCTCCCCGGCCCTGGGCGCGCACCGCCACGGCGGCCCGCAGCGCATAGGTGTGCAACGCACCCAAACGCCGCAGGTGGGCGCGCCAGATGGCCTGCGGATGGGCAACCGGAGTGGCCGGCGGCAGTGTGGCGCAGCCGGCCAGCAACGCCACGCCGCCGGCCAGCAGCCATCTCTTCACGAAGCGTGCCTCGCCAGCGCGCGCCGCAAATGCGCGTTATGGGGGTGGGCGCGATGCGCCTGGTGCCACAGCGCGCGTGCCGCCCCATGATCGCCAACCGCCCACAAGGCCTGGCCGAGATGCGCGGCGATTGTGCCGTCATGGGACATCTGGTAGGCACGCTGCAGATAGGGCAACGCCAGGGAAGGGTGGCCCAGCTCAAAATAGGCCCAGCCCACGCTGTCGAGGATATAGGGGTTGTCCGGATCGAGGGAGAGCGCCTTGCGCACCAGCTGCAAACCCTGCCGTTTGTGCTGATTGTTGCACACGAACGTGTAGCCGAGCGCGTTCAAAACCATCGGGTCGCCCGGCCGGCGGGCGAGGAGAGCGCGCAAATCCGCGATCGTCGCGGCGACGTCGTGCAGCCGTTCCTCATCGAGCGCCCGCGCGTAGAGCAAGGCGCCGGCACGCGGTGCTTGCGCCAGCGCCTGGTTCAATACCCGGATGCCGTCGGCATAGCGGTGCAGACGGACCAGCACCCGGTCACGCGCGAGCGCAAGCGTCACCATCTGGTCTTCGTTGCCCGCCGTCAGATGCGCCAGCCGCGCCAGACTGGCCTGCGGCCGGTGCTGATAGAAAGGCAGCAAGGCGAGGCGTACCTGGGCGGCAAACTCATAAGGGGCCCCGACACTGCGATACCAGTGCGCCGCGGCGCGGTAGCGGCCGGCTCGCTCGGCGATCTCACCGAGGTACAGCCGGGCATGCGCATCGCCCGGCGCCAGGGCGATCACTCGCTTGAGATCGGCACGGGCCACCGGGAGATCGCCGGTTTTGAGTGCGACGAGACTCGTGGCGTAGAGCACCTGCGGATCGTTTGGCGTGGCATCGGCGATCATCTCGAACTGCACGAGCGCCTTGTGCCAGTATTGCAGCGACACGAGCCGCCGCGCATAGTCCAGGCGCAGCCGCGTGGCATCCGCATTGGCGGCCAGAAATTCCTTGGTGAAGGCGAGCGAAAGCCGGGGATCCCGGACCCAGAGGATGCGCGCCTTGAGGACAGCCGCGTCCTCCCAGTGGGGTTTCAGGGTAAGCGCCTGATCCACGGCACGCCTGGCAAGACCCAGATGGCCACGGCGGCGAGCGAGATCGGCGAGCACATAGCGGCCCACCGGATCATGCGGATACTTGCCGGTGATCGCCCGCATCACGACAAGCACGTTGCTCTTTGGCACGTGATGCCACAGCAAGGCGGCGATCTGCTCGAAGGCAAACGCCCGGCCGCCGCCGCCCGCTTCGGCGGTGACACGGACGAGCGCCTGCCCAAAGCGTCGTTCCGCCTGCGGTATGCGGCCCTGGCCGAGCTCGGCATCACCAAGCGCCTCGAGGGCGCTGGCGCTCTGCGGATCCGCATGCCGCCACAGACGCGCCAGCTGCTCGCCTTCGCGGTACCGATGCGCATACAGCGCAAGCAATGTCGAACGGCGCGCCAGGCTTTCATCACCGCTTTCCTGGGCGGCCTTGCCAAAGGCTGCGGCCGCCACCCCCAGACGGCCCTGCTGCCCGGCGATGTCGCCGACCAGCACGTGATACAGGAGGTGTGCGCGCGCCGCGGTCCGCGTGGCAGGCGGCTTCGCCACCGGCGCCACACGGGTGGGCGTCACCGCACAGCCCGCCAGGGCTGCCGCCATCATCCAGGCCACAAACCGCAGACGGCGCATTTTAGGGAGCTCCAGTTGCCCGCTCGGCTGCGGCCGCGCAGGCGTCTATGCTGTTAACGATAATGGGAGGCTCCTTCATGAATCTTGTCGTACTGCCCGTCGTCGCCGCCCTCGTACTGCTCTTTGGCCTGCGCTACCTTGGCCGCCTCGTGGCCGCGGTACTGGGCGATGGTGAGTATAATACAGGCGGCACAGCCAGGGCATCTTGGTTCGCGGCTGCGCTGTCGCTCGCAAACCGGCTGGGCGCACTGGGCACGCCTTTGCTGCTGGCCGGCACCGTGTTCGGTATCCGCTACGGCTGGGCACCGGTGTTCCTGTGGATCCTTCTGATCGCCACCACCGCCGGCGCACTCATGCTCGTTGCGCGCGCACAGGCGGCCTCGCCGCGCACAGGAAGCCTCACCATCGACCGCGCCTACCAGCTCTTCGCGGCCGCGGTACTGGCGCTGCTCTGGGCCGGTCTCGCCGCAGCCCATCCCGACGCCTTGCTCGGCTTTGCCGTGCTTTATCTGCTTGCAAGACCCGTAGACCGCTGGCTGGCCAAAGGGCCGCTCGAACAGGCGATCGGCGTCCTCGGCGTCCTTTCCGCGGCGATTTTGTCGGCGGTGGCCGGCCGGTTCGTACCGCTTGCGATCCACGGCCCCATGCACGGCGTGATAGGCCCCTGGCATCTGACCATCGACAGCGGCGCGTTCCTCTTTTACGCGATCTTTTGTGTCCTTTGGCTGGGACGCGCCCGCCACCGCACCCTGGCGCTCCACCCCCCCACCGGCACGATCGGCGTCCTGATCCTCATCCTGGTCGCCGCCGGCACCCTGTTGGGCGCAGCCCTCCTCCATCCCACCATCGTGGTCCCGCGGTTGCCGGTTCATGATACCGGCGCCGCCCTCCCCATGCTGGCCAGTGCCCTGCCCTTTGGCGCCGCCTTGGCGCCTTTGAGCCGCGACCATCTGGACACGCCGTCTTTGCGGGCGCGCTATGGCCTGTCGGCCGCCGAGGGGGCCGTGGCCGTCATCGTCCTCATGGGCGGATTGAGCGCCTGGCCAAACGCACTCGCCTGGCATCGGTTTTATGCCGCCGGTCCGGGGCCGGTGGCGCTGCTCGGCGCAGCCGCCTTGGGCCTGGGGCGGCTTGGGCAGGCGCTTGGCCTGACGATCTTGACGCCATTGTTCGTCATAAGCCTCCTGCTCCTGATCGCGAGCGCCTTCGAAAGCCTCCACTGCCGCCTGGCGCAGAGTCTGCTGGCGGTGCCCGCGGCCCGCGGCGGCCGCCCGCTCATCTGGACGGCCCTGGGCGGCGCGGGGCTTTGGCTCGTCGTGCACGCCGGTCTTGCGGATCTCGTCATGGGCGCGCTGCTTGGCCTTTGCGGGGTGGCGGCTTTGACTTCGCGCAGCCATCAACTTCCGCCGATTGTGGTATCCTTGAGCCTCGTTTTGCTGGTACCGATCGATATCGCCTTGGGAATCATCGGTTGGAGTGGGCCGCTTTACTCGCCGACGGCGGCCGGCGTTGCGATCGTCTTCATGATCGAGGCCGCCTGGATAATCTGGCTGTGGCGAACCGGATCCCGATTCACAGACTATGCATCTCGTCGCCTTCGGAATTAACCACAAGACCGCGCCGCTGGCCCTGCGGGAACGGGCGGCATTCGACCCGCAGACCCTGCCCGAGGCCCTGCAGGACGTAGCCCACCACGGCGCCGGCGAGGCCACCATCCTGTCGACCTGCAATCGCACCGAAATCTATTGCCGGATCGAACACGAATCACCCGACTCCATCATCGACTGGCTCTGCGACTACCGTAGTCTGCAAAACCGCCTGTTGCGCCCCCATCTCTACATCCACGGCGGACGCGCCGCGGTGCAGCACGCGTTTCGCGTCGCATCCGGACTCGATTCGCTGGTCCTGGGCGAGCCGCAGATCCTTGGGCAGATGAAAAATGCCTTTGCGGCCGCCCGCCGTGCCGGCACCACGGGCAAGATGTTGAATCGCCTGTTCGAGCGCACGTTCTCGGTGGCCAAGCAGGTGCGCACCGACACGGCAATCGGCGCGAACCCCGTTTCGGTGGCGTTCGCGGCGGTGAGTCTCGCCCGCCGCATCTTCAACGACCTGGCGCAGCAGACGGTGATGCTGATCGGCGCCGGCGAAATGATCGAACTGGTCGCCCGCCACCTCAAGGAACAGGGCATCACGCAGCTCATCGTCGCCAACCGCACGCGCGAGCGGGCGCACGCGCTCGCCGAGGTCTACGGCGGACGCGGCATCTCGCTGCCCGAGGTGCCGGGGGTTTTGGCCAGCGCCGACATCGTCATCTCGTGCACCGCAAGCGTGCTGCCGATCCTCGGCAAAGGGGCCGTCGAGCGGGCCATCAAGATGCGCAAGCACCGGCCGATGTTTCTCGTCGATCTGGCCGTACCCCGCGACATCGAACCGGAGGTCGGCGACCTGAACGACGTGTACCTCTACACCATCGATGAGCTCAAAGGGGTCATCGAGGAAAACATGCAGTCGCGGCAGGAGGCGGCCCGCGAGGCGGAAGTCATCATCGACGGTGAAGTCGTCGAATTCATGCGCTGGGTCCGCTCGCTGGATTCGGTTCCGACCATCCGCGCGCTGCGCGCAGTCACCGAGTCGCTCCGTGACGCGGAGCTCGCCCGGGCGCAGCGTGCCCTCGAGCGCGGCGAGAATCCCGCCGACGTCCTTCTGCGCTTTGCCCGCAACCTGACCAACAAATTCACGCACACGCCGAGCGCGGCGCTGCGTGCCGCCGACGCCGAAGGGGATGTCGATTTACTGGCCGCAGCCCGCCTGTTGTTTCAGCTCGACGAGAAATCCTGATCATGCATCCTTCGATTGCCACCAAGCTGGATCGCCTCGTCATCCGGTTTGAGGAGACCACGGCGGAACTGTCCGACCCCGCCGTCACCCGCGATCAGGACCGGTTCCGGCGGCTGTCGCGCGAGCGGGCCGAGTTGAGCCCGGTCGTCGAGCGCTTCCAGGAATGGCGGCACACCGTCGATGAACTGTCGGCCACGCAATCCCTGCTCGAAGACACCGACCCGGTCGTGCGCGCCATGGCAAACGAGGAAATCGTCCGCCTGCACAAGGTACAGGAGGAGCACGAAAGGGAACTGAAAACGCTGATGCTGCCGCGCGACCCCAACGACGAGCGCAACATCTTTCTGGAAATCCGCGCCGGCACCGGCGGCGACGAGGCCGCGCTGTTTGCCGGCGACCTCTATCGCATGTACGCCGGCTACGCGACCCGGCGTGGCTGGCAGATGGAAATCGTGCACGCAAGCCCGGGCGAGCATGGCGGCTACAAGGAAATCATCGTCCGTGTCGCCGGCCGGGGCGCCTATTCGCGCCTCAAGTTCGAATCGGGCGGTCACCGGGTACAGCGCGTGCCCACCACCGAGGCGCAGGGGCGCATCCACACATCAGCCTGCACGGTGGCGATCATGCCGGAAATCGAGGAACGGGAGATTACCATCAACCCCGCCGACCTGAAGATCGACACCTTCCGCGCCTCGGGCGCCGGGGGGCAGCACGTCAATAAGACCGACTCGGCCATCCGGATCACCCATATCCCGTCGGGCCTGGTCGTCGAGTGCCAGGATGAGCGCTCGCAGCACAAAAACCGCGCGCGGGCGCTGTCGGTGCTCGCCTCCCGCCTGAAAGAACAGGAGGTTCGCGCCAAGCAGGAAAAAGAGGCCGCGACCCGCCGCAAGCTCGTCGGCAGCGGGGACCGGTCGGAGCGCATCCGCACCTACAACTTTCCTCAGGGGCGCATCACGGACCACCGCATCAACCTGACCCTCTACCGGCTCGAGCGCGTCCTTGAGGGGGATCTGGATGAATTGCTCGATGCGCTGATCGCCGAAGACCAGGCCGAGCAGCTTGCGCTCCTCGGCCAGGAATGAATGAAACCGGTCCGGACCGTCCTGGCCGAAGCCTGCGCGCGCTGGCCGGCCGGGGCCGAGCGCGCGCGCATCCAGCCCGAAATCTGGCAGCTGGCCTGCCATGTCCTGCAATGGCCGCTCGAACGGCTGTTGGCGCATGGCGACACACCCCTCGACGAAACCGCCGTCTCGCGGCTTGAACACCTGGCGGCACGGCGGCGGGCCGGCGAGCCGCTGGCCTATCTCACGGGCGAAACGGAATTCTGGTCGCTGCCGCTTTGCGTGTCGCCGGCGGTGCTGGTGCCCCGGCCTGAAACGGAAATCCTAATCGAGCAGGCGCTGGCGCGGATGCCGGCCGGTTGTGTTGCGCGCGTGCTCGATCTGGGCACGGGCAGCGGCGCCATCGCCCTCGCGCTCCAGCGTGAGCGGCCACACGCGCAGATCGTGGCGGTCGACCGGCAGGCGCCCGCGCTCGCGGTCGCTGCACGCAACGCCCGCCGCCATGGTCTGCCCGTGACCTTCCTGCAGGGTCACTGGGCGGCCGCCATCGCCGGCCGGTCCGTGGATATGGTGGTCAGCAACCCGCCCTACATCGAACACGGCGATCCCTGCCTGGCCGAAGCGGGCCTTTGCCACGAGCCGCGCACGGCACTGGCAGGCGGAGCGGACGGGCTGCGCGATCTGCGCGCCGTGATCGCCGACGCCGCGCGTGTACTTGTCGGCGGCGGGTGGCTGCTCATGGAACACGGCAACCAACAGGGCGCGGCCGTGCGGGCGTTGCTTGCACAGGCAGGCTTTGGCGAGATCGGCACACACAAGGATTATGCGGGCTGGGAACGGGTCAGCGGAGGCCGCCATGGATGACCGGGAACTTTTGTACCACAGTGCCCATATCCTGCTGCCGCAGATCGGTATCGAGGGTGTCGAGCGCATACGCGCCGCCCACATCCTCGTCGTCGGCGCCGGCGGTCTTGGCACCGCGGCGGCCACCTACCTTGCGCGCAGCGGCGTGGGCCGCCTGACGCTGATCGACGACGACACGGTCAGCGCCTCCAACCTGCCCCGGCAGATCCTTTATGGAGAAGACGACATCGGCACCCCGAAGGTGATCGCCGCCTTTCGCGCACTGGGCCGCTGCGCACCGGGTGAGATCACGATCCGTGGCGAACGGCTGGCCGGTGAAGCGCTGGCGCAGGCGGTCGCCGGCGCCGATCTCGTCTGCGACGCATCGGACAATTTTCTGACGCGCTTTGCGCTGAACGCCGCCTGCGTGCGGCACGCCATACCGCTGGTATCGGCCGCGGTCATCCGCTTCGAGGGCCAGTTGCTGGCGGTTCACCCCGCGATGCCGCAGGCGGGCTGCTACCGCTGCCTCTACAACGACGAGGCCTACGCCGACGAGCCACGATGCGCCGACCGGGGCGTGTTTGCGCCGGCGGCCGGCGTCATGGGCAGCCTGCAGGCGCTCGCCGCCTTGAAGATGGTCGCGGGGGTCGCCGAACCGCTTTGCGAAGCGCTGCTTCTATTCGATGGTCTTGCCCAGACCAGCCACACGATCGGCCGGCGGCGCGATCCCGGCTGTCCGGTCTGCGGACTGGCCGCCTGAACGTCCGCCCCGGGGGAAGGGCGTCAGGGGGCCTAGGCGGGTGCAAAGAGGGCGGCGCGCAGGACCTGCCAATGGTGTTCCCAGTTGTCGAGGGGTGACTGCCGGAAGCGGCCGCGCACCGCCTGCGCCACCCGTCCATCCGCGCAGGCAAGCAGCAGCTGCGCGCAGGCCGCGGGCGCCGGCGCGCCCGGCAGGAGCGGGCTTTCGCGCAGAACCTGCCGCAAATGGGTTTCGAAACGTTCATAGATTTGCGCAAGACGCTCGCGCAGACGGTCGGCCTCGCCGGCGAGAGCCGCCCCCTGCAGAAGGTAGGCAAGTCCATGATTCTTGTCGGCGAAGGCAAGCCACAAAACCAGCATCTGCTTTAGCCGCGACTCAGCCGGCTGCTTGTCCTCGCAGATCCGGTTGATGCGGCTAAAGAGCGCCTCCTCGACGAACTCGAACAAGGCGTCATACATGCGCGCCTTGCTGGGAAAATGACGGTACAACGCCGCCTCCGAGACGCCCACCGCGCGCGCAAGCGCTGCAGTCGTGACGGGTTCACCCGGCGCCTCCTCGAGGAGGTGCGCCAGCGCCTCGAGAATATCCTGGCGGCGCTCGCCGCGTCGTGGCCGCGGCACGCCTACATCTCACGTATGGCCGCGATCACGCGGCCGCGCGCATCCCGCTCCACCCGGAAACGGGCCCAGCAGCGCACGCGCCCGGCCACGCACCCGGCGCCTTCCACCAGGATCTCATCGAAACTGACCGCGCAATGCACCCGGTCTGGCGTCTCTTCGAGGATATCGATGCGCAAGCTGTCGTTGTCCGGCCAGCCATTTTGCGTGCACAAGGCCGCGAGATCAGGCGTCCTGGCGAAGTACTCGTGAATCGGCGTCTTCATGGGTTCGTGCTCAGGGGCCGATCAGCGTGCCGACCCCGGCGTCGGTCAGCACCTCGAGCAGCACGGCGTGCTCAACACGGCCATCGACAATGTGGGCCGCGCCCGCGCCGCGCGACACGGCCTCAAGCGCGCAACGCACCTTCGGCAACATGCCCCCGCTGATCACGCCCTCGCGGATCAGTCTTTCCGTCAACTCGCTTGTCATCTGCGGGATCAGCTGGCCCTGGCCGTCGAGGACGCCGGCGGTATTGGTCAGCAAAAGCAGTTTTTCCGCACGCAGCGTCGAGGCCAAATGGCCGGCCACGAGATCGGCGTTGATGTTGTAGGTGGCGCCGTCTTCGCCGATGCCAATGGGTGCGATCACGGGAATGAAATCCCCCGTATCGAGGAGGCTCACCAGTTCGGCGTTGATCTCCATCACTTCACCGACATGGCCGATGTCGATGATCTCGCTCGGCAGACCCGCCGGGTCGGCGCGCAGCGCGAGCTTGCGCGCCTTGATCATGGCCCCGTCCTTGCCCGACAGTCCCACCGCCTTGCCGCCCTGCTGATTGATGAGGTGGACGATCTCCTTGTTGACGAGGCCGCCCAGGACCATTTCGACGATGTCCATGGTTTCCTGATCGGTGACGCGCATGCCCTGCACGAAACGGCTCTCCTTGCCCACACGCGCAAGCAGCTGCCCGATCTGCGGACCGCCGCCATGCACGATGACCGGATTCATGCCCACAAGCTTCATGAGCACGATGTCGCGCGCGAAGCCTTCCTTGAGGTGCGGCTCGACCATGGCGTTGCCGCCGTATTTGATGACGAAGGTCTTGCCGCGGAATTTGCGGATATACGGGAGCGCCTCGATCAGCAGACCGACAGACTGGGGTACGGACGACACACAAGCCTCCTCAAGTGGCCGCTTAAGGTACCGCATTTCGGCACCGAAGTCAGCCTTGGGGAGGGCGCCACCGCGCCTCGGCCGCCGGCGCATTGGCGCCCCTGCGCCAAACCCCCTAACAAAAACACCCTACCAGCGGTGTCCGCTCGTAGGGTGGGTGTCATGTCGGCCTCCGCAGCTGCGGAGGTCTGGCGAAGCCTTCAGGATACCGCGATCTTTTTCGGCTTCACTTCCTCGGCCTTCGGCAAGATCAATTCCAGGACGCCGTCTTTGTAATTGGCCAAGACTTTCTTCTCGTCGATCTGCTGACCGAGCCGCACGCTGCGTGACATCTTCCCGTAGTAGCGCTCCTCGCGGATCATGTGGTCGGTGCGCTCCTCTTCTTCCTTCCTTAACTCCCCGGTGACGGTCAGAACCCCATCCGCCAGGGTGATGTCGATGTCATCGCGGCTAACGCCTGGCATGTCCAGCCGAATGACATAGTCATTCTCGCGCTCGGCCACATCCATGGCCGGCACGGTGCGCGATGTGCTCGCGCCCAGATCCCGGCGGAACGGCCGGAAAAAGCCCTCGAACAGATTGTCGATATCCTCATTGACCAACGTCCAGTTCGAAGGGGTCTGCATCAAGGCTGTCATAACATCACCTCCTGAGTTTGTACCGGTGTTGATCGTGTTCACCGGTGCCCACTATTTGGGGAGTGCGCGGCTTTTTTTCAAGTCCCTTGCGGCATGCGGAAAGAGACCGCAAATCCGGGCTGGACCATAAAACATGGTCCAGCAAAGGAACGGATTTCGCATCCATACATCCACAACCTCTTGTGTCTTAATCCGGAACCCGCTCACAGAACCGGGCACAGGCGGGCCTGCGCCCGAAAGGCAGGCGGTCTCAAGGGACCCTGGTGTCATGGGCGGGGCGGCGGCCTCAGACGATAACGCCGCGCACTGTGATCCCAGGCGGCCCTTCGGGGTCTGCGCCAGGGCCTGCCGCGACTTATGATGGGCCACCAAGAGGCGCGTCCCAGGCGCCGGGTGCGGGCGGACAGCGGGTTTCGGTGCGTCGGTTCTGTGCGCCAGGGCCGCCCCGGCACGCGACCGCGCGCGGCACAAGCCCCGTAAAGGGAAGTGGCAGAAAAAAGCGGAATTATATACCTTAGAAATGCAGATGAACGTGTTTCTTCAGAGAGGCGGCCTTAGAAAGTTTTGCTACTTCTTACGCTTCTTGGGCGTCGATTTCTTCTCATCCCGTTTCGGAGGGGTTGAGAGCATACGGCGAAGAACTTCGTTTTCATCCCGCGCTGGCTTTTCGCTGTCGCGTTGTGTCGGTTTTTTGGAGTCACTCATGACGGTCACCTGCGGCGATAATTTATCGGAGATTAAGGTCACCCCCGAGATGGTGGAGGCCGGTTGTTGTTCGCTTTTTGACTGGCTTGGCGATCTTCTTCCGGCGTACTATCCGGACTCAAAAGAGATTGTGAAAGATATTTTTCTTTCAATGCTCGCTGTTCGTCGTCCACAGTCTTAAAGTCTTTAACGTATCGAGGCACGCCGCGAAATCTACGAAGGAATTTTTCTGGCCCCAATCGCTGTACCTCTTCGACGGTCTCGGCATTGAGTATTTCGAAAATTGCGGTCGCTTTGTTGAGCTCCAAAGTAATCTCATATAGCGAGTTAAGAAGAGCGCCGAAAAGCTGCTTATTATCGTCGCTGAGATGACGGCTAAGATATTCTTTGCTAATTTCTGGGGTCGGGTCCATTTTTCCTTCGAGAAGGCTATTGGCGTCCCACATTGTGTGTGTAATGGCATTGCGCTCGCCGGATTTTTTGCTAAGATTTCGAATCCAATCTAGCGCATGTTCCTTGTGTTCATTTGGGTAATCTGGGTGTTTTTCAATAACAGCTTTAGCAATGTCCCGTTGCGCGCTATCGGCACGCAGAGAAAAGAATACGGCTTCAGCTTGCTCCTTTGACATTCCGGAGAAATACCAAAAAAGTTTGAATACTTGTTCATGCGCGTCGTTCCAGATGATCGTGATGGAACCCAGCAAATTACACGCCGCCATATAGGAATTGGTTCCCGATAAGGGAAACATGAGCGCCCCGTTCACTTCCCTTTTTTCGTGTTCCACGTCAGCCATGTTCCTTCTGTAGTGTCGAACAATCTAAGGTATTTCGTCTTCCTTCACGGACCCAAACAGCCGAGCTGCCTCATCTGCGGTTAGCTGTGTTGCCGAGTAAACGCCCTTTTTTCCTGGCACATAAAAGAGAAGGCTTTTTGAAGCCATTCTGGCTAAACGCGAATAAAGGGAATTGCGCTTGTGGATCTCGCCAGTATTCTTGTATAGGGCAATCAAGAGTCGATCGAGTGAAATAATTCCACCGGCATCTTCAATGGCCTTGACGATTTCGAACTCAGTCTTGTCTGCATCGGAAAGATTGAGTTCTTGTAACAGCTCTTCAGGCAAACCGGACACTTCGTCGAAAGTGAGTGATAGTTGGATTTGCCCTTTCTGAGCTCCCCTTTTTGGCGGATTGTCGTCTAGAATTTTGTCGGCGCTTTCCAAGTCAGCAGCAAGTGCTTTAAATTTGTTAGCGGTTTCCAGGTGAAGTTTTGCCCGAAACGTTTTTGGGTCAAAAGTATTTGCCCTATTTTCGTGGAAGATAAACTGTTCGTTGACAAATTCGAGGTGTTTGTTCAAAATTGACATTGCTTAGCTCCAAACGTTAAGCAAATAGAGGTGTGGCCAGGTTTGAATACCAAGCCCTAAGACGAAAATCGGAGGGGGAGGGATTCGAACCCTCGGGAGGTGTGTGAGACCTCCTACGGTTTTAAAGACCGCTGCCATCAGCCAGCTCGGCCACCCCTCCATACTATAAGGGAGTCCCTTACATATACGGGATCAGTTCGCTTTAGCGGGCTGATCCCGTTTTCGTTAGAGATTATGCCTCAACGGTCGACGAAATGCAATGGCTGCCGAATGCAATTGCTATGGTGATATAAGCCAATGTTTTAGCGTTGTTTTTTTCCAGTTTGCTTGTCTTTGAAGGTTTGCATCCCCCGATATCTGTTTCAGGGTGCCCGCTCGCCGCCTTTGAGTTTGTCGTTTCGGGACTACAAGAAAGAATGAGTCCGCCGATAGGTAAGACGTTTTCCAGTAATGCCTTTTAGGGCGGCATTGGCGCGATCCGTATCAGAGAACCCGAGCTTGGCGCGAGTGTTCCAGCGGAAGTCAAACTCGGTCGCATAGCGCTGCAAGTGTTTCTCGCTGACATGGTGGAAGGTGCCATACAGGCCGCGCTTTAGGATGGCGAAGCTGGACTCGACCGTGTTGGTGGTCTTATCGCCATTGGCGTATTCGCCCGCACTGTGGTTCACGACGCCATGCTGGGCGAACTCGCGCCCGACCTTGGTATAAACCGAGGACTCGTCCGTCATCAAGCGAGCTTTCTCGGACATCTGCTTGCGAAGGATGGGCGTTACCGTCTTGGCGGTCACATTCGCCACATGGTAGGAGCGCTTTTCGCCGTTGCGCTCGACCAAAGAGACGATTTTCATCTTGTGGGCGTAGCCGCGCTTGCCGTTGTTCTTGTCGGTATTGCCCCAATAGGTCTCGTCCACTTCGACGGGGCCGCCGTCAGATCCCAAAGGGCCGCTCACCTCCACGTTCATGGCTTCGCGGATGCGATGGGTCATGAACCATGCGGTCTTGTAGGTAACGCCCAAGGTACGGTGTAGCTGATGGGCGCTCATGCCCTTCTTGCTGGAACAGATCAGGTGAGTCGCCAGAACCCATTTATGAAGGGGAATCTTGGAGCGCTCAAACACGGTGCCGACCGTAACCGTGTATTGCTTGCGGCAATGCCCACAGAAGTACAGGCCAGGACGGTGGGATTCGCCTTCTAGCTTGCTCTGACGATCCGCTCCGCCACAGTGGGGGCATACCGCACCGTCCGGCCAGCGAAGCGCCTCTAGATGCTCTCTGGCGGCATCATCATCGTGGAATCGCTTGTCGGTCAGAATCGCGTCGCTCATGGCTATTTCCTCAGTATGAGGAAATTATCACCGCTGAGCCTGCATTTGTCAAGTATATAATTCCGGAAAAAAGGGCACCGGGGCATGGCCGCTGGAATCAGCGCTTCACGATCCCGGCACGTTCGGCAGGAATTCCGCCACGCGCGCCGATGCGGGGTTTTTCATCGGGCGGCACGGGAATCCGTGCGCCGAAACGGCGTCTCGTCCGCTCAGGCAGGCACCCCTGAGCTGGTCTGGGGAGGGCGCCGTCACAGGATATAGCGCGCCAGATCCTCGTTGCCGGCCACCTGGGCGAGGTGGGCGTCGACGTAGGCGGCGTCGATGGAGACCTGCGCGCCCGCACGATCCGGCGCCTCGTAGGAAATCGCCTCCAGCAGCCGTTCCATCAAGGTGTGCAGGCGCCGTGCACCAATGTTCTCGGTGGTCTCGTTGACGTGGAAGGCGAGCTCCGCCAGGCGGCGCACGCCATCATCGGCAAATGTGATGCGCACGCCCTCGGTGGCGAGCAGAGCCGCGTATTGCTCGGTCAAAGACGCGCGGGTGTCCTTCAGGATCCGCTCGAAATCATCGGCCGTGAGCGCATCGAGCTCGACACGGATGGGCAGGCGTCCCTGCAGCTCCGGTATGAGGTCCGATGGCCGCGCCAGATGGAAGGCGCCGGAGGCGATGAAAAGAATATGGTCCGTGCGCACGGCGCCGTACTTGGTCGACACGGTCGATCCTTCGACGAGCGGGAGCAAGTCCCGCTGCACGCCCTCGCGCGACACCTGCGCGCCCTGCGTCTCGGCGCGGCCGACGATCTTGTCGATTTCGTCGATGAAGACGATGCCATGCTGCTCGACATGGCGCACGGCCCGTGTCTTCAGGTCATCATCGTTGATAAGGCGCGATGCCTCATCCTCGATCAGCAGTTTCATGGCGTCGCGCACGCGCACCTTGCGCGTCTTGGCGTGCCGTCCACCGAGGCTTTGGAACATGCCCTGCAGCTGACTTGTCATTTCCTCCATCCCAGGCGGCGCGAAAATCTCGACGCCGCCTGTGGGTGCGCGCAATTCGATCTCGATCTCCTTGTCATCGAGCTCGCCCTGGCGCAGCCGCTGACGAAAGCGCTGACGGGCCGCCCCTTCCTCCGGCTCGGCGCTTGCACCGATCGTGTAGGCGCCATCGCGCCGCGGCGGAACGAGGGCATCGAGGACGCGATCCTCGGCGGCCTGCTCGGCGTGGGCGCGGACTTTGTCCATTTCGTCGGCGCGCATCATCTTGACGGCGATATCGGCGAGATCACGGATGATGGAATCGACATCGCGGCCGACGTAGCCGACTTCGGTGAATTTCGTGGCCTCGACCTTGAGGAAGGGCGCATGCGCGAGCCTTGCAAGCCGCCGGGCGATCTCCGTCTTGCCACAGCCGGTGGGCCCGATCATGAGGATATTCTTCGGCGTGATTTCGATCCGCAGGTTTTCGTCGGGGACCTGCGTGCGCCGCCAGCGGTTGCGCAGCGCAATGGCGACGGCGCGCTTGGCCGCCACCTGTCCGACGATATGTTTGTCGAGCTCTTGCACAATCTCGCGCGGTGTCATTTCCGACATGGGTCAACCCAGCTCTTCGATGGTCAGATTGTGGTTGGTGTAAAGGCAGATGTCGCCGGCAATATGCAGCGAGCGCTCGACGATCTCGCGCGCCGACAGCGTCGTATTGGCCAGCAGGGCGCGCGCCGCCGCCTGTGCGTACGGCCCTCCGGAACCGATGGCAATGAGTCCATCCTCGGGCTCTATGACATCGCCATTGCCGGTCAAGATCAAGGAAGCGGCGCCATCAGCGACGGCGAGCAGCGCCTCGAGGCGGCGCAGCATGCGATCCGTGCGCCAATCCTTGGCGAGCTCGACGGCGGCCCGCGTCAGATGACCCTGGTGCTTTTCGAGCTTGGCCTCGAAGCGTTCAAACAGGGTGAAGGCGTCTGCCGTACCGCCGGCGAAGCCGGCAAGAATCCTGTCCTTGTACAGACGCCGGACCTTGCGCGCATTGGCCTTCATGATGGTCTGGCCCATGGTCACCTGCCCATCGGCACCCAGCACCACCGAGGATCCGCGCCGAACGGCAAGGACCGTCGTACCGTGAAATTGCTCCACCGCGCCTCCTGACCTGCATTGAGGATGTTATGTGGAGGCGGCGTCCCCGAAAGGCAAGAGCGGCGTTAGCGATAAGCCCAGGGTGCGTCCGTGGCGCGGCGCCCGGCGTTCTGCCGGCGATCCGGGCCGGGCCAACGGATGGTGTCGCGCCGCTCGCTCATCACCCGGCGGTGTCTGCGCCGGCGCTCGATACCCACATAACCGGCCGTCCTGATCACGGCAGGGGCGGGAGCCCTCTGCGGCTTTTGCGGTTTTTTTTGCCAAAACATGGCCCTTCTCCCCGAATTCTCCCGAAGATACGCTAGCATAAGCGCCAAATCCGCTTCAAATGGCCGTCAACCGCCGTCTGCACGGCGGGTTCTGCGGGCGCGCGGGTGGGCTGCGTCATAGACCCGCGCGAGCTGCTGGAAATCCAGATGGGTGTAGATCTGCGTGGTCGACAGGTTGGCGTGACCGAGCAGCTCCTGGACGGCACGCAGATTGCCGCTCGACTGCAGGATGTGGCTGGCAAAGGAATGGCGCAGTCTGTGCGGGTGCAGGCGGCCTTCGAGGCCACGGCGCCGGCCGAGTGAAGCCAGCCGCTTTTGCACCGCCCGCGCGCCCAGCGGACCGCCTTTCTGGGTGGTAAAAACCGTGGCCGCGGCGGTATCCGGCCGCACCTGCAGCCATGCGGCGAGCGCGGTGGCGGCGGCCGCCCCGAGCGGCACGACGCGGTCCTTGGCGCCCTTGCCGCGCACCCGCACGAGCCCCTCGGCGAGATCGAGCTCGGCCAGCCGCAGGCCGGTCAATTCCGCAAGCCGCAGGCCCGCCCCGTACAGCAGTTCGGCAATGGCCGTGTCGCGGATGTCCCACCAGTCCGCAGGCGCCACGGCAAACAGGGCCTGCACCTGATCGACGGGGAGATCGCTCGGCAGACACCGGTCGCCCTTGGGTCCGCGGATGCCGCGAAAGGGGTTGGGTTCGAGCCCGAGATCCCGGTAAAAAGCGCGGGCCGCCGCCAGATACTGGGCGACACTGCGGGCGCTGAGGTGGCGGCGGTTGAGTGCTGCGACGAAACGGCGCGCCTGGTCGGCCCCGATCTGCCCGGGCGTCAACGCCAGCGGACGGGCAAACGCGGCCAGCGCCTCGATGTCGCGGCCGTAGGCGGCGATGGTTTTGGCGGAATAGCGCCGCTCAAACTGCAGGCGCGCAAGCCAGGCGGCCTGCGCCTGCGTCCAGGCGTCAGGCGCCATCGAGCTGGCGCACACAGGCGCGCAGGAAAAGCGCGCCGATGCGGTCGAGGTAGATCGTGCCGATGCCCACCGGGAAGCGCTGCTCGTCGCGGCTGGCAAAGAGCACAAAGCCACTGCGCACGGGATCGCGCACGGGGACCAGCGCCATGGAGCGCATCTCCCCATCATCGGTGCCCAGCAACCCGCGCAGATCGCCGAGCAAACCCACCGGTCCGCACAGCGAGCGCTCCCCGGCGAGCGCCAGTGCCTGGCGCAGCTTGGGGTCGTCTGGGGCCACGAATTCACTGCGGCCATTGAGCGGCCCGCCTTCGACACCCAGGCGGATCACCACCCGGTCAAGACGCAATTCGTGGCGCCCAAGATCGTACAGGCTGCCCAGGACATCATCCAAGGAGGCGGCGTCGATCAGCGAAATGGCCAGGCGGTGAAGCTTCTCGCCCAGCACGTCGTTGTCGCGCGCCACCGCCACAAAGTTCTGCCATTCCTGATTCTTCGCGGCAAGGCGCGCCCGCAAGACCTCCACCTGGCGCTCGATCAGCGACACCGCCCCGCCCTTGCCCACATGCGGGATAGCCAAAATTTCCAGCAGATCGGGGTGGCGGCGGAAATAGTCCCGGTTCTCGGTCAGATAGCGGGCGACCGCCTCCTCCCAAGACAATTCCTCATTCGGTAGTTTGGCCATGCCATCCATACAAGTCGACCAGCCCTTCGTAGACAGGTTCCGCGGGCCCTTCCATCCAGACCGGACCCTGACCATCCCATTGCACGATCAGCCGACCACCACGCAGATCCACCACAACCCGCTCGTCTAGCAGCTGGCGCAGCCGCCCGGCGACAACCGCAGCGCACGCGCCGCTGCCGCAAGCCAGCGTCTCGCCGGCACCGCGTTCGTACACGCGCACGCGCACATGCCCGCGGTCCACGATCTGCATGTATCCGGCATTGACGCCCCGCGGAAACCAGGGATGACGCTCGATCCGGGGGCCTTCCGCCAGAACCGGTGCCGCATCGATGTCGGCGACCACCTGCACCGCGTGCGGGTTGCCCAGCGCCAAAACGGTCACGCCGACTTCGCGCTCCTCCAAAGGCAGAGTATAGACGATTTGCTGCATTTCAGCGCAAAACGGCACGTTCCCCGGCCGCAACTCAACGGATCCCATGTTGACGAGCACATGTCCGCCGGACTTTAGGGTCAGCGTCATCAACCCGGCACGGGTGCGCACGCAGATCTCGTCTTTGTCGGTCAAGCCGCGATCCCGCACGAATCGTGCGAAACAGCGGGCGCCATTGCCGCACTGCTCGACCTCGCCGCCATCGGCATTGAAAATCCGATAGCCGAAATCCACGCCCGGTTCCCGGCCTGGTTCGACGACCAGAATCTGATCGCAGCCGATGCCGAAATGCCGGTCGGCGATGCGCCGGATCAAAGCCGGTGTCAGCGGGATCGGACGGGACACGGCGTCGAACACGACAAAATCGTTGCCAAGACCATGCATCTTGGAAAATGGCACCAGATCCGCCATCAGACAGCCTCCCTCCCCGGCACCGATTCGCCGCGCCACAGATCGGCGAGCGTCTCCCGCGCCCGCACGACGGCGAAGCGGCCGCCATCGACCAGGACCTCGGCGGCGCGGGGCCGCGAGTTGTACTGGCTCGACATGACAAATCCGTAAGCGCCGGCGTCGCGCACCACCAGCAGATCGCCGGCCTGGAGATGCAGGTGGCGGCCGCGGCCGAAGACATCGGCGCTCTCGCACACCGGACCGACGACATCGTAGTCGGCCCCGGGCGCCGCCCCCGGATCGCGCACCGTCTGGATCGCCTGAAAGGCGCCGTAGAGCGCCGGCCGGATGAGATCGTTCATGCCGGCATCGATAATGGCAAAGTGTTTGGTGTCGGTGGATTTCAGGTACTCGACGCGCGCAAGCAGCGTGCCTGCGGCCGCCACCAGCGCGCGCCCAGGCTCGAGCAGCAACGACAGATCCGCGAGCCCATGCGCGAGCAGCCGCTCCCGCACCTGGCCGACGTAGGCCGCCACGCTCGGCGGCCGTTCATCCCGATAGCGGATGCCAAGCCCGCCTCCGACATCGATGTGGCCGATGGGCAGTCCCTGCGCGCGCAATTGTCCAACCAGGGGCAGCACCCGGTCGAGGGCGTCGGCGAACGGGCGCAGATCGGTAAGCTGCGAACCGATATGGCAGTCGACCCCGACGAAGCGCAGATGCGCATAGCGCGCAGCGTCGCCATACAATCCGGCCGCCTCATCGAGCGCGATGCCGAACTTGTTCTCCTTGAGACCCGTGGCGATATACGGATGCGTGCCCGCATCCACGTCGGGGTTGACGCGTAACGACACCGGCGCGATCTGGCCCGCGCGGCCGGCCAGCGCATTGAGCCGCTCCAGTTCCGCTGCGGATTCGACGTTGAAGCACTTGATGCCGCACGCCAGCGCGCGCTCGATCTCGGCGGCGGTCTTGCCCACGCCCGAGAACACCACGCGGTGCGGATCGCCGCCGGCGGCGATGACGCGCTCGAGCTCTCCTGCCGACACAATGTCGAATCCCGCGCCAAGACCCGCAAAAGTGGCGAGAATGGCCAGATTGGAGTTGGCCTTGACGGCGTAACACACGAGCCCCTGGCCGGCGAGCGCCGCCTCGAAGGCGCGATACGCGCTGATCAGCTGATTCCGGGCGTAGACGTAGCAGGGCGTGCCGACGGCATCGGCGATCCGCGCCAAGGGAACGTCCTCGACGAACAATTCGCCGTGCCGGTAACTCAATGCATCCATGAGACCCTTAAGGGGCCGCTGGCTGTGCGGCCTTCTGTGACCCCGTGGCGTGAGGCGACCGGTGCGTCTGGGCCGCGGGAGGCGATTTTGGTGGCGGCAGATACAAGGGGCCCATCCTGCCGCATCCGGTCAGTGCGCAAACCAGCAACATCGCCCCGTATCGCCATGTGCTCATGATAATAACAGCACCGCCTTGCTCTGCTGAAGTTCCCGCGTCATGTCGCCAAGCGACAAAAGCCCGGTGAACGGGCCGGCCCCCGCAATCGCCCCTCCCTGGATCCAGCGGCGCACCAAGGCCAGCACCGGCGCGCAGTGCGCGGCCATATCCCCGTCCTGGGCGACGAGACCGGCCGAACGCACCAATTCCTGCTGATCCCGCATCCCGGCCACCGTCACCTGCAGGCCGAAGGGGGCCTGGGCAGAGCGGCGCGTCCACCGGTAGAGTGCGTGCACCAAAGAGGCGCGGCTTGGCAGATCGCCGATGAGGCCCATACGGCTCATGGAACCGAGCCAGGCGAGTGCGCGGTTCATGGCAGGGGATTCGAGTCCGACCCGGTACGCCACCGGCGCCCCGTAGCGCTCGGCGAAAAGACCGACTTCCGGGGCGTCCATGGCATACAGGCGGCGGCGGCCCAGTGGCGCCGGCCACTCCA
>JAJYPD010000028.1 GCA_021795715.1 Pseudomonadota bacterium
ATCCCCAAAGCCGCCTCAAAGAGCTTCGTTTCCGCCATCACCGCCACTCCTCATTGGGTGCTCTGGCGGTATTTTATCCATGATCGGTACCCACTCGGAATTCAACAGAGGCACTGAAACGGAAGACCTGAAAAAGGCGCAGGAGTATCACGATCGCCTGAAGGCCGAGTTCTGGCGTGTGACCAAACTGGGCGAAAAACCCCGTCGCCGTTGGCAGGAAGCCGTGGTGCGCTGGTGCCGGGAGACGCGTCACAAGGCGACCCATGAGCGCGACGTGCACCACTTCCGGGAGCTGGACAAGTACCTGAGCCGGAAGTACCTGGATGAAATCGGCCGCGACATGGTGGACCATGTAACGGCCGAACGGCTTAAGGACGGGGTATCGCATGTCACCGTGAACCGTATGTTGGCCGTCTTGCGTGCGGTGCTGCGGCGGGCTGCTTACGATTGGGAATGGCTGGATCGGGTGCCCAAGATCCGGTTGTTACCAGAACGGAAGCGGCGAGTGCGATTCCTGAGTCGCGAAGAGGCCGACCGGCTGTTGGCGGAACTGCCCGGGCATTTGGCGGAAATGGTGGGGTTTACGCTCGCAACCGGCCTACGTCAGGCGAACGTGCGGGTCTGGAGTGGACCCAGGTGGATCTGGAGCGGTGCGTTGCCTGGATCCATCCGGATCAGGCAAAGGCAAGGAAGGCGATCCCGGTCCCTCTCAACGCGGACGCCGTGCTGGTGCTGCGTCGGCAAGTCGGGAAACATGCTACGCGCGTGTTTACCTATCAGCCGGCCATCAAGGATGGGGTGGCCCTCATGCGCAGGGGTAAGCAGCGCAGGCTGCCGTGCCCGGTGGGACAGGTAAACACAAAGGCGTGGCGGGCGGCCTTGAAGCGTGCCGGTATCACGGATTTTCGCTGGCACGATTTGCGGCATACTTGGGCGAGCTGGCATGTTCAGCAGGGGACGCCGTTGCATGTTCTGCAGGAGCTGGGGTCATGGGAGTCAGTGGAGATGGTGCGGCGGTACGCGCATCTCACGAGTGACCACCTGCGTGAGCATGCGGAGCGTTTGGTAGGGCCGCAGATTATTGTGGCGCAAAGCCCGGGGCACAAATCTGGCACAAGCGGATTTGCGGAGCAAAGTGCGGATGAGGTAAGTGCTTGATTTATTGGCTCCCCGGGACGGACTCGAACCGCCGACCCGGTGATTAACAGTCACCTGCTCTACCGACTGAGCTACCGGGGAACACAAGGTTGCGTATCCTACGAACCTTGGTGACCCCGGTCAAGCCCAAGCCTAGGTGGTGGTTTAGGCGCGCGCTGCAGTGCCTCGTTCTCCTGCCAGGAAGCGGTTAAGGCGCTGCAGGGCCGACTGAAGGATAGGTAGGCTCGTCGCATATGAGAACCGGACGTGCCCGGGCGCCCCGAATGCGGCGCCTGGCACCAGCGCTATACCGACTTCGTCGAGGAGGCGTTCGGTGAGGGCCTGGTCATCCGCCAATTCGAGCAACTGGAGCGCCCCCTTGACCTCGGGAAAGAGGTAAAAAGTCCCTTGAGCCGGCCGGCAGCGCATGCCAGGCAGGGCATTGAGGTGCTCGAGCAGCCAGTCGTGCCGCTCGCGGAAGGCCTGGCGCATGGGTGCCACACAGCTCGCACCGCTGCGCAGCGCCGCCTCGGCGGCGACCTGGGCAATGGAGGTGGGGTTCGAAGTGCTTTGGGACTGAACCTTGGTCATGGCGGCGATCAGGTCCGCAGGGCCGGCCGCGTAGCCGATACGCCAGCCGGTCATGGCGTAGGCCTTTGAGACACCGTTTAGAACGATGGTGCGTTCCAGTAGATCGGGGCAGACATTGGCGATATTGCAAAACGGTTCGCTGCCCCAGCTGATGTGTTCGTACATGTCGTCGGTGGCGATCAGCGCATGGGGGTAGCGGCGCAGGACGTCGCCAAGTGCCGCGAGTTCTGCGGCGGTGTAGACGGCACCGGTCGGATTCGAGGGGCTGTTTAAGACCACGAGTTTGGTCTTGTAGGTCATTGCCGCGTCCAGGGCTTCGGGTGTCACCTTATAGCCCTGCTCGAACGTGGTCGGCACCACGACCGGGACACCGTCGGCGATCAGGACGATGTCGAGGTAGGATACCCAGTAGGGGGCCGGGATGACGACCTCGTCTTCGGAATCGAGCAGGGCCTGGGCCAGGTTGTAGAAGCTCTGTTTGCCGCCAACCGACACGAGCACTTGCGACGTGGTAAAATCGAGCCGGTTCTCGGTGGCGAACTTGCGGACGATCGCGTCTTTGAGGCTTGGCATGCCCTCGACCGCGGTGTATTTGGTAAAGCCTTCGCGGATCGCCCGGATGGCGGCTTCCTTGATGAAGTCCGGAGTATCGAAGTCGGGTTCGCCGACGCCGAGATCGATGATGTCGTGTCCCTGGGCCTTCAGGGCCCGGGCCCGCGAGGTGACAGCCAGGGTCGGTGAAGGCTTGATGCGGCCGACGCGGCTCGAGAGAGTCAGTTTAAACAAGTGCAAACCTTTTCAGGGCATGGAACCACGCTCATAGTAAACCGAAAGCCGATGCAACCAAAGCGTATTCCCGAACATCTTGAGATTGCCAGCGTCTACGCGCCGGCTGGTGATCAGCCGCAGGCGATCGATGCCCTGGTCGAAGGGCTCCAGGCGGGGGTTGCCTTCCAGACGTTGCTTGGCGTGACCGGCTCCGGCAAGACCTTCACCGTCGCCAATGTCATCGCCCGTGTGCAGCGGCCGGCTTTGGTGCTCGCACCCAACAAGACGCTTGCCGCTCAGCTCTATGCGGAGATGCGCGACTTCTTCCCGCACAATGCCGTCGAGTACTTCGTCTCCTATTACGACTACTACCAGCCCGAGGCCTATGTGCCGGCCTCCGATACCTTCATCGAGAAGGATGCGGCCATCAACGAGCACATTGAGCAAATGCGCCTGTCGGCAACGAAGGCGCTGCTCGAGCGCCCTGACGCGATTATCGTCGGCACGGTCTCGGCCATTTATGGTCTGGGAGACCCGGCCGCCTACCACGCCATGATCCTGCATCTGAAGAAGGCGGCCATCATGGATCAGCGGGCGATTCTGAAGCGGCTTTCGGAGATGCAGTACACCCGCAATGACATGGAGCTGCGGCGCGGCACGTTCCGGGTTCGCGGGGATGTGATTGACATTTTCCCGGCCGAATCGGAGCAGTACGCCATCCGTGTAGGACTCTTCGATGAGGTGATCGAGGATCTTGCCGAGTTCGATCCCTTGACCGGCGAGGTTGTAAGCAGCCTGTCACGGGTGACCATCTACCCCAAGTCCCATTACGTCACCCCGCGTACGACCGTGACCGCCGCCGTCGAGCAGATCCGCGAGGAATTGCGCGGGCGGCTTGCGCAACTGCGCGCGGCCGACAAGCTCGTCGAGGCGCAACGGCTCGAGGAGCGCACCCGCTTTGACATGGAGATGATGGCTGAACTCGGCTACTGCGCCGGCATCGAAAACTACTCGCGCTACCTGTCGGGGCGCGGTCCCGGGGAACCGCCACCGACGCTCATGGACTATCTGCCGAAGAACGCCTTGCTCGTGGTCGACGAAAGCCACGTCACCATGCCGCAACTGGGTGGCATGTATCGGGGTGACCGGTCCCGCAAGGAGACGCTGGTCGAGTATGGTTTCCGTCTGCCGTCGGCGCTCGACAACCGGCCGCTGAAAATCGAGGAGTTCGAGGCGCTGATGCCGCAGACCATCTTTGTGTCGGCCACCCCGGGGCCCTACGAAGCGGCGCGTACGCCAACCGTGGTCGAGCAGGTGGTACGGCCGACCGGTCTCGTCGATCCGGCCGTCGAGGTGCGCCCGGTGGGCCGTCAGGTCGATGATTTGTTGGGTGAGGTGCGCCTGCGCGCAGAACGCAACGAGCGGGTGCTCGTCACCACGCTCACCAAGCGCATGGCCGAGGACTTGACCGAATATCTGCACGAACATGGCGTGCGCGTGCGCTATCTGCATTCTGACATTGACACGGTCGAGCGTGTGGAAATCATCCGTGATCTGCGCGCGGGCGCCTTCGACGTGCTGATCGGCATCAACCTGCTGCGCGAAGGACTGGATATTCCCGAGGTCTCGCTGGTGGCGATTCTGGATGCCGACAAGGAAGGCTTCCTGCGCTCGACCCGGTCTCTGATCCAGACCATCGGCCGGGCCGCACGTCATCTGCATGGCAGCGCCATCCTCTATGCCGATCGCATCACCGATTCGATGCGGGTGGCCATGGACGAGACCGGTCGGCGCCGCGCCCGGCAGATGGCCTTCAACGCCGAACATGGCATCACGCCGCAGGGGGTCGTGAAGGCCGTGAAGGATCTGATCGACGGCGTGCCGGGACGGGCGCCGCCGGGGGCTTCGCGTTCAGGGAGCGAACCGGGGGCCGAGGACCTGTCACCGGAAAAACTCGGCAAGCTTTTGCGAAAACTCGAGAAGGATATGTACCGTCATGCCCAGCGGCTTGAGTTCGAGCAGGCCGCCCGCCTGCGCGACCGTATCGCCGCATTGCGCCGCAGCACGCTGGCCCCTGGTTCGGCCGAGCGGCTGGGGGGTGCGTGAGCGGGCGGTGGCGGTTGTTCGGCGGCCGTTTCCTGTGGTAAGGTTCGCCACCCGAAGGCGCGTAGCTCAGTGGTAGAGCACTACCTTGACATGGTAGTGGTCGGTGGTTCGATCCCACTCGCGCCTACCATTACTTTCTGCAGGAACCGGCAAGGTTTCTGTTTCAGGTGAGATCAGTCCACGGATGCCAGTCATTACCTTGCCGGATGGAAGCCGCCGCGAGTACGCAGAGCCAGTGACCGTCGGCAAGGTCGCGGCCGATATCGGCGCGGGACTGGCCAAGGCGGCGCTCGCCGGCCGGGTGGACGACAGGCTCGTTGATACAAGCCACGTCATCGATCACGACGTCCGCCTTGCCGTTGTCACCGACCGGGACGCGGCGGGTCTTGACGTGATCCGCCACTCAAGCGCCCACCTGCTGGCGCAGGCCGTCAAAGGCCTTTTTCCCAAGGCGCAGGTGACCATAGGTCCTGTGATCGCCGACGGATTCTATTACGATTTTGCCTATCCGCCGGGATTTTCGCCCGAGGATCTGGTGCGCATCGAAGAGCGCATGCGCGAACTTGCGCGTACCGACACACCTGTCCGGCGCGAGGTGATGGACCGGCAGCAGGCGATCGATTTTTTCAAGGGTCTCGGCGAAGAGTACAAGACCGAGATCATCCGCGACCTGCCGCCAGGCGAGGAGATTTCTCTCTACCGCCAGGGCGACTTCGTCGATCTCTGCCGCGGGCCGCACGTGCCGTCAACCGGACGGCTGAAGCACTTCAAGCTGACGAGTCTGGCCGGCGCCTACTGGCGGGGGGATTCGCGCAATCCCATGCTGCAGCGTATCTACGGGACGGCCTTTGCGACCCGCGAGGCGCTGGAAGAGCACCTGCACAGGCTCGAGGAAGCCGCCCGCCGCGACCACCGGCGTATCGGCCGCGCGCTCGATCTTTTCCATATCCAGGAAGAAGCGCCGGGCATGATCTTCTGGCACGACCACGGCCTGCGTATCTATCACGCCATCGAGCAGTACATCCGCGGACTGCTGCGCGCTCACGGTTACCAGGAAGTGAAGACGCCACAGATCATGGATCGCAGCCTGTGGGAGAAGTCGGGCCACTGGGACAAGTTCCACGACGGGATGTTCACCACGACGTCGGAAAAGCATGAATTTGCCATCAAGCCCATGAATTGCCCCGGCCATGTGCAGATCTTCAATCAGGGTCTGAAAAGCTACCGGGATCTGCCGCTGCGGCTTGCCGAGTTCGGTTCTTGCCATCGCAATGAGCCGTCCGGAACCCTACACGGCCTGCTCAGGCTGCGCAATTTCGTCCAGGATGACGCGCACATCTTCTGCAGCGAAGAACAGATCCAGGGCGAAGTCGGCGTTTTCATGGATCTTCTGCGCCGTGTCTACGCGGATTTTGGTTTCCGTGAGGTCCTGGTGAAGCTCTCCACCCGGCCGGAGAAGCGGGTGGGACGCGAGGAACTCTGGGACAAGGCGGAGGGGGCGCTTGCCGAAGCCCTGGCCAGCAAAAGCCTTGCCTACGAGCTGCAGCCCGGTGAAGGCGCCTTTTACGGACCGAAGATCGAATTTGCCCTGAAAGACAGCATCGGGCGCATCTGGCAGTGCGGCACCATCCAGGTCGATTTCGCCATGCCGGAGCGGTTGGGGGCCACGTATATCGACTCAAGTGGCCAGAAGGTGGTTCCGGTGATGCTGCACCGGGCGATTCTGGGGTCTCTGGAGCGCTTCATCGGTATTTTGCTCGAGGAGTACGCGGGCGCCTTGCCGTTGTGGCTGGCGCCGGTGCAGCTTGCGGTATTGCCGATCGCCGATCGCCACCAGGGAGCTGCCGCCGCGGTCGCCGGGAGCCTGCGGGCTGTGGGCCTGCGCGTTGAGTCGGACTTGAGAAACGAGAAGATCGGCTTTAAAATCCGCGAACACACGCTGCAAAAAGTCCCATATCTGCTCGTCGTGGGTGACCGCGAGGCGCAAGATGGGACTGTTTCTGTCAGGACTCGGGAAGGAACGGACCTTGGGGTCATGACAGTGGAGGCCTTGGTGCAGCAGATTGGTGCAAAGGCTGCAAGTCCGGCTCACTCGGAGGAGTAGACCATAGCTCAAGAACGAGAGACGCGTCTGAATGCGCAGATCACCGCCCCACGGGTGCGCTTGATCGGTGCCGATGGCGTACAGGTGGGTGTTGTGACCATCGTAGAGGCGCGGCAGACGGCGGAAGCGGCCGGTCTGGATCTTGTGGAGATTTCGCCGAACGTGTCACCACCCGTATGCCGGATCATGGATTTCGGCAAGTTCCAGTACGAGGAAAGCAAGCGCCGTCATTCGGCGAAAAAGAAGCAAAAGCAGATCCAGATCAAGGAAGTCAAATTCCGCCCGGGAACGGACGTTGGTGATTACGGCGTCAAGCTGCGTAATCTGATCCGCTTTCTCGAGAATGGTGACAAGGCCAAGATCACGCTGCGTTTCCGCGGCCGTGAAATGGCCCACCAGGAGCTGGGCATGGAGCTGCTAAAGCGCGTGGAAACGGATCTTGCGGAATACGGGGTCGTTGAACAGCGGCCCCGGCTGGAAGGCCGTCAGATGGTGATGGTCGTCAATCCGAAGAAGTAGTACGGGGTCGTTTGTCGTACCGGCAGTAAGCTGTAAAGGACCGTCCTGAAGCCAGGCGAAAGGCCCCCCCAGGGGCTGCTCAGGCGGGAAAATGACAAGAGCGCTCAGCGCAGAGGTAACCATGCCAAAGGTAAAGTCGAATCGCGGCGCGGCCAAGCGATTCAAGAAGTCCGCGGGCGGCTTCAAGTGCCGCCACTCGCATCTGCGTCACATCCTGACGAAGAAAAGCACCAAGCGCAAACGGCAGCTGCGTGCCGACCGTTTCGTGCATCCATCCGATGTGGCCGGCGTCACGCGCCTGCTGCCCTACGCCTAAGGAGGACGGACTATGCCACGCGTCAAACGCGGTGTCACGGCCCGTGCCCGCCACAAGAAGGTGGTGGCGCTCGCCAAGGGCTATCGGGGTGCGCGCAAGAACGTCTACCGGGTCGCCAAGCAGGCGGTCGCCAAGGCGGGGCAGTATGCCTACCGGGACCGCCGGGACCGCAAGCGGCAGTTCCGGGCCCTCTGGATCGTCCGCATCAATGCGGCCGCCCGTGAGTGCGGTTTGAGCTACAGCCGCTTCATGGAGGGCCTGCACAAGGCTTCCATTGCAGTGGATCGCAAGGTCCTGGCGGATATCGCCGTCGCCGACAAGGCGGCCTTTGCGGCCCTTGCGGAACAGGCGAAGGCAAGTCTCGGCTCCGCATAATGGCGGACGGTCCGATGACGGAACCGTTTGCCGCCGGCATTGAGCGCCTCCGTCAGGAGGCGCTCGGTACCCTGGAGTCCGTCGGCGATACCGCCGCCTTGGAGGCCTGGCGTGTCCACTATCTCGGCAAGGGGGGTGTGGTCACCGAGGAGCTGAAGCGCATCGGCGGGCTGGCCCCGGCCGAGCGTCCCGCCGCCGGCCAGATCGTCAACGATCTCAAGCGCGCCCTGAGCGAGGCCCTGGACGTCGCGCGCGCGACGCTGGAGGCCGCCGCACAGGAGCAGGCGTCGGCGCGCGAGGCGGTCGATGTGACGTTGCCTGGACGCGGCGTCGACATGGGAGTCGCCCATCCGCTTTCGGAGGCCATGGCGCACATCGAGGCGATCTTCGTGGGCCTGGGCTTTGCCGTCACAAGCGGACCCGAGATCGAAGACGAATTCCACAATTTCGAAGCCTTGAATATTCCGGCCCACCATCCGGCACGGGCCATGCATGACACGTTCTACCTGGACCACGGTCGGCTTTTGCGTACGCACACGTCGACTGTGCAGATCCGCTACATGGAGCGCCACAGGCCGCCGTTTCGTATCATAGCGCCCGGGCGTGTCTACCGTTCCGATGCGCCCGATCCGACGCACAGTCCGGTGTTTCACCAGGTGGAAGGTCTGGCGGTGGGGCCGGATCTCACGATGGGTCATCTGAAGTCGGTGCTAAAGACGTTCCTGCAGGCGTTTTTTGACCGGCGGCTCGCCTTGCGTCTGCGGCCCTCGTATTTTCCCTTCACCGAACCGTCGGCCGAGGTCGATATCAGCTGCCTCCTGTGCGGCGGCAGCGGCTGCCGGGTGTGCAAGAACACCGGCTGGATCGAGGTGCTGGGTTGTGGGCTTGTGCACCCCGCGGTCCTGGCACGGGTTGGTCTCGATCCGGAGGTGGTTAGGGGATTTGCCTTTGGTATGGGGGTCGAACGGCTGGTAATGCTGCGCGATGGCATTCCTGACGTGCGGCTTTTTTACGAAAATGATCTGCGGTTTTTGAAGAGTATCGGCCCATGCGCATAAGCGAAGGCTGGTTGCGTGAGTGGGTCGATGTACAGGCAGACTTCACCGAAATCGAGCGGCGCCTGAGTCTCGGCGGCTTCGAGATCGAGGAGCACGGGGCGGTGGGCCCGCAAGCCGCGCAGGTGGTGGTGGGCATGATCACCGCCATCGCGCCACACCCGGATGCCGGGCGACTGCAGGTGTGCACGGTGGATGTTGGTGACGGTGTCGACCGGACCATCGTTTGCGGTGCCGCCAACGCGCGGGTCAATCTGCGCGCGCCGGTGGCGCTGCCCGGGGCGCGCATAGGCGACCGCGACATCGCGGTGAGTACGCTGCGCGGGGTCCGCTCCGAGGGCATGCTGTGCGGAGCACAGGAACTCGGCGTGCTCGCCGACGGCGGTTTGTGGGAGCTGCCGACGGATGCGCCGCTTGGCCTTGCCGTGACCGACTATGTCGGTAACGAGCGCTTCCTGGACGTGTCGGTGACGCCGAACCGTGGCGATTGCCTGAGCGTGCAGGGGCTTGCCCGGGAGGTGGCGGCCCTCTGCATGGGTCGGGTGCGGCCGCCGCGCAAATACCGCCCGCGTTTGAGCGGCGAGGCACCGGAGGCCTCGGTCACCGCCGCCAGCGGCTGCCGCCACTACTGCCTGTGTCTTGTCGAGATGGGTGCCTGGTCTGCGGCACCCTTCTGGCTGCGCGAGAGGCTGCGCCATCAGCGCCAGAAGACGGCGGGCGCCATCGTCGATGTAACGAATTATGTCATGTTTGACCGCGGCCAGCCGATGCACGCCTTTGATGCCGACGCGGTTGTCGGGGCGGTGGAGGTGCGTTGGGCCGAGGCCGGCGAGGTGATCGTTTTGCTCGATGGCAGTGAGCGGCGCCTCGAGACCCACGATCTTGTCGTTGCCGACCAGCAGGGGCCGATTGCATTGGCGGGCATCATGGGGGGCATGCGCGGGCGGATCACGACGCAGACGGCCCGCGTTTTGCTGGAAGCGGCCACCTTCGAGCCGACGGTCGTATCGCGCACGGCGCGGCGTTTTGGTTTGACGACGGATGCCGCCTTGCGCTTTGAGCGCGGCGTCGATCCGGAACTGCCGGGTGCGGCGCTCGCGCAGGCGGCCTGGTTGCTGCAGCAGGCCGGTGAGGCGCGCGTGAGCGCGCCGCGTGTCTGGCGGCTCGAGGACAAGGCGCCAGCGGGTGAGGCGATCCGGTTGCGTTTTGCGCAGATCGAATCGCTGCTCGGTCTGGCCATTCCCACCGTCGAGATCAAGCGGCTGCTGCGGTCGCTTGCGATGAAGATCGTGCCCGTCAAACGGGGATACGATGTCTGGCCGCCGAGTTTTCGTTTCGACATCAAAGCCGAGATCGACCTCATCGAAGAGATTGCACGGCTTTATGGCTACGACCACATTCCGGATCGGGAACTGCCGGTCGCCAGCGGGATGGCGGCACCGCAAGCCGATGTCTTCGCCCGCGCCAAACGGCTCCTCATGGACCGCGGATACAACGAGGTGATGACATTCAGTCTCGTCGATGCCGCCGACCAGGAAGCGCTCGGGTTTTCAGGGGCGGTGAACCTGCGTAACCCGCTGGCCGGGCCGTGGGGGAGCCTGCGGCTTAGTCTGTTGCCGGGCCTCTTGCGGGTCGCCCAGTACAATCGGAACCGCCAGCAGACCCGGCTGCGGCTTTTCGAACTGGCGCGCTGCTACGAACCGCACGGCGGAGAGGTGCGGGAAGTGACGCGCCTTGCGGGTCTGATCCTCGGTCCGCGCCACCCCGAGTGCTGGGCTAATCCGCGCGCGGCGGTCGATTTCTTTGATATCAAGGGCGACATCGAGGCCCTCTGTCAGATCCTGGGACTGGATCTGACGCTCGTCGCGCGGCCGCAACCCCATCTGCAGTCCGGCCAGTCGGCGGTGCTGGTGGTGGGCGAACAGGTGGTCGGCACCCTGGGCGGATTGCACCCGCGGGAACGGGCGCGGCTTGGATTTGATGAACCGGTCTACGTCTTTGAGCTGACGCCTCTGATGCGCCCGATGGTGGTGCAGGTAACCGAGCCACCCCGTTTCCCGGCCATTCGCCGCGATCTGGCCCTCGTCGTGCGCGCGCAGGTGGCCGCGGGCGACATCCTGAAAACCACCCGGGAAGCCGCCGGACCCCTTTTGCGGGAACTCGTGCTCTTTGATGTCTATCAAGGCGAAGGCCTTGATTTTGGAAAGAAAAGTTTGGCCTTAGGCTTGACCTTGCAGGACTTCTCGCGCACTCTTACAGATGAGGTGGTCGATGATGTCATGGCCCGCACCCTGAGTGCGTTGGAAACGGCCTACGGGGCGCGGCTGCGGCAGAGGTCCTGAAAACCACCCAAAACAACAAAAACTACTGTGGCGACAAGGGAAGGTACCATGGCACTGACGAAGGCGGATCTGGCGGAATCTTTATTTGCGGAAATTGGACTCAATAAACGCGAAGCCAAGGAGTTCGTCGAACTCTTTTTCGAAGAGATCTGCCAGTCCCTCGGCAACGGAGAGCCGGTCAAACTGTCTGGCTTTGGCCATTTCGGGGTACGCCACAAAAACAGTCGGCCGGGACGCAACCCCAAGACCGGAGAGGAAATTCCGATCGCCGAGCGGCGCGTGGTCACGTTTCGCGCCAGTCACAAACTGAAGGAGCGTGTCGACGCTCATGCGCGATCCCGCGGTTAACCACGAACTGCCGCCCATACCTGCCAAAAAGTATTTCACAATCGGCGAGGTAAGCGATCTGTGCGAGGTTAAACCGCATGTCCTGCGTTACTGGGAGCAGGAATTTCCCAAACTGCAAGGCGTCAAACGAAGGGGTAACCGGCGCTATTATCAGCGTCATGATGTGCAGCTGATCCGCGAGATCCGCAGCCTGCTCTACATCGAGGGTTTTACGATCAGCGGCGCGCGCAACCGGTTGTCGCAGCGCCCCGCGCCGGCTGCGGACATGGCGGCAGCCGCCGAGCCGCCGTCGCTTTCCAGCGAACGGGATATCCTCGAGATGCTGGCCGAAGCCCTGGAAGAAGTGCGCCGTCTCCTGAGTTGCTGAGTGAAAACCATGAAAGCCGTGATCGAGCCATCTGAACTTCACGCCTGGCAGGAACAAGGCCGTTTTGTGGCCGTGTTCGATTGCCAGTTTGTCCTGAGTGACCCCCTGGAAGGGCCCGAGTATTATGACGGAGCCCATATCCCGGGCGCCCATTACGCCCATCTGGAAACGGATCTGGCGGGACCCCATACCGGGGACAATGGCCGCCACCCACTGCCCCCGCCGGCGCAGCTTGTGGCCATGCTCGAACGTTGCGGCGTGACGCGCGATAGGCCGGTCGTGGTCTACGATCAGGATGCCGGCGTCTACGCAAGCCGCCTGTGGTGGATGCTGCACTGGATCGGCCATCCGCAGGTCTATCTCCTGAATGGGGGCCTCATGGCCTGGCGCAAGGCCGGTTTTCCGGTGACCGATGTGCGGCCCGAGGCGACCCCTGTGACCTATGCCTTTGAGGGTGTCGTGCGCAACGATCTGGTGGTGGAGACCGCCGATCTGCTCGATGAAGCGGCGCGCGGCCGGTGGGTTCTCATGGATGCCCGTGGCGCGGCGCGCTTTCGGGGTGAGGTGGAGCCCTTCGACGCGGTGGCAGGTCACATTCCGGGGGCGGTCAACCATCCCTTCGAAACCAATCTGACCAAGGCGCGCGGTCTGCGGCCCGCCGCGGAGCTGCGAGCCGACTTCAGCGCGTTCCTTGGCGGACGCCGTCCCGACGAGGTCGTGCATTATTGCGGATCCGGGGTGTCGGCCTGCCATAATGCGCTTGCCATGTATGAGGCGGGTTTCGGGCTGGGACGGGTGTATATCGGTTCGTGGAGCGCTTGGATCACCGATCCGGCGCGTCCGGTGGCGCGCTAACAGCACAGAACGGTTTCGTATCAGGACGGGGGCAGGATGAAACTCTACGATCTCGAGCGGTCTGGCAATTGTTACAAGATCCGGCTCATGCTGTCATGTCTTGGCATCGCCTACGAGCGGGTGCCGGTGAATATCGATGTGGGCGAACAGAAGACGGATGCGTTTTTGCGCTTGAATCCCCGCGGCCAGGTGCCGGTGCTCGAAGACGAGGGCCGCGTCATCTGGGATTCCACGGCGATCCTCGTGTGTCTGGCGCGCCGCTTTGGCGGTGAGATGTGGCTGCCGACGGAGCCGTTTGCCATGGCGCAGGTCATGCAGTGGCTGGTGGTTGAGCAGAACGAAGGCCGCTATGGCACCTCGCGGGCGCGTGCCCGGTTGCTGAAGCTGCAAAGCGAGTTTGCGCGCAGCGGTGAATGGAGCGAGATTGCGCGATTGACCCGCACCGCCTTGCAGACGCTCAACGGGCAGCTGCGTAACGCCGACTGGCTTGCGGGTGATCACGCCACAATCGCCGATGTCGCCTGTTATCCGTACGCGGCGCTCCTGGATCAGGATACGGCAACGCTCCCCGACGGGTTTTCGGTCGCCGACTATCCGGCCGTTCGCGCCTGGTTTGGCCGTATCGAGGCCCTGCCGGGCTACGTGCCGCTGCCGCGCCGGCCAGCGCCGGCCTGACGCCCGAGGGCGGCGCGGCCGGTCCTTAGCCGGGAATCGACTGCGCCAGCCACCAGGCACCGCCGCCCCAGGTGATCACCCAAAGCGCGGCGCCCACCGTGCTCCAGAGAGCATACGGCCGAAAGCCCATTTCGGCGCTGCCGGCCAGATATCCCTGCAGCTGGCGCAATGGCACGATGAAGCGGCCAAGGATCAGGATCGGAGCGCCGAAACGGCGCAGCATGTCATGCACGCGCTCGATCATTCTCGGGGTGATGGAAAGATACTTGCCGTGACGCACCAGATGCGCGTGACCAAGGCGCGTGCCGAGCGCGTAGGCCGCATAGCCACCGGTGATGGCGGCGAGGATTGCGAGCACAAGGACCTCATCGATACCGAAAAACCCCTTGGCAGCCAGAAATCCGGCCGCGACCACCATGGCCTCGCCCGGCGCAAAGATGACCCCGATGTTTTCGGCAAAAAGAACCCCGACCAGCCCCCAGAGCCCGTAATGATGGACAAGCGGGGCGGCGATCTGGATGAGGTGGGTCAGTGTGGCCAGAACCCAGTGTGCCATGGCAGTGTGCTGCATCAAATAACCGCAAGCATAGCGCGTCTGGTGGCCCGCGGCCACTGGGTCTGCCTGTTTTTCTGCCCCAGGCGGTCTCAGCTGTTTGCGGCGATCAAGGATGCCGCGAGCGCGCGCGCCGCACGGCGCTCGCCGCGGGCGATGTGGGTGCGGTCGTCACGCCGCGGTGTGCGGGTGAGGGGATGCAGCACCGAATTTCCGCGAGAACGCAGGTCTATGCGCACGGTCATCGACAGGCCTGGTCGCAGCGGGTGGCGGCGCAACGCCTGATCCGGCAGAGCAATGCGCACCGGCACGCGCTCGACGATGTGAATGTAATTGCCGGTGGCATTGTCCGGCGGCAGGACGCTGAAGGCGCTGCCGGCGCCGGGCATGAGGCCCAGTACACGCCCCTGGTAGGTCACCCGGCCGCCCCAGTAGTCGCTGATGAGATGTACCGGTTCCCCGGGGCGCACGTGCGCCATCTCGGTTTCCTTGATGTTTGCCACCACCCACAGCTCATGCAGCGGAATCACCGAGAAGAGGCGTTCGCCTGGGTGCACCATCGCGTCGGGATAAGCGCGGCGGGAGGCGACATAGCCGGATAGGGGTGCACGGATGATGCGCCGCGCCCAGAGGATGTCGGCAAGCTCGACTGTGGCCGCGGCCTCACGCACGCGCGGATTGGTGGCGAGGGTGGTGTGGGCGACGAGGGCGCGGGCCGCCTTGAGGGCGGCGACGGCGGCTGCGACCCGGGCTGCGGCCTCGCGTACGGCAGCGCGCGCATCCTCGACCCGGATCGGGGCGATCGCACCCGAAGGCAGTGCCTTCTCGTAGCGCGCAAGATCCGCTTCGTCTTTGTAGAGGATGGCGAGATCGGCGATACGTTCGGCATGCAGACGATTCACCTCGGCGAACGCGTGGCGGACGCGGCGGACGACGGCGCCCAGATGCGCCTCAGCGTGCAGCAAACGCAACTGTGCGCGGTCTGCCTGCACCACAGCCATGACCTGACCGGCATGGACGAATTCGGTGTTGCGCACCAGCACCTGGCGGATGGTGCCTGATGTCTGATCGTCGACCGGGACGATGTTGCCCTCCACATAGGCATCATTGGTTGTGACGATCGGGCGTGTGGTTTCGTACCACCAGGCGAGGCCTCCCAGGGCGACGACAACCGCCGCCACGGTGATGCGGGCTGCGCGCTGCGTGCGGCGGTCGGTCGCTAAAGCGGCGCGGACAGGCTGATCGGTCATTGATGGTGATCCTCGTGGTAGCCGCCCCCGAGGGCGGATGTCAACAGCGCCCAGGCTTGCGCGTTGCGGGTTCCGGCCGCCGCAAGTTGCGCACGGGCGCGCAGGAGGGTTATGTGGGCGCGGATCGCCGCCAGCCGCCCGGTCAGTCCGGCACGATAGGCTGCACGGGCGAGCACCATGAGACGCGCAGCGGCTTGGGTCGATGCGTATTGGAGGTGCAGGCGCCGGGAGACGGCGCGCCAGCGGGCAAGCCGGTCGGCGATCTGTTGCACGGCCTTTAGGATGGTGTGGCGGTAGTGGGCCTGGGCGGCGTGATAGAGGGCGCCGTCTGCGCGCAGGTGCGCCCGCAGGAGTCCTCCTTCGAAGATCGGCAGCGTAATGACCGGACCGATCGCGTGGGCCAGGTTGCCGGGACTAAAGAGGCTGGCGAGATGAACGCTGTTCCAGCCGGCAAAAAGGGCGATGTTGATGTCGGGATAAAAGGCGGCGCGTGCGGCCCCCACGCGTGCGGCCGCTATGGCGAGGGCGGCGCGCGCGGCGGTGATGTCGGGCCGGTGTGTCACGAGGGCGAGCGGCAGGTCGCGCGGCAGCACGAGATGCGTCCGGTGCGGCAGGACCGCCACGATGCCCCGGCCAAAGCGCGGTCCGTGCCCGGCGAGCGCTGCGAGGATATGGCGTTCTACGCGCATGTCGGCCACCACCGTGGCCAGCGCCCCGGCGGTCGCCGCGCGTGCGCGCTCGGCGCGATAGAAGGCGCTGGCCGAGGTCAGGCCAAGCTGCAGCCGCTTCCGGGTCAGTCTGAGCAGTTGTGTCTGCAGCCGTTTGGTGCGGGCAAGATCCTGTGCGCGAATGCGGTCGCCTGCGAGGGCGAAATAGTGCCAGGTGATGCGCGCGGCAAGCAGCAGGCGCGCTTGCGCCTGCTCTGCGCGGGCGACCTGTTCTGCGCCCACCGCGGCGCGGATCCCCGCCCGTGTCCGCCCCCAAAGGGCGACGTGGTAGGAAGCCAACAGGGGGTCGACTTCGGTGTAGAGGACATGCGTGCCGTTGGCGGTCGTGTGCAGTCCCTGACGGGAAAAGTACGCCTGTGTCATGAGCGCCTGCGCGTCTATATGGGGGTATTCGGCGGACTGTGCGGCGCGGATCTCGGCGCGTGCGGCCATAAGCCGGGAAAAAGCGGCCGTAAGACCTGGGTTATCGCGCAAGGCCGCTGTCATGAGGTGGTTTAGTGCCGGCAGGCGGGCCGCGGTCCACCACGCCGTGTGCGGCCACGCACCCTTCCCAAGACCCGCGCGCGCGGCCATGCCCGCCAGATCGCGCAGGCCGTCTGGCCGCGCCGGCGCGGGTGCGTGCGCACGGGGAAGATGGGCGCAACCCCCGAGCAGGAAAGCGAGACAGGGCAACAAAAGGGCCGGGCGCATCAGGGTTCCACCAATTCGACAATGGCCAGATCGACCCGCAAATCGGGTTCGGCAAACACGGTGTGGCACGCGAATATCGGCAGGAAAGCAAGCAGGGCGAACGCAAGTCCGCCGATATAAAAGACCTCGTTGAAGGCCAGCATCCCGGCGTGGTGCGCGACCGATGCGGCGAGTTCTGCGCGGGCACGCGCCGGGGTCAGGCCGTGTGCGGCGAGCGTGCGGGCCGCGCGGTGCCGGGCGATGGCCGTGAAGACGTCGCCTTCGCCGAGGAAATGGAGATGGAGGGCGCGGCGGCGCAACCAGAGCACGGTGATCGCCGGGATGCCAAGCGCCTGGCCGCCTGCGCGCAAGAGATTCAGGAACGCGGCACCGCGCAGCTCGCGCGTGCCCTGGAGACCCGAAAGCGCGATGGCTGCAAACGGCGGGAACAGCAGCCCCAGAAACACGCCGGTCACGGCCTGTGGCCACAAAAGGGCGGTGAAGGACGCCGTGCGATCATACGAGGACACCCAGAGGCTTGTCGCCGCAAAGCCCAAGAGCGCCGTTGTGGCGAGGAACCTTGGATCCGCGCGGTGCAAAATGCGGTGCGTCAGGACCGAGGTGATTTTGGAGAAAAACGCCATCGGCAACAGCAGCAGTCCCGCGCGCCACGCCGAATAGCCAAAGAGCAGCTGAAACTGTACGACATAGAGCGCAAGCAGGCCCTGGAACCAGAACGCCGTCAGAAAGAGCACCGCGCCGCCCACGGCGAAGTTGCGCCGTTTCAGCAGATCCACATCGACTACGGGGTGACGCACCTGTTGCGACCGGACAGAAAAAAGGATTGCCGCGACTGCGGCCAGCGCAAGCAGGTGGACCACCCGGGGCGTGCGCAGCCAATCTGTCACCTCGCTCACATTCAAGGCCGACTGCAGAGACAGAAGTGCCGTGACGAGAGCGGCAAGACCCAGCCAGTCGACAGGGTCTTGCGGGCGCTGGGTGCGCGCAGGCGGCGCGAGCGCGTAAAGCCATAGGGTCACAAGCAAAGCCACCGGAATGTCGAGCCAAAAGAGCGCACGCCAGCCGAGGTTGTCGGTGATCCAGCCGCCGAGTGCAGGCCCCAGGGTGAAAGGTGTGATCGCCGCCACACCCCACAAGGTCAGTCCGATGTGCCGCCGGTTTGGCGTGTAGTGGCGCAGGATCAGGGTCAGCGACAGCGGGATAGTCAGTCCGCCGGCATATCCTTGCAGCATACGCGCGGCGAGAAACACGTCATAGTCGTGTGTTGCGGTGCAGATGAGAGCGGCAAGCGCAAAGAGCGCGAAGGCGCACAGAAGACTTTGGGTCTCGCCAAGGCGCGCTGCCCACAATGAGGCGGTGACAAAGGCCAGTGCCATCGCCAGGAAAAAATTGGATTGTGTCCAATCGATGAAGGCCGGATCCACGCCGAGACTGCCGGCAACGCGCGGAATCATCGGCAGGTAGGCGCCGGTGTTGAAGAGCACGAGAAAGTGGCCGATGCCGATGGCGGCGTTCAGCCAGAGGACACCCGCGGCGGAGAGTGGACGATCGTCTGCGGACGGGTGTGGCATGGGCGTGACTCGGCGTCTCTTCTCTATGTATGCGAGGTGAGCGGGCACGATAGCGGGCGGCGGTAGAGAGGGCAAATCGGATATACTGATCCGATCCATAGGAGAAGCCGATGGGAGTGGATACCGAACTGCTGCTTACCTTTTTGTCGGTGGTGGAGACCGGCAGTATCAGCGCGGCGGCGCGCGTGCTGCATCGTAGCCAGCCTGCCATCACCGAGCGGCTGCAGAAACTCGCGCAGACGGTCGGTGAACCGCTGTACATCCGCGGTACGGGCGGTATTCATCTGACGGCGGCAGGCGAGACCTTATTGCCGATGGCGCGCAGGCTGCGGCATCTGACGCAGGAGTGCGACGACATCATCGCGAGGCGTCAGCGCCTACGCGAGGGCCTGTTACGCATCGTCGCCACCAACACCGCCGCGAGCTATTTTCTGTCGCGCTATCTGGTGGCGTTCCGGGAACAATACCCGGACATCGACGTGCACATGCGCGGCGGCGTCATCGATTGGCGGGAGATCTCGGTGCCGGACTGGGATCTCTTTTTTCTGGAAGGGGGTCTTGATCTCGAAGAGCTGCCCTCTTATTACGCCGTCACCCCCTGGCTGCAGGACGAAATCCTCACCGCTTTTCCGGAGGGTCATCCGCTGCTTGCACAGGAACACATCGGGTGGCGGGATCTGCTGGCCTATCCGATCGTCTGGCGCGAGCGGTACTCAGGCATTCGCCGCACCATAGAGCGCGCCTTTGCGGCAGAAGGGCTCGTCCCGCGGCAATCGATCGAGGTGACCGGCGTCGAGGCGGTGGGCACCGCCGTGTCGGCGGGCCTTGGCATCGGCTTCATCACCGCCGCGGCCTTACACCGCCATACCGACTGGAAGGTGGTGGGGCGGCGCATACCCGTCCCCGACGGTATCCGCTGGACGCTCTATATGGCAAGCCCCCAGCCCCTGTATCAGTCGCACACGACACGCGCGTTTGTGGCGTTTATGGGGGATGCCACGGAACGGCTCGGCGGCACCCCGCGTTTTTCTGACACCAAGGGCGGGCGGCGTTAGCGCCCCCATTGCGGACCCCCCAGGAGGGGCCGCTTGATCTTTTGGCGGGCCGCCGTTGGGCGGTGCGCGTCCTGTGAGGATGTGTGATGAGCACAACGGTGTTGCAAGGGAGTTGCCTGTGCGGATCGGTCGTCTACGAAATTCAGGGTGAACCCACGAGGTTCTATCATTGCCACTGCCGCCGCTGCCGCAAGGCCACGGGCACAGGGCATGCCAGCAATGTGATGGTGGCAAACGGCATCCTCCGGTGGCTTCGGGGCGAGAGCCTTCTGAAGACCTTCAGGGTGCCGGAGGCAAAACGCTTCACGCGGCAGTTTTGCGGCCATTGTGGCAGTGCCGTGCCGCGTCTGGTCGCGGAGACCGGTTTTATCGTCATTCCGGCGGGATCCATAGACAGCGACATCCCCATGCAGCCGCAGGCACGGATTTTCTGGGATTCGCGCGCGCCATGGTCCTGCGGAGGGGACGATATCCCGGTGTATGCGCAGTATCCCGGTCCGTAGTCTCACCACGGGCGCGGCGAGCCCGTTTGGCAGTGCGCGCCGGTTTACGCACCGTCCGCAACGAAACAGTCGTTGATAATGACGTCATCCAAAGACAATTGACCCGCGCGCGGCCACGGTTCGCGCAGGCCTTTGCCGATCGCGACGAAAAGACCGATGACATGATCCTCTGGAAGGTTTATGAGGCGGCCGGCGTCATCGAAATCCGCCAGATCCATCGGACACGAATCGTAACCGAAGTGGCGTGCGGCGAGCATCAAAGTTTGCGCGGCGAGTCCGCAGGAGCGCATGGCCTCGTCGCGCTGCACCTGTGGCCGCCCGCTGTAGTAAGTATTGATCGCTTCGAGGACGCGTGCGCGGACATCCTCGGGAGCGTGGCGCCAATAGCGCTCCGGGTTTTTCTGCCATGCGTGAATGTCGGCGCAGATCACGACAAGCAGGGAGGCTTCCGTGATCTGCGGCTGCATCCACGAGACCGCGCGCAGCGCGGCGCGGATCCCGGGGTCGCGTACCACAACGAAGCGCCAGTTCTGTATGTTGAAGGCCGTTGGGGACAGGATCGCAAGAGAGAGAAGTTCGCGGATCTCATATTCCGTCATCCGGTGCGTTGGGTCGAAGTGCTTGATGGCGCGACGCGTTTCGATAGCGGTTTTCGTATCCATTTATTTCCACGGGGCAGTTGACGATGGTCCCAGCATGCTAGAGGATTCGGTGTATTGTTGTAAGAATGTACAAAAATGTTAGGCAGGGACAGTTTGTATACCGGGAGGATGTATGCGGCACAAGCGATACGACTGCAATCCGGGGTGTCCGGTCGAGGCCTGCGTCGAGGTGATCGGCGGCAAATGGAAGGGTGTGATCCTCTTTCACCTGTTTAGAAAGACGCGCCGCTTCAACGAACTGCTGCGCCTGATGCCGGCCGTGACACACCGGATGCTTACCCGCCAACTGCGGGAACTGGAGAGCGACGGCATTATTGGGCGCACGGTGTATCCCGAAGTGCCCCCGCGGGTGGAGTACGCGCTCACCGAGTTTGGCTTGAGTCTTGAGCCCGTGCTCGCGGCGCTGCAGGTGTGGGGAACGCAATATCTGGAAAAGCTCGGGGAGGCCCGTACGGCAAACGCCTGACGTGGTGGAGTGTGTATTCTGTGGATGGATGTCCCTATCGGGGGGGGCGCTGATGGTGCGTGTCGTCCTAATTCAGGCGGGGCCTGCCAGGTTGTCGCCGACCAGGGCCTGCAGGCGCGCAAGGCCGATTGGTTCCTCGCGAGCCAGGCCGACCAACGCTACGCGTCCCGCGTGTTCCTGTAATACCCGGGCGATTTCCGGGCGCTCGCGGTGGGCGCGGGCGCGTAGGAGAGGCGATGTCGCATCGCTTGCGTGTACCACGCTGTTGATGATCCACGCCCAGGGTTCGATACCCGCGCGCCGCAGATCGGCCTGCAGGAGGGCGGCCTCGAGGACGGGGGTGGTCTCGGCGAGCGTGACAACGAGCACCTTGGTCTGGTGGGAGTCTTTCAACTGTTGCATCGGCGTCTGTGTGGGTGTCACCGGGTCGCGGTGTCGGGCGCTTTCGCGATCGTAGGCGCCTGTGGCATCGAGCAGCAATAGCGTGTGCCCGGTGGGCGCGGTGTCTATGACCACAAAGGCGGTGCGCGCCTCTTCGAGGGTTCGCGCAAAGGCCTGGAAGACGGCGATCTCCGTGGTACAGGGCGAACGAAGATCCTCTTCGAGGGCGGCGCGTCCTTCGGCGTCGAGCGCGATGCCGGCGGTGGCGAGGATCTCTTCGCGGTAACGTGCCGCTTCCTTTTCGGGATCGATACGGCTTACCGTGAGATGGGCGGTCGCGCCCTGCAAAGTGGCGTCGAGATGGGCGGCCGGGTCCGAGGTGGTGAGGTGCACCGGTAACCCCCGCCGGGCGAGCGCCACTGCCACGGCCGCCGCGAGTGTTGTTTTGCCTACGCCCCCTTTACCCATGAACAAGACAAGACCATGGCCACCGGCTGCAATCGCATCGACCAGCGTGGCCAGTGTCTCGGTCGGCGCAGGCGCGCGCAGGTCGCCGGGGGGGTCCGTGAGCAAGACGGTGTCGTCTAGCAGAGCGCGCAGGGCCCCGAGACCGACGAGGTTGAAGGGTTTGAGTGCGATCCGGTCGCAGGGGAGTGCCTGCAAGGTCTTGGGAAGGGCCGCGAGAGCGGCCTGTTCGCGCTGGTAGATCGCCGCGGCCAGTGCGCCCTGCCCGGCCTCCGCCGCCGGCAGCAGACCATTGATGACGAGATGGTGCTGGGCAAGACCGATGGCAACGAGTTCATCGCAGGTACGGGCCACTTCCATGAGTGCTGCGTGTTGCGCGCGGGCGACGAGAACGAACCGCGTTTGCTCCGGGTCGCCGAGGGTGTTGACCGCGGCCTTGTACTGGGCGCGCTGCTTGTCGAGACCGGCCAGCGGCCCAAGACACGACGTGTCTCCCGGGCCGCTCTCCAGAAAGCCGCTCCAGGCGCCCGGCAGTTGCAGGAGGCGGATGGTATGTCCCGTGGGCGCCGTATCAAAAACGATGTGATCGAAGTCGCGGTTTAAGGTGGAATCGGCGAGGAGACTGGTGAATTCATCGAAGGCTGCAATCTCGGTCGTGCAGGCGCCGGACAGCTGTTCTTCGATGCGATCCACTACGGTCTTGGGCAGGCTTTCGCGCACCGGATCGAGGATCCGGTTCCGATACGTCTGGGCTGCGGCCTGCGGATCGATCTCGAGGGCCCAAAGGCGCGCGACACCCGGAAGCGCCATGATCCGGTGACCAATGGCAACCCCGAAGACCTGGCCGATATTGGAGGCCGGATCGGTACTGACGAGCAGGACGCGCAGGCCCTGTTCGGCAAGGCGCAAGGCGGCTGCGCAGGCCAGTGACGTCTTGCCCACACCCCCCTTGCCGGTGAAAAAGAGATGGCGGGGTGCGTTCTCCAGGAATCGCGTGGCGGTGGACATGCGGTCAGCAGCAGTTGCCGCCCGCACAACAGCCGCCTGAAGAGGATGCCTGCAGAGGTTCGGAAAGGCCGATCCAGCGGGCGAGTTCGGCGCGGTGCGGATAGCGGCCTGCGAGCGCGATGGCGCCATCGACCAGGATGAGCGGCAGTGCGTCGGCACCGGAGCGATCGAGGAAGTCCTTTGCCGCCGCGTTTTGCGCAAAGGCAAGCGGCTGTTTCGCCAGATTGAAGCGCTCGATGCGGGCGCCATGGCGTTTGGCCCAGGCCAGATCGGCGGCGAAATCCACAAGCGCCTGGTCAACTTCTGTGCCGCACACTCCGCTGCTGCAGCAAAGTGGCGGGTCAAAGATCTGGATGATGTTGCTGTTCATGGGTTTGGTGTCCTCGCAAAGGGGTGGTCAGGGCTGCAGGGTGCCGATGCGATCGAGCGCCCCCTGCAGGGTTGCGCGATCATGCAAAAGCGCAGGCCAGGGCAGCGCCAGAAATGCCTCGATGCGGGCGCGCAATATGCGGTATGCGCAGAAGAAGGCCGCGTCGATTTCGGCATCCGTCCCGGTGGCGCGCGCGGGATCCTCGACACCCCAATGGGTGCGGATGGCAGGACCCAGGTAAGCAGGACAGGTTTCGCCGGCGGCATGGGCGCAGACGGTGACGACGATGTCCGGGGTAAGCGGCAGGTCGTCCCAGGATTTGCTGTGATAGCCGGTGGCCGCAATTCCCTCGCGGGCCAGAAGCGCAAGGGAACGCGGGTGAACCTTGCCGGTCGGTTGGCTGCCGGCGCTCATGGCCTTCCAGGAGGCGGGCGCCAGGTGATTGAAGGTGGCTTCGGCGAGAATCGAGCGGCACGAATTGCCGGTGCAAAGAAAAAGGATGTTCATCGTGTCGTGTCCGGACAGGGGTAAGGGCTCGGTGTCGCCGGTGGATGGATAAAGGTCCGCACACTGTTCGGGGTGGCCCGCGCAGCATTCGGCCGTGAGATAAGCAATCAAGTCGCGCATGAGGCCCCGATTCGCCCGGTAGCGCTGAAAGCGCCCTTCCGGCTCCACGGTCAACAGGCCTGCTTGTGTCAAGGCCTTGAAATGAAAAGAAAGATTGGTCGGCGGCAACTGGAGGGCTGCGGCGATTTCGCCGGCGACCAAGCCCTCTGGGCCCTTGCGCACGAGCAGCCGGTAGACATCCAGACGGATGCCGGAGGCAAGGGATTCGAAGACGCTCAGTGCAGTCGACTTCTGCATGTTCTGACTATAGAACATAAGTTGAAGTCTTGCAACGATGCCAAGCCATGTGCGGTTAGGTGGCGCATCGTCTTGTTTCGGGGATAATCGGGTTTTGCGCGGGACGCAGATCGGTCGAGGCAGTCATGAGTGAATTGTACGGGTTGTCGGCGGAGGGGCTCGCGGGCGGGGTGGTGCCGCTTGATGTTTACAAGGGACAGGTGGTGCTGGTTGTCAACACGGCAAGCCTATGCGGTTATACGCCCCAGTATGCGGCTCTTGAAGCGCTTTACCGGAAATACCGCGACCAGGGTTTTGTCGTTCTCGGCTTTCCCTGTGATCAGTTCGGGCACCAGGAACCGGGCGACGCGGCGGCCATCGGGGCGATCTGTCATGCGCGTTATGCTGTGAGATCGGAAG
>JAJYPD010000029.1 GCA_021795715.1 Pseudomonadota bacterium
CGTCGTGATCTTGCGCCCCCGCGCCTCGTCACCCACCGATGTCTGCGGATACCCGCAGCAGAGATAGCCTGGCGGCAAGACCGTCTGCGTGCCCACGGCATAGAGCATCGCCAGCGTAGCGAGCCCCACCTGGCTGAAAAGCCGCTCCGACCCGCAACCTGGGAAATAGAAGACGGCATCGGTGTCGTCGTTCACCTTGGCAGGATCGCGCAGAATCGGCACGATCTTGTTGTCCTCCACACCAAGCAGTGCACGCATGGTCTGGCGCGGCAGGTCTGCCGGCATGGGCTTCTTGAAAAAATGAATCACCTGGGCCGGCAACGGCGTCTTGCCGGTGGTCGCCGGCGGCGTCGCCCGGGCAAGCCCCCCGGCATGGCGCACCAGCCGATGACCGATCTGCTGCGCCTTGTATCCCCATTCGATCATAACCGTGCGCATAAAACGCATGGTCGCCGGATCCGTGACATTCAGAAACGCCATCGACGCCCGCGTTCCCAGGCTCATGCGCCGCTTGCCCTGTGCATTCAGGATCGCCCGCATGCGGATGGACACATCCCCGAAGTCGATGTCGACGGGACATGGGGTCACACACTTGTGGCAGACCGTGCAATGATCGGCCACATCCGCCATGCCGTCGAAGTGATGCACGGATATACCCCGTCGCGTCTGTTCCTCGTAAAGAAAGGCTTCGATGATAAGTCCCGTGGCAAGGATCTTGTTGCGCGGCGAATAGAGCAGGTTTGCGCGGGGAACGTGCGTGGTGCAGACCGGCTTGCACTTGCCGCAACGCAGGCAATTGCGGATGGCGTCGTTGAGATCCCCAAGCTCGCTGCGCTCCAGGATCAGCGCCTCCTGCTGGACCAGGCGCAGCGATGGCGTATAGGCGCGCTCCAGTCCGCCGCCGGCAAGCAGCTTGCCCCGGTTGAAGTGCCCATGCGGATCCACGCCGTTCTTGTAGGTTGCAAATGCGGCCTGCGCATCGGCGTCGAGATAGCGCAGCTTGGTCATGCCGATGCCGTGTTCACCCGAGATCACACCGCCAAGCGCCGTGGCGAGCGCCATCACCCGGTCGACGATCTGGTCGGCCGCGCGCATCATTTCGTAATCGTTCGAGTTGACGGGGATGTTGGTATGCACATTGCCATCGCCGGCGTGCATGTGCAGTGCGACAAACAGCCGGCTTGTGCGCACCTGCGCATGAATGTCATGGATGCGGCGCCGCACGGCCTCCCACTGCTGGCCGCCGAATATGTCGTTCAGGACATGCCCCACCTCCCGGCGATAGGAGATGCGCAAAGCCCGGCGCAGCAGCACCTGAATGACGGTGGTCCCGGCGAGATCCGCCGGCAGGTCGGACATGACCATCGGCAGTTCGCCAAGCGGTCGGTCCAGATGGCTGCCCATGAGCGCCCAGCGCGTGCGGACGGCGTCCAGGTGGCGGAGCGCGCCCTGTACCTTGGCGGCGGTAATTTCGCTGCCTTCCGCGCTGGTCTCGTAATCCCCCTGCGGACTGAGATCGGCCCCCGCCTCGCGCAGATAGACGCCGATGGCATCGATGATCTTCAGTTTGTTGCCGATCGACTCCTCGATGTTGATGCGCTCGATGCCCTCGCTGTAGTCGGCCAGGCGCTCGAGCGGAATCACCACGTCCTCATTGATCTTGAAGGCGTTGGTGTGTGCGGCAATGGCGGCGGTCTTGGCGCGGTCGGCCCAGAAGCGGCGGCGCGCCTCGGCGCTCACCGCCACAAACCCTTCGCCGGCGCGGGCGTTGGCCACGCGCACCATGGCGGCCGCCGCCTCACCCACCTGCCGTTCGTCTTCGCCTGCCACATCGGCGAGCAGAACCATCTTCGGCCGCTCGTGACGGGGAGACTTGGTGCTGTAGCGGATGGCGCGCAGATACCGGTCATCGAGATGCTCGAGTCCGGCCAGAACCACCCCCGGGTGGGTCAGTGGGTAATCCTTGATTTCGATGATGGCGGGCACCGCTTCGCGCAGGTCGGCCCCGAAGAACTCCAGGCATACCGTGCGCATGTGAGCCGGCTTTTCGTGCAAAATGAAGACTGCCGAGGTGATCAGTCCGTCACACCCTTCCTTCTGAATCCCGGGCAATCCGCCAAGGAACTTGTCTGTGACATCCTTGCCAAGCCCCACCCTGCGCAACGAGGCGCCAGGCAGACGCAAGGTCTCGGCCGACCCGCGCGGCGTTTTGCCGTCCGCTTCATAGCGGCGGATGACGAATTCCACCTGTTCCTGATCATGGATCTTGGCGAGATTGTGGTGGACGCGCTCCACCTCAAGCCAGAGCGCATCCGGCGTCACCATGCGCCAGGACGCAAGATTATCGAGCGTCGTACCCCAGAGGACCGCCTTCTTGCCACCCGCATTCATGGCGATGTTGCCGCCGATCGTCGAGGCATCCTGCGAGGTCGGATCGACGGCAAAGGACAGCCCGGCGCGTTCGGCGCTCTCGGTCACACGCACCGTGACGACACCGGCTTCGGCGCGAATCGTCGGCACCGGCCGATCGACGCCGGGAAGCACGCGCATCTCGACCGGGCCCAGGGCCTCGAGCTTCTCGGTGTTGATCACTGCCGTGTCCGCATAAAGCGGCACGGCACCGCCCGTATAACCGGTTCCACCCCCGCGCGGAATGATGGTGAGCCCGAGGTCAATGCACCCTTGCACGATCTTCTGGATCTCCGCCTCGCTGTCGGGGCTGATCACCACGAAGGGCAGTTCCACCCGCCAGTCGGTGGCATCCGTCACATGCGCCACGCGCGCGTAGCCGCTGAAATCAATGTTGTCGCGCCGCGTCACCCGCGACAGCACGCGCAGCGCCTTCTTGCGCAGAGCCCGCTCCCGGGGAAAGCGCGCCTCGAAGGTGTCCACCGCGCGGCGCGCGCTTTCGGCCAGGGACAGCGCCTCGCGGTTGCCTTGCGCGCGGATGACGATCTGATCAAGCCGGTGATGCAAAGCCTCGATCAGTGAACGCAGGCGCTTGTCGTGTGCCAGCAGATCGTCCTGGATGAACGGGTTGCGGCTCACCACCCACATGTCGCCGAGAACCTCAAACAGCATGCGGGCCGAACGTCCGGTAACCCGCGCCGACCGCAGGCTGTTTAGAACTTCCCACATCGGTTCGCCGAGAAACCGGATGACGATCTCCCGATCGGAAAACGAGGTGTAATTATAGGGAATCTCGCGAATCCGAGCGCCGGCAATTTGACTCATGAATGGGGTTGCGCCAGATAGGTGTAAAAACCCATTCTAGCACGACCCCCACAGGCCCGATGAACATCTACGGCGACTCCGCCGACGCCCGCAGACCGGGATGGAACCCGCCGTAGGCCGTGATCTCGCGCGCCGTCAGCCCCGGATCGGGACAGGCGCCGCCCACGATTTCGTGCGCACCGGGTGGCATGCGGCCCATGGCCAATGGCGCCCGGTCTCCTGCGCCCACCAACCGGGCGGCGCAGCGGTCGCTGCCAGATCAAGCCGGTTGCGGAAATGCGCAGGGAAACCCGCCCCGCATGGGCGGCCACGGGGCAGCCTTCCTTTGCGCCACCGCCCAGATCGTCGGCGCGGTTGGCGCCCCTTAGCACGTCGGCCCGGCCCCGGATCTCCTGTGCCCGCGCCGGCAAGGCCTTCCGGGTGTGCAGGTCGCCCAAAAGGCCGCCGCCGTGTACCGCCAAGGCAGATCCTCCCGGACCGGACACGGTCTGCGCGGCGGGAACCCTTAAGGGCCGCCTGTATCGGCATCGCCCACGGGAAACGTCGCGCGCAGTGTGCGCGCATCCCCACAGGGCAAAGTGAGGCCGGCGGCGGCCCTGCCGGACGCAGGATGGCCGATGACCGGAGCGCCTGGTGGTCAGCGGATGCCGACGCGCCCGGTCTTTACGAGATAATGATGCTCATCAAGAAAACCGAGGACGAGATCCCGGGCAGCGGGCAGATTGTAGAGAAGCGTCGGAATCCGCAGATCCGGGGACAGCGGCTTTTCATAAGGGTCGTCGACACCAGTGAAAAGAGGCAGGCGGCCGTCGAGCGCCGCCGCATACATGCCTTTGGGGTCGCGCGCGACGCATTCGGAGAAGGGTGTATCCATGTGAATTTCCACGAAATGGCCGCGCTCGGCCTCGATGAGCGTACGCACTTCAGCCCGCACGTCGCGATAGGGCGAAACCGCCGCAATGATCACGATGCCTCCGTGGCGGACCACGAGGCTCGCCGCAAACCCGATGCGCCGCACATTGTCACCGCGCTCGGTCCGGCTAAATCCAACGCCACGAGACAGGATGCGGCGCACCACATCCCCATCCAGCATGGTCACCAGGCGGCTGTCCCTTTGTTCGAGCTCGCGGGCGACCGCCACACTCAGCGTGCTCTTTCCACTGCCCGGCAGACCCGTAAACCACAAAGCAAGGCCGCCCCCACCCAGACTCCACGTATCCTGTCGCAATGGACCCCTCCATCGTCGATGGGCGCCGTCCGTAAGCACCCTTGTGCAAAGTCATGATACCCGATTGAGAGATGGCGTCGCAGGTCCAATCGTAACAAAACGCAACAGAAAACCGGGATCATTTGCGCAGCTCGGACCTAAGGATCGCCGTGCCCGGCCATGACGCCGATGACGCACACAGCGGCGGCCAAGGGTGAAGACCGCCGGATCGAAATCCTCAAGTCGGCCACGCGCCGCCTTGGGGGACCGCCCGCACCCCGGGCCTGCCTGCCCCGGAGGCTTTGCACGGGCTTGCCGCGCACGGCCCGCCGGCCTTGCGGTATGGTGTGTTTCGCGCTTGACGGGGGCGCCCTTCTTTTTCCGGATCGCATGTCCCCGGCAGCCCGGCCGGTTGCGGCTCTGGCGGAAGGATTCCGGGTCCTGCTGTCCATGGGGTTTGGCATAGGCCCGCGCCGACCGGGAGGAAGCGCCCGCGCGAAAGGTCCGGTCTGCCCGGCGGCCCTGCCAGACTACCGCGCCTTGGACACGCGGCCGCCACTGCAATTTGTCACATGACTGTCGTAGGATGCGAAAGCCGGTCCGATCCGGCGATCCAGGAGCATATTGGCGTGCCCAGAATCCGAAGCTTGGTCCTTATCCGCATCGGCACCGTGATGCTTGCCCCCATCGGTGTCTGCCACGCGCGTGCGCCCGCGAACACACGCGACGTCGCAAGCGCGACCCGCATCAATGCCGTCAACGCACCCGTTTTTCTGCATAGACTGCCCACGGGACGGGTCGTGGGTCCGGTCGGCCGCATCAACGGGACACCCAATTTTGCGACCGCCGTCGTCACCCGGGGCCGCACTGTGTATGTGCTGGCAAACGGCGCCACGAACGCCCAGACCATCACACTCTACAATGCACGGAATCTGCGTCGCCAACAGCAGATCGCGGCCTATCGCCCGGGCCGCGGGCCCCGTACCGCCAGACCTGCGTTGGTGGTGCCGCGGCAAAACTTCTTCCAGGGGCTGGCGGTCGGATCGCACGGACGCCTCTACGCGGCCGGGGGCGCCACCAACGATGTTGCCGTATTTGGCCTGCATGACGGCCGCGCCGGACTCATACGGCGCTACCCGCTGCGCTGGCAGCCGTTTCCGGCAACCCAGTACCCCTACCAGTACCAGGGCCATCACGTCGGCAAGGCGCGGCTCTTTTACCCCGACGCGGTGGTACCCGGGCGCAACGGACGGCACCTGTACGTCACGGGCATGCTCGCCAACAGCCTGGCCCGCATCAATCTGCGCACAGGCCACACCCTATACCGCAACATCGGGCCCTATCCCTATGCCGCCGCCCTGAGCGACGGCGGCCACCGGCTCATCGTCAGTCTGTGGGCGGGCAACGGGGTCGCCATTGTCGATCCCCGCACCATGCAAGTCCTGGGCCGCATCGCGGTGGGTCCACGGGCGATTGCAAGCGACCGCCAGGCCGGCGTGCACCCGACGGCTGTCACGGCGATCCCCGGTAGCCCGCTTGCCTTTGTGACGCTCGCCAACGTCGACCGGGTGGCAGAGATCAACACCCGCACGCTGCGCCTCATGCGCATCCTAAACGACAGCCCCTACCGTCACGCGCCGCCGGGCAGCTATCCCGATGCCCTGGCCATCGGCGGCCATGATCTGTTCGTTGCCAATGCCGGCAACAACGACGTTGCCGTATTCGACGTGCGTACGGGCCGGCCGCTGGGGCTGATCCCCACGGGATGGTACCCCACGGCGCTGGCCGTGGGTCACAACGCCCTCTACGCAGTGGCCGCCAAGGGTCTTGGCTCCGGTCCCAATGTCGAGCACCAATGGGTCGGGAACATGATGCACGGTCTGGTCCAGAAGATCGCGCTGCCAGACCTCGCAGCCGAACTGCCGCACTGGACCCGCCTCGCGTTGCGTCATGATGGTTTCAGCCGCAGCCAGCGCATGCGCCGGGCGCGAACCGACACGCGAGTCCGCGCGTTCCTTACGCGTCACATCCACTATGTGGTCTTCATCCTGCGGGAGAACAAGACCTTCGATGAGGATCTGGGTGATTACCGGCCGGCCGGCTCATGGGCCGATCCGGATCTTGATCTTTACGGCCACCGCGAACTGCCGAACCTGTACGCGCTCGCCCGTCACAACACGCTCTTTGTGCATTTCATGGCCGACGGCGAGGTCACGGCCCAGGGCCACCAGTGGACGACGGGCGCATCGGATTCCGACTTTGTCCAGCGCACCTGGCCCGAGTACTACTCACAGCGCGGCCTCGTGCCCAACCCGGGCTGGACACAGTCGCTGATCCCCGGCGGCGCAAGCGGCACCGGCGGCATGCCGCTTGGCGTCGACAACCCCTATGCCATCTACGAGAATCTGTCGGCCCTCGGCAAATGGTCCAATCCCTGGATCAGTTATCCCGGACGGCTGTTTCTTTTCAATGACCTGCTTGCACATCATGTCTCATTCGAGGACTTCGGGGAGTTCGTATCGCGCAGCCGCGCAGGGGCCATCTCAAATGCCATGAAGGCGCATCTGGCGGCCAGTTTCCCGGGTTGGGATCGCATGATGCTCGACACCCTGCGCGTGCATCTCGCCATCCGCTGGCTGAAGGCCCATCCCGGCCACGCATTCCCGCACTTCATCTACATCTGGCTGCCGGATGACCACACCGCGGGACGCGCGGCCTGTTACTACAGTCCTGACTATTATGTCGCCAACAACGACTACGCCACCGCGCAGTTCATCCATTATCTGTCCCTCACCCCCCAATGGCGGCACATGGTGGTGTTTCTGACCGAGGATGACGCGCAATCGGGTGCCGACCACATCAATGCCCATCGCACGCTCGCGCTCGCCATTGGCCCCTGGGTAAAGCGCGGCAAACTGGAGGCGCGAAACTATTCCCAGGTCAACATCCTGAAGACGACGGAAAGGGTGTTCGGCCTGCCGCCGCTCTCGCAGTGGGATCAGAACGCCCGGGTGTTCACCGGGATCTGGGCGCGCCATCCCGACTTCGCGCCGACGCCCTTGCTGCCCATGCGCGTGCCGGTACGTTTCAATGCGGGGCCCTGCTCCCACTACACCCTGCTGCGCCGCGAAGCCGGAGCCACGGGCCATATCCTGTCGCCAGACTGGTATCGGGCGCACCAGGACCGTCATGGCCAACACCTGTCACCGCCGCGGGAGGCCTATGCGCCGACCACCTTGCTCAAGGTTCCGGGGCCCACGCAGATGCGCCAGGAATGGATCGCCGCCAAGGGCCGCGCCTCCTACCGGCGCGTGCAGCACGACATTGCGCAGTATGCCGCCCGTCACCACGCACCGGTCGCGGCGTTCGAAGCCGCAGACGGCGATTGAGGGCGCGCCCTTGGGGGCCTTGGCGCGGGGGTGCGCAGCCGCACCCTGTGGTGTCCCCTCTTAGGCAACGAGGGGATGCCGCCAACCGCCATGGCGCCCGTCAAACGGTGCGCGCCCTGTGTCCGGTGCATCGGCGCAGCCGGCTTTCATGCGGCGGCGGAACTGGTTGACGCATCCCGCATCGTTTCGTGCAAGACCGCTGCGCCCCGGGGCATGACGGCCTGACCGCCCGTCCGAATCCGGCCCCGATGACGTTGCGGTCGGGCCAAGGGGCGGCCTGTGCGTACGCCGGATGTCGGCAGTAGACCGGGCCCCCCGTTATGCCCGCGTTTCACGACGCGGCCTGCGGCTTTTCGCGAACGCAGCGGTTGGCGGTTGCGCCCTGCTTACCCGCCCTCGGCCCCTCCAAAACGGGGTCTGTGGGGGTCATAAATCTGCACCCATTTCGCGCCCCTTTGCGTCTTTGCCGCGTACATCGCCTGATCCGCATGCCGCAACAGACCATCGGCATCCGCGTCATCGGCCGGGTAGATCGTGATGCCGAGGCTCACCTGGACCTGTAACGCGATATCGTTCACGACAAAGGGTTTGGTGATCACGGCATGGACGTGATCGATCACGGCCCCGAGATCCTCGATCGCCTGCAGACCTTCCATCACGAGCACGAATTCGTCCCCGCCCAGACGGACCACCCAGTCGGTACTGCGCATGGCGCCCTTGAGCCGCGCGGCCAATTCCTTGAGGACGGCATCCCCCACCGTATGCCCATGGCGATCATTGATGAGCTTGAAGTCGTTGACATCCAGAAAGCCGACGGCGACGAGCCGTTCGTAACGCCGGGCCCGCTCGATGGCGCGCTTCAAAAGCGCAGTCAGGCTCATGCGGTTCAAAAGTCCCGTCAGCGGATCGTGGACCGCCAGATTGCGCAGCATGTTTTTCTGGCGCTCTTTCTCCCGCTCCCAGCGGCGCGTGAGGACCTGGATGCGGTGGTAGGCCACCGCACTGAACAAAAGCGCGACGAGCAGAAAGCCAAGCGGGATTTCCACCTGTCCGCGCCACCACCCAAGCAGTTCCTGCCTGCGCGGCATATCCACGAAAGCGACCAGCGGATAACCCCGGACCCGCTCATAGGCGCCAAAGCGGTACTGGTCATCGGCGCTGACCAGCCCTTCGAAAAACCCCGCGCGGCGATCCGGATACGCGATCAGTGTGCGCACCAGAATACCGCTCTGCGGGCGCACCATCAGATCACGCAGGTTGTCACGGGGAATCGGTTCACGCGCCTCGATATAGAAGTCGCCGCGCAAAAGGCCGACGGCAAGGCCGGGGATCAAGGGAAGATGCACAAAGACGTGGCCGAACGCCCGAAAATCCATCGTTTCCAGAATCATGTATCGCGGCCCGCCGGTCCGGCGCCAGACCGTGTAGCCGACATACACAAGCCAGTGGCGCGTCTGGGGATCGTACAGCGGCCTTTGCACCGACACCCCGGGCGTGCGCATGGATCTTTGCAGATCCTCCTGCAGTTGCGGATTGCGGCGCCACACCCGCATGAAATGCCGCGCCACCTTGGCCGTGGCCGCGACCACGCGGTCTGTGGGCGTCATGAGCGCCACACTCGTGATATCCGGCGATACGCGTTCATATTGCCAAAACAGCCTGCTGACCCGGTGCCGATGGCGCAGCTGGCGTATGGGGCCCAGCTGCTCGGCGAGAAAAGCCATGCGCGAAGCCTGACCATTGAGCCCCTCGCGCGTGGCGGCCGCGATCATGGCCGTCATGAGCGCCAGTCGCGCACGGCTTTCCGCGCGGTAACGCGCCCACGCGTGGAGCCCGTAGAGCACAGCAAACGTGACCGTGCCCAGCACACCAAACCAGTAAGCGATCGCAAGCATGTGGCGGTGCGGGACAAACCTGGGCGCAGGACCCCTCCTCCCGCTCCCGGCCCGCATCGGCCTCGCTGCTCCCATGACCCCCCCTTTTTTTGCGCAGACCGGATTTCTTGTTATGCGCCCGGATCCGGGTCTGGCATTGTCCGCTGCGCGCAGGCGCGCGCCTCTCCCTTTTTCAAAGATAGCCGAAATCCCCCGAAACGACGACCCCTGCGTGCGCACGGGGCGCGTGGTTCGCATGCGCATCAAGGATGATGCTCATGGCGCATTGTGGCTTGGGCGCGCGGGCCCTTGGCCCGTTTACGATTCCCGCCAAGGCCCGGTGGCGAGGGTGCCGTTGGCTGCGGCTTCGGGCCACCCGGACCGCGGCTGACGGGCCGGTCGCACCAAAAGTTCCGGCCCCAATGTCCTTTGCGCCGCCCGTCACCGCGCACCCGCTTGACACAGCCAGACCCACCAGTATGCTGACATCCTGGATAATCCGTGGCGGGCGGCACGACGAAAACGGCCTTGTGGAACGCGGCGTTTCAAATGATCCGCCCACACGGTTTCGAGAGCGCAGACCGCCGCCGGATGTGAAAAACCGTGATCCGGCTGTCCCCTCGACAACCGGATCCAGGAGATGAGCCTGATCGATCTCGCGTTTCACCAACACCGGGCGGCCGTCCCGTGCACGGGGAAAGATGTCCTGACCGGCGCGCCCGCACGCACTGAGCGCCCAGGCCGCCTGCGTCAGGGCATCGACGGCAAGACGGCCGGTCAGTTCCCTCTTGCGGCGAAGGCGGGATGTTTCGGCGCGGCAAAGATCAGCCATCCGGCGCAAACGTCCGCGATCGCACCGGCGCATTGCCTCACAGCCGTGCATCGCCCATGAACGGCGCGCCCGGGAACCGGTGGCGCATAGGCTCGCACCCAAAAACCCGGCGCGAAGAAGCATGAAAAAACGCGACGATTCCTTTGCGTACCTCTTTCACTGGACCCGCAGGAACCGCCTGCGCCAGTGGTGGCGGGCCGGGCATGACAGCCTGCGAAACGACAACTGGTTTCCCCACTGGCCGCTTGCGCTGGCAGTCGCCGTACTGGGTGTTTTGAACCTGAGCCCCTTGATGGCCCTGGCCGGCTTGTCCGCGCCATCACGGGCATGGGCCGCATTCCTTCGCAGCAGCGCACTGCACGGTCTGCCACAGGCCATCACCGGCCTCATCCTCGTGGCCATGGCCCTTGGCCTTCTTCTGCGTTCACGGCTGTCCTGGGCGGTAGCCGTCGTGGTGGCGGCGGCCAGCCTTGCCATCACGCTGCACGGCCATCTGCAGACGTCCGCATGGGCGGCGTTCAACGGCCTGACACTGCTGGCCCTGCTGATCTTCCAGCGCCATTTCGACCGTTCGAGCCTCGCCGCCGGCACCCTCTTTGCCGCCATCAGCGTGCTGCTGCTGATCGGTTACGCAGTCTTTGGCGCCCTGGTCCTGGGCGGCGGTTTCTCGCCACCGATCACGACACTGTCCACCGCTTTGTATTTCGCCGTCGAGACCATGTCGACGGTCGGCTATGGAGACATCACCCCGAAGACCATCGATGCACGGTTCTTCGTCATTTCAATCATCATTCTCGGTATCACGGTATTCGCAACCTCCATCTCGGCGATCATCGTGCCTGCCGTGACCGGCCGCATGCAGCGCCTTATGAAGGGGGAGAAACAAACCATGCAGCGCAAGAATCATTATGTGATCATCGGCGACACACCCTTGGCCCGCAACACCTGCCGCGAGCTCCTCCAGCGCCATCTGCCGGTCACGGTGGTGATGGCGGCGAACAACCCCGCTGTGGATTTCGAGGGCGCCGACATCGTTGTCGGCGATCCAAGCGATCTCGACGTACTGCGCCTCGCCGGCGTGCCGGACGCCGTCGCCGTCCTGGCCCTGTGGGCGGATGATTCGGAAAATGCCTTTGCGGTTTTATCGGTCAAGGAATTGGGCGGCAGCGCCCGCACGGTCGCGGCCGTCAATCACAGCCGCAACATGGCGCGCGTGCGCAGCGTGCACCCAGACATGGTGATCGCCCCCCAGGTCATGGGCGGCGAGCTGCTCGCGATGGCCCTAAACGGTGAGCGTCTCGACAATGAAGACGTGATGGCGCGCCTGTTTCATTCAAACGACCACCCCTAGTCGCGCGATCCGGCCGTCCCTGTGCGGCTCTTGCGCGACTGTGCGGCCCGGTCGAGAAACGCACGAATGCGGCGCAGCCAGAAACTCGGAAACGTGGCAAGAACGGTCGCCACCACCATCAGGACAATCAACCCGACCGCAACCCCCATCGCCGCAACCTCCTGCCTCTTTGGTCTTTCCATAACCTGAAACGGTAACCACTCGTCCCCTTCAGTATACAACGGCCCAAAGAGTGTCGGCTGGCTGGCGACAAAGGAGTTGGAATCGCGGCAAACCATGGTCTGCAGGTAGCCCGGGATACGGCAATAGGCTTGGGCGTACCGGGGTTTGCAAAAACAGCCGGGGTTTTCTGTTTGATCCTGCCCATGCGCAGGTCACGCTCGGCGCCGTTGTGGGTGAAGGCGGCGTGGGGGGGTTTGGCGGCGAACAGCAGGACACCGGTCTTGTGCTTTTTTGAGGCACCCGCTGCGGCGATTTCCACGCTTGCGCAGACGGGTGTTTTTGGTGGCGCGTGGACTACGCCCTTGGTCTGGGCGTGTGTCGTGAATGGCGATCCCGCCTGGAGGATTGGGACCGGAGTGATCGAACATGTTCGGAAGTCGCCCGCATGACCCAGGACACCGCTGACCGCGCTCACAAAATGAGGCGTATGCCTCAAAACTCGGTGGCGCATTTCTCGGGCACAGATTGCCCGAAAACACAAAGACAATCATGTGCTCCGTGTTCTCGCGGCATATCGTTCGCTTACGGAAAATACCGCATTCTTAGGGACGGCCATGCTCAACCGTCGCCTGGATCACCAGACTCTTATGGTCGCCGCCACGGATGATGTGATCGGGCGTGGCAAGGGATGCCACTGGGCCGGCCTTCGATCCTTGCGCTGTGACCGGATGGTGCGGAAGAAGGTGTTGCGGGTGTGTCAGGCGCACATTCACGATCCGTATGCCCCGCGCCATCATTTCTGGAAGCACTATGGCGAATAACGCGCTGCCTGATTGGGAAGAGGTCCTGTCCTCGCGCTTAGCTGCAACGCATCCTGCCCGCGCGGTTTTGGTGCGCGGGACCGCATCCGCAGTGTACGCCAAGCGCTGGCTTTTGACCGATGCGGATCATGTGCGGGTTGATCTGCGAGAGCGATTCGATCCAGTACTGGCAGACCGGGAGGCCGTGGCCGGCCCAAAAACTACACGCATTCAAGGTAACGCGTTTGGCATCGCCGGTGCCTCGCCAGGCGATTTCGACGGAGCCTATGTGGACCATAAGTTTGCTGATTTCTGGGTCCACACCAATCAGCGGACGCACTCAACCCAAAATCAGAGAGGCACCCGCATCGGACAGGTCGGACCAACCCAACCGGGATCCGCGTATCGCTTAAAAAAGCCCATGGGTTCTGCAAACGGCAGAGGTCTCCGCTGTGGCCACCACTTTCTTCTTGTGAGAGGGCCGGGGCTTGCGAGATCCAGATGACTTCTCCTGACCAGGCGCTTTTCCGGGGCGATGACCTACGTTCACGCGACCCCCATAGGGGCCGGCGTATGCGCGTGCCGCGGCCCCGTCGCCCCCCCCAGACCCATGCGGGAAGAGGCGCCGCCTTGACAGCCGGAGCCGCATTCTCTAGCCTGCGTAACCAGGCGATGGAGTCCGCCTCATAACCGCCACACCGTGGCTGATGACTCCTACCGGGACCCTCGCAAGAGGGCCGATGAGGTTTGTCGCCGGTAGGAGACGTTCGTTGCTCTGCACACCCCCTGAACCGATATCCGACCAGACGGTCCCGCAATATGCGGCCGCACATTGGTCGCGAGCGGGGCCGCGTAAAACCGGCCCGCCCGCGCCCGCTCGCGCAGGGCGGCCCGCGGGCCGCGTTTTCGTTTTTTGGATTCTTTCAGACGCTGGGGATGTTCTCCATGACTTATGTGTATCTGACAATCTTCGCCATCATCGGCGCCTTCTCGCGCTATGGCCAGACGCTGGCGGTGCAGGCGGTTTTGGGACGGGATTTTCCTTGGGCCACGCTGTCTGTCAATGTGCTCGGCTGCTTTCTGATGGGGTTTCTTTTCTTCGCAACCCTGGATCGCGTCACGATCAGCCCCGAACTGCGTACCGGCATTCTCACCGGCGGACTCGGCGCCTATACGACATTTTCGACATTTTCCGTGGAAACGCTCAATCTGTTCGAAACGGGGGAGCCCCTGAAGGCCGTCCTGTATGTCGGCGGCTCTGTCGCTTTATGCCTCATTGGAGTATTCCTGGGGGCCTACCTTTCGCGCAACATCGGAGTCTGATATGACGTCGATCACCATCGTACGGATCTACATCCAGGAAGGAGACAAGATCCAAGGCCACAACCTGCTAAAGGAAATGTTTCACACCTTGCACAATGAACACAAAGTGCAGGGTGTGACGGTTTTTCGCGGAATCGCGGGCTTTGGTCGCAAGGGCGAGGTGCACGCAGACGACCTCCTCCGTGTCACCGCCCGCCTCCCGCTCGTGGTGGAATTCTTCGACACGAAAGAGCGGGTCACGGCGGTCCTGCCGGTTCTCGAGACCATGGTGCCACCCGGACACATGATCTGGTGGTCTGCCGAGTGCAATTGTCCTGACTAAGGGCGCGCTGACGGCTGGCACGGACCGGCGGATCCTGCGCGGGTCCGTGCTAGACTATACAGGCTCCCACCGGACTTCCTGGAGGTCGCATGCCCACAGCCAGCTGTCATCCCATGGCCCCTCACCGCAAGCTGCACATTCCGGACTGGTACGTATCGGGCCTCATGCTCGATCGCGCGCTGGACGCGATCCTGCGGCGGGTGCGCGTGTCCCGGGATTACGACATCCCTTATCTGGCCGGCTACAGTCTGGACGGCCACACCATCTACATCGACCGGCACCTGCCGGCATCCTTCACCGACAAGAAGCGGACGGTTCAGGTCGATCGCTATCTCATTCTTCACGAATCGGTCGAAAAATGCTTGATCGATGAGCTCGATCTGCACTACCTGCATGCGCACCAGATCGCCACGCGCGCCGAGGAAGCGGCCGTCCGGGCCGATCGCGTGTCCTGGCGCGCCTATGACCGGTTCATGCAGCAATTCGTCAAATCCATCGGTGACGAGCGCCTCGTGTGCGTACCGGAAGATCTCGATTTCAAACCGTACCGGGATGAACACGACGGGGAACTGATGGAGCGGATGCGCGACGCCGAGGCGTCTGGATCGCCCCCTGGGCGCGGGGCGCGGGGCGCGCGCGCCTGATTGGCGCATCATGCCGCCTGGCGGGCGATCACGACCGGCCCCATCCGGCGGTCCGCTCAGACCGACCGCAACAAGGCGACGAAGTCTCCCGCGTACGCGGCGGCCATGTACAGGCCGACCAGGGCGACGATGCCTGAAAAGATATAGTTCAGCAGGCGGCCTTTTTGGGCGATGTGACTTGCCGCGCTCGCACCGGCCCACCCGCCGATGACGCCGCCAAACAGAAACTCCACACCGATCCGCCAGCTGACAAGGCCCGAAGCCGCATAAGAGATCGTGGTGGTGAGACCAAAAACCCCCACCGCCAGAAGCGATGTGCCGACCGCCTCGAGCATGCGCATACCCGTGGATTTCACAAGGCCTGGAACCACCAGGAAACCGCCGCCGATGCCAAAGAATCCGGCGAGCACGCCCACCCCGAAACCCGTGCCCGCCACACGGCCGGCCCCGTAACCCGGCGTCCGGGCGAGCGCGCTTAGCTTGATCGGCCGCGCCATGCGCACCGCCACGAACAACATCAACAAAGAAAAAAGAAAGAGCAATGCGTGCCCGTCAACGCGCTTGCCGACCGCCGCCCCCGCCAGCGCCCCCAGGCCGCCGGCCACGGCAAAATACCATCCCTCCCGCCAGCGGACGTTATCGCGGCGCGCATGCGGCACCAGATTTGCGAAGGCATTCAGCGCAACGGCCAGCGCGGTGGTGCCGATCACCACATGGGGTTGACGCACACCCACCACGTAAATGAGCAGCGGTACCGCCAGAATCGAGCCGCCACCCCCGATCAACCCGAGAGAAAACCCGACGATCGAGCCCGATACCACACAGAGCAGTTGCTGCGCGTCCGTCAAAATCATGTACCCGCCCCCGCTTGTGTCTGCAAGCCTGTTACATCTGACTTCGACTGTGTAACATGGGCGGGCCGCAGACCGCCACGGATGATGGTCATCCCGGCCGCCGGATCACGGCCTGCGCGATCCGGGAACTTCACAGACGCATCGGACTCATACAGACCAGACCATGGAAACCCGCGCACACCATGCATAGCGTCCCGCCAGCGCCCTGTCCGGTCCTTTTGGAAGGACAGCCGGCGCCCCGTCCGCACCGCACCATGCGGCACCCTGCAGCGCGCAGATGTCTCCACGACCAGGCGGACATGATGCGGTCTTGCCGCGTCGCCGGGTAAGCCGCATGGTGTCCAAGCGTGCCAGGCGCCGCCTGCGCCTCTGGCTCGGCGCAATCCTGTTCGCGTTCGCCTTCAACGGAGCGCTTGGCGTCGTGCTGTGGACATGGTGGGTCTGGCAGCAGCTGCCACCGGTTGCCGCGTTGCGCAACTGGCATCCCGAGGAACCCCTGCGCATCTATGCGGCCAACGGGAAACTTTTGCAGGTTGCAGGCCCGCAGATCCGCTACGCGCTACCGCTCAGCAAGATCCCGCGGCGATTGCAGCATGCCTTCATTGCCGCGGAGAATGCGCATTTTTACAGCCACAACCCCCTCTATTACCCGGTCAGCTATCCCGGCATAGCGCGCGCGGCCTTCGTAGACATCGTGCACATGGCGCCTCTCCAGGGCGCGAGCACCATCACCGAGCAGGTGGCCCGCAACTTCTACCTGAGCCCCAAAAAGACGCTCACCCGCAAGGTCGCCCAGATCCTGCTGGCCTACAAGCTCGCCGATCACCTCACGCGCCCGCAGATCCTTGACCTCTATCTCAACAAGATCTATCTCGGGCAGGGCGCCTACGGCGTACAGGCGGCGGCACATATCTATTACGGCAAAAACCTCGACCGCCTGTCACTGGCGCAGATGGCGACCCTCGCCGGTTTGCCCGCCGCGCCCACCCTCTTCAATCCGGTCGAACACCCGCACCGCGCACGCTGGCGGCGTGACTATGTCCTGCGCCGCATGGCCGCCCTCGGCTACATCAGCCGCGCCGACCTCCAGACGGCGCTTGCCGAGCCTGTGCGCACGGATTATCACGCGCCCGCCCACGATATCGCACCCTACGCCACCAACTGGATCCGGCAGTGGCTTGAGGCGCGCTACGGCGCCAACTTTACCTACCGGCGCGGACTGCGTGTTTACACCACCATCGAACCCCGCGATCAGCGCGCCGCCGATCGCAGTGTGGCCATCGGTCTTGAGAATTACGCAATGGGCCTTGACAGCCTCGACCCGAAAAGCTGGCGCGGGCCGGTCGCCGTGCTGCATGGCGCTGCGCTGCGCCGCGCCGCCGCCGGCCACCGGCCGCCCGGGCTGCCCGCACACGATCCCGCCAACCTGCACTGGGGGGTCGTGCTGGCAAGTAATGCGCGGGCCGCCCGTGTGGCGGTCGCGGGACACATCGCGTCTTTGGATCTGCAAGACGTGCGCTGGGCCCGCGCGACCCCCGGAGGGCCGCCGCCACACCGGGTCGACGCCGTCTTGCAGCGCGGCGACCTGGTCTGGCTGCGCCACTATGTGGCCGCCACGACGGCCGGCACCGGCAATCCGGTCTGGGGGGTCCGCGTATGGCACCAAGTCGCCACGGGCGCCTGGCAGCTCACGCAGATACCCCGCGTGCAGGGTGCCCTGGTCGCGCTCGACAGCCATAGCGGCGCCATCCTTTCACTGGTCGGCGGTTTCAGTTATGAGCTCAGCCATTTCGATCGCGCCCTGTACGCCTACCGTCAGCCGGGTTCGGGGTTCAAGCCATTCGTCTATGCGGCGGCCATGGATGGCCCGGCACTGGCGAGCGCCGGCAACCGCCACTATCTGACCCCGGTGACCCTGATCAAGGACACGCCGCTTGCCATCCCCATGCCGAACGGCAAGACCTATCGGCCGGTGAACTACAGCAACACCTTCTCCACGACACCTTTCCCGGTCTGGGAGGATCTGGCCGATTCCCACAATGTGCCGAGCGTGCGGCTCCTCATGCGCATCGGTATTCCCTATGCGGTCGACTATGTGCATCGCATGGGCTTCCCGCTCAAGCAGATTCCGGCGGTACCCTCCATGGTGCTGGGGTCCGGGGACTTCACGCCGATCCAGATCGTGCGCGGCTATGCAACCTTTGCAAGCGGCGGTTTCCGGCCCCATCCCTACCTCATCTCGCGCATCCAGACGGCGAGCGGGCGCAGTCTGTCCCTGCACGACTGCGCCTTGGGGTATGCGCCCCCGCCCCCCGGCACGGCACCGGCGATTCCACCCGGCGTGGCGTTTCTGCTGACGCGCATGATGGAACATGTGATCCGTTCGGGCACCGGCATCGCCGCGCAGATCCTGCATGACCCGAGTCTGGCCGGCAAAACCGGCACCACCAACACGGAAAACAATGCCTGGTTCAACGGCTACAACCCGCAGGTCGTGACCACGGTCTGGGTCGGATACGACAACAACAAGACAATGGGCCAATGGGCGGCGGGGGCACGCGAAGCCCTGCCGATCTGGATCCACTACATGAAGACGGCCGTGCGCAACCAGGACGACCTCCGCTTCCCGCGGCCGCTGGATGTCGTGCAGGCCCGCTATGATCCGCGGACGGGCCGGCTGACCGATTCAGGGTCCGGAAAAATGGGGGATTTCCTTGCCGGCTACTTGCCCCGCCCATCGGGGGCCGCTGGCATCGGTCATCTCCTGCATGCCTTCATGGGCCTCTTTTAACCCAATACATGCCCTGGCAGGAGGGCTTTGAGGGCCGTTATGGCCGCCTCGAGCCCCGGGGCGTCGGCGGCGCGCGCGGTGATATGGGCCACTTTGCGGCCAGGACGCACCGGCTTGCGGTAATCATGCCAGTGGGCCCCGGGGATTTTCATGACCGCCACCGGATCGGGCAGGTAGCCGACACAGTTGAACAGGGCGGTGTGGCCGAGCGGAGCCGTGTTACCGAGCGGCCAGCCCACGATCGCGCGCAGGTGATTTTCGAACTGGCTCGTCTCGCTCCCCTCGATGGTCCAGTGCCCTGAATTGTGCACGCGCGGCGCCATCTCGTTGGCCAGCAGCCGGTCACCGACTTCGAACAATTCAAGCGCGAGCACACCGACATAGTCGAGCTCGCGCAGCAGCGACGCCATGTACCGGCAGGCCTCCTCCGTCCGGGCGTCTGCGGGTTGGCCGCGCGAATACGCAAGCACGCCGCGGTCGTGAACGTTTTCCGACAACGGATAAAAGCGGATATCCCCGGAACGGCTACGCGCTGCAATGATCGACAGTTCGCGTCCAAAATCGACGAACGCCTCCAGGATCAAATCCGTGCCATGGAACCGTTGCCAGGCCGCATCCAGGTCCGCCATGTCGCGCAAAACGGCCTGCCCCTTGCCATCATAACCCAGCCTGCGGGTCTTCAGGACCGCCGGCAAACCCAAAACCGCGACCGCTTCCGTCAGATCCGCGCGGCTGTTGACGGCCCTGTGCGCCACCGTCGGAATCCCCAGCCGGGCAAAAAGCGATTTCTCGTGGAGACGGTCACGGGCGCAATCGAGCGCCCGCGCACTCGGAAATACCGCCATGTGCTCGGCCAGATACTCGATGGTCGCCGGCGGCACATTTTCGAATTCATACGTTGCCACATCGGCGGCTGCCACCAGGCGGCGCAACAGCGTGGGATCGTCGTATTCACCCTGCCAGTGCTGACCCGCGCTCGCGGCACTGATGCCTGTGCCGGGATCGATGAAAATGAATTCGAGCCCCAGAGGCTGGCCGGCGAGCGCGAGCATGCGGGCCAGCTGTCCGCCACCGATGATGCCTACGATCACGCCGGCTTCCTGGGGTCTGGCCGCGCGAGAACACCATCCGTCTGGTTCTGGCGGAATGCAAGCAGCGCTTCACGGATCGCGTCCTGCTCGAGGGCGAGGATGCTCGCCGCCAGCAACGCCGCGTTGATGGCCCCGGCCCGCCCGATGGCCAGCGTTCCCACCGGCACACCCGCCGGCATCTGGACGATGGAAAGAAGCGAATCCAGCCCGTTCAAGGCTTGCGACTGGATCGGCACACCGAGCACCGGCAGTGCGGTCTTGGAGGCCACCATGCCAGGCAAATGGGCGGCGCCACCGGCGCCCGCAATGAGCACCTTCAGTCCGCGCGCCGCGGCGCCGCCTGCATACTCAAACAGCAGATCCGGCGTACGGTGCGCCGAAACGACACGCACCTCGTGCGCCACCCCCAGCTGTTCAAGAATTTCGGCGCCATGCGCCAAGGTCTCCCAATCCGATACCGAACCCATGATCAGACCCACAAGCGGCAACATGCGGTCATTCCTCTTTTTCCGGGCCCTCGGAGCCCCTTGGTCATCATGCCGAGACTCGTACTTTAAGCGCTTGATGCACCCGGCGCCACCCATTCCCCTGCCACCGCCCTGCCATCTTCACAATGTCCGGACCACCTGGACGATGGCCCCCGTCACACGCGACAGATCGTCTGGTGTCATCACATAAGGTGGCATGAGATAGAGCAGACGGCCGAAGGGGCGCAGCCAGACGCCCGCATCAATGAATTGCGGCGTCACCCGGCGCAGATCGACAGGCCCTTTCATCTCCACCACGCCGATTGCGCCCAATGCGCGCACATCCGCCACGGCCGCCGCCGTCTGGCACGGTGCAAGCTCCACGCGCAATTGCTCTTCCATGGCGGCTATGCGCTCGGGCCACGCGGATTCCGCCAGGATGTCGAGACTCGCGCTCGCGACCGCGCAGGCGAGCGGATTGGCCATGAAAGTCGGGCCATGCATGAGGCAGCCGGCACCGCCCTGTCCGATCGCCGTGGCGATGGCCGCCGTCGTGATCGTTGCGGCCAGACTCATGTAGCCGCCGGTCAACGCCTTGCCGATGCACAGGATATCGGGCCGCACGTCCGCATGGGCGCAAGCCCAAAGGCGCCCGGTGCGGCCAAACCCCGTGGCAATTTCGTCGGCGATGAGCAGGACGTCATAACGCGCGCACAACGCACGCGCCGCCCGCACGTACTCAGGGTGATAAAACCACATGCCGCCTGCGCCCTGCACGATCGGTTCGAGGATGACAGCGGCAATCTCCTCGTGCCGCCGCTCCAGCAACAGCTCAAGCGCGCGGGCATCCGCCGGCTGCCAGGCGTTGCCAAAGCGGCAGGCGGGGCGCGGCGCGAAGATCTGCCGCGGCACCATATCGGCATAGAGATGGTGCATGCCGGTCGCCGGATCGGACACCGACATCGCCCCCAGCGTGTCACCATGGTATCCCCCCGCAAGGGCCAGAAACCGGTGCTTGCGCGGCTGGCCGCGCGCCTGCCAGTACTGCACGGCCATTTTCAGGGCGACTTCCACCGCCACGGAACCGGAATCGGCAAAAAATATCCGGTCGAGACCGGCCGGCGTCAGGGCCACCAGGCGCCGCCCCAGGCCGATTGCCGCGGCATGCGTCAGGCCGCCGAACATGACATGCGCGAAATCATCCAGCTGGCCGGTCAATGCGGCATTCAAAAGCGGGTGGTTATAGCCATGGATCGCCGCCCACCACGACGCCATGCCATCGATCACCGTACGGCCGTCGGCCAGCGTCAGGCGCACACCGTCGGCGGCCACCACGGGATAGACGGGCGGCGGATCCTGCATGGAGGCATACGGGTGCCACAGGTGCGTCCGGTCGAAGTGTGCCTTCGCCGCCCAGCCGCCGGACTCCGTGTTCATGCCAAGGTCTCGACCAAACGCCATTGCAGATTCAGGCCAGCCCGGAATGGCACACCGGGCCCGGTCCCGAAGGACACCGTCTGCGGTACCGCCGACACGTCACGCACCAGCGACACCGTGCCGGTGTTGCGCGGCAAGCCATAGAAATCTGCGCCAAAGTGACTTGCGAATCCCTCCAGACGCGCCAGCGCTCCGGCGTCTGCAAATATCTCCGCATACAGTTCGAGGGCTGCATGCGCGGTGTATATACCGGCGCACCCGCAGGCGTTTTCCTTGGCAAAACGCGCATGGGGCGCGCTGTCTGTGCCCAGGAAAAACCGCGGATGACCGCTGGTGGCCGCGGCGATCAACGCCTTGCGGTCTTCCTCCCCTTGCAGGAGCGGCCGGCAATAATGATGCGGACGGATGCCACCGTCGAACAGGGCATTGCGGTTTAGCAGCATGTGATGAGCCGTTATGGTGGCGGCCAGCCGCTTCGGCCCGGCGCGCACGAATGCCGCCGCGGCGGCGGTCGTGATGTGCTCCATGACGACGCGCAACCCGGGGAAGTCAGCCAGCAACGGGGCCAGGACCCGCGTGACGAAAACCTCCTCGCGGGCAAAGACATCCACATCGGCATCCACCACCTCGCCATGCACAAGCAACGGCATGTCGTGCCGCTCAAGCGCCGCCAAAACCCGGTCGCACTCACGGATATCGGCAACGCCGTGGTGCGAATTGGTGGTCTGGCCGGCCGGATAATACTTGACCGCCGTAATGAGGCCGGACGCGGCCGCCTCATCAATGTCGGCGACGGTCGTGGCCGCCGTGAGATAGAGGGTCATAAGCGGCGTGAAAGCCGTCCCTGCGGGCACGCAGGCCAGGATACGCCTGCGGTAATCGCGCGCCGCCGCCACCGTCGTCACCGGCGGATGCAGATTGGGCATGATGATGGCGCGCCCAAAGCGCCTGATGGTGTCCGGCAACACCGCCGCCAGCATCGCGCCATCGCGCACATGCAGATGCCAGTCGTCTGCCTGCGTCATGGTCAGGCGCACCGGCGTGCCGTCTTGTTCTTCTATCCGCATGCAGACCTCCTGTCCGGTCAGCGCGCCCGGGCGGAAGCCCGCCGCAAGCGATCCCGGATCCCCGACCACTCGGCGGCACCGGGCGGGGCTTCGGCGAGGATCACATCGCACCCGCTTTCGTCTAGCTGCCGGAGTGCGCCGTAGAGCTGCCGCGCCACGGCGTCCCGCTCCCGCGGCAGACGATAACCCAGGCACTGTGGCGGAACCGCCACGCGGTCGGTCGCGAGAATCGCCACCTTTTCCCCGCGCGCCAGGCGGCGGCGCGCCTCCGCCGCGAGACCATCGGCCGCCCACAGGCAAAGCGGTGTATGCGGCGCGTAGTGCGCAACGAGGCTCCCGGGTACCCGCGGGGCGTCTTCTGCCGGTCCCGCCAACGCCTCGCCAAGCACCTCCTCCACCGCCCGGGCATCGATGATACCCGGACGCAGCAGCCGCGCCCGGGGCCCGCTCAAGTCGATGATGGTGGATTCGATGCCCACCTGGCAGGGCCCGCCATCCACGACCGGCACGGTGTCGCCAAATTCCTGAAACACATGATCCGGAGTCGTCGGACTGACGTGTCCGAAACGGTTGGCCGAAGGCCCGACCAAAGCCTCGCCACAGGTCTCGATCAGGGAAAGCGCGACGGGATGATGGGGAATCCGCACAGCCACCGTGTCCTGACCGCCCGTGATGAGCGCCGACACGCCGGCCCGGCGCCGCAACACGAGCGTCAGTGGCCCCGGCCAGAAGCGGTCTGCGAGCCGGTGGGCGGCCTCCGGCACCTCCGCGGCGAACCGCGCAAGCGCCCCGGGATCCGCCACATGCACGATGACAGGATGGGATGGGGGCCGGCCCTTGATGGCAAACACCCGCTGGACGGCGGCGTCGTCGCGCGCGATCGCCCCCAAACCGTAGACCGTTTCGGTCGGAAACGCGACGACCCCGCCGCGCAGCAGGACACCGGCGGCCTCCACCACCGACACCGGCCGCACGGCCCCCGCCGCAGACCCGTTTGTCAGACCATCCTTCACGCCGCCATCTTACACCACTTGGAGACGGGAAAGACGGCCTTAGCCCTTCGGCCTAGAAGTAGGTCGTCACCGCCGCATCGAGGGCGTCACGCATGTCTGGATCATCGGTGATCGGCCGGACCAAAGTCATGCGGCACGCGTTGCGCGCCTCCACGCCCTTGGCGATGAGGCTTGCCGCATAGACAAGCATGCGCGTCGAGATGCCTTCGTCCAGTCCGTGGCCCTTGAGGTTGCGGGCCCGTTCGGCGATGGACACGAGTTTGTCCGCCACGGCGTGCGTCACGCCGCCTTCGTGAACGACGATTTCGGTCTCGATGCCGTGCTCGGGGTATTGGAAATCCAGCGCCCCGAAGCGCTGCTTGGTCGACTGTTTGAGATCCTTCATCAGCGACTGGTAGCCGGGATTGTACGAAATGACCAGCTGGAAGTCGGGATGCGCCTGGATGAGCTCACCCTTTTTGTCCAGCGGCAGCGCCCGCCGGTTGTCGGTCAGGGGATGGATGACCACCGTGGTGTCCTGTCGCGCCTCGACGACCTCATCCA
>JAJYPD010000030.1 GCA_021795715.1 Pseudomonadota bacterium
TGGGACCCGGTTTCTTCCGGCGACGAAGGCAAGTCCCAAGGAGATGCTGCCGGTGGTCGACAAGCCGCTCATTCAGTATGCGGCGGAAGAGGCGATCGAGGCCGGCATCCGGGAGCTTATTTTCGTCACCGGCCGCAGCAAGCGCGCCATCGAAGATCACTTCGACAAGGCCTACGAACTCGAGGCCGAACTCGAGGTGCGCGGGAAGAAGCAGATTCTCGGCCAGCTGCGCGGCATCCTGCCCAAGGATGTCAGCTGCGTCTATATCCGCCAGGCGGAGGCCCTCGGGCTTGGTCACGCGGTGCTGTGCGCCCGCCAGGTGGTGGGGAACGAACCGTTTGCGGTCATTCTGGCAGACGACCTGATCGACGCGGCGCCTTCGGTTCTCTCACAAATGGTAGGGCTTTACGAGCACTACCACAACGCAGTCATTGGTGTGCAGCCCATCAATCCGGAGGACACGGGTTCCTATGGGATTGTGCGGACCCGCAAATTCGATGACGCCCTTCACCGCCTCGAGGGGATCGTCGAAAAACCCAAGCCCGCCGAAGCCCCCTCCAACCTGGGCGTGGTGGGGCGCTACATCCTCACGCCCCGTATCTTCGCCCTGCTGGAAGGCATCGGTGCTGGTTCCGGCGGGGAAATTCAGCTGACCGATGGCATCGCCCAGTTGCTCGAGCGCGAACAGGTGCTGGCGTATGAATTTTCCGGCAAACGCTACGATTGTGGCAGCAAGATCGGCTACCTCGAGGCCACCGTCGAATACGCGCTCAAGCATCCCAGCCTGAAAGGGAAATTCCGCGATTACCTGAAAAGCCTCAATTTGTGAGTAACCGCGTCCGCGTCTCTGCTATAGGCTTTGCGCAAAGGAATCGGCTATAATCGCGCTCCTTCTTTTCATAAACGCATTCGCGGAGCATTGTATGGCCGATAAGCTACTGATGATGTTGGTGAATACCGATCCCAAGAACGGATCCGAGCTGGGCGCGCCGTTTTTCCAGGCGACCGTCGCTGCGGCCATGGAATATGAGGTCACGGTGGTTTTGACGGCGCGTGCGGGTGAGCTGGCCATCAAGGGTGTTGCGGAAAAGCTGCATGTGCAGGAAGGGAGTCCGAAGTCGGTATACGACTTCATCAAAGACGCCCACGAAGCCGGCGTGCACTTCAAGGTCTGTACGCCGACTTTGGAGCTCTGGGGCAAGGACCTGATCCCGGAAATCGAGGAGACGGTTGGCGGCGCGTATGTGATTACGCAGGCGATGGACGACGACACGGTCACCTTCACCTACTAGTCCCGCGGATGGAATCCAATCGAGCCGTGCAGGCCCGGCAGGCGTGGGCCGCCCTGGAAACGGCCCACTGTCTGTACACGGAGGCGCAGGTGGTGGCGGCCCTCGACGTTCTCGCCGCGCGGCTCAAGGCGGCGGTCGGTCACCTCAATCCGCTGATCATGGTCGTCTTGAACGGTGCCGTCGTGTTCGCCGGGCAGTTGCTGCCGCGGCTTGTCTTTCCGCTGGAAGTCGATTATGTGCATGCGACCCGTTATGCGGGCGCCCTGACGGGGGGGACCTTGTCCTGGGTGGCCGGTCCGAGCCAGTCCGTGGAAGGGCGGACCGTGGTTTTGCTAGACGACATTCTGGACGAAGGGCATACGCTGGCCGCGGCAGCCAGCAAGCTGCGGGAAAGCGGTGCGGCGCAAGTCCTGAAAGCCGTGCTGGTGACCAAGGATCGCCCCCGGGGGGCCGGCCTCGAAGCGGATTTTTCCGCACTCGATGTGCCTGATCGCTATATTTTTGGGTGGGGTATGGACTACGAAGGCTTTCTGCGCAACGCCAAAGGGATTTACGCGCTGCCATGAAGCTCGCCATCATCGGGGGCAGCGGCCTTACCCATCTGCGTAACCTGACCGTCCGCGAGCGGCGCGTCCTGCGCACACCGTATGGAGAGCCCTCGGCACCCATGGTGCATGGTACGGTCGGCAGGGGGGATGTCATTTTCCTGCCGCGTCACGGCCAGGGGCACACGATCCCGCCGCACCGGGTCAACTATCAGGCGAATCTTTGGGCCCTGAAGGAATCCGGCGCCACGCATGTGATCGCCGTCAATGCCGTGGGGGCGATCAATGGGGCGCTTGTACCCGGGTCGCTGGTCCTGCCGGATCAGATCATCGATTACACATACGGCCGCGAGCACACATTTTTCGGCAACAACCCCGAAGGGGTCACGCATATCGACTTCACGCATCCCTACTGCGAGCCGCTGCGCCAGGTGCTGCGTCAGGGTGCCACGGAGGCGGGGATCGATCTGGCCATCGGTGCGACATATGCCGCCACCCAGGGCCCGCGTTTCGAGACCATTGCCGAGATTCGCCGGTTCGAGCGTGACGGCGCCGACATTGTCGGCATGACCGGCATGCCGGAAGCCGGACTGGCCCGCGAACTCGGCCTCTGTTACGCCTCCATCGCGGTGGTGGCCAATCCGGCCGCCGGCAAGGCCGCCGGTGAGATCGATCTGCGCGCCATCGAGCGTTTTCTCGAAAGCGGCATGACCCAGGTCCGCGTGCTGCTGGAACACGGCATCCCGCTTCTCTACGGACTCACCAGCTAAACCCCGCCACTGCCATCTCTGTTAAACCCCGCCGCTGCCATCTCTGTGCGCGCCGCGGCCTAAGGCGACTGGGGCTTTAGGGTGCCTTCGCCCTTGTAGCGCGTCACCAGCACCAGGGCGCCGAATTTCGGATTATCGAAATAGTTGATGCGATTGAGCGCCACCGGCCGGTTCTGGATGAGGCGGTAAACGGGTTCACTTGTGTCCCCCAGAAGACTCCCATGGTGGTAGCGCAGATTCAAAGAGACGTGCAGCAGTCGCCACTGGAAGACGCGAACGACGCCGTTTAGGTGTCCGTTGCCGCGGCTTTTGATGCGCACCGCCCGTGTCTTGTGCAGCGCCACCGCATTTTGTACCCAGCTGCGCGCCGCCAGGACCGTATAGCGCGGATGGCGGGCCAGACGCTCTTCGGCGGTCAAAAGGGGAGATCCGGGGGGCAGGCCGTGGCTGGGCTGAAGGGCATGATGCAGCCCCGCAATGGCGGGATTGGGATCCTGTGCCCACTGTTCGCCGCCGTCCAGGTGGCGGATATGATTGGCAAAAATGAGCACCTGGACTTCGTACAAGGTGGATGCCGCTGATGCCGCCCATACGGGCAGGGGCAAGAGGGTGGCGATCAGGAAAGCGATGATGCGACGCAAGGGGCGCCTCCTTTGGTACAATGGGCCTAGTATGGCGGTGATGCCAGTGGGGGTAAAGACATGGCAGTGAAACCGGTACGACGGATGGGTGATCCGGTGTTGCTGGCGCGCGCGCAGCCGGTCGAGAAGATTCCCTCGCCGGCGCTCGATGCGTTGATCCAGGACATGAAGGACACCATGACCGCCCTCGATGGCGCCGGCCTTGCTGCGCCGCAGATCGGTGTGCCGCTGCGCGTCGTGATTTTCGGTGTCCAGGCGAATCCGCGTTATCCGCAGGTGGCCGAAGTGCCCATGACCATCCTCATCAACCCCGTCATCGAGGCCTTGTCTGCCGACGAAGACGAAGACTGGGAGGGATGCCTCAGCGTGCCCGGCATGCGCGGTCTGGTGCCCCGCCACCGCCGCATACGGTATCGTGGCGTCGACGCCGCGGGCCGGCCGATCGATCGCGAAGTCGAAGGTTTCCATGCGCGCGTCGTCCAGCATGAGTGCGACCATCTTGACGGAATCCTCTACCCCATGCGCATTCGGGATCTGCGCCATTTCGGCTATGAGACCATTCTTTTCCCGGACGGTGTCGGCGCGCCCGACTGACGCGCGGTGCGCCCCGACCAGTCCACGCGGCGACCCATTCCGTCAGTGTGATCGCGTGCCCGCCTGCGCCGGATCTGTCAGTCGTCCCAGCAGTTCCCCCAGCGCGCGGATGCGCACGTCGGCATCCGCCCATTCTCCGCTGACCCGCAGGCCTTGCGGGCCGTCCAGGCGAAACTGCCGCGGGTCCGACTGAATCAGGCGAATCAGGGTTCCGGGGTCGACGTTGGGCCGGGCCGTAAACTCGATGCGCGCGCCCTTGGGGCCTGCGTCGATGCGCGCCACCCCGAGCGCACGCGCCTGATGGCGCAACCGCGCAATATCGAACAGCCGGGCGGCCGGCTTGGGCGGCGGACCGAAACGGTCGGACAGTTCAGCCGCCAGGTCATCGAGTTCGGCATGGCCGGCCGCATTGGCGATGCGCTTATAGAAGACGAGCCGCGTGTGGGGATCGTCGCAGTAGTCGTCGGGCAGCAAAGCCGGTACATGCAGGTCCATGTCCGTCACGCGCGCAAACGTCGATGTGTCCTCTATCGTCCCGCCCGCCTTCAGGGTGGCAACGGCGCGTTCCAGCAGCTCACCGTAGAGCGTAAAGCCGACTTCATCGATCTGACCGCTCTGTGACTCGCCGAGCAATTCACCGGCGCCGCGGATTTCGAGATCATGAGAGGCAAGGGCGAAGCCTGCGCCCAGGTCCTCCAAGGATGTGATGGCCTCCAGGCGTTTGCGCGCGTCGCCGGCCAGAGTGGCACCTTCAGGCGTAAGGAGATAGGCGTAGGCGCGGTGATGCGAACGGCCGACGCGTCCGCGCAGCTGGTGGAGCTGTGCCAATCCGAAGCGGTCGGCGCGCTCGATGATGATGGTGTTGGCCGTCGGCACGTCGATGCCGGTCTCGATGATCGTGCTGCAAAGCAGGATCTGGAAGCGCTGATGATAGAAATCCAGCATCACGCGCTCGAGTTCGCGTTCGGGCATCTGGCCGTGGGCGATGCGTATGTCGGCCTCCGGGATCAGCTCACGAAGACTCTGCTCGCGTCGTTCCATGGTACGCACGTCATTGTGCAGGAAATAGATCTGGCCGCCGCGCCGTATCTCGCGCAGGCAGGCCTCGCGAATCAGCGCCCCCTGCCAGCTGGTGACGAACGTCTTTATGGACAGGCGATCCTGCGGGGGCGTACCGATCAGCGACACGTCGCGCAGTCCGGCCATCGCCATATTGAGGGTGCGCGGCAGCGGCGTGGCGGTGAGCGTCAGAATGTCGACGTGCGCGCGCAGCGCCTTCATGCGCTCTTTCTGGCGGACGCCGAAGCGGTGTTCTTCGTCGATGATGACAAGACCGAGGTTTTTGAACCGCACGTCGTCTTGCAAAAGCCGGTGCGTACCGATGATGATGTCGACCTGTCCGGCGGCCAGCCGCTGCAAGGTCTGCTCGATCTCCGTCTTGGTGCGAAACCGCGACAGCAGCGCGATTTCGACCGGCAGATCCGCGAACCGGTCACGGAAATTCTGGTAGTGCTGCTGGGCAAGCAGCGTGGTGGGCACGAGAACGGCGACCTGGCGATGGTCGTGGATCGCCAGAAACGCCGCGCGCATGGCCACTTCGGTCTTGCCAAAGCCGACGTCGCCGCAGACCAGGCGATCCATGGGCCGCCCAATCTCCATGTCGGCCAGGACTTCCTGAATGACGCGGGTCTGGTCGGGTGTTTCCTCGAACGGAAAGGCGCTGGCGAAGCGCTCGTAGGCGGCATCCCGGGCTGCGAAGGCATGACCCGGCCGCGCCGCCCGGCGGGCGTAGATCTCCAGCAGTTCGGCGGCCGCGTCACGCGCCTTTTCCTGCGCACGTTTCTTGGCCTTGTCCCAGGAGTCCCCGCCGAGCTTGTGCAGGGGCGCCTGATCCGGGTTCGTGCCCGTATAGCGGGTGATCAGATGCAGGTCGGTCACCGGCAAATACAGCTTGTCGCCGTCTGCATACTCAAGCGCCAGAAACTCGCTTTCCTGTTCGGTGACGCGCAACCGGACCAGTCCGAGGTAACGGCCGACGCCATGGTCCTCATGAACCACCGCGTCGCCGGTTTTCAGTTCACTCAGGCCTTTCAGGACGGCGTGCTGATCGCGCACCTTGACGCGCCGCCGGCGCTGCTGGGCGCGCTCGCCGTAGAGCTGCGATTCGACGATGACGCTGATGTGCGGATCGGTCATCTCCAGGCCCTGGTCGAGCGGGGCTGACAGCAGGCCAAGAGGTTCGTGGGCGGCCATGAAAGAGGCCCAGTCGTCGAACGCCCGTGGCACCAGCCCATGCTGGCCGAGCAGACTGCGCAGGGCCTCCCGGCGTCCGGCCGTTTCGGCGACGAGGAGCACCCGGCCGGTGTGATGACGCAGGTATTCGATGAGCGCCTGCCCATGCGCAAGGCCGCGCGCGTCGAGAGGCAAAGTGGGAGGGGCAGACGACAGGAAGTGGCGGACCACGCCCTTGCCGGCCGTGCCGGCGTGGATTTGTCCGAAGGGGGCGAGCGCCTGCGTCAGCGCGTCTGTGTCGAGGAACAGCCGCGCCGGCGGCAGGGCCGGGCGCTCGATGTTGGCCCGGCAGGCCTCGTAGCGCTCGGCGGCCTCCGCGATGAACGCCGCTGTCTTGTCGCGGGCATCGTCCAGAAACACCAGGGTGGTCTGCGCGGGGAGATAGTCGAAGAATGTGGCCATCTCCTCGAAAAAGAGGGGCAGGTAATACTCGATGCCGGGCGGGCTCAGGCCTGCGCTCACATCCCGGTATATGAGGCTTGCCCGCGGGTCGCCGGCGAAGGTGGCGCGGTACGCGGCACGAAATGCCTGGACGGCCTCGTCGGTCAGAGGATGTTCCCGCGCCGGCAGCACCCGCATCTCGCTGACGATGGTCTCGGATCGTTGTGTATCCGGATCGAAGGTGCGTATGGATTCGATGACGTCATCGAAGAGATCGAGGCGGAAGGCGGTCTGCGCGCCCATCGGATAGACATCGATGATACCGCCGCGCACGGCGAATTCCCCGGGTTCTGCGACCTGGCCGACGGCACGGTAGGCGCCGCGCACGAGACGCTCACGGAAGCTTTCGATGTCCAGCCGGTCACCGGCGTGCAGCAAAAAGCTGTGGCCGAGCAGATGGCTGCCCGGGGGCAATCTGTGCATCAGTGTCGAGGCGGCCAGCAGCACCACCCCGCGCGTCAGGTGTGGAAGCGCCGCCAGTGTGGAGAGGCGGCCCGAGACGATGTCGGGGTGGGGCGAGAAGGCATCATAGGGCAGACATTCCCAGTCCGGAAAGGTCAGGACCGGCGGGCCGTTTGCACCGAGATAGAAGCGCAATTCGTCTTCGAGGCGTTCACGTCCGCGCACGTCCGGGGTCACGATCACAAGGAGCCGCCCACCCCGCGCCGACTCGGCGAGCGCGAGGCTGCGGGCACCCGCATGGAGGTCGCACCAATGCTCGTGCCGGCTGGGATGGGGTGGCGCGGCGGGCGAATAGGCTTGCCCGGCCTGAAGGGTCTGTGTGTCCATCGGATGGCGCCATTTTAATCGAATACGCGGCTCTTGGCATCGTGCTGCATTGTCGAGCCGTGCCATCCGTGGGCATAATGCCGCCATCGGCGGGTTTCGTTTCGCCCCTCGATGGCAACTCGGAGGAGGAGGAGGTATGAAAAAAAAAGATTTCGCGGTCGGCGACTCTGTCTTTTATCCGGCGGCGGGTGTGGGCGTTTTGGAGGCCGTGGAAGCCCTGTTTTTCGGTGGAGAACGCCAGGAATACTATATTATCCGGGTGCCGGGTAACACCGTCACGATCAAGGTCCCCAAGCAAAATGCCGAGCGCAACGGTCTGCGCCCGCTCCTGCCGGGCCGCCGCCTGAAGGAACTGTTCCGGGTGCTCGGCGAAAAGGAAACGGAGCGTCCGACCGGACACTGGGCCGACCACTACAAGGACCTCGAGCGGCGCATCCAGAGCGGCTGTTGTCTGCAGATCGGCGCGGTGGTGCGGGATTTGCTGCGTCTGAAGGCCGGCAACGGCCTGTCTTTCGAGGAGACCCGGCTTTTGGAGACCGCGGCGGGTTACCTGACCCACGAGGTGGCCGCCATCGAGGGGATCGGTCTGGATGCGGCGGCGGCGCGCATTCGGGAGATGGTGTCAGGCGGGGTATCGTAATGTGAGCAGGTTGTGGGTGATAGTGCCGGCGGCAGGACGCGGCACCCGGTTTGGCGGTGAGTCCCCCAAGCAGTATTTACCCCTGGCTGGCGAGACGGTTCTGGCCCAGACGCTGCGGCGGCTCGATGGGGCTAAGGCCTTGGCCATTCTTGTCGGTACCGCCGACGGCCACCTTGCCATGGCATCGTCCCTTTCGCTGCGAACGCCGCTGCGCGTGTTTTCCGGTGGCGCCGAGCGGGCCCTGACGGTCCTGAACGGGCTTGGGGCGTTGGCCAACGAGGCGCGCGATGATGATCTGGTGGCGGTGCACGATGCCGCGCGCCCGTGCCTGCGCCTCGCCGATTTCCTGTCGGTTGTCGCGGCGGCGGCCGCCTGTCCGGGTGGCGCACTGCTTGCCCGTCCGGTGGCAGACACAGTCAAGCGCGCCGATGAGGCCGGTTGTGTCACGGCGACGACAGACCGGCGCGGCCTGTGGCTTGCCCAGACCCCGCAAGTGTTTGCCTACGGTCCGCTCAAGGCATCGCTCGAAGACGGCCTGGCTGCGCATGCGGTGCTGACAGACGAGGCCTCGGCCATGGAGCGCCAAGGCCGCCATCCCCGGTTGGTGATGGGCCACGCGGATAACATCAAGATCACGCTGCCTGAAGATCTCCGCATGGCGGAAATCTATCTCGCGGCCCAAGCGGAAGAAGAGAGACTCCGACATGCGGATAGGACACGGTTTTGATGCCCACGCCCTGGTGGCCGGGCGACCCTTGATTCTCGGCGGCGTGCACGTCCCCTACGAGCGCGGTCTTGCCGGTCATTCCGATGCCGATGTCCTGATGCACGCAGTCACGAGCGCCTGTCTCGGGGCGGCCGCGCTCGGCGATCTCGGCCGCCATTTCCCCGCGAGCGATCCGCGCTACAAGGATTGCGACAGCCGCGTGCTGCTGCGCACGGTCTGTGAGATGGTAAGAAAGAGGGGCTGGCGCGTCATCAATGTGGACGCGACCATCATCGCCGAGGCGCCGCGGCTGTCGCCGCACACGCCGCAGATGGCAGCGCACCTGGCGGCCGATCTCGGCATGTCCGTCGACGACGTGAACGTCAAGGCCACGACGACCGAAGGGATGGGGTACACGGGGCGCAAGGAAGGCATGAGCGCCCATGCCGTGGTTTTGCTCGGGCCGGTCAGCGCACCCGTCTGAGAAGAACGTAGACGGCGCCGGTCCCCCCGTCCTCGGGACGGGCGGAGCAAAAGGCAAGCACCTCGCTGCGCTGGCGCAGCCAGCTGTTGACGCAACCCTTGAGAACGGGCAGGCGGGCCATGGAGCGCAGACCCTTCCCATGGATGATGCGCACGCAGCGCCTCTGGTCGCGCACGGCCTCACGCAGAAAAATGCCAAGGGCACTGCGCGCCTGGTCAACCGTCAGTCCATGCAGGTCCAGTTCGCGTTCGATGGCAAAGCGTCCGCGACGGACGTGACGCAGCCAGTTCTTGCTGACGCCATCCCGAAAGTAGAGCAGTTCCTCGCCGGTGCCGACATCGATGTCTTCGGACGTGAACGTGAGCATTTCCGCGGCCACGCGGTCCTGTTCGCGTGCGCTGTGCCGGGGGGCCGGCTTGACCGGCCGCCTAAACGGCGCGACCCGGTCCTGGGCGAGCTTGCGCACGCCGTCGACGGCCTTTTCGAACAGGGCGTGATCCTTGTCAGGAGTGCCCGCCATGAGAGTCTCCAGCCTGCAGGAAGCGTTCGGCATCGAGGGCCGCCATGCAGCCGCTCGCAGCCGATGTCACGGCCTGCCGGTAAATATGATCCTGGACGTCGCCTGCGGCGAACACGCCCGGAATGGAGGTGGCGGTAAGGGCGCCGCTTTGCTGCCCGGTCTGGATGTAGCCCTGCTGCATGGCCAGTTGTCCGGTGAATATGCTGGTGTTCGGGGAATGGCCTATGGCGACGAATACGCCGTGCACGTCCAGAACCTTCGTTTTCTGCCCGCTGCGTATACGGATGCCGGTAACACCGTTTTTGTCACCCAGGATTTCATCGAGTTCCGTATTCCATTCGACGCGGACGTTGCCGCCCCGCGTCTTGGCAAGCAGCTGATCGATGAGGATGGCTTCGGCCTTGAAGCGGTCGCGGCGATGGATTACCACCACCTCAGCGGCGATCGCGGAGAGGTAAAGCGCCTCCTCGACGGCCGTGTTGCCCCCGCCGATGACGGCGACGCGTTGGCCCTTATAGAAAAATCCATCACAAGTGGCGCAGGCCGATACCCCCTTGCCGCGGTAGTGTTCCTCGGAGGGGATGCCGAGGTATTTGGCGGAGGCGCCGGTGGCGATGATCAGGGCATCGGCCGTATACCGGCCCGCGTCGCCTTCGAGTACGAACGGACGCTGTTGCAGGTCTGCGGTATGAATGTGATCGAAGAGGATCTCGGTCTGGAAACGCTCGGCGTGGCGGCGCATGCGGTCCATCAGGTCCGGTCCGAGCAGCCCTTCGATGTCGCCGGGCCAGTTATCGACCTCGGTGGTGGTCATCAGCTGCCCGCCCTGTTCGAGGCCGGTGATCAGGAGAGGCGCCAGGTTGGCGCGTGCAGCGTAAATGGCGGCCGTGTAGCCGGCCGGTCCGGAGCCGAGAATCAGCAGGCGAGTGTGGCGGGTGTCGGGCATCGGATGCATCCTGAGTCGGAAATGATGCCCCCATTATAACCCATTGGGCGCGTGGTCCGGTGCGGGGGTGGCGCGATGGGGCAAGCCGGCATCACCCGGTGTGCGCCCCCCGCCGCCCGTTCGTCTTGGCGGCCTTGCGCCAAGCATGGCGGGGGCGGCAAAACCCCGTTAGACTTAGGCCACAGGAGGTTCCATGCGGATTGGCATACCGAGGGAGGTCAAGCCGTACGAGGGCCGCGTCGCGCTCGTGCCAGATGCGGTGTCGGCGCTGGTCACGGCCGGACACGATGTGCTGGTCGAAGCCATGGCGGGTGGCGGCAGCGGTTATGCCGACAGCGAATACGAGGCGCGCGGTGCCATCGTGGCGCCCACGGCGGCGGCCCTCTACGCGCAGACCGATCTCATCGTCAAGGTCAAGGAGCCGACGGAACCGGAATACGGATGGTTTGCCCCCCGCCACATACTTTTTTCCTATCTGCACCTGGCCGCCAACCCCGGCCTTGCGGCGGCCTTGCAGCGTATCGGCCTGCAGGCGGTGGCGTTCGAAACGGTGACGGCCGATGACGGCTCCCTGCCGTTGCTTGCGCCGATGAGCGACATCGCCGGCCGCCTGGCCATCCATATCGGTATGAATCTCCTGCATGCGCCTGCGGGCGGGCGGGGACTTTTGCTCGGCGGTTTGACCGGAACGGAGCGCGGCCATGTGGTGGTCGTCGGCGCCGGCGAGGCCGGTGGCAACGCGGTGCGGGTGGCGGCGGCCCTCGGTGCGCGGGTCACGGTGTTCGACCGCCTGCGCGCGCGGCAGGCGGCCATGATGGCGGTGGGCCGCAATGTGACCGCGCTGCCTGCCTATCCGCATGCGCTGGCGGCCGCTGTGGCCGACGCCGATCTGGTCATCGGCGCGGTGCTGATTCCGGGCGCGCGCGCCCCGCATGTGGTGACGCGGGATATGGTGCGCGCCATGCGGCGCGGCTCGGTGATCGTCGACATCGCCATCGATCAGGGCGGTTGCGTCGAGACCATGCGGCCTACCGATTACCGCGCACCCACCTACATGGAGGAGGGCGTCGTGCATTTCGGTGTCACCAATATGCCGGGTGCGGTGCCGCGGACGGCGGCGCAGGCGCTGTCGGCGACGATTCTTCCCTATGTGCTGGCGCTGGCCGACGGCGGCGTCCGGGACCCCCGTCTTCGTGGCGGCCTGAATGTGGTCGAAGGCGGTATTGCGCACCCGGCCGTGGCCGCGAGCCTGGCTGGCGGGGACGGCTGATTCATGGCGCAGGCCCGCTTCCGACGTGACCGTGCCGCGCTGGCCCCGGCGGCCCACCGCCTGCGGCAGGAAGCCCTGGTGCTGGTGCTGGGGGCCATCGCAATCTATGTCTTTCTGACCCTGTGGACGTTTCACGCGTCGGATCCGGGGTGGTCGCACAGCGGCCAGGGCCCGGTGCTCAATGCCGGCGGGGTGGTCGGCGCATGGCTGGCCGACATCCTGTTTTCGCTGATCGGCCTGCTCGCCTATGTCGTCCCGGTGCTGTTGCTGGTGATGGCCTGGCGCACGCTGCGCCCCCGCGCCGAGGCCGACCGTTCGGCGCGCTGGACGGTGGCGGGCGCCTGTCTGGCGACGGCCAGCGCCTGCGGTCTGGCGAATCTGAATTTCGTGGGCTCACCGGCATTGCCGTTCCGCACCGGCGGTTTGCTGGGCGGATTCGTGTCGCAGATCCTCGTGCGTTTTGTCGATCCCGTGGGGGCCACTTTGCTGTTGCTGGCCGTTTTCCTGGCTGGATTCACCCTGTCGACCGGTTTGTCCTGGTTTGGCGTGATGGATTGGGTGGGCGACGGGTTGTTCCGCATTGTGCAGGCGGTGCGGCAGCTGGGTGACGTCATGGCGGATCGCTGGCGCGGACGGGCGGCCCGGCAGGCGCGCCACGCGGCCGTGCGCGAGGAACGCAAGGTGGTCAAGGAGCGGCCGGCTCCACGGATCGAACCGACCGTCGAGCCCGAGCGCAGTCTGCGCGAGGCGCGCGAGCGGCAAACGAGCTTCCTGGAGCCGCAGAATTCCGATCTGCCGGCGCTGTCGCTGCTGGATGAGCCATCGGGGGAAAAGCAGAGCTTTTCCGAGCAATCACTGCAGGCGATGTCGGATCTGCTCGTCAAAAAGCTGCTGGATTTCCACATTGAGGTGCATGTCGTCGCCGTGCATCCCGGCCCGGTGATCACCCGTTTCGAGATCGATCCGGCACCAGGCGTCAAGGCGAGCCAGATCACCAGCCTGCAGCGCGATCTGGCGCGGGCGCTGTCCGTTGTCAGTGTGCGCGTGGTGGAAAATATTCCGGGCAAGGCGGTCATCGGACTCGAGATCCCAAACGAACACCGGGAAGTGGTCCGTTTGCGGGAGATTCTCTCCGCAAAGGCCTACGAGGCCGTCCAGTCGCCGCTTGCGCTGGCGCTCGGCAAGGACATCAGTGGCCAGGCGCTCGTGACAGACCTGGCGCGTATGCCGCATCTGCTGATCGCCGGCACGACGGGATCGGGCAAATCCGTTTGCCTGAACGCACTGATACTGAGCTTCGTATACAAGGCAACGCCGGCGGATGTGCGTCTCATCCTGGTCGATCCAAAAATGCTGGAACTCGCCGTCTACGACGGCCTGCCGCATCTGCTGGCGCCGGTCGTGACGGACATGAAGCGCGCAGCCCAGGCCCTGCGCTGGTGCATCCAGGAAATGGACCGCCGCTACCGCGTCATGGCCTCGTTGGGCGTGCGCAATCTGGCCGGTTACAACAAGCGTTTCGACGAGGCCAGAGCGCGGGGCGAATTGCTCAATGACCCCGCCGCTCCGCCAGGGGAAGTCCGCGAGCTTACGCGCCTGCCCTACATTGTCATCGTCATTGATGAGCTCGCCGATCTCATGATGGTCGTCGGCAAGAAGGTCGAGGAGCTCATTGCGCGGCTCGCGCAGAAGGCACGCGCGGCGGGTCTGCATCTTGTCCTGGCGACGCAGCGGCCCTCGGTTGATGTCATCACCGGTCTGATCAAGGCCAACATCCCCGCGCGCATCGCCTTCCAGGTGTCCTCCAAGATCGACTCACGGACCGTGCTCGACCAGATGGGCGCCGAACAGCTGCTCGGCCACGGCGACATGCTGTTTCTGCAGGCCGGCACGGGGACGCCTTTGCGGGTGCATGGCGCGTTCGTGGCCGATGCGGAGGTGCATAAGGTCGTCGAGGCCCTCAAGCGGACGGGGCCGGCCGTCTACGACGAGCGAATTTTTGTCGAGGAAGAAGGGCAGGAGGCGATGTCAGACGGCGGCAGCGGCGATGCCGAGGACGATCCCCTGTATGATGAGGCCTTGAAAATCGTGACGGAGACGCGACGGGCGTCGGTTTCCGGTGTCCAGCGCCGTTTGCGGATCGGGTACAATCGGGCTGCGCGGCTGATCGAACAGATGGAGCGGGCGGGCGTCGTGGGTGCGCTTCAGCCCAATGGCAGCCGCGAAGTGATTGCGCCCCCGCCACCGGAGTGATGTATGCGTTATGCCCTTTTGACTGTTTTTCTCTGGCTGACGGCGGTTTCGCCGGCTGTCGCCGCGGAGCTTGCCCGGTTTTTCACGCATGTGCACACCATGGCCGCCGATTTCCATCAGGTTGTTCGCAACCGGCATGGGACGGTCGTGAGCCGGGGGAACGGCCGGATGTGGCTCGCGCGTCCCGGCCGCTTCCGCTGGAACTATGATCACCCCTACCACGAACAGATCATCGGCCAAGGCCGGACCGTGTGGCTTTACGAGCCGGGTCTTGCGCAGGCCACCCGCTACAGCCTGGACCGCGCCCTCGGGCGGACACCCGCGCTGCTGCTTGCCGGGGAGGGAAACATCGGCCGGCTCTTTCATGCCCGCCCGATGGGTCAGAGACACCATCTGCAATGGGTGCGACTCACCCCCCGCGGGAGGGGTCAGGGATTTCGATGGATCGAAGTGGGTTATAATGGCGTGCATGTCCGTCGATTGAATCTGGCAGACGATATGGATCAAATCACCGATATCCGTTTTACCCACATCCGTATCAATCGGGCTCTGGCGTCGTCATTGTTTGAATTCGTGCCGCCGCCGCATACGGCCATCGTCCGGCCCTAGTGGCGGCACCACTGCCCGAGCGCCTGCGCCCGCAGGTCATGTCCGAGTTCGTGGGCCAGGTGGAACTGATTGGACCGGGAACGCCCCTGCGCACGGCCTATGAGCGCGGCCGCCCGTATTCCACCATCCTGTTTGGTCCTCCCGGGAGCGGTAAGACCACGCTGGCGCGCCTGCTGGCACAGGCCGCCTCAGCCGAGTTCGTGGCGCTCAGCGCTTTGCAAAGCGGAGTGCGGGAGCTAAAGGGCCTCGAAGAACAGGGCCGCGAGGTGGCCGCCCGCGGCGGCCGCCTGGTTGCGTTCATAGACGAAATTCACCGCTACACGCACACGCAGCAGGATGCGCTGCTGCGGCCGCTTGAAGAGGGCACGATCATTCTGATCGGTGCGACCACGGAAAACCCCGCCTTCGCGTTGACGAGCGCCTTGCTGTCACGCGTGCGCCTGCACGTATTGAAACCCTTGGCGGCGGCCGAGCTCTCCTTGCTCATCGAGCGGGCGCTGTCGGCTCCCGAGGGCATGGGAGGCGCGCTGTCATGCCGCGACGCGGCCCGTGCGTTCATTGCGGAGTGGGCCGATGGCGACGGGCGCAAGGCCTTGGCGCTTCTTGAGCTGGCGGCGGAACTCGCGGCCGAAGCGGGCGGGACCGAGATCACGGCAGACCACGTGGCCGCCGCCGGCGGCGACCGCTACCGGCGGTTCGACAAGGGCGGCGACCTCTTCTATGACCAGATTTCCGCGTTGCACAAATCCGTGCGGGGATCGGATCCGGATGCCGCCCTCTACTGGCTCGTGCGGTTGCTCGACGGCGGTTGCGATCCGCGCTATGTAGCCAGAAGGCTCGTGCGCGCAGCGAGCGAGGATATCGGCAATGCCGATCCGCGCGCGCTTGGGCTGGCTCTGGATGCGTGGGAGGCGTGGGAACGTCTCGGCAGTCCCGAGGGCGATCTGATGTTGGCGCAGACCGCCGTTTATCTGGCATCGGTTCCGAAGAGCAACGCCGTCTACAAGGCCTTGCAGGCGGCGCAGGCGGATGTCCGCAAAGGCGGCACCGCCAGCGTGCCGGCCCATCTGCGCAATGCACCGACGGCCTTTGCGCGATCTCTTGGCCATGGCCGCCATTACCGCTATCCGCACGACGAGGACGAAGGATACGCGGCGGATGTGCGCTATTTCCCTGACGACATGGAATCCCGCAGCTACTACGTCCCGACCGATCGTGGTCTGGAACTGCGCATAGGCGAGCGGCTCACGAGGCTGCGCGCGCGCAACCGGCGCAAGGACTGAAGTCGGATTGCCGGACCGGGTTGGTCCCACGCTTAATAGCGCTCGACTGATCCGTGGCAGGGACGCCAATCATGATCCGCATTTTCCGCCATTATTTACCCAAAGGCCTGGTTATCCTTGGGTTGGCGGAAATGCTGGTGTTCTGGGCCGCGATCCGGCTGGGCGCATCGGTGCGCGCCGGCAGCCACCATGCCCTCACAGACCTTGCCGCGCCTTTGCATTCCAAGGTGGCCCTCTTCGTCGTCGTCATGCTGCTCGTCATGACCTCCTTTGGTCTTTACCAGCGTGACCTGAAGGAAGGGCGTTGGGGTTATTTCCCGCGGCTTGTCATCAGTCTTGCCTTCGGCTTCCTGATGTTCTATCTCTTGCTCCCTTTTGATCCGCATGTGATCTTCCCGCCCGCGACCGTCGCCTATGCGCTTTTGGTCGCGCTCGTGGGAACGGCGGCGACGCGGCTTGCCTATATCGCACTCGTCAGCCACGAATCCCGGCGGCGCCACGTTCTGGTCCTCGGTACCGGGCGCCGCGCGCGCGCCGTACTCAGCCTCGCCTCAGGCTCTCTTGCGAGACCCGGCTTCCATATCGTCGGCTTCGTCCCCCTCGGCGAAAAGGAACCTACCGGAGAGGCTTTGCCGTTACTTCCTGCACAATCCCTGCTGGATGTCGCGCGCTTCCACCATGTAAGCGAGATCGTGGTCGCCAACCGCGACCGGCGCCATAACCTGCCCATGCACGACCTGCTCGCGTGCAAGCTCACCGGTGTGCAGGTCCTGGACGTCACCACCTTCTTCGAAAAGGAAAGCGGCCGTATAGAGCTCGAATCGCTCAATACGAGCTGGCTCGTCTTTGCCGACGGATTCCGCCAGGGTGTTTCGCGCACACTGATCAAAAGGGCCTTTGATGTCTGCGTCAGCGCCATTCTGCTCATCGTGGCGCTCCCGGTCATGGTGGTGGTGGCGTTTGCCATCTGGGCCGAGGATCGCGGACCCATACTCTACCGCCAGGAACGCGTCGGACAGGGCGGGAAGATTTTCCCTTTGTACAAATTTCGCAGCATGCGCGTACACGCCGAGCGTGACGGCACGCCCAGGTGGGCGAGTGCCCATGACGCGCGCGTCACCCGGGTGGGGCGCATCATCCGCAACATGCGCATAGACGAGCTGCCCCAGGCGATAAATGTTCTGCGCGGCGACATGAGCTTCGTCGGCCCACGCCCTGAGAGGCCGTTCTTTGTCGATGAGCTCATAGAGAGAATTCCATTTTACAACCATCGTCATACCATAAAGCCTGGTATAACCGGATGGGCGCAGGTCCTCTACCCTTACGGCGCGTCGGTCGAGGACGCGCGGGAAAAATTGAAGTACGACCTCTATTATGTGAAAAACAATTCCCTGTTCCTGGATCTCATCATTTTGTTCCAGACCGCGCAGGTCGTGATATTCCAGAAGGGATCACGTTGACATGCCGCCGGTGCGCGCGGGACCTATGTCGGATATAAGCGATGAGGCCGCGGCGCTAAGGTTGAGCCGCATACACAAGGACCGACAGAATCAAGGATGACATTATGAACTGGAGACCCGTAATTGCGATCGTGGCAGGGACGAGCCTGAGCGCGTGCGCGTTGGCGCCGATGCAGGGGCGGCCAATGGCGGCGCACGCGCAGTCTGCTGTGGATAATCACCGTGCGCCGCATTACCGTCTGGCCGTATCCGATGTCGTCAAGATTTCGGTGTGGCACAACAAGAGGCTGTCCGAGACGGTTCCGGTACGGCCCGACGGCCGCGTGTCAATGCCCCTTATCGGGGCCGTGGACGCCGCAGGTTACACGCCCTCCCGTGTCGCCAAAGAAATACAGAGCAAACTGTCCTACTACGTCCGTGATCCGGAGGTGACGGTCATCGTCACCAAAATAAGCGACGACAGCTACAGCGACCGCGTGCGTATAACGGGCGCGGTACAGCATCCGGTATCCGTCAACTATGAGCCTGGCATGACGGCCCTTGAGGCCGTTCTCGACGCCGGGGGCATCAACTCCTTTGCGGCACCCAATGACACGGAAATCCATCGGCGCGTAGGAAACAGGGAAAAAGTTCTTCATGTGCAGCTTGGCAGCATCCTGCACGACGGGCGCCTGGGAACGGACTACCGCCTGAAGCCGGGCGATGTCGTGACGGTCCCGCAAAGACTCTTCTAATCCCTTCATCCATGGACGGAGATCGCATGAGACTTACGTTCGAGCAAAACGCTCAAATCCTAGGGAAGGAGGTTTTCCTTCACCGTCGCTTTGTGGCGGGCACGTTCGTCGCGGTGACGGCGCTGGCGACGATCGCCGGGTTGTTCTGGCCGCGGGACTATCAATCGACGGCGATGATCATGGTCAACAACAAGCGCCTGATCGACCCGCTCTTAAAGGGTGCGGCCTATCAGCCGGATGTCGGGCGCCAGCGGGCGCATATTGCCGAGGACCTGATCAAGAGCCGGGCCATCCTTCTGCCGGCGATGGCCACAGCCGGATTCTTCTCCGCAAATCCGTCGGCGCAGGCCAAAACGGCCATGCTGCGCAGCGTGCGCGCGCAGACGACCGTCATGGAGCTCGGCAAGAACCTGATCCAGGTGTCCTACAAAAACCGGGATCCGCAGCGCGCCTATCACCTCACCGCGGCCATGGTGGGCCAGTTCATCGGCCAGGACCGCACCTCGGCGCTCGGCCAGGCCCAGCAAGCCTACCATTTTCTTAGCAGCGAGGTGGCGTCCTACCGCAAGCGCCTGCGCACGGAGGCAGGCGAGATTCATGCCCTGAAGGCGCACACCTTAGACGCGGATCCGAGCTTCGCCCGGTACGAGCGCCGGCATGCACGCAATTTGCGCGCCACATACGACAAAACGATGATCGAGATCCGCGAGGATCAGGCGCGCATGCATGCGCTCGAGAAGCAGCTGACCGGCGCTTCGCGAAGCAATTCCATCGTCGCCCAGGAAAGCCTGGATCGCTCGCGCCTCATCAATGATGAGTCCGAGTTGTCCCGGCTGCGCGTCTATTACCGGAAAACGTACCCCGGTGTCCAGGTTTTGCAGGGGGAGGTGGGGCGTCTGCGCAAGCGCCTCGCGGCATTGAACGCCAAGGAAAAGCGTCTGCACCCGGCCGCCCAATCCTTCTTGGTGTCGGTAGGCCATGGCGGATTTTACCGCAAGCTCGAGCACCAGCTGGACCGCACGCAGGCGCAGGTCGCCACCCTGGATGCGCAGGCACGGGAATCGCACCGGTTGTTGATGATGCAGATGGCGGCGCTGAAGGACGAACAGGGCGCGTCGCCCGTGGCGGCACTTTTGCGCGACTACAGGGTCGACGAGGGGGCGCTCAACGGGTTGCTCAAGCGCCGCGAAGAGGCGCAGGTCTCCTTGAACCTTGACCGGCAGAGGCGGCAGTTGTCGTTTCGCGTGTACGAGCCGGCCAACGTACCCGCGGAGCCGATCGGACCGCCCTTCTCCTTGTTCGTCATGGGAGGGGCCATTTTGGGCCTCATCCTGCCGATCGGACTTCTCCATGGCCGTACGCAGATGGATGCGCGCGTCCGGGCTGAGACCGTGATACCAGACACGTTGAGTCTGCCGCTGATCGCGGTGGTGCCGCATCTTTATGCGCCGAGTGAGTCCCTGGCTGCGCGTCGCAACGTGCATTGGCTAGGCATTCTGGTCATCGGTGTGGTCTTTGTTGTCGTCAGCATCCTCATGTCGGGGAAAAACTTATGAGCAAAGTCGAGAAGGCGTTACAGAAGGCGCGGGCTATGGATGATCTTGCGGCGATGCCGACCGTGGCGAATGCGCCGGCTGCGGATAATCGGCACCTAGGGCAGGGGGCGGACGTAGCGTCGTTCACGGCAGAGATTCCACGCATGGCGCAAAAGAGCACCCTGGTGCGGCCGGACATGGCGGAGTCCAAGATCATTTTTCCGGAAATGGAGGATGTGCGCGTGGTCGATGCCTTCCGGCAGATGCGCACGCACGTCCTGCAAAGCGCCGCGGGAGCCAATTGCGTGGTGTTGGTGACATCGGTCGTGCCGGATGGCGGGGCAAGCTTCGTCGCCCGCAATCTGGCCGCCGCCTTCGCGTTCGACGAAACGAAGACCGCATTGCTCATGGATTGCCGCCTGCGCCAGCCGTCCTTCGACGACCTGGTGGCCGACGGCATCGGCCATGGGCTGGCTGACTATCTGCGGACCGAGAACATGGACGTCGGACAGATCATCCATGAAGGCGGTATGCCGCGTCTGCGCCTGATACCGGGGGGCCGCAGAACGGCGTTGGCCACCGAGCAGCTCGGCTCGCAGCGCATGAAAGATCTCGTGGGCCACCTGAAAATGCGCTACCCGGACCGGTATGTCGTGCTGGACACCGCCTCTTTGAACGAGGCGGCGGATGTGTCCGTCCTCTCGGCGCTGGCAGACATGGTGATTCTGGTCGTGCCTTATGGGCGCGCAACGGAAGCGCAGATCTGGACGGCTGCCAAGGCGATCGATGAGGAGAAATTCCTCGGCGTTGTATTCAATGACGAGCCGCAGCCGGGCCGTATCATCTGGAACTAGGATAACAGGACGTGGGAAAAACATCGGCAATGGCCAGCATCCTCCGGGTGCTGGGGATGGGGTCCTGTGCGCTCGTGGTCCTGGCCGGGCGTGCGCAGGCGGCTCAGGTCGAATATGGCCTAGGATATAGCGGTATCTACAGCGACAACATATATCGGAGCCAGACCGACAAGGAACGCGAATACATCAGCCTGTTCCGCGGACTCTTCGCTTATCACAAGCGCTCGAGGAGAATCACCGCCCTTCTCGATCTGTCGGCGACGGGGCGCGAATTCGCCTACGGAACCTACGGGAACGACGTGCTGTTTGGTGTGGACTCCCTTACGCATGCCGTGATCCTGCCGAAGATCTTCAGCCTGAGCGAGCGGGACATATTCACACAGGCGCCGATCGACCCGCGCTTTGTGCTGACGCCGACCAATCTGCAGAACACGAACGCATTCTCGGCCGGGCCCAATTTCTCGTGGTATGTGACGCCGATCGACGCCTTCAAGCTCGATCTGCGCTACCAGAATTTCTACTATGCGGCCGTGCCGACCACGAACTACCGGTGGCTTGCGCATGCCCGGTTCGTGCACGAGTTTTCGCGGCGCACGGATATATCCATCAATTACGTACCGTCCAAGGTCATCTATAGGAACACGTCCCTCGATCCAGATTACCGCCGGCAGGATGCCTATCTCGGCTGGGCCACGCGGGTCGACAACAGCAGCATCACACTGGATGCCGGGCGGACACGAATAAACGTCAACGGGTCAGCCGGTACGATCAACGGCAACCTCGAACGCATCACTTTGACGACGGATACCAGCAGACACTCCCGGGTCACGCTTGCCGGCGACCGCAGTTACGGGGACGCGGGCCGTTACGCGCTGCTTGAGGCGCCTGCGCAAAATCTTGTCGTACCGGTGGCGACAAACCCCTCCCAGATCATCGGTGGCGGCCTTTACTACGGCAAGACCGCCACTTTGAACTTTACCTACCTGCGTCCATACGGGACGGACCGTGTCAACGTGTTCGTCCAGCGGCTCAATTACCTGACGGCCCCCCTGACGCAGAACCTCGATGGCGGCGTCTTCAACGTCGGATACGATTTTTCCGACCGCTGGACGGATTCGCTCTTTGGCGATTATGTGCGTGTCCAGTATCTCGACTATCACACGGATACGCGCGACTACGGGGGCGGTATGCGTCTTCGTTACAGGATGACACCGCGCCTTAGCGTGAGCGTCGAGGGGATGTATGACCGCGCCAACAGCAACGATGCGGCGCTCGCCTACAACGAATGGCGGGCGGTGCTGAGCGTGTCGTATTTCACCAATCCGCGCCGCATGCGCAGCGATCCTTTCGTCCATTACACCAACGCGATCTTCTGGTAGCCATGTACATAGAGCACTTTGGTCTCAAGGAAGCCCCTTTCAAGATCACGCCCGATGCGGATTTTCTGTACATGAGCGCGGCACATACGCGCGCCAAGGCCTACATGGACTACAGCATCCGCAACCGCGACGGGTTCGTCGTGATAACGGGCGAGGTGGGCGCCGGCAAGACCACCTTAATCCGCAAGCTTCTGTCTGAGTTTGACGACACCGTTCTGGTGGCAAAAGTCTTCCAGACGCAATTGACGGAAAGCGAATTCCTGCAGGCGGTGCTCGTGGAGTTTGGCCTCAATCCGTTCAGCGCGGGAAAGGTCGAAATGATGGACATGCTATCGACATTCCTCATCGAACGGTTCCTTGAGCGAAAGCAGATCGTTCTGATAATTGACGAAGCGCAGAATCTGGACAGACGCGTGCTCGAGGAGATCCGCATGCTGTCGGGCCTGGAGACAGCCAAGCAGAAGATTCTGCACGTGATTCTGGTCGGCCAGCCGGAACTGAACGCGATGCTGGACTCGCCGGATCTAGAACAGCTGACGCAGCGTGTGCGGTTGCGCTTTCACATCGCGGCACTTAGCGAAGAGGAGACGGGGGATTATGTCCGCCACCGCTTGCGGGTGGCCGGCGCGCTCGATCCCGAGGCGCTATTTGCCGCCGACACCATCAGCGTGATTCATGAATACAGCGGAGGCATCCCGCGCCTTATCAATACGCTCTGCGATACGGCGCTCACCTGTGCCTTTGCAGACGATCGCGCCGGCGTCGACGCGGATCTGCTCCGGGCGGCCATCGAAGAGTTGCAGTGGGTCCCGTTTCGGGTCCGCCGGGCGGGGGGGCCGGACCCGGGACGAACACCGGTCCCTGCAGGCGCCGGCAATGGCGCAGCCGAAAACGGCCTGCGATGGATGGAGCCAAAGCTTGACAGCATCGAGGCGTTGCTGCGTGACATGACAGTTATCCTAAAGCAGCGTCACCACATCTCGCTTCGGGTGGGCCAGGAGCATGTCGCGCAGATCTTGCAACAGATAACGCGCGAGATGGAACGCTTGCAGGCCCGTCAGGACGGCTAGGGGGAAGCATGTGCGGAATTGCAGGTATCGTCAGCGTGCAAAACGGCAGGCCGCCAGCCCAAGAAGAGGTGGAGGCCATGATCGGTTGCCTGCGCCACCGGGGACCGGATGGCAGCGGTGTGTACGTCGATCAAACGGCCGCGCTCGGTCATGCACGGCTTAGCGTCATTGACCTCGAGGGCGGCGCGCAACCGCTTGCCAACGAGGATCGTTCGGTGTGGGTGACGTTCAATGGGGAGATCTTCAACTACATAGAGCTCAAAAGG
>JAJYPD010000060.1 GCA_021795715.1 Pseudomonadota bacterium
CCGGCTGACGGCCGCCGGCGCCTGGGACGGCCTGCACAAGGCCCTCGATGGGCTTGACCCCAACGATCTGCAGGACCTGGCACAACGCGCACAGACCGCGCGCAATATCGTCTACAGCGCACCGATCCCCAAGGACATGCGCAAGGAGATTTTGCAGGCCTACCGGCAGCTGCAAACGGAATATGGCGACAGCATGTCGGTGGCCGTGCGCTCATCGGCGACCGCCGAGGATCTGCCTACGGCCAGCTTCGCGGGCCAGCAGGACACATACCTCAATGTGCGCGGCGACGAGATGCTGCTCGATTCCTGCCGCCGGTGCTTCGCCAGTTTGTTCATCGACCGCGCCATCCATTACCGCATCGACCAGGGATTCGATCACTTCAAGGTCGCCTTGTCCATCGGCGTGATGAAGATGGTCCGCTCCGACCAGGCGGCATCCGGCGTCATGTTTTCACTCGACACGGAATCCGGATTCCGCGACGTCGTCTTCATAACGGCGGCTTACGGGCTCGGCGAAAACGTCGTGCAGGGCGCCGTCGATCCGGACGAATTCACCGTTTTCAAGCCCACCTTTCTGGCGGGCCACCGCCGCGTCCTGCGGCGCGTGCTTGGATCGAAAAAGATCAAGATGATTTATACCGACGGAGACATCCGCGCCACCACCCGCAACATACCCGTTCCGCGCGAGGCGCAAGAGCAGTTTTCCCTGACCGACGACGACGTCCTGACGCTTGCCGATTACGCGATCAAGGTGGAGCAGCACTACAGCGAGCAGGCCGGCCAGGCCAAGCCCATGGACATGGAATGGGCCAAGGACGGCATCGACGGGCACCTCTATCTCGTCCAGGCCAGACCGGAAACCGCCGTCTCCCGCAAGGACACCCGGATCCTCGAGGAATATGAACTGCAGGGGCAAGGCCCGGTCCTGACGCAAGGGAGGGCCGTCGGCGTCGGCATAGCCGCCGCCCGCGCGCATGTCATACCGCACGTCACCGAGATCAGGGACTTTCAGAAAGGCGAGATCCTGGTCGCCGACACGACGACACCCGACTGGGAGCCGATCATGAAGCATGCGGCCGGTATCATCACCAACCGCGGCGGCCGTACTTGTCATGCGGCCATCATCGCGCGCGAACTCGGCATACCGGCAATTGTTGGCACGGACAACGCCACCCGCGCCATTGCAAGCGGAGAGATGGTGACCTTGTCTTGCGCGGAGGGGAACACCGGCAACGTATACCGGGGCGCCATCCCGTTTGCGATCAAACGCCACGATCTGACCGCCATCCCCCGGCCGGCCACCACCATCATGGTCAACATCGGCAACCCGGACCGGGCCTTCAAGACCCGCTTTCTGCCCAATGATGGCGTCGGCCTGGCGCGCATGGAATTCATCATCGCCGAGGCGATCCGCATCCATCCCATGGCGCTTGCACATCCGGACCGCGTCGAGGATCCGGCCGAACGGGAGGCCATCAACCACCTCACCCGCGGTTACCCGCGGCCTGCCGATTTCCTAATCGAACGGCTGGCCGAGGGCGTGGGCACCATCGCCGCCGCCTTCCATCCCAAACCCGTGATCGTGCGCATGTCGGACTTCAAGAGCAACGAGTATGCAACCCTCCTCGGTGGACGCTGGTTCGAGGCGCATGAGGACAATCCCATGCTCGGTTTCCGCGGGGCTTCGCGCTATACCCACCCCGATTACGCAGACGGGTTCGCCCTCGAATGCGCCGCCATGCGCCGCGTCCGGGACGAGTTGGGCCTGACCAACATCAAGCTGATGATTCCGTTCTGCCGGCGTGTCGACGAGGCCGAACGCGTCATAAACCAAATGGCGCACCTGGGTCTTGCCCGCGGCTCGAACGGCCTTGAGATCTATATGATGTGCGAGATCCCAAACAACGTCCTGCTGCTTGATGACTTCGCCCGTTTCTTCGACGGTTTTTCCATCGGCTCAAACGATCTGACGCAGCTGACTTTGGGCGTGGACCGCGACGCGCATATCGTCGCATTCGACTATGACGAGCGCGACCCCGGGGTCAAGGCGATGATCCGGATGGCCGTGGAAGGATGCCGCCGCGTCGGGCGCCACTCCGGTCTGTGCGGCCAGGCGCCGTCCGATTATCCGGAAATGGCCGAATTCCTCGTGGAGATTGGCATCGACTCCGTGAGTCTCAATCCGGATGCGGTCGTTTCCACCACACTGCACATACTTGAGGTGGAGAAGCGGCTTGGCCGCCTGCCGCGGTCCGGCGCAGGATAGGGTTAGCAATGCCGGCCATTCGCGGGACCGGTCCGTCCGATGGCCGTCCTCCGGTGACCTTATCTACCATGGGTGCGTCATCCGGCGCGCACAGAGGAGGTTCCATGAGTTGCGGCAAGGACAGAGTCTGCGCATTCGCACCCCGTTTCGGGAGGGCCGAACGGCGCTTCCCGGCGAAAGCCAGGCCGTTTTGGAATGTTCCGCCCAAGAGGCGGCCTGGTCGGCTCGTGCTTGTGCGCGCAAGGGACGTCCTATCTGCCGTCTTGTCGATCGTGGCGCAACGCAGACGGTGCATCACACGGCGCGTGCGGCATGTAAACCGGGTCTGCGCCGCGCGCGAGGATCTGACGGGGACCGGTCCGCTTGCAATCCCCATGCAGGCCGCACCAGCCCTTGGGCGCTTTGGCTCCTCGCCGCAGGCTCTGAATGGATGCCGGCCCGCGACAGGGGCCCACCCATGAGCCGGGATCTGCTTCGGCGCTTTGTTCATGACATGCTGCTTGCGCGGGCCTTCGAGGAACGGGCCGCCCAGGAATACACCAACGGCCGGATCCGTGGTTTCCTGCATCTGTATCCGGGCGAGGAAGCGGCCGCCGTCGGCGTAGTGCAAGCCGCGGAACCTTCGGATTACGTGGTCAGCACCTACCGCGAACACGTTCACGCGCTGGTCCGCGGCATACCGGCACGGTACATCATGGCGGAACTCTTTGGAAAGAAAGACGGGGTCAGCCATGGCATGGGCGGGTCCATGCACCTCTTCGACAGGGAGCGCCGTTTCATGGGAGGCTACGCCATCGTCGGCGAAACCTTTCCGATTGCCCTTGGCATCGGTTATGCGATCGCCTGCCGCAACCTGCCAGAAGCCGTCATCTGCTTTTTCGGTGACGGCGCCGCCAACCAGGGGACCTTCCATGAATCACTGAACATGGCGGCCCTGTGGCGGATACCGGTCCTGTTCGTATGCGAAAACAACCACTACCAGATCGGTACGGAAATTCACCGGCATTCGGCCGTCACAGACATCCACAAACGGGCATGCGCCTATGCCATCCCCGCGGAAAAGGTGGATGGCATGGATGTCCTGACCGTGTATGAAGCGGCCCGCCGGGCACTCGACACCATACGCAACGAAGGCGGTCCGCACCTTCTGGAACTTGAAACCTACCGCTTTCGCGGCCATTCGATGGCCGATCCGGGCGCCTACCGACCGCCGGCCGAAGTCCAGGCCTACTTACGCGACGATCCGCTCGCGGCCGTGATCCGCCGTGCCGAGACCGTTGATCCAACGCCTGGCAAGCACAAACCGCCCCTTACGGACGCGCATCCGCCCTCGCCCTTCCGCGGCCGCGCCTGGGAGGCGCTGGGTGATGCCGACATCGAGGCGCTGCGCACGGAGGTGATGGCCGTAGTCGACGACGCCGTCCGCTTTGCCGAGGCGAGCCCGGATCCCACCCTGGATGACGCCTGGCGCGATTTTCATCGCAACCACGCGCAAGAAACCCTGATTTGACCGTCATGGACGACACGACCCTTTACTGGCAGGCCCTAAACCGCGCCCTCGACAGCGAGATGGCCGCCGATGACAGCGTCATCATGCTCGGCGAGGATGTCGGCCTCTACGGCGGCACTTACCGCGTCACCGAAGGGTTGATGGCCAAATACGGCGAATGGCGGGTGCGTGACACACCCATCTCCGAGAACAGCTTTGTCGGACTGGGCGTGGGTGCAGCGCTTGCCGGCTTGCGCCCAATCGTGGAGATCATGACTGTCAATTTCGCGCTGCTCGCCATGGATGCGATCGTCAACATGGCGGCCAAGATCCCCTTCATGTCGGGCGGGCAGTTTGCCATGCCCCTTACCATCCGCATGCCGGGCGGTGTCGCCCGGCAGCTCGGCGCCCAGCATTCCCAGCGTCTCGAGGTGCTGTTCATGAATGTGCCGGGACTGCGCATGGTTGTCCCCTCGACGGTGCAGGATGCCTGGTGGCAGTTGCGCCAGGCGATCCGCAGTAATGACCCGGTCATCGTGCTTGAACACGAGCGTCTCTATTTCTCCAAGGGTCCTCTCGACGAAACGGCGGACCCGCCGCCGCCGCATCAGGCCGTCGTCCGCTGCACAGGCGCCGACGTGACCCTCATTGCCTGGTCGCGCATGACGGAGGTGGCCCTGGCGGCCGCCCGATCGCTGCGCGACGATCACGTCGCCGCCGAGGTGATCGATCTGCGCAGCCTGCTGCCCATAGACTGGACCACCTGCCAGGCTTCGCTCGACAAGACCCACCGCTGCCTGATCGTCGATGAAACCTCACGCTTTGGCGGTGCCGGCGCCGAGATCGCCGCCACCTTGCAGGAACGGTGTTTCTTCAGCCTCGACGCTCCGATCGCACGGGTGGCGGGGCTCGATATACCGGTACCCTTCAACGGCGCGCTGGAAGAGTCCTGCATTCCGGGCGAACGGGATGTCATCGACGCAGTCCACCGTCTGATCGGCCGGCCCTAGCCGCCTGCGCGGCTTGTCCGTTGCGGATGAGGCTGTACCCGGACATTTCCATGGGCTTTGCGATGCCCATGAGATCCAGGATCGTCGGCGCCACATCGGCCAGACCGCCGCCCGAGCCACACAGCTCCGCACGCGCCCCGATGAGCACAAGCGGAACGGGATAGGCCGTATGCCGGGTGTGCGGTTCACGGGTCACGGGATCCACCATCTCTTCGCAATTCCCATGGTCTGCGGTCAGCAGGATCCCGAAACCTTGCGCCAGGGCCGCTTCGATCACGCGATACGCCTCCCGATCGAGCGTCTCGACGGCACGGATGATGGCAGATGGCACAGCCGTGTGCCCAACCATGTCAGCGTTGGCGAAGTTGACGAGCACAAAGGCGTAGCGCCCGGAACCAATGGCCTCGATCGCCCGGTCGGCCACCGCGTGCGCGCTCATCTCGGGCTTCAGATCGTAGGTCCTGACCGCAGGCGAGCCGATGATGGCGCGCTCCTCGCCGGGAAACGGCGCCTCGCGTCCGCCATTGAAGAAGTAGGTCACATGCGGGTATTTCTCCGTTTCGGCACAATGAAACTGCCGTAGTCCCTTGCCGCTTAGGACCTCGGCCAGCACCCGCTGCGGCACATCCGGAGCGAACAGCACAGGAAACGGAAATTGCACATCGTATTGGGTCATGCAGGTGACGGCACGGACCCCGGCAGAACCCCGATCGTACGCATCGAACGC
>JAJYPD010000031.1 GCA_021795715.1 Pseudomonadota bacterium
TGGCCTTCGATGCGAAGGCCCGCACGTTGACGATCTCTGTAGACTTCAAGCCCGGTACACGGTTTGGGGTGCCGGGGGTCCCCCCCAGGGGAGCATCCCGTCCATGACACCACGGTGAAGCGCTACCGGCATTTGAATTTCTTCCAGCACGAGTGTTTCCTCGAGGTGCGCGTACCGCGCGTGACGCTTCCCGACGGGAATGTTCGCCAGGTCGAGCCCGCCTTCGTGGGCCGGCTTGCTGGCTTTACTTTGCTCTTCGAGGCCCTGATCCTGGCCTTTTGCCGGGAGATACCCTTCCGAGCTGTGGCGCGCCTGACGGGGGTGAGCCTTCATCGCGTCATGAGCCTCTGCGAGCGCTATGTCGATCTCGCCGTGGCCCAGCAGGATCTCTCGGAGGTCCGGGAACCCGCCATCGACGAGACCTCCAAGGCCCGAGGGCATGATTACGTGACGATCGCGGCCGATGCCTCCCGCCGGGCCGTCATCGCCGTCATCGAGGAGCGCGATGCCAAGGCTATCGACCGCCTGGCCCAGGAGATTCTGGCCCATGGCGGTGATCCCGGAGCTGTGACCTCGATCTCGATCGACATGTCGCCGGCCTTCATCAAAGGGGTGGCGCGCTCGCTCCCCAATGTCCAGGTCACCCTCGACAAGTTTCATGTCATCGCGCACGCCTCCCATGCGCTTGACCTCATGCGACGCGCCGAGCAGAAAACCGACCCCGCCTTGAAGGGCCTGTGCTGGACACTCTTGAAGGATTCCCGCCACCTGAATGCCGTTGCCCAGGATGATCTCGATGCCCTCATGGCGAACGTGACCACGAAGCGCACCGCCCGGGCCTGGGTATACCGGGAGCAACTCCGCGAGATACTGAATCGCAAACAGGTGAATGTCGTGCGGATGATGTTGAAGCAGGGGTGTACCAACGTCAGCCGTTCCAAAGTCGAGCCCATGAAGGCCGTAGCCCGCCTCGTACGATCCCACCTTGAAGGCATCTGTGCCTGGGCGCAAACGCGGGCCACGAACGGCTTCCTGGAGGCCCTGAATGGCCTCTTCCAGGCGGCCAAGCGCAAGGCCCGCGGTTACGGCCGGTTCGCGACCATCCGCACCGTGATCTTCCTGATCGCCGGCGAGATCGACTTCTCGCAGATCAATCCGCATATGGTGGGTCAACTGACATGAGATGCGATAGGGCCATATTTATTCACTCGTTATTCCGATCCGGAAGCACATGGTTGTTTGACCGCTTCCGGCGTGCGAGGGGGGCATCTTATTGGTGCTATCAGGAGCCGTTTCACGAGTTCCTATCACATCTCAAGCACGATCCAGACAAGCTTCTCGACGTTCACGGAGAGATGGTGACGGCAATGCGGCACCCCCCGATTGACCGACCCTATTTCTATGAATTACACGCGATGCGAAACGAGATACAGGATTTGTTTACCCCCTGCATCAGTTTCGAGAGTTTCTTTGACGTAACGGTGTGCCCGAGTCTGGATAATTATGTCCATGGCCTGATTTCGGGTGCTCGGGGCCGGCCGCTCCTGCAGTGCTGCCGGTCTTGGGGGCGGATGCGGCATCTTCGCGATGTCCATGGTGGTCTGCACATCCATTTATGGCGCAATCCGTGGGACCAATGGTGGTCCTACCAGGTGGCAGAATATTTCGAGACTTCGAACCTGTCCATTCTGAACGCAAAACATCCGCCAGCCGCCATTGCGGCCTTGAGGGAAGCGGTGGGATTCGGGCAAAAGCGCGCGGCCGGTCTGCAGCGCGATGCTGAACATCCCGATCATCGTGTATTGGGTGCAAGGGATCGTTACCGCCTGTTCTATACATTCTGGTTGTATAGCTTTCTGGAGGTGCGCCCTTTGGCAGACTGTGACCTCAATATCGATGCGCTGACAGGGATGCCGGGCTACGGGGAACATGTGAGGCGGCAATGGGACACTCTGGGGATCAGAAATGTGGACTTGTCCGGATGCAAGGTGCCCCAGGGAGTCTACGGACGAGAGGAAAGGGACTTCTTCCTGTCTGTGGAGAAGGAGGTCCATGAAATGTTCGGGAGGGCGGGCTATGCGCAAGGCGCCATTGCAGACGCACAACGCGTACGCGACGCGCATCGGCCGCGCGGACAAGACGATGCAGAATCCCTGAAGGCCATGACCATTCGGGCGCGGCTACTGGCATTGCGATTGATGGACGAAAGGGCGCAGGAGACCCGCGGTTAGCAAAGTGGTGTGCGGACTGCGCGCGCGAGGAAAGGTTTTCGTGGAGATCGATCACGGCTGTCATTTGTCTGCCATGAGACGGGGTTAGGCTGTACGCCCCATCATTGTCTCGCCAAGGATCTACTGTGAAAGCTCGGCTCAGAATCGGCGCTTGCCTGTTTATGCTTATGGGCATCGCGCAAGTCAGTCATGCGCAAAATCGGATACAAGCGGATATTGGATACCGCAAGGCCCTCATGGTGGCCATGCAATGGAATCTCGTGCGCATCGCGCAGATGCTGCGTCATCAGCGCCCGTATGATGCCTTGCGCCTGCAGTCCGAGGCGCAGGCGATAGCCGCCTTGAGCACCATGCCGTGGGTCGCCTTCGTGCCGGGATCGGACCGGGGGTATACGAAGGCCAAGGCCGCCATCTGGCGCAATCCGGCCGGGTTCTCCCTGCGTGTGCGAACGTTCGAGGCCCAGGCCGCGCAGCTTGCGTCAGCGGCGCCGCGCGGGCTTGCAGCCGTTCAACGGCCGTTGGAGGCGGTGGCGCGCGGATGCCACGCCTGTCACGAGCGCTTCATGCGCTAGGACGCCGCTTTAAGGACGCCTAGACCTGCACGATGACGTAGGTGATGAGCGCCGACAGGAGAATGGCGGCCGCGCTGACCCAGGGATGGGCGCGCCGGAAGAAGGGCGGGCGCACTTCGCGCGGTGTCCGCATCCACCCCGTGATCATGGGTGTTACCAGATCCTTGCCGGCGATCCGGTGCACGATGATGGCCGAGACGTGCAGGCCGATCAGCCCAAGCAGGATGTCGAAGGTCACCGCGTGAATGTGTGTCAGCAGATCTGCCGTCCGTCCGCTGACGAGGGCGTTCAGGGGTCCTGTAGTCAGGATATCGTCGGTCGCAAAGAGACCGGTTCCGACCTGAATGGACAGGCAGGTCAGCATGGCGCCCACCGCCCAGCCACCGAGGGGGTTGTGGCCGTGGTGCGCGTGTGATGCTCCGGAGCGCATCGTCCGGACATAGGCCAGAGTACGGCGCGGTGAGGTCAGGAAGTGCGCAAAGCGCGCCGTGGTGCTGCCGATGAAGCCCCACAGGATGCGGAAGGCGATCAGCGCCAGCGTTACGTACCCGTCCCACATATGGTAGGCAAGCCAGCGCCCGCCCCTGTCCCCGGAAAACCACGCAAAGGCGATGAGCGGGATCAGGCTCCAGTGAAAGATCCGTATGAAGATATCCCAGACCGCGACGCGGTCGGAGGCCTCGGTGTGTGCGTTTTTCATCATGCGTCCCAGATCGGTTTGGTGGTCCGCACATCCTAGTGCAATTGCGCCTGACGGTAAACAGGAGAATGCATATCGTGCGTGGAACTATGGAAATAAAATATACATCCATGTCATGACACCGTCACATTGCTGTGGCGCGCGAGCGGACGCAGCAAAAGCGATACCAGTGCGAAGCCGTCGCCCATGCAAAGACGCCGGATCGCAGCGGGCGCGAAAGGGCAGGCGATGACCGCTGTGCTCGCTGTCTGCGGGGGGCAGGCGGCGCGAAGCGGTCATCGGCTACAATGCGACCAGGCCAAGCGGGGAGCTTGGCTTTAGGGGTGGCGGCAGCAGGCGGTCTCGCCGGTACCCATGGACAGGAGGGACGCCATGCGTGTGGGATTTGTGGGTTTGGGCGCCATGGGGTGCGCCATCGCGGCGCGGCTGCTCGGCGCCGGATATGAGGTGTTGGGCTGGAACCGGTCACCGGAGCCCTGTGCAAAGCTTGCCGCCGAGGGTCTTCAGATGGTGTCGTCACTTGGTGCGATGGCGCCGTGTGATGTCATTTTGTCGATGTTGGCCGATGATAAGGCGGTGACCTCGGTGCTGCTGGAGGGGGGATTGCTGGCCACTCTTCGCCCAGGCAGCGTGCATATCAACATGGCGACAGTGTCGGTCGAGTGCGCCCGGGACATGGCGGCACGACACGCCGATCGCGGTGTGGCTTATATCGCAAGCCCCGTGCTCGGGCGTCCGGACGCGGCCGCCGAGGGACGCCTGCATCTCCTGGTGGCCGGTGCCAAGGAGGCTGTCGACCGCGTGCATCCGCTCCTGGCAGCAATCGGACAACGGATATGGCCTTTTGGCCAGAACCCGGAAGCGGCCAACGTGGTGAAGATTGCCACCAATCTGACGCTTGCCTGCGCGATCGAGGCGATGGGCGAGGGTACCCACCTCGTCGCCGGCTACGGGGTTCCCGGAGAAGCGTACCTGGAGATGCTTGCCGGCACCTTGTTTGCCGCACCCGCCTACAAGGTCTATGGACCGATGATCGCGCACAAGCGTTTCACACCGCCAGGATTCCGGGTGCAGCTTGGCTTGAAGGATGTGAAGCTCGCCCTGCAGGCTGGCGAGGCGGCGCGCGTGCCGCTGCCGTTCGCGGGTGTTTTGCGGGACAACTTCCTGGACTGCCTGGCGCACGGGGAAGGGGACCTCGACTGGTCGGCGCTGGTGGAAGCCGGTGCCCGCCGCGCGGGTCAGTGACGCCGTCAGGGGCTCGCGGCCGGGGAATCCGGTTCCGGGTGCCCCATCTCGACGATATCTCCAAGCTCCATCACCTGATTGGCGGGCAGCTGGAAGAAGTCGATGGCGTTGGCCGATATGCGCAGCATGAAGGCGAAAAGGCGCTGGCGCCACAGGGCGAGGGGCGCATTGCGCATCGGAATGATGCGCTGCCGGGAGGCAAAATAGGTCACGGCGTCGGGATTCCATGGATAGCCAAAGTCCAGGGACCGCAGAAGTTTGGGGATATCCGGATGTTCCATGAAGCCATAGTGGGCAATCGCGCGCTTAAAGCCCAGTCCGTAATCCATGAGGCTTACCCGTTCCGCCTCCTCGATGCGCGCCATTTCCTCGAACTGGATGGTCAGCAGGATGACGTGTTCGTGCAGGACCTTGTTGTGTTTGAGGTTATGCAGAAGCGGCCGCGGCACGCCATGCGGACGGATCGCCAGAAAAACGGACGTTCCCGGTACCCGCTCGACGGATGACGCCGACAGCATCCGGATGAATTCCTTTAGCGACGTAGGCCCAGGCGAGAGCGCCTGGACCAGCATCGCCCGGCCGCGCCGCCAGGTCGACATGAGGATGAATACGCCAAGCCCCACGGCGACTGGAAACCACCCGCCTTCGGTGAACTTCAGGAGATTGGCGCCAAAGAAGACCCCGTCGAGCACCAAAAAAAAACCAGAAAAAAGGCCCGCCTTCCACGCCGGCCATTTCCAGCCATGCCGCGCGACAAAGAAGACCAGGATGGTGGTAAAGAGCATCGTACCCGTGACCGCGGTGCCGTAGGCAAAGCTCAACGCCGCCGATGTATGGAATTCGAGGATCACCAGGATGACAGCCACCATCAGGAGCCAGTTCAGGCCGGGCAGATAGATCTGGCCTGCCTCGGTGGCGGATGTGTGGATGACGGTAAGCCGCGGCAGATAGCCGAGCATCGACGCCTGGCGGGTCGCCGAGTAGGCGCCGGTGATGACGGCCTGCGAGGCGATCACGGTCGCAACCCCGGAAATCACCACCATGGGCAGGTTGGCCCAGGCCGGAAAAAGCTCAAAGAACGGATTCTGGGCCGCCTGCGGATGCAGGATCAGCAGTGCCCCCTGGCCAAAGTAGTTCAGGACCAGCGCCGGCAGCACAAGGGCAAAGAGGGCGACGCGGATCGGACGCGCACCAAAATGCCCCATATCCGCGTAGAGCGCCTCGGCGCCCGTGATGGCCAGCACCACGGCACCCAGGATCACGAGTCCGTGGGGGCCGCGGTGGTGCAGAAACTGGAAGGCAAACCACGGATCGAGCGCCCACAGCACGCGGGGATCGGCCGCGACCCAGCCCATGCCGGAGGCAAAGAGCAACAAAAACCAAAAGAGCATGGCCGGTCCGAACAGGTGGCTGATGGCGCCGGTGCCCCGGCGCTGGACCCAGAAAAGCCCAATGATGATGCCAAGCGCAAGCGGCTCGACGAAGGGCTTTAGGTGGGGCTGTGTCACCTCCATGCCTTCGAGCGCCGACAGCACCGAAATCGCGGGAGTCACCACGCCATCCCCATAGAAAAGAGAGGCGCCAAGCAGGCCAAGTCCGAGAATCCAGAAGCGCGTTTTGGGCGAACCGAGGGCCGTGCGCGAGGCGCGTGCGGTGATGGCCATGATGCCGCCTTCGCCGTGCTCGTCGGCGCGCATGACGATCCAGGCGTATTTGACGGCGACCACGAGGATCAGTGTCCAGAAGATGAGCGAGAGGATGCCCAGCAGATTGGCGGCCGTCGGCGCCAGGGAGAGTGTCGACAGGCAGGCGCTGACCGTATAAAGCGGACTGGTGCCGATATCGCCGAACACGACGCCAAGCGCTGCGATGGCGAGCAGTGGCACAGTGTCTTTGTTGTGATCCATTCCCCTGTCCGTGTGCGGCAAGGCGCGCGATGCACACGGCCGCTTTGGGATTCTTCTGTCTCTGGCCGTGCGCCGGATGCGCCGCCGGATGCAAGCGGCATCCTGCCGTCAGGACAGGATGCCTTTTTGCAGAATGACATATTCACCGTGGCTTGGCCAGTTGCCACCGCGCCATGGCGGCCGCCGGCCCGGTGGATGAAGGGGCTTTCCGTGAGGACCGTCAGTCGTCTGGTCCTATCCACTCTGTGCGCGGGGAGGCGGCCAATTTCAGGAAATAGCCCTGATCCTTGAGCAATCGTGCCAATGCCTGTCCGTCTGCGCCGGCAAGAGCGGCGTTTTCCATCAGGTCGGCCGCGATGTGGCCTGCTTCGGCCGCTGTCAGTTCCACGGTGACGCTGTCGGCTTCTTCGCGCTTGATGTGCATGGGTCGCCTCTCAATCCCCGAATGCGTGGGGCGGTTGCTGGAAGGTGTTTTTCATGCGGTAGGCCTGTTCCTTCAGGATGTTGGCCAGATCCAGCGTGCTGCTCGTGAATTCTTCCGCATGATCGAGGATGGGGTCGCTGATCTTTGGCAGCTCGCCCTGAGTGAAGCGCAAAACGACGCGATCGGCGGATTTGTCGAGAATATCCATAAACAGGGTCTCCTTGGTGTAAAGTCTCCTTATCGTGCAAACAGAGGCTCTGCCCGCTGCAAGGGCAGGTCTCTCTATATGGGTGCGCGCGTTGGCGAATGAAAGGCCTGCGGACCACAAAATCTTCGGGGCGCGGACATGAATCTCCATGACGATTTCCAGCGCGCGGTGGCGATCGACAGCGCCGCGCTTGCGTGGGTTGCCTCGCCGCAGGCCGGCGTGGAGAGGCGTATGCTCGAACGCATCGGCGAGGAAGTGGCGCGTGCCACATCGGTCGTGCGTTACGCGCCGCAGTCTGCCTTCGTGGCGCACACGCACGGGGGTGGTGAGGAATTTCTTGTGCTAGAGGGCGTATTTTCCGACGAAAACGGGGATTATCCGCGCGGTTTCTATGTCCGCAATCCGCCGGGTTCCCGCCATCGGCCGTCAAGTGCAGCGGGTGCGACGATTTTCGTCAAACTGCGGCAGATGCACGCAGAGGATCGGAAATCCGTGCGCATGGACACGCAAGACCCGGCGGGCTGGCGAAGCGATGCGGGCGGCGCGCGCTTGCGCCTGCTCTACGAAGGTTTTGGTGAGCGGGTCGAATTGCTGGCGTGGCCGGCGGGTTTTGAAGGGTCGTGGATCTGGCCTGCGGGTGCCGAATATTTCGTGCTCGAGGGCGCCTTCGATGATGAGCTCGGCCGTCATGGTGAGGCGGCGTGGCTGCGTCTGCCGGCCGGTGCCATGCAGACGGTGCGGGCCGTAAAGCCGGTACGCCTGTATCGGAAGACGGGTCATTTGCGGCATCCACTAGGGGTTTCGTGATGGACAAGGCGCCTCTTTTGCTGATAGCAGGCTATGGGAATGGCCTTGGCGCGGCGCTCGCCGGGCGTTTCGCCGCGCGGGGTTTCCGTGTCGCGGGTCTGTGCCGCAGCGCGCCACCCGGGCAGGGGCCGGTGGCGATCGTGCCGGCCGATCTCACGGATGCGGCCGATACGGCACGGGCGTGGGACGAAATCTGCCGTCTTCACGGGGTCCCGCAGGTCATAGTCCATAATGCGGTGGAACTCGTGACGGGCCCCTTCCTCGAACAGACGCCCGCGGCATTCCGCCAGGCGTGGGAGGCGGCGGTGTTGTCGGCGGTGCATGTGGCGCAGCAGGCCTTTCCGCCGATGATAGCCGCAGGCGGGGGCACCTTCCTCGTGAGCGGGGCGACCGCGAGCATCCGGGGCGGGGCGCGGTTTGCGCCGTTTGCGGCCGCCAAGTTCGCGCTGCGCGGTCTTGCGCAGGCGCTGGCGCGGGAATTCCAGCCCCAGGGGATCCACGTCGTCCATGTCCTGCTCGATGGCATCATCTGGAGCGAGCGCAGCCGCCGGCGCCGGCCGGAGCTTGCCGCCGGGGACTGTCTGGATCCGGCGGCCATCGCCGATGTGTATTACGACCTGTGCCGCCAATCCCCGGCAGCCTGGACGCACGAGATCGATCTGCGTCCGCGGAACGAACGGTTCTGATGTGTGATGTGTTGATCATCGGCGGGGGCTTGAGCGGGTTGCAGGTGGCGGCCGGCCTGATTTCTCAGCGTCTCAAGGTGGTGCTGCTCGAGGCGCGCCCGCGCCTGGGCGGGCGCATCCTTGGCCTGCCGGGTGTGGCCGATGAACCGCTTTATGATGCCGGCCCGGCATGGGTATGGCCGGATCTGCAGCCGCGCATGAGCCGTCTCCTGGCGGCACTGGATCTGGAGACGTTTGCGCAGGAGACCCAGGGCCGCCTGATTCTGCAGGGTGCAGGCGGCCGGCGCGAAGAGGCTGCGCAAACCTTTGCCAGTGCGCCCGCCAGCATGCGCGTGACAGGGGGGTTGTCGACGCTCGTTGCACGGCTGGAGGCGCAGCTGCGGAGTGTCGACGTCCAGTGTGACACGGTGGTGACGGCGCTTGCTTGCGATGGCAGCGGCGTTTGTGTCACCGCCCGATGCGGATCGGGCGTACGGCGCTATCGGGCGCCCACGGTGGTGGTGGCGGTGCCGCCGCGGCTGGTGGCCGGGTGGGAGTTCGCACCGGCACTGCCTGCGGAGGCGCAGGCACGCCTGGCGGCTGTCCCCACCTGGATGGCCGGACACGCCAAGTGCATCGCGGTGTATCCAAAGCCGTTCTGGCGCGCTGCCGGCCTTTCCGGGCAGGCGTTCAGCCAGGTGGGCCCGCTGGGCGAGATTCACGATGCCAGTGTGCCGGGGCACGGTCAGGGTGCGCTGATGGGGTTTTTCACATGGCCCCATGCGCTACGCAAAGAGCGGCGCGAGCGCCTGGTGCAGGATGTGTGCGCACAGCTCGGGGCGCTGTTTGGGGCTCCGGCGGCCGTGCCCACGCGTATCCATATCCACGATTGGGCCGCCGAACCCTTTACGGCGACGGCAGCCGATACCAGGCCATTGCACGAACACCCCGTTTACCGGCCGCTCTCGTGGCGTGGTACGCGCTGGGAGGGCCGTCTGCTTTTTGCCGGCACGGAGGTGGCCGCCGAACAGGGTGGTTATCTCGAGGGGGCCCTGGCGGCGGCGGAACGGGCGCTTGCGCAGATCCGCGGAACCATGGGCCCCTAGAGGGCGGTTTCGCGCCAAGACATCACCCCCATCCCGTGCAGGCACCCCCCGCTGCGCGGCTACGGACGGACATCCTATCCGCCCCGGCCTTTCTGCGGCGCCAAGAGGGTGTCCCCCCGGCAAGACGCAGGCCCTCGGATCGACGCGGGCGGCACGGGTGCGCCGCGCGGGGTCTGCCGGAGGTTGGGAAGACCTGGGATTCCCAGGTTCGAACGCATCGCGTGGCGTCTTGCGATGGCGCGTCCGTGGCCGCCTTTTTGCGGATGACCGGGTTGCCGTGCGCGGGCATGATGGCCGCATGAGCGGACGCGGGAAGCGTGAGTGCCGCAGCCAAAGGTGCGCCACGGACGACGGCACGGGCAGAGGGTGGCGGCAGACAGGCCGGTGGCTCGGAATCGGCATCGTTTTCGCGGCCGGGCTTTCTGGCTGCAGTTTTACCATCCCGTTGCACCTGCCGCCTGTGCCCGCCGGGCCCGGGTATACGGCCCGGCACGCTCCCACGGTGTTGGCGCCGGCATCGCCAGGGCGTCCGGCCCAAAGGATTCGCTATGGAGAAATCGCCCAGGCGCGGTGGTGGACGCTCTTGCGGTCAGCGCCGCTCGATCGTCTGGTGGCGCGCGCCCTGCGCGATAGCCCGACGATCGCAGCCGCGCAGGCGCAGCTGCGCGAGGCGCAGGCCAACATGGCCATCAATGCGAGTGTCTTCTACCCGCAGGTGACCGGGGGTCTTTCGGTCTCGCGCAACAAGACTTCGGGTGCTTCTTTCGGAGGGCGTTTCCCCGGCATCACCTATTCGCTCTTTTCGGGAGATGTGGCGGTCTCGTACTACCCGGACTTCTTTGGGGTCAACCGGCTCGTCTACCAGGGAAGCCGGGCCCAGATGCTCTACCAGCGCGATGAACGCGATGCGGCTCAATTGACGCTTGCCGGCAATGTCGTAGACAGCGCAGTCGGTGCGGCGTCCACAGGGGCGCAGATACGGGCAACACAGGCAAGCATCCGGGATGAGCGCGCGCTCCTGATGCTTACCCAGGCGCAATACGCAAGCGGAGCGGTATCCTACAACATCATCGTAAGCCAGCGCAGTCAGCTGCTGGCCGTTGAGGCGGAGCTTGCGCCATTGCGCCAGCAGTTCGCCGTCTATCGCCATCAGCTGGCCATCCTGACTGGATCCTTTCCTGGTCAATGGCGCACACGCCCCCTGACGATGGCCGGCTTGCACGAGCCGGATGTCATCCCGGTGGCACTGCCGTCCACGCTGGTGCGCCATCGCCCGGATATCCGCGCTGCCACAGAGCAGATGCACTACGCCATTGCCCAGATCGGTGTGGCCCGCGCCCAATTTTTCCCGACCGTCACCTTGTCGGCGATGTTGGGCACGAGCGCACTGCGCGCGAGCCGGTTTTTCGATCCGATCAGCGGCGTATGGGGTATTGCCGCCGATCTGGTGCAGCCCATTTTCGAGGGCGGCAAGCTGCGTGCGCAAAAAAGGGCCGCCTACGCGGCCTTCGATACCACCTTTGCCCTCTACCGGTCGGTGGTGCTCGACGCGTTTGCGCAGGTCGCCGATGCGTTGCGTGCGCTACAGCACGATGGGCGCGCAGTGGCGCTTGATCGAGGCGCGCTGGCTGCGGCACAGACGGCCTACGCGCTGGCGCAGGCCGGTTACCGCGCAGGATCCGCTGATTATCTGTCCGTCTTGACCGCCGATATCGCGGTGCAGAATGCGCGCATCGCGCTTGCGCGGGCAGAAGGTCAGCGCCTTCAGGACACGGTGGCGCTGTTTGTGGCACTCGGGGGCGACGACTGGGGGTCTAAGCGCCCTGTGGCGGGCGCGTCGCCGGTGGCGGCACGGTCGCAGGGGCCTTCATGAGCGGTCTTTTGCGGATCGCGCTGAAGCTCCTTCTGAATGATCGCGGCAAGTTCGTGACGCTTGTGATCGGCATCACTTTTTCGGCCTTTTTGATGACGCAGATGACGTCGATGTTTTCCGGCATCCTGCATCAATCGGCGGCCAATATCATCAATGTGGGCGCAAAGATGTGGGTGATGGATCCGGCGGTGGAGACGCCGCAAAACAGCATTCCTTTGCCAAACTATGTCCTGGATGCGGTGCGCAGCATCCCCGGCGTGAAATTTGCCGTGCCGCTTTATATCGGCGCGGGCCTTGTGAAGCTCGACGATGGCACCTACCAGGCGGCGACGATCATCGGGCTCGACGACGCCACGCTCTTTGGGCGGCCGACGATGATCGCGGGCCACATTCTCGACATCTACAAGAACAATGCCTTCATCATGGTCAAAGACGCCAATTACCCCAAGCTGAACAGTCCACGGATTGGCACATCCTTCGAGATCAATGATCACCGCGCGGTGGTGGTGGGTCTGGCGCATACGGCCATACCCGGACTCTTCGGGCTGCCCACGCTCTATACGACGTATACGCGCGCCACCGAGGATCTGCCGCCTACGCGCTATCAGATTTCCTACATTCTCGTCGAACCCAAGAGCCGGACCGACATCCTGCCGATCGAGGCGGCCGTGCATCATCTGGGGTATCTGGCCCTCACCGATCGCGAGTTCATTGCCCGCAATGACCGGTTCTACGAGTTCAAGACCGGCATGGGCACGAACATTCTCATGATGACGCTCATCAGTTTTTTCGTGGGTCTGTCGATTGCGGGCGAGACCTTCTATATGTTCATTCTCGACAACGTCGAGCATTTCGGGGCGTTGAAGGCGATCGGCGCCAAGAGCCGCGAACTCATTCAGATGATCGTGTTTCAGGCGCTGGTCGTGGGGTTTTTGGGTTTTGGCTTCGGGGTTCTGCTGTCATCGGGCATGATCGCGCTGGCCAAGCTGAAGATCCCCAATTATGCGGCGATGGTCACTTATCTGACCCTGGTCCTTGCGCTGGTGATGGTCCTGATCATCTCGATTTTCTCGAGCTACATCGGTATCCGCAAGGTCACCCGCATCGATCCCTTCGACGTGTTCCGGGGTTAGGCCCATGCTAAAGGCCCACGGGATCACCAAAACCTTCGGGGAAGGCCCCAGCCGCACAGTGGCGCTGCGTGACGTCGATCTGTCGGTGGATTACGGAGAGATGCTTTACATCGTGGGCCCCTCCGGATCGGGCAAGACCACGCTTCTTAGCATCATCTCCGGCATCCTGCGGCCGGATGCCGGACAGGTCGTGGTCAAGGACCGGGACATCTGGACGCTCGACAGCGACGCGCTTGCCGGTTTCCGGCTGCAGACGATCGGTTTTGTTTTTCAGGACTACCATCTCTTTCCGCGTCTCACGACGACCGAAAATGTCGCCATCCCCCTGATCCTGCGCCGGGAAAGCTGGGAGCAGAGCCTCGCGCAGGCGCGGCGCACTTTGCGCATCGTGGGCCTGGAGACGAAAGAGGGCCTTCCGCCCTACAAGTTGAGCGGAGGCGAAAAACAGCGGGTGGCCATCGCCCGTGCGATCGTTTCCGAACCTGACCTCTTGGTCTTGGATGAACCGACGGCGTCTTTGGATGGGGAGACGGGCCGAATGATCGTCTCTTTTGTGAAGGAAAACATCCTCAATGCGCACCGGGCGATCGTCATCGTCACCCACGACAGCCGCATCTATGAATATGCGACGCGGGTGGTCCGCATGGAAGACGGACACATAATACCCGGCGGGGGGTGACAGATGCGTAATAAAATCCTGTTTGCTTTGGCAACCCTCGGTATCCTGCTTGGGGTGGTGAGCGCCTATGTGTACAGCCGGCAGGCGCCGCCGCAGCCGCCCCTGACCACCAACAACGATCCCTACACGCGGGGCATCTTTGCCAACGGCATCATCGAGAGCTATGACGCAAATGGCGAGAACATCAATATCTATCCCCAGGTGGCCGGGCGCGTGACGGCGGTCGATGTCACGGATGGACAGACCGTGGCCAAGGGCGCGCCGCTCTTTGCTCTCTACGACCGCGTCCAGCAGGAGGTGGTGGCGCAGAACAAGGCGCAGGTACGCGCCGCACAGGCACTGCTTGAACAGTTGCGGGCCGAGCCGCGCCCGGAGACGCTCGCCGTCGCCAAACGACAGGTCGCGTATGCGCAGGCCAATCTCGTCTACCAGCAGGCGCAACTTCTTATTATCCGCAGGGAACGGGCGCTCAATCCGCAGGCTGTGAGCCTGCTGGCCCTAAAGAACGCCGAGAATTCCACCCGTGTCGCCCTGGAGAACCTGCGTGTGGCCAGAGCGCAGTACAACCTCACAAAGGCAGGTGCCTGGATCTACGATATTCGCAACCAGCAGGCGATTTACGAGGCGGCCAAGAAGACCTATGCCTCGAACCGGGCCTTGTTGCGCCAGTACATCGTGCGGGCGCCGGTGGGTGGGCGCATTTTGCGCATCAACGTGACGAATGGGAGTTATGCTTCGCCGCAGGGCGTCTATGGCACCTACACCCAGGGCATGAATCCGGCGGTGGTGATGGGGCGGCGCGACGGCTACATGCAGGTGCGTGCCTATCTCGACGAGATCCTGGTGCCCCGCCTGCCGTCCCCCGGAGATATCCGCGCGGAGATGTTCATCCGCGGTTTTAGCCATGTGGGTATCCCGCTTCAATTCGTGCGCATCCAGCCCTATGTGACACCAAAGGTCGAGCTGTCCAACCAGCGCACGGAAAAGGTGGATGTCCGTGTGCTGCCCATCATCTTCCGCTTCAAGATCCCCTCACGCCTGACGCTTTTCCCAGGTGAGCTCGTTGACGTCTACATCGGGACCAAGGCGGCACACTGATTGTCGGCGACCCCTTCGCCGGCCCTCGAGTCCCTCTGCCAGGCATTAGGGAAGCGTAAGGCGTGCGCGGACTTAAGGCGCGCGGTACCCCACAAAAGAGGCGGCGGGAGTGCACAGGAGCAATTGCCGGTCGCGCATAGGAATAGTGACGCCGCGAAAGGCGCGCGCCACGAATGCAGACCCGACAATCCGGCCGGTGGCAGGGGCAATCAGTGTCTCATGCGCGGTCAGGGCGAACCGTGTGAAGGGTTTCTTGCGCAGGCGGCAGTGTATGCCGGTCTGATGCGGTGCGCTCGCCTCGCCACGAGCGTTTTGCCTTGTCGTGACAGCGGCCGCCATCGGCCCATTTTGTGTTGCCGTAAAGAGCGCATCGACGATCGGCCCGGTAACGGAAGGGCTGCGGGGAGGAGTGCGTCGCGGATGCGCCGGGCCCGCGCCGCACGTCCCCCGTGGGCCCGGGGAACTCAGCCGAACAGTCTCAGGAGTGTCTTGCTGATCCAGCTTTTTTCTTCCATGACCTTACGGACCGACAGGGCGTAATCCTTGTCGTCACGCTTGATGTGGTTTGTAAGCCACATCTGCAGATCGGCAAACAGCTGGCGCGTGACATCTCCGCCATCGGTGAAGTGTTTCTTGTGTTCCCGCATTCTTTTGGCAAAGCTTTCATGGACGAGCTTGTGCTCCCGGAGAATGGGATAGCCGGCCCGCTCCATGAGACTCTCTTCGAACGTAAAATGTGTGAGCGTGTAGTCGATCATGCCATCGAGGATGGCGCCGACGGCGGTGCGGTCCTTGCGTCCCATCGCATCCGAGAGTTCATTGATGTACTCAACGATGCGCTTGTGCTGACTGTCTATGACGTCAATCCCCACGCTGAGAGACGGATCCCACTGCCAATACATGTTAATGATTCCTTATATAAGTGATTGAATAAGAAAGTCTTTATTGTATAGCAGGGATTGCGTCCTGAAGACAATATGAAAGTCCAAAAAATATGAACGGAAACAATTGAGAAAAATCAAGGCGTCCTGTGTGCCGCGCAGAGATACGCTGCGACGGGGCGCGGTATGCGCAAAAGACAGGCTCATGGGTATGACGTCAAAACGTGCAGCCCAAGGCGCCTCGGGGGGGCTTGCGGTGTTCGTGAACAACAATCTTTATCTCGCCAACTGCGATTCGGTGCACAAAAGGGCGCATCCGGAGATCCGCAAGCGCCTTGTGTGGGGCTTCTTGCTGGCGCGGCGGATTATTCTGACCCCACCGATGTTGATCGACAACCCCGGCCTGGACGGTTTTTTTGCAGACCCCATCATCGGCCGCTATTTGCGCGCCCATTCCGGCAAGATCATCCTGCGTCATTACCACAGGGCCGATGCGTTGTCGCTTGTCGATTATTTTCAGGAATTGGACGGCGGGTTCATCATCTCAAGCGGTACATCGGGCCCTTGCCGAAAGGATCAGCTATCGGCTCGGGAACGAACCGCTTTGGAGCGCCGCCTGGCCCGGCTGGACCGGCTGTTGGACGTTGCCAACCCGCTCCATGAACGCATCAGCATCAGGCCCAATGCCCTGTCCGAAGAGATTCGAGGGCGGCTTGTGGCCGCGGAAGGTTTAGATCTTGATCTGGCAGACCGCGATCGGCTGGGTTCCCAGGATGGTCTGCGGTCGCGGTCGCACTGGTATGCCTATCTGCAGGCCCAGTATGCGACGGATCCGGGGAGGCTCGAGCGGATCCGCACGGAGGTCGTGGATCCGGCCTACAACTCGCTTTCCATCAGGCCGGGTGAGGCCTTTGCGGCTGACAACATCCCGTTTCTTGACCTGCCGGGTGTCGAGCTCGCGGCGGCTGTGCTGGCCTATGAACCGGAGATCCAGATGTGCCGTGCTATACTCCGGGCCGCCCGGTTCATCTATTCTCTTGGCACCGATGGCCTGTTTCGGTGGGCGCGGGATGCAGCGGTGGAGAAGTTTCGCGATACCGTGCAGGAAAGGCTTGTCGAAGAGGGTGCGGCGAGCGCCACATGGCGGGGTATGATGACCGAATGCCGGCGACGGATCGGTATCGAGATCAAACCGGAGGAGCATCGTGGAGGACATGCGGACCATTGAGTACGAGAATCCGTGGTTCCAGGTGATCAGGGAGGGCCGGTATTACTTCGTTCAAGAACCAAAGGCGCAGAATGCGGCTGCGGTTCTCATGCAATCCGTGATCCCCGGGCCCACACTGGGCAAATTCATCCTCGTAGAGCAGACACGACCGGCGTCCGGTGGCCGCTGCCTGGAAATTGTGCGCGGCTATGGCGAGCCCGGCGAGGACAGCGCCATGTGTGCTCGCCGCGAAGCCCTAGAGGAGACAGGGTATGAGCTGGATAGGGGATCGTTGCGGCATCTCGGTGCCGTGCGGCCCAATTCCGCGATTCTCGCAGGACCCGTTGATCTCTATTATGGACAAGCGCGCAGACGTGCCGGGCGGCCGGACGATGAGATCGACTGCTGCATCCTGCTAGACGAGCGCGACCTGAAGTCCAAGATCGTGAGTGGGGAGATTTTGGATGGATTTACTCTGTCGGCCTATCTCCTGTGGACCTTGAAGGATGGTTGTTCTTCGGATGGATGAGGGGTACCGCGCTTCATGGTTACATGCGGATGCGGTCATGTGCTGGAGGCGGACAGGTAGGTGTATCCTCCACGGATCGTCAACAAAGCGTCTCTGAGCGTGACGGCATGACACACGCCACCCATGCGCGGCCCCTTCATGTTGGTATCGATGCCACCGGCCTTGGCCGGTTCAAGACCGGCACAGCGGTTTACACATTGGAGATTCTCCGGGTCTGGAACGCGGATAAGACACTCGATGCCCGGTTTGAACTCTTTGTGAGCCCGAAGACGCGAATGTTCTTTGACGAACTGGGTCTTGATGAGCGGTTTACATACCACTTTGCGCCCAATCACCGGGGGCTGCGCAGCCTTTGGCAGCATACCGTTCTGCCCTTTAGGCTCCGGCACCTGCATTGTGATGTTTTGTGGGGGGTAACCTTTATCGTGCCGGCGTTTGCGCCATGCCCGAGTGTCGTTACCGTCCATGATATGACCTACCAGACGATGCCGGCGGTCCATGAGCGTCTAAAGCGTTGGTATCTGCGTCTGGCGGTGGGCTGGGGCTTGCGCAAGGCGCGCACCATCCTGGCGATATCGGAGGCGACACGCGCCGACATTGAGCGCCTTTTCCCGGCGGTAGCTTCAAAAATTCAGGTGACTTTGCTTGCCGCGCGCCGGTTTCCGGAAGAATCCCGAATGACACCAGACCGATCACCGGATCCCTATGTGCTGGCCATTGGCACGCTTGAGCCACGCAAAAACATACACCGCTTGCTGGCAGCATGGCGGGCGCTCGATCCCGCCGTTCGCGGCCGAGCCCGTCTTTGTATCGCAGGCTGCGAGGGCTGGATGATGGGAGACTTGGGTAACACAAAAAGCCAAGAAGAGGCGGGTATTGAGTTTCTTGGTTATATCGAGGAGGCGCGGCTGAGAAAGCTTCTGGCCGGCGCGCTGTTTCTGGCGTACCCATCTCTCTATGAAGGATTTGGATTGCCTGTCATCGAGGCGATGAGTCTTGGTGTGCCAGTGCTGACGAGCGCCGTGGGGGCAACGGCGGAGGTCGCAGGTGACGCAGCTTGCCTTGTGGATCCGTGGAACACGGCATCGGTGCAGCAGGGGCTCGTGCGGCTTCTTCAGGACATCGCCTGGCGCGAAGATTTGCGTGTGCGTGGGCGGCTACGCGCAGGGAAGTTTTCGTGGGAAGCTACAGCAAAAGAAACCTTTCTGGCGATGCGCCGCAATGCGCATTGAGCATAGGAAAGCGCATGCTATACTCCAACAGGCAAAAGGGCTCCTCAGTAAATAAAGGGAAGGGGAGAAGGTTCGGGATGGCCGTAGGACAGCTACTGTCGGCACGTCGGCAATTTCTGGCGTTTGCGGCCGTCGGCACGGCGGGGTTTCTCGTAGACGCCGGGATCGTGCAAGGGCTTACGACCTCGGGCGTCAATGCCATTGCCGCCCAGCTGGCGGCCTTTGCGGTGGCAGTCTGCGTGACGTGGCTCGGCAATCGCTCCTGGACCTTTGGCCAGCGGACCCGTCGCCACAGCGTGGCCCAGGAGTGGGTCCTGTATGTCTCGGCCAATACCCTCGGCTGGCTTGTCAATAACGGGGTCTATATCGCACTGGTCTTGACCGTTCCCCTCATGGTCCACCAGCCTGTGTGGGCGGTGGCGGCCGGTTCCCTGGTCGGACTTTTCTTCAACTACACGGCCGCACGCCGCGTGGTCTTTCGATGAGTCGTCCCGAACTGGGCGCGCAGTCCCCGGATGCGGCTCCCGTCTTGTCCTTTGTGATCCCTTTCTATAACGAAGCGCCGAACGTCGAATCCCTCTATCGGCGGCTGTGCGCTGTCATGGACCATCGCTCCGAATCCTGGGAGTGCGTCTGCGTCAACGATGGTTCAGGGGGTGCTTCCGGGATATCCTGCAACGTGCTTTGAGGAACCGAGTTCAATGAACGGCGATACCACCGCGCGCGACTTTCCTGTCACCACAACCACAGCTCACACATATTCCCGATATGTAACCCCGGGAGATTCTTTTATCTCGCGAATCAGTGTTTTTGTTGCCTTTGCGCTCGCCACCTCGCTCGTTAGCTACCACCTCGGTGCTGATATCAACTGGGATTTACTGAATTACCATTTCAATAATGGCTACCTCTATACGCACGGCAAGCTCTTTCGCGATTCGCTGGGGACCATCCAGTCCTATCTGGACCCTCTCCTGAACTCGTTCTATTATCTCCTCATTTCGACGCTGCCCCCTCTATGGGTCAACATAATCCTTGCGATTCTACAATCCATTGCGCTCTCAAGCGTATTCTTCCTTTCCCGATTTATGCTCGGGAGCGGCACTGTGCGCTATCCAGTTATTGGCTCCGCAATAATCGCCATCTCGGCTCTTTTTGGTCCCGCATTCTGGTCAGAAATTGGCGGGACGATGGGTGACACCCTCCTAGCCACGCCCGTGATCGTAGCTCTTCTCCTTACGGTACGCTATATGACTATGGTGGCCGCTGGTGCCCAGAGGCTATCTTACGTCACGCTGGCCGGCTTATTACTTGGATTAGCGTCCGGCCTGAAGTTCACAAACATGGTCTACGCATTAGCCATGTTTCTATCGCTCGCCCTAGTTTTATCTCTAACTGGTCATATTCAACGTAGGACTACGCTCTTTGCCATACTCGCTTTTGGAACGGCTGCTAGTGTGGGCTTTTGCCTAATATATGGGCGCATCGCCTGGCTTCTCTGGGAGCATTATCGGAACCCAATATTTCCCTATTTCAACAATATATTTCGATCGCTGTACCTTGGGGGTTACGCGATCCATGACAGCCGTTGGATTCCTACAACGCTCTATGCCTACGTTGGGATTCCTTTCAATTATCTTGTTCGCCATACCGGGCATGGGATCGGCCGTCCTGGTGGCATGGAGATTCTATTTAGGACCTGCTTCTTTGCCATCATTTCCGTTCTCATCATTCCTTACATTTGGCTGCAGAGACGCGCTCGTCGTACTGAAGCATCACCTGACCAAATAGGGCGGACCTTTTTCCTTACATTTTTTTTTATCGCCTTTATCATATGGGCGCACATGTTTGGGTATTATCGTTATCTCGCTGTTTTGGAAATTATTGCACCTCTAGCTCTATTTATAATGCTTGAGGATCTTATCCCAAGCCGCTATGCCATGCGCTCTGTGGGTCCTTCCGCTATTGTTTTCCTAGCGGCTCTCTTTAGTTTCCCGCATTATACTTGGGGTCGCGAACCCTTTCGCGCATCATATTTCGGCATATCCAAGGTCCCTCTCGATCCTTATCGGAATTCCCTCCTTATTATCGGGCACGCACCCATGGGGTTCATTATTCCGTATTTCCCGAGTACTGTCCGGACCATCGGGATCCCGGAAAGGATCGGGCGTCCGACCAAGGAATTCCAGAAGTCCTATCTCGCGCCGCTCCATACGTTCCGCGGCCCCATTTACTATCTAACCTCTTATCCACAACTGTCGAAAAACAGCGGCATTTTTGACGTACTAGCAAGGTACGGGCTTCACATTTCACGTCGCTGTGCGAAAATAACGACAAGTATCTACCCGATTGCAATATGCCGCGTTAGGCGCGCACGCCATCCCACCAACGAACCGTAAGGGTTTACCTACATGCCAATAAACGTGAGTGCTGCGAGGCCGAAAGTTGCCGTGCTAATACCCTGCTACAATGAAGCGATAACTATCGCGCATGTTGTGCAGGATTTTCGGGCTGCACTACCCAATGCGGCAGTTTATGTATACGACAATAACTCTCAGGATAATACCGCCGAAGAAGCCATCTCTGCTGGGGCTATCGTGCGGCACGAATACCAGCAAGGTAAGGGCCACGTGGTTCGACGTATGTTTCGCGATTTGGACGCCGATTTTTATGTCATGGTTGATGGAGATAACACGTACGATGCCCGTATAGCACCAGAGATGCTTGCGCTTGCGATGAACGGGCCAATGGATCTGGTGAACTGTGTACGTCGGGAAACGGAAGTTGGTGCGTATCGGAGCGGCCATCGATTCGGAAATTATCTGCTCACGTCCGTGGTAGCATATATTTTCGGCAACCGGGTAGATGACATGCTGTCCGGATATAAAGTATTTTCTCGCCGTTTTGTCAAGTCGTTTCCCGCACTGTCGTCTGGTTTTGATATCGAGACGGAGCTCGCGGTACATGCGCTGGAGACGTCTATGCCGATCGGAAACGTTGAGGGAGACTATCGGGGGCGTCCGCCTCTATCTCAGAGTAAACTGCGGACATACCGGGACGGCTGGCGCATTCTGGCTCTCATTATGAAGCTTGTGCGACATGAGCGGCCCATATTGTTCTTTGGGTTTGCCGCATCCAGCCTTTTTGCGACTGCCCTCGTGTTGGCTGAGCCTCTTCTTCTTACCTACTTGAGAACCGGCCTTGTTCCTCGGCTACCGACGGCTGTTCTGGCTATGGGTCTTACAATTCTCGCTTTCCTTAGTCTCATGACTGGCATCATCCTGGACACGGTGACACGCGGCAGACGGGAGCTGCGACTCCTAGCATATTTGCAACATCCGGCCCCGCTAAGTAGCGATTGTGGGGAAGGCCTGAGCTACGTTCCAGAGCGGTCAATTGCCGGGTCTAATAGTGGGCATTACCCCCCATTCTACAGATGACGCAGCTTGCCTTGCGGATCCGTGGAGCACGGCATCGGTGCAGCAGGGGCTCGTGCGGCTTCTTCAGGACATCGGCTGGCGCGAAGACCTGCGCGTGCGGCAGCGGCTAAGAAGTGGCCCCAGTTGTTTGAATGTAAGCAATGGGATAGACTCCATCTTCTGTCTATTACACACAAGTTTTAGGCGCCGGCCAGAGGTGCTGATCGCCGCGAAGGAAAAAGCTGAACACAGCGGAAGCGATTTGATAGCGTGGTCCATGTCGGAGCATGAGACAACGTGGCAAACAGGAGACGAGAGAAAGATCCCGAGGCGCAGGCCATCATCGAGGCCGGCTCCGAGTCGGTGGAGTGGGTAAGGCAGGAGTTTGCCTGTGCCGATCTTTCCGACAAACGCCTGGACCGCCGCCTGAT
>JAJYPD010000061.1 GCA_021795715.1 Pseudomonadota bacterium
GCCGTCCCGCCGATTACGACGACGGGGGCGACGAGCGCTATCTTCACGAGGACACGCGCATGGCCGTGAAAGAGGCGGCCGAGCAAGGGATCCATGCCTTTTGTATTACGCTCGATGCGGGCGGGGCGTCTTATCTCGAGCGGATTTTCGGACGCGGTCATTTCTTGGTTATCGATGCCCTGGACGATCTTCCCGCGCGCCTCCCGCAGATCTATTTGCGACTGCGCAACCGGTAAGCCGTATTCAGCGGCGGGTAAGGGCCTGGCTGCGGTCGAGTAAGTGAAACCCGGCAAGCGGCGGGGCGTGGCCACGCGTGAATGCTATCACCTTGAAGAGTTCGCCCATCTCGTGCGGCAGCGTCAGGCGCTTGATGGCATTGACTTCCTCCATGTGCGCACGGACCTCGGCGTGAGCGCGTGGCGCCAGTCCAAGGGACAGCAGAAAGGCCGCCTGACTCGTGTAGCCGGCGAGCATGAGCCCCGCGGCGTGCCCCGCTTCGGCGATCGCCGTGAAATCGACATGGACAGTGATGTCCTGCAGGCCCGGCAACACCAACGGGTCGCTGTGCACATGGTGGCGAAAGTGGCACATCAGTGTGCCGCTGTGGCGCTGCGGATGATAAAACTCATGCGCCGGGAAGCCGTAGTCGATGACGAGCAGCAGCCCGCCTGTGCCCAGATGTGCGGCCGCCTCGCCGATCCAGTGCCCGCCCCTCGACGAGATTTCCGATGCATAGCCTTCGGGCCAGCCGCTCGTGCCGAGCGTCTCTGTCAGCCGTACATCGACCGCGCCTTCCCGCCAGCCGAAGGCGTCTCCTTCGACGCACACCAGAAGCGGATGGACGCGCCCCTGATGGATACAAAAGCGGTCGGCCGGGAGGGCGTCGAGCAACTCATTGGCGAGGATGACCGAGGCGCTCGTATCGGGCCATGTGTCCGTGATGACGATACGATCAGCCTGTTGGGGGATCTCGCGGGTGATTAGGGCCTGCGCTTCCTCGCGGCGCCGGGCGCTGCGCTCGACCAGTACATACTGAGTCGGCAGGGTCTCCAGGGCCTCAAGTGTTTGAAGAATATCCACGGCGAGACGTCCGTTGCCGGCCCCCACTTCGATGATCTGTCCCGGAGCGCGCTGCAGGATTTGTGCACACTGGCGCGCCAGACACTGGCCAAATAGGGCCGATAAAGCCGGCGCGGTGATGAAGTCGCCGGTCGCGCCGAATACCGTCTCGTGGCTGTAATAGCCGATCTCCGTGTCATAGAGGGCGCCTTCCATAAATTCCGCGAAAGACAGGGCACCGCCTGCCTGTACGATGCGCGCGCGCAGGATCCGCACATGGCGGGCGAGCGTGACTTCTTGGATGGCATCAAGTGCCGCCCAAGCCGGGCTGGCAGCTTCTGGCATATGGAGTTTCGTAGGATCAGCGGCTATTGTGGTCTTATTGTGACACAGGTCGGTCGGGAATTGGCGTAGGAGCCTCTTCCAACATGAGGTAATGGGATGCGCCCCCTCCCTAAACGGCATCAGCTGTGCCAAAGTGAAGGGTGTGAACACCCCTGCAATAGAGAGGAGACGACAATGAAGACTACAACGATGGGGATTGATCTGGCAAAGTCTGTTTTCGCAATCCATGGCGTCAATGCTCATGGCAAGGCGGCCCTAAAGAAACAGCTCAAGCGCGCCCAGATGCTGACGTTCTTCGGAAACCTTCCGCCCTGCTCGATTGGCATGGAGGCCTGCGGCAGCGCCCATCATTGGGCCCGGCAATTGACGGCTATCGGACACACAGTGAAGCTGATGACTCCGCAATTCGTGAAGCCCTACGTCAAGACTAATTGGAAAATACTGTAGGGCGCATGGTGTCATTGGGTGTTTCGGGGCGAACCGCGCCATCGGGACGGCTGCTCATACGCCCGTTTGTCCGTCGCTCCAATCCGATTCATGCTTACTCGGCTGTGGGGCATTGGTTTTGCGCTGTTGCAATCCCGCTCCCACGGGGCGGATCCGGCCAACTCATTAAAGGTCGTGACTACCTAGATTGCCACCGACGGCCGGGTGATCCAGGTGCACATGAACCGCGAATTAGCGGCTTTCAGCGGCCGGCGTTGCCGAACACGGCAGCCCGTTGCCGCATCAAAGAGAGGCCATTGTTTGGATACATTCGATGTCATCATCCTCGGTGGCGGCCCTGCCGGATGTCAGTGCGCGCTCTGGCTGCAGATGTTCGGCTATCGCCCGTGCATCATCGAGTCTCGACCCCATCTTGGAGGTTTGCAGAACGACAATCCGTATCCGGACCTGTCGCTAGTGGCTCTGCCCGTTCCGACGACGGGCAAGGTGCTAGCCGCACGCATGGACGCATCCATTCGTGCCCAAGATATCCCGGTATGTGTGAATACACGTGCGGCGGCCATCAGAACCTGCGCGGATGGTTTCGATGTCGAATGTCGCCCGGCCGCCCCATCACCATTGCACGCGCGTTTCCTGGTGGTGGCCACCGGCGTGCAGCGCCGTTCCGGTGGCATTGACGCTTGTGAAAATGTTATCATAGGGCCCGGGGACAGGGTCTACGACTTCGATTTTACGGGCAAGCGCGTGGCGATCCTGGGCGGCGGCGACAATGCGTTCGAAAACTATTTCTTCATCCGAACTAGGGGTGCCCAGTGTGTTAACATCTTTGCGCGGTCCATATCGGCCCGCAGGCAGTTCTTGGTGCGCACCGATAGGACGGATGTTGCCTGCGGTGACTACAGCCTGTCCCGCGCAGGCATGCGCGTTAACGGCAGGCAATATGATGTCTGGGTTGTCATGTACGGCTGGGAGCCCAACACATCCTTCGATAGCGATTTCATTCTCGCGCGAAAGGCAGATGGGTTTATTGCTACGGATCCGGAAACCGCCGAAACGTCCATCAACGGGGTGTATGCCATCGGCGAAATTGCGCGCAGGATGCACCCGTCGTGCGTCACGTCCCTGGCCGACGGGGCCACGGCGGCCAAGGCGATCCAAGTCAGGTTCGAGGCAGGGTACGGCCGCGCCTTTTCCGCGCAACTGGCGCATCATCCGGACCGATCCGACGCGGCAGGCAACGAGCCAGGCTGATGTGGGCTACCCAGGCGTCGTGACTGGGGCCGCACAGCCTGCGCGGCAGGGCCACCCAGACCTTTCGGGCCGGTCTGACTTTCGGGGATGAGGGGACATATACCGGGTAGACGCGCTGCTATGAGCGATGATCGGCGCCCGCCGATTGCGCGCCGGCCTCTGTTGGTGTGCGGCCCCTGCCGCTGGATGGAGCCCTGGTATGTATCCATGTTCCTGACCAGTATATCCATCGGCGGGATGCTGCCGATCCTTCTCCCGTTTGTGGTAGCCGCCAGGCTGGGGACTCCAAGTGCTGTCGCCTATGTCATGGCGACATTCGGTCTGGGCCAGATCGTTGCGCCGATGCTTGGCCGGTTTGCTGACGAGTCGGGCCAGCACAAGCTGCTCTTCATCTTGACGCTGATTGTCATGGCTCTTTCAGTGGCGCCATTGGCTGTGGTGCAGAGCGACTGGGCGTTCGTTGGGTGGGCGGGGATCGCCGGTATTACCGTCTCTGGCACCAGTACATTGTCCAATCTACTCATCGTGGAATTTCATAGCCGAACGGAATGGGAGCCCCGAATTGGGTGGTTGCAAACAGTCAACGGTGCCGGACAGGTGTTGGGGCTCGCTCTGGCGGCATTTTTTGTGGCCCACTCCGTCGCCGGGTTCCTTGTTGCGGCCTGCCTGATTGCGCTGGCAGTCCCTTTTCTGCTCCTCGGGGTGGTGCGACCGAATCCTGCCAAAACGCGTGGGGCGATCGATCGCGAAATGATCGCCGCAGCCGTGCGCGAAATTGACATCCGGCTGGTCGCGCGGTTTGCACATAGGGAGCAGGTCGGTGATGGCATCCTGCGATCCTCGTATCACCATTTGCAAGCCGCGAGAGATTATGTCCGCCGCCGTGGCCTGAAAACGCCATTTGGCGCCTTCGTGTTGTCGTGGTTCGTCTGGATCTTCGGCGGTTCGGCCTTTTTTGCCTACCTACCACTTTTGTTTCGGGATAGTTTCGGCGTGTCACCCCGGGTGATATCGATGGTGTTTGCCGTTTCCGCGGCGATCAGTCTGTTTTTGTTCCCGCTTGCGGCATCCGCCTGCAGGCGGTTTGGACCGACATTGGTCTACCGTGCTGGCATGCTGCTGCGTGCTCTGGGATATGTCACGGTGGGGCTTGCCATGATGGTTCATGGCGCCGCAGATTATGGGGTCGTCGGATTTTCCGTGCTTGCCGCATGCTGGCCCTTATTGATTGTGTCGGGTTCAGATCTTACGGCTCACCTCGGTGCGACGGAGGAGGGTGCCGCTTTTGGCGTCTTCAATGCTGCGGGGGCGGTGGCGAGTGTTGTCGGCACGCTGACCGGGGCGCCCGTTATGGAATATTTCGGCTACGCTGGTTTGGCGTGGCTTGGTGTTGGGGGTCTGCTCGCTGCCCTCATGATTGCGGCCGCGGCGCCGGTGGTGCGGGTGCAGCCTGACATGGAAACGGTCCGGTAGCTGCGGGTGGCGGCATGCGGTTTGGAAATATGCGAGCCGGGCATTCGTGGCCACCGACCGCCATGCGGATGGATGTGTGTACGGTGTTGTACCGTGTCTGCAGTAATCGGGCTTTTTGATCACCGGTAGAACGCACGATGTGCTGTCTGGCCGGTGGATTGACTGTGAGGGTCGGGTTGGTGAGGAGCAACATGTCATGAGCGAAGAGAATTCCCGAATAGCTGATTCCAATCTCAAGGTGTTAAGGCAGCTCTCCATTCCCACCTGGGCGCGGATGTTTGCTTTTATTGTGGCAGCAGTGACATTGACAGGCTGTATATGGCTGATTGGTGTGGGGATTTTCCTGCACGCCCGCCATGGGAACGAGCGGCTAGCGGAATTGGGTGCGACGGTTCTTGGCAGTACGTTTGTGCCCATGATTCTGCTTGCTTACATAGCGTTTGCCAGAACCGGGACGAAGGCCCTGCGAATCAAGGTGGACGATCTCCTATTGAACCTGCTGCCATCTGTATTCAATGGCCCCGTGATTTCCTGGGAGGATGATCCGCGTGCCCAGTTGACGAGTTGTTTTGTTATTCCATCCCGGACTGACAGGGGGCGCGGAATGCGCTGTCTATGGCGAAGATTGACAAACAGGCCGTGCGGGATGCGGTCA
>JAJYPD010000008.1 GCA_021795715.1 Pseudomonadota bacterium
CGACCAGCTGCGCGCCTTTGCCGCCGAGGTGACACGCGTGGCCAAGGAGGTGGGCATCGAAGGCAAGCTCGGCGGCCAGGCGCGGGTGCCCGGCGTGGCCGGCACCTGGAAGGACCTCACCGAGAACGTCAACCAGCTCGCCGGTCACCTCACCTCCCAGGTGCGCGCCATTGCCGAGGTGTCCACGGCGGTGACCAAGGGCGATCTCACCCGGTCGATCACGGTGCAGGCGCAAGGCGAAGTCCTGGCCCTGAAAGACAACATCAACCAGATGATCAAAAATCTCAAGGAGACGACGGAACAGAACACGGAGCAGGATTGGCTGAAAACCAATCTCGCCCGTTTTTCCGCCATGATGCAGGGCCAGAAAAACCTGTCGGCGGTGTCGCGGCTCATCATGAGCGAACTGACGCCCCTCGTTTCGGCGCAGCACGGTGCTTTCTACACGGTGAACTTTGAGGACAACCGCCTCGATCTGGTCGCCTCCTACGCCTACAGCAGGCCTGCGGACGATTCCACGGGCTTTGATTTCGGCGAAGGGATCGTCGGTCAGTGCGCGCTGGAGAAAAAGCCGATCCTGCTGTCCCAGGTGCCCGATAATTACATCCGTATCGCCTCCGGGACGGGCCATGCGGCGCCGACCTGCATCCTCGCTCTTCCTGTGTTGTTCGAAGGGGATGTCCTTGCGGTCATCGAGCTTGCCTCCTTCGAGATGTTCAGCCCCATCCATCGGGTGTTTCTGGATCAGCTGATGGTGAGTGTGGGCGTGGTGCTCAATATCATCGGTGCCTCCATGCGCACCGAAGAACTCCTTCAGGAGCTGCAGAACTCCAACGCGGAGCTCGAAGCCCAGGCCAAGGAGCTCGAGGAAAAGGCGACCCTTCTTGAGATCAAGAACCAGGAGATCGAGATGGCAAGCCTGTCCCTCGAGGAGAAGGCCGAGCAGCTGGCGATGATATCCAAATACAAATCGGAGTTCCTCGCCAACATGTCCCACGAGCTGCGGACGCCGCTAAACAGCCTGCTCATCATGGCGAAGCTTCTCGCGGAGAATCGGGATCTGAATCTCAATGCCAAGCAGGTCCAGTTCGCGAACACCATTTATGCCTCGGGCCGCGATCTGCTGAATCTGATCAATGAAATCCTGGATCTTTCGAAGGTCGAAGCGGGCAAAATGACCATCGTTGCCAGCGAAACTTCCATCGCGGACCTGATCGAATATGTGGTGCGGGATTTCCGGCCGGTCGCCCAGCAAAAGGACATCACCTTTAATGTCGAAGGCGGCGACGACCTGCCGCAATCCCTGTACACGGACGGACAGCGCCTGCAGCAGGTGCTGAAGAATCTGCTCTCCAATGCCTTCAAGTTCACCGAAAACGGCGCGATCTCGCTGAAGATCACCCGGTTTTCGGGGGATCCCTCGGTGTTTCACGCCGATTCGCTCCGGGAAGCCGGTACCGTATTGGCATTTGGGGTGCGTGACACGGGCATCGGAATCGCCGAAGCCAAGCAGCGTTTGATCTTCGAGGCGTTTCAGCAGGTCGACGCGACCACGAGCCGCAAGTACGGTGGTACCGGGCTTGGCCTGACCATCAGTCGCGAAATCGCCCGCCTTCTGGGCGGAGAAATCCACCTGCGCAGCCGCCAGGGGGAGGGAAGCGAGTTCACCCTGTACCTGCCGGCCACCTACGTCGGGGCCGAAGAGGAGCCGCGGTCTGGTGAGATGCGCGTTCCGCAGACCGCCGATCCGCAAGGCGGCAGCAGGGGGATCGCCGATTTCGATGGGGAAACGATCCTGGTCGTGGACGATGATGTGCGCAACATTTTCGCGGTGTCCTGTATTCTGGAGAACCACAGGCTGAATGTGCTTTTTGCGGAAAGCGGCGGCGAGGCCATGCGCGTCCTGGCGGCCCGCGATGACATCCGGCTCGTCGTGATGGATGTCATGATGCCCGACATGGATGGCTATGAAACGACGCAGACCATCCGGCAGATCGAGCGCTACCAGGATCTGCCGATCATCGCGTTGACCGCCAAGGCCATGAAGGGGGACCGGGAAAAGTCTCTCGAAGCGGGTATGTCGGATTACATAACAAAGCCCGTCGAAGCCGACGCCTTGCTGGAGATGATCAGGAAATGGCTACAGGAAGAAGGGCGGCCATAAACGACATGGAGGGAACCCAAGCGCCTATGTTCACGGAGGAAACGGATCCGATCAAGATCTTGGTGGTGGACGACCGCCTGGAAAACGTCGTGGCGCTGGAGGCCATACTCGACGATCCCCGTTATGCGGTCGTCCGGGCTTTGTCGGGCGAGGCGGCGCTGAAGGAAGTCCTGCAGGAGGAATTTGCCGTCATTTTGCTCGATGTCCAGATGCCGGGTTTGGATGGTTTCGAGACCGCCGCGCTGATCCGCAAGCGGCGCAAATCAAGGACGGTGCCCATCATTTTCATCACGGCCATCAACAAGGAGGAACGGTACGTCTGCAAGGGCTACAGCCTAGGGGCCGTGGATTACCTGTTCAAGCCGTTGGACGTCGACATCCTGCGCGCCAAGGTGGCGGTGTTTGCCGATCTCTACAGCGCCAACCGGCAGATCAAGGTGCAGGCGCGGCTTTTGCAGGAGAGCGAGCGGAGGGAACGGGCGCGGCAGCTTGCGGAGGCCCAGCGCCGCTGTGACCGCCGCTACCGGAATCTGGCCGACTTCGTGCCGCATCTCATATGGACCGCCAACAGCGAGGGCCGGATCGATTACCTGAATCGCCGCGCGGCGGAATATACGGGCCTGGATCTTGCCGGAGGCGCCTCGCCGGCTCTCAGGGACCTCTTTCACCCGGATGACCTCGATGCGCATCTGGCGGAGTGGAAGGAGATATTGCGCGCCGGCGGCGACCTGACCGCCGAGATGCGCCTCAAGTGCGCGGCGAGCCAGCAGTACCGGTGGCACGTCGTGCACGTCCAGTGCCAGCAGGACGCGCGGGGAGGGCCGTGCTCGTGGCTCGGGACGGCAGCTGACATCGACGAGCGGCACCGCATCGCCGATGCGCTGGCCGCGGAGAAGGAGCAGCTCGCCGTCACCTTGCGCTCGATCGGCGACGGGGTCATCACCACGGACGAAAACGCCCGTGTCGTGCTCATGAACAAGGCCGCCGAAAGTCTCACCGGCTGGCGGCAGGACGAAGCGCTCGGGCGCCCGCTTTCCGAGGTCTTTGCCCTGCGCGAAGGCTTGCTCGTCGGTGACGACAGAGCCACCGTCGATGAGGACGATGGCAGCCGGCGTGCGACCTTGATCAGCCGGGACGGACGGGAGCGCTGGATCGCCGACTGCATTGCGCCGATTCGCGACGCCGCCGGCATCCGCCGGGGGACCGCGGTTGTGTTTCGCGACGTGACCGACGCGGAGCGTCTGGAAGAGGAACGGCAGAAGGCCAGCCGCCTCGAATCCGTCGGCCTGCTGGCAGGGGCCATCGCCCATGATTTCAATAACATCCTCACGGCCATCATGGGCAATATCTCGCTTGCCAAGCTCTATTCCAGGCCGGGGGAGAAGATCTATGAACGGTTGGACGAAGCGGAGCGTGCGGCACTGTGGGCCAAGGATCTGACCCATCAGCTGCTCACCTTCGCCAAGGGCGGCGCTCCGGTGAAGCGCCCCACCGAGATTGCGGCCGTGGTGCGTGATTCAGCGGAATTCGCCTGCCGCGGTTCCAACGTGCTGTGCGCGGTCGAGATCGACGGGAATCCGGTTGTCGAGGCCGATGAGGGGCAGATCCGGCAGGTGGTGCACAATCTCGTGCTAAACGCCCAGCAGGCCATGCCCGCCGGCGGGCGGGTGCGTGTCTCGGTGCGGGAGGTCGATCTCGAGGCCCGCGCAGCACAGCCGTTGCCGCCTGGGCGTTACGCCGAAATTTCCTGCGAGGACCAGGGAGTCGGCATCGAGACCGAGCATCTGCCGAAGATCTTCGATCCGTATTTCACCACCAAGCAAAAGGGCAGTGGGCTGGGCCTTGCGACGACGTACTCCATTATCCGCAAACACAACGGCCTCATTACCGTCGAATCGCAGGTAGGCACAGGGACGGTGTTCCGTGTTTATCTGCCGCTGTCTGCCAAGGCCGCGGCGGCGGACGATGCCGTACGGGTACCGACCGTTTCCGGTCACGGCCGCATTCTCGTCATGGACGACGAATGCTTCATTCGTGATGTGCTGGGGCGTTTTTTTACGCACTTTGGTTACGAGGTGGGATACGCCAAGGATGGCGGCGAGGCGCTTGCGCTGTACAAGGTTGCACGCGACGAGGGGCGGCCTTATCACCTTGTCATCATGGACCTCGTGATCCCCGGGGGCATGGGCGGGCGCGAGGCGATCGGGCGGTTGCTGGAGATCGATCCGCAGGCCAAGGTGGTGGTGTCAAGCGGCTACTCGAACGACCCCATCATGGCCGATTACCGGCGCTACGGATTCTGTGAGGCGGTGGCCAAGCCCTATCGCAACGAGGAGTTGCAGACGGTGGTGCAGCGGTTGCTGGCCGGCTGACGCCACGGCCAAGCCGCTTTCCGGGGCGGGGTCGGGCTGGCGGGACCTTTGGGGGCCGCCGGGGACAGGCGGTACAATAGGCGGTCTCAGGGCTTGCCGCGCAAGTCGCGCCGTTGGCTTGCACGGGCTGGCATGCCCAAGTAGTATCGCGTTTTTCCCATGGGGCAGGCTATGTTTCGCGGAAGTATGGTAGCCCTGGTCACGCCGATGCGCGACGACGGGGCCGTGGATTTTGCCGCTCTGGACAGGCTGGTCGACTTTCATCTTGAAAGCGGTACCCATGCGATCGTCGCCGTCGGGACCACCGGCGAGGCGTCGACCCTGGATGTCGATGAGCATATTGGCGTCGTGGAGGCGGTCGTTCGGCGCGTCCACGGCCGGATACCCGTGATCGCGGGGACCGGCGCCAATGCCACCCGCGAGGCCATCGACCTGACCCGGCGCGCCGCCGATGTCGGCGCGGATGCCTGTCTGCTGGTCACGCCGTACTACAACAAGCCGACTCAGGAGGGGCTTTATCAGCATTTTCGCGCCGTCGCCCAGGCCACGTCGCTGCCGATCCTCCTCTATAACGTGCCCGGCCGGACGGCTTGCGACCTGCTGGCCGAGACGGTGATCCGCCTGGCGGCCATCCCGCGCATTGTCGGCGTCAAGGAAGCGACCGGAGACATCCGCCGCGGCGTCGCCATCCGCGCCGGGACACCGCCGGACTTTGCCCTGATTTCGGGCGATGACGCCAGCGCCGTGGAGTTGGCGGCTGTTGGTGCAACCGGCGTGATCTCGGTAACGGCCAATGTGGCGCCAGCCCGCATGCACGCGGTCTGGGAGGCCGTGTACGCCGGGGAACTCGATCGGGCGCGCGCACTCGATCGGCCGCTCGGTGGGCTCCACAAGAATCTCTTTGTCGAGTCCAACCCGATTCCGGTCAAGTGGGCTTTGCAGCAAATGGGGCTGTGTGGCGGGTATCTGCGATTGCCGCTGACACCGCTTGCCGCCGACAAGGTCGCGTATGTGCGCGAGGCACTCGCACAAGGGGGGGTTTTGGCATGAAGCAGGTATGGCTCGTTGCAGGACTGATGGCAGGCGTGGCTCTTGGCGGGTGTGGAACGTTTGATGGAGGCCGTTCGCAGTGCGCGGCCCCGGCCTATGTCGTGCCGTCGCCTCTGCCCCCGCTCACCATCCCGTCGGGGTTGAGCGCGCCTGCAGATCACAGCCGTTACCAGATCAACGGGGCCATGTTGCCCCAGTCGGCGGTGGCGCCGGCCCCGGGGACGCGCCGCGAGGCGCGACCCCCGCAAGGGCCGGTCCGGCCTTTGTTGTCCGAGCCGCCGCCGGCGCAGGTTCCGCCGGGAATCGCCGGTCCTCCGCTTAGCAGCAGCCAGTCGGCCGTCAGCGGCAATGGCAGTGGTTCCTGACCGGCAACGCGAGGCACCCACGATCGCGGGAGTCATGTGTGCGTGCCGCTGAGTCTGTTGCAGGCGATACGTTGAGGTTGCCCGGACCCGCCGCCTTGCCGCTGTTTCGCGCAGAGCGGCTGCGCCGCCAGTTGGGCGCCTTCATTCCGCTGACCGGGATCTTCGCGCAGTACTGGCATTTCGTGCAGATCGACGCGCCCTTGGGGGCCGACGAGCAGCGTGTGCTCGATGCCCTTTTGCATTACGGCGAGCCGCCGTGCATTCCTGAGCCGGTGGATGTGACGTTTCTCGTGGTGCCGCGGCTCGGCACGATATCCCCCTGGTCCAGCAAGGCCGCTGACATCGTACGGCGTTGCGGGCTCACCAAAGTGACGCGCCTGGAGCGCGGTGTGCTCTGGCATCTGGCCACGGAGCGCGCCCTGACACCCGCCGAATACGCGCGCGTCGAGCGCCTGCTGCACGATCGCATGACCGAGTCCGTGTTGCCGGGCGTGGCGGCCGCCGATGGTCTGTGGGATCACGCGGTTCCGGGTGTACTGGGTTTCGTGGACGTTCTGGAGGGGGGGCTCGCGGCGCTGGAGGAGGCCGATCAGCGGCTGGGTCTGGCCCTGTCGGTCGATGAAAGGCGCTATCTGGTCGAATATTTCCAGGGATCGGGACGCAATCCCACCGACGCAGAGCTCATGATGTTTGCGCAGGCCAACTCCGAGCACTGCCGCCACAAGATTTTCAACGCCCGATTTTTCCTCAATGGAAAGGCAAGCGAGCACTCGCTTTTTGCCATGATCCGGCACACGTCGGAGGCCAGCCCCGAAGGCCTGCTGAGCGCCTACGCGGACAACGCCGCGGTGATCGCGGGCGCCGCCGAAGGGACATGGCTTTTCATCGACCCGGACCAGCGCCGGTATCACGCCGTGCGCGAGCCGGTCCCGATCCTCGCCAAGGTCGAGACCCACAACCATCCCACGGCCATCTCCCCGTTCCCGGGGGCGGCCACCGGTGCCGGCGGCGAAATTCGCGATGAAGGGGCGACGGGCCGCGGCGGGCGTCCGAAGGCGGGTCTGGTCGGATTTTCGGTGTCGGATTTGCGTTTGCCCGACGCCCTGCGTCCCTGGGAGACCGATCGTGGCGCGCCGCCGCGTCTTGCCACGGCACTCGACATCATGCTCGAGGGCCCGGTCGGCGCGGCCGCTTTCAATAACGAATTCGGGCGCCCGGCGATCAACGGATATTTTCGGACTTATGAACTGGCCACCGAGGAGGCCGTGTTTGGCTACCGCAAGCCGGTGATGCTGGCCGGCGGCGTGGGCGCGGTGCGGCGCAATCATGTGCATAAGCAGGAACTGCCCGTTGGTACGCCGTTGATCGTGCTCGGCGGGCCGGCTTTTCTGATCGGCCTGGGCGGCGGCGCGGCGTCCAGCATCGGCAGTGGCGCCGGGCAGGAGGAGCTCGATTTTGCCTCGGTGCAGCGTGGTAACGCCGAAATGCAGCGGCGGGCCCAGGAGGTGATCGAAGCCTGCATCGCCCTTGCCGATGACAATCCGATCCTGTCGATTCACGACGTCGGGGCAGGCGGCCTTTCCAATGCCCTGCCCGAGCTCGTGCAGGGGGCGGGACGCGGGGGGGATATCGATCTTGCCAAGGTCCCCAATGCGCAACCGGCCATGTCGCCCATGCAGATCTGGTCGAACGAGGCGCAGGAGCGTTACGTGCTGGCCATAGCCAAGCCGCTTCTGGACCGGTTTCTGGCCCTGTGCGCACGGGAGAAATGTCCCGTGGCCCTTGTCGGGCACGCGACCGCCGATCAGCGCCTGCGCGTGCGCGATACGCATGAGGGGCGGTCTGCGCAAGACCCGATCGACCTGCCCTTGTCGATGTTCCTCGGGGACCCGCCGCGCATGGAGCGCCGGGCACAGGCCGTGCGGCGGCGGCCCCGGTCCCTGGCCACGCGGCGCCTCGATCTCGAAGACAGTGTGGCGCGTGTATTGACCTTGCCCGGCGTGGCAAGCAAGGAATTTCTGATCACGATCGGCGATCGCAGCATCACGGGCCTCGTATGCCGGGACCAGATGGTCGGCCGCTGGCAGGTGCCCGTGGCGGATTGCGGCGTGACGGCAACCGGCTACGGCGATGTGACCGGCGAGGCGATGGCCATCGGGGAACGCGCGCCCATTGCCGTCATCGACGCGGCGGCCGCTGCGCGCATGACCATCGGCGAAGCCATCACCAACATCGCCGCGGCGCGCATCCGGTGTCTGCCCGATGTGAAGCTGTCGGCCAACTGGATGGCCAGCGCCGGCAGCGAGGGGGAAGACGCGGCGCTGTATGCGGCCGTCCGTGCCGTGGGCCTGGAGCTGTGTCCGGCCCTTGGCGTGGCCATTCCGGTGGGCAAGGATTCGCTGTCGATGCGGGCCTCGTGGGTGGAAGATGGCGTATCCCGCGAGGTGCGTTCGCCGGTGACGCTGGTGGCAAGCGCATTTGCGCCCGTGACGGATGTACGCAAGACACTGACCCCCATGCTGCGGTGCGGTGAGGCCACCGATCTGCTGCTCATCGACTGCGGCCGTGGCCAAAATCGCCTGGGCGGGTCGGCGCTCGCGCAGGTGCATGGCGTGGAAGGTGGCAGGCCCCCCGATCTGGACGATCCGCGTGTTCTCAAGCTCTTCTTTGGTGTGATCCAGGCCCTGAACGAGCTCGGTCTCCTGTACGCCTACCACGACCGGTCGGATGGCGGCCTGTTCGTGACTTTGTGCGAAATGGCCTTTGCCGGGCACTGCGGGCTCGACGTGGACATCAGCGCACTGGGTCCCGATCCGATTGCGGCGCTTTTCAGCGAGGAACTCGGCGCCATTTTGCAGACCCCAAGGAGCGCGCGCGAGGGCATCATGGGCGCCCTGAAGAAAAAGGGTCTGGCGCGTTACGTGCGCCTCGTCGGGCGCACCCGCGAGGACGATCAGATCATCATCCGCAGCCGCAGTCGCACGCTTTTGAGCGGCGACCGTATCACCTATCAGCGTCTGTGGGCGGAAACATCGTTCCGCATGCAGGTGCTGCGTGACGAACCCGAAAGCGCGGCCGAGGCCTATGGCCTTTTGAGCGACCGCGATGATCCGGGCCTGCGTTGTGAGGCGCGCTTCGATGTGGCAGCGCCGCTGTCACCGGCACTGCTGTCGACCAGGCCGAAGGTGGCCATACTGCGCGAACAGGGTGTCAACGGTCACCGCGAGATGGCGGCCGCCTTCATGGCGGCCGGCTTTGACGCCGTTGACGTGACCATGACGGATCTGCTTGAGGGGCGCGAGGACCTGACGGGCTTCCAGGGATTGGCGGCCTGCGGCGGGTTTTCGTTCGGCGATGTACTGGGTGCAGGCGGCGGATGGGCCAAGTCGATTCTGTTCAACGCCCGTTTACGGGACGAATTTACCCGTTTCTTTGGCCGCCCCGACACCTTCACCCTGGGTGTCTGCAATGGCTGCCAGATGCTCGCCCATCTGCGCGATCTGATCCCGGGCGCCCAGGCATGGCCTACTTTCGTGCACAACCGTTCTGCGCAGTTCGAGGCGCGTACGGTCTTGGTCGAGCTGCCAAAGAGCCGCTCGGTGCTGCTTGCGAACATGGCCGGCTCGCGTCTTCCCGTGCCTGTGGCGCATGGAGAGGGGCGTGTGATGCTGGATGCGGCCACGGTGCGGGCACTCCATGAACAGGATCTGGTGGCGGCGCGCTACATCGACCACCATGGGCGGCCGACCGAAATCTATCCACGCAATCCCAACGGCTCGAGCGGGGGCGTGACTGGACTCACTTCCGAGGATGGCCGCGCGACGATCCTGATGCCGCATCCGGAGCGTGCCGTGTACGCGGTGTCCAATTCATGGCTTCCGCAGGATATGGGTCCCTTCGGTCCCTGGTTCGAGCTTTTCCGTAACGCCCGCCGGTACGTGGGCTGAAGGCGGCGCGCCAAAGAGGGCCACGGCCAGCGCCGCGGGTGTGATCTGCAGCCGCTTGGCGGCGTCGTCAAGCGGCAAGGCGCCGGCCGCGAAGGGCTGGCCGATCCAATGGATCAGTCCCGGCGACGCATCGCCATCCGGATGCGAGGTGGCGTGCACCGCGATCACGATGTCATCGCGAATGGTGACCGATACGGCCACCGGTCCGTGCGGCGTGCCGATGATCCGCTGGCAGAGATACAGGCCTTCCTGGATCTTGAACAAAGTCCGTGGCGGCGATGTGTCGTCATCGTCGACGCTGGCCACGAGTGTGCCGGCAACCGCGTGCGCTGCGTCGAGGAGGTGTTCTGGCAGCACGGTGGTCTCCAGTCCGCCCACGAGGGGCGCGAAGGCCTCGATGAGGTATTGCTTGACGGTGTCGGCAGACGGTCTCCGCCCGGTTTCGCGCAGGACCGATGTCATGCCGGACGACAGCGTGGCCCTCAGCGTTTCCTTCAGGCGCTGGTCGGGGAGCCGGACGATGTGGTGCATGAGATCGCAGTCGAAATCGAGCAGGATGCTGCCCACGAAACAGAAGTGCCCATTGATGTCGCCTGCGCCCTGGCCTGTGATCTTGCGTCCGGCTGCGGTGACGATATCGTTGATCGGGCGCAGCCTGGTGCGGATGCCGAGCCTGCTGTAGACGCAGACCGGTGCCTGGGACAGGTGGCGGTACGCGTCCTGCACGATGTTGGGAATGGGTGCGTGCGGCCTTTTGACGACCAGGGTGTAAAAGATCTGGCCCGGTCCGAGCAACACCATGCCGCCCCCCGTTTCCCGACGCATGACCGGGATGTCGTGGGCGCGGCAGTACTCGCGGTCAACGGCGTCCCCGGAGTCGAAATAACCAAGGCTTACGAAGGGCCGCGATGGCTCGATGAGGACAAGCGCCTCCTCGCCAAGGCGGGCGAGCGCATGGAAATAGCTGATCGGCAACAAGCCGCCATTGTCGTCTGGCAAGAAGAGTCGCACGGTATGGCCTGCGGGGCGCAAAAAGGCAACCGGCGCTATACTAGCCCATCGGCTCGAACGAGGTAAGTCATGCACGAGGACCTGCTAGTCATCCGCAAGGCCGCGTTGTTCGCCAATCTTCTTCCCGAGGACCTGCGGCAGCTTCTCAAAAACGCCCATGTCCGCCGCTTCAAGGCCCACGAGCAGATCTTTGCGGCCGGGGCGCAGGCCACCGCATTCTATTTCCTGATCTCCGGCAGTGTGCGCCTGTTCCGTTTGTCTCCGCAGGGAGACGAGAAGGTGATCGAGCTCGTCATGCCGGATGCGACCTTCGGCGAAGGCGTCGTGTTCCTTGGCGGGCGGTATCCCGTGCATGCGGCCGCCGTCACCGACAGCGAGGTCGTCGAACTCGCCACGCATCACTTCAGCAGCGTGCTGGCCAGCAACCACGACATGGCGCTGCGGATGCTGGCGGGCTTGAGCACACGCCTGCACCAGTTGATCCAGGATGTCGCGTCGCTTACGTTGGAGACGGCCGGCCAACGGGTGGCCGGTTATCTGCTCTCCCAGTGCTCACCGGCAAGCGGAGATGCCGCCATTCACATGGTGATTCCGAAGAACGTCGTCGCTTCGCGCATCGGGGTCAAGGCGGAGACCTTTTCCCGGGTGCTTGCGACATTGCGCAATCTGGATCTGATTCGCGTGACCGGCAACGACATCCATGTGCTGGATCGCGACGCACTCATGCATTGGCGGGATGATGTCGGCCGGACGTGATCTTGACCCGGGTCAAGGCATGGCCGCCACCCAAAGTCCCATGCTTAAACGGCCTGCGAGGAGCGAGTCATGACAGAGTACCGTGGCTGTGAATTACCGGACGATCTTTTCTATGATCTCGACTATGTGTGGGCAAGGCCGGAAGAAAACGGCATAGTCACCCTGGGGATCACCGACGCCGCCCAGACCATGGCGGGGCGTGTGCAGAAGATCCGGATCAAGAAGGTGGGGTTTCATCTGGCGGCGGGACGGCACGTCGCCACGCTGGAGAGCGGCAAGTGGGCGGGCGGGGTCCCCTGTCCGTTCACCGGCACCGTGGAAGAGATCAACGAACAGGTCCTCGCGACGCCGCATCTGGTGAATATCAGTCCTTACGGGGACGCCTGGCTGGCAAAGGTGCGGCCGGACAATCCCCAGGGCGCGCTGAGCGGTCTGGCCACCGGCGAAAGGGCCATGGCCGCGTTGCGGCAGTGGCTGGACCGCTACGACGTGCAGTGTATGCGCTGCGCGGAACCATAAGGACTGCCACCATGATCCGGATCGAGGAAAGCAATGCGGCCTACGCACCGGGGTTTGATGATCCCATCGGTCTGCTTGAGGCGTGCCACGCCCGGATCAGCGGGCACTGCGTGACGCTCGAACGGCTCCGGGATCATCTCCGGCAGTCCGGAGCGGACGCGGCGGCCCGGACGGCCGCCGAACGCATCCTGCATTATTTCGATACGGCCGGCGCCTGGCACCATCAGGACGAGGAACAGGATCTGCAGCCGCTGCTCGAACCGCTGCTTAGAGAGCGGGGCGATGAGGCGACCCTGGGGCGCTTGAGGGCGCTGATGGCAGAACACGGCACGCTCAGCGCGGCCTATCGGCCCTTGCGCGCCGCACTGGCTGCGATCGTGGCGGGATCTTATGCAGGCGAACTCCCCATAGAGCCCTACGTTTCCGTGATGCGCCGGCATTTCACGGAAGAAAACGAGCTGCTGTTCCCGCGCTCGCGTGCGCTTTTCGATGACAAGGCGCTGCGGACCTTGGGAACCGCCATGGCCAGGCGCCGCGGCGTTCAGTTCGGCGGTTCGAGCTGACGCGCCGCCTTGTCGGCGGCCGCCTGCGGCAGAAGGCGGTCCACCGCGGGATAGAGTTCCTCCTCTTCCTTGGCATCGTGGTGCAGGAGGATCTGGCCGGTTGTGCCGATGAGCGCCGCCGCCTCGTCCCCGTCGGCGGTTTCTACCGCCTCGCCGATTTCGTCGAAAAAGCTGCGCAGATCTTTGTGGCCCTTGCGCAGGATGCTGGTCAGGGGATTGTCCGCGCCGTGCACCTCTTCGTAGGCCGGGAACAGGATCTGTTCCTCGGTGCGCATGTGCCGCTCTATGGCGGCGCGAAAGGCGCCAAATGCCGCGCCCGCGCCCGGCCAGTCGGCCGCGGCGACACGCGTTTGTGTGTCATCCCACAGCTGATCGAGAAGGCGATGGTGCGCGGCGAACTGGGTTGCGAGGCTCATGTCAGGAGACTCCTGCGGTGATGAGAACCAGTGTAGACGGCTCACGCGCGCAGCCCCCTTGACCGCGGTCAAGGAGCGCGAAGGGCCGGGGGACTAGCGTGCAATGAGGTCGGTTTTTGTGGAGGTTCGTGCGATGGAAGTGCGTCTACTGGTGTCTCAGTGGTGCCCGGTCTGCCCCCAGGCGGAAGCCGTCTGGGCGGAAGTCGCCAAGCGGCATCCGATCGATTATCGCGTCCTCGACATCGCCAAGCCCGAGGGCCGTACGCTCGTGGCGGGTCTGCGCATCCGTACGGTGCCGGCTGTCGTGATCGACGGCGGGCTGAAGGCAGTCGGCGTGCAATCGATGCACGATGCGCTCGCGCTGCTCGGCCTTGCGGCCTGAGCGTGCGGGGGCTCGGCGCGCCGATTTCCGCCGGCGGCCAACCGGCGGGCGGGGGGCATACGGCGTGAGCGCGCAGGTCAGCGCGGGCCGGGAAGTGGCGTGAACGGGTTCGGATTTCTGCTGCTTACGGTGCACCTGCTTGCGGCCATGGTGTGGGTGGGCGGGCTGGTGTTTTTCGTGCTGGTGGGCGTGCCGCTTGCCCGGAAAAATCCGCAGTGGCAGCTTGCGCCTGCGCTTGGCCGGGCCTTCCGGCCGGTGGGCTGGGCTGCGCTCATCGTCCTTTTGATCACAGGGCCTTTGCTGCTCGCGCACCTCGGGGTCGGCTGGCCGGTCCTGCGTGAGGCGGCGTTCTGGAGAAGCCCTTTTGGCATGACGTTGCTTGCCAAGATCCTGCTCGTCGCCTTTGTCATCGGTTTGACCATCTGGCATGACCGGGTGTCCGGCCGCTACCCCGAAAAGGGCGCCCTGTATGCGGCCGTCCGCTTCGCGGGGCGCGCGATCGGCGTGGCTTCCGTGCTTATTGTTGTTGCAGGACTGGCGCTGGCCCGGGGCTACTAGGGGCGGCCGGGGGCGGATCGGGCGTTTCCTGCTGCAGCGTCCAGAGGTGGGCGTAGGTGCCGCCTTGGGCCACCAGTTCGCGGTGGCGGCCGCGCTCAACGATACGCCCGCCCGCCATCACCAGGATGAGATCGGCGTGCTGGATGGTCGCCAGGCGGTGGGCGATGACCAGTGTCGAGCGATTCGGCGCGAGGAGCGCGAGACCTTCCTGGACCACGCGCTCGGAGGCGGCATCCAGCGCCGACGTGGCCTCGTCGAAGAGCAGGATGCGGGGATCTTTCAAAAGCGCGCGCGCAATCGCCACCCGCTGCTTCTCGCCGCCCGAAAGCTTCAATCCACGCTCTCCCACGCGGGCCTGATAGCCGTCTGGCAGGTTGCGCACGAACGCATCGAGGTGTGCCAGCCGCGCCGCCTCCTCGACCTCGGCGCGCGGCGCATCGGGCCGGCCGTAAGCGATATTGGCATAGAGGGTGTCGTTGAACAGCACCGGCTCCTGGGGCACGACACCCAGGATGCGCCGCAGGCTTTTTTGCGTGATATCGCGCAGATCCTGGCCGTCTATGGTGATGCGTCCGGCGGTCGGATCGTACAGGCGTACCAGCAGGCGCACGAGCGTCGATTTACCGGCGCCACTGGAGCCGACGATGGCCACCGTCGAGCGGGGCGGAATCTCGAAATCGATGTCCGTCAGCAGCGGCCGCTCGGGGTGATAGGAAAAGCCGACATGTTCGAACCGGACGCGCCCCTCGCCCAAAGCGAGCGCCGGGGCGCCCGGCTTGTCGGCGACGGTCATGGGTTCCTTCAGCAGCGCGAACATCCTGTCCATGTCCACCAGGGCATGCCGGATTTCCCGGTAGACGAAGCCCAGGAAATGCAAAGGCATGTAGAGCTGGATCAGAAAGGCGTTGACCAGCACGAGATCGCCAATACTCATCGTGTGGTTCGCCACGCCCTGTGCGGCCAACACCATGAGCATGGTGGCCCCGGTGGCGATGATGAGGGATTGGCCGACGTTCAGAAAGGCGAGTGACACCTGATTGCGCACCGCCGCGTTCTCCCATTTCTCGAGAAAGGCGTCATAACGGCCGACCTCGTAATCCTCATTGCCAAAATATTTGACCGTTTCATAATTCAGCAGACTATCGACCGCCTGACTGTTGGCGCGCGAATCCATATCGTTCATGAACCGCCGGAAGACCGTGCGCCACTCCGTCACCACCAGGGTGAAAGCCACATAGACGAGCAGCGTGCCGATCGTCGTGAGCGTAAAGACCAGGCGGAATTTCGCCAGCAGAATGCTGGTCACCAGGGTGATTTCGACCAGTGTCGGCGCGATATTGAAGATGATGAAGTTGAGCAGCAAAGCGATGCCGCGACTGCCGCGTTCTATGTCGCGCGCCACGGCGCCGGTCTGGCGGCCAAGGTGAAACTGGAGGGGCAGGGCATGCAGGTGCTCAAAAACCCGCAGGGCGGCACGGCGCACCGCGCGGCGCGTGACGCGCGCAAACACCACGTCGCGCAGTTCGCCAAACAGCGCATTGCTGACCCGCAAAATGCCGTAGACCGTCAGAAGCGCGACAGGGACGACAATGAGGGTATGGACCCGGCCGTTCAGGGCGTTGACGATGTCCTTCAGGACAAGCGGCACGCCGACGTTGGCCACCTTGGCAAGCACAAGAGACACCAGCGCCAGCGCGGCACGGCCCCTGTATTCCCAGAGATAGGGCAACAGCGTGCGCATCGTCGCACGAAAGGACGCCTGGGGTCCGCTGTGCTCATCCGACGGGGGCATCGACCCGTGGAATCCGCCTCTCATGCGATCTAGGCCAGGCGCCGATACTTGACCCGGGTCGGCTGATCGGCGTCGACCCCGAGCCGGCGCTTGCGGTCCAGTTCGTAGTCGGCATAGTTGCCTTCGAACCATACCACCTGGCTGTCTCCCTCGAAGGCAAGAATATGTGTGGCGATGCGATCCAAAAACCACCGGTCATGCGAAATCACGATCGCGCAGCCGCCAAATTCGAGCAGCGCCTCTTCGAGGGCCCGCAGCGTGTCGACATCGAGATCATTGGTCGGCTCGTCCAGCAGAAGGAGGTTGCCGCCGCTGCGCAGAAGCTTCGCCAGATGCACGCGATTGCGTTCACCGCCAGAGAGATCCTTGACGAACTTCTGCTGATCAGGGCCCTTGAAATTGAAGCGGCCGACATAGGCGCGCGAAGACACCTCGCGCTTGCCGAGCAGGATCTGGTCGGCGCCGCCGGAAATCTCCGCCCACACGGTTTTGTTGCCGTCTAGCGCATCGCGTGTCTGGCCCACGTAGGCGGGCACGACCGTCTCGCCAATGCGCAGGGTGCCACCATCAGGCTTTTCCTCGCCGACGATCATGCGGAAAAGCGTGGTCTTGCCGGCCCCGTTGGGTCCGATCACGCCGACGATGCCGCCTGCCGGCAGGCGGAAGTTGACGTTATCCATGAGCAGCCGGTCCGCGAAGGCCTTCTTCAGGCCGGCCGCCTCGACGACGAGATTGCCAAGGCGCGGTCCCGGCGGAATGTAGAGTTCGTTGGTTTCGTTGCGCTGTTCGAGATCCTGGGCGACGAGCTGCTCGTAGGCCGCCAGCCGCGCCCGGCTTTTGGCGTGCCGTCCCTTGGGCGCGGTACGCACCCATTCCAGCTCCCGCTTGATGGTCCGCTGGCGGGCCGATTCCTGTTTTTCCTCGACGGCCAGCCGTTTTTCCTTCTGCTCGAGCCACGAGGAGTAGTTGCCTTCCCAGGGGATGCCGCGGCCGCGATCGAGTTCGAGGATCCAGCCGGCCACGTTGTCGAGGAAATAGCGATCATGGGTGACGGCGACCACCGTTCCTTTGTATTCCTTCAGGAAGCGCTCAAGCCACGCCACGGATTCGGCGTCGAGATGGTTTGTGGGTTCATCGAGGAGCAGCATGTCCGGTTCCGACAGCAGCAGCCGGCAGAGCGCAACGCGGCGCCGTTCGCCCCCGGAGAGCACGCTAACATCCGCGTCCCAGGGCGGCAGGCGCAGCGCATCGGCCGCGATCTCCAGGCGCCGGTCGAGATCCCATGCCCCGGCCGCATCGATCTCCGCCTGGACTTTGGCCTGCTCGTCGATCAGCGCGGCCATCTCGTCATCTGTCATCGGTTCGCCAAAGCGCATGCTGATCGCATTGAAACGCTCCAGCAGCGCACGCACGGGCGCGACCGCCTCCTCCACATTGCCCCGCACGTTCTTTCCAGGGTCGAGCACCGGTTCCTGGGCCAGATAGCCGATGCGGATGCGCGGGGCCGGCTGGGCTTCGCCATCGTAATCGCGGTCGACCCCAGCCATGATGCGCAACAGCGTCGATTTGCCGGCGCCGTTCAGACCGAGAACGCCGATCTTTGCGCCGGGGAAGAAAGACAACGAGACGTCCTTTAGGATCTCGCGTGACGGCGGGACCACCTTGGTGACCCGCTGCATCGTAAAAATATAGGGAATGGCCATGTCCGCAGTATACTACGGCGTGTTGTGTGCGTGTAGAACGGCGCCGGGCGCCGCAAAGCGCGCAAGATCCTCCGCCGATCGACCAGGGCGTGCACCGCGCAGGCGGACGGATTAGCCTGCGCGTCATGGCCTGCCCGTATCGGGCCGCTTGAGATTTGAAAAAGAACTCATCCATAATGCGCGCGGATACATGATGATCCCCCGGCGCGGAGGCTTGGTCGGCTATGCTTCGTTATTTCATCGGCATCGGCGCGATGCTCTGCATTGTCTGGGGCGAGGCATGGGCTGGCGCCCCGAAACCACTGACCTGCCAGGCGTTCACGGGACACTTCATTCAGCTGACCGCATCCGGCGGGCGGCCGTTCGAGGTCTACAAAACGGGTCCGTCGTCATCGGCCACGGGGATTTTGCTGCTGCCGGGCCGGCGCGGACTCGATGCACCCATCCTGCGCTGGGCGGACCGTCTGGGCGCGCAGAATTACCGGGTCGAGGTGGTGAATTTCCGCCGTACCCGTCAAGGCCACGGTGGCGCCAAGCTGTCCCAGCAGGCGATGATCGCCCGCGAGGTGGCCGCCATCGATTTTCTGTCGGCCCCCGGCCGCAAGGTGGTTACGCTGGGTTGGGGTCCCCGTGGCGCGCGGCGGGCATTCGAGGCGACCGCAGCCGCCCCGGACAGGGTCGCGGGGACCATCCTCTGTGGCGGCGGCCTGTCGGTTCCCAACACGCTGATCGCGCAGACCAAGAGTCTGGTTTTGCTGATCGCCTTCAGGCCCTCCATGCCGCCTGCGCAGATCCAGAATTTTGCGGCGCGCATGCGCATGCTGGGGCGGCCGCTCTTCGTGCAGACATATGCCGCCAGTCCGCAATCCGTGGATCCCGAGGGTCCGGGATACGACAGTCCGGCGGCGCAGGCCATCTGGCAACGGGCGGCGGCGTTTCTTGCGCGGGTCGACGGCCTCTGCCGCCGTTGCGCGCCCTACCGCAACTACTTGTTTGATTACCGCAATTAAGCGAGCAGAAATTCGAGCAGCGCTTTTTGTGAGTGCAGGCGGTTTTCCGCCTCGTCCCAGACCACGCTGCGCGGGCCGTCGATGACGTCCGCCGCCACCTCGAGGCCCCTGTAGGCGGGCAGACAGTGCATGAAGATCGCGTCGGGCCGTGCCAGATCCATCAGGGCATTGTCCACGCAATATCCCGCAAATGCCTGGATCCGCACCTCTTTTTCCGCTTCCTGTCCCATGCTGGCCCACGTATCGGTGACAACCAGATCAGCATCTCGCGCGGCAGCAGCCGGCGTGTCGACAAGGGAAGCGGCGCCGGACGAAGCCTGGAGCAGGCCGGCATCCGGCTCGTACCCTTTGGGTGTGGCGATGCGCAGCGTGAACTGAAAGAGCCGGGCCGCATTGATCCAGGAGTGACAGACGTTGTTGCCGTCGCCCACCCAGGCCACCGTGCGGCCGGCGATGTCCCCGCGCAGCTCGAAATACGTCTGCATGTCGGCCAGCAGCTGGCAGGGATGAAACCGGTCGGTGAGCGCATTGATGACTGGCACCTGCGAGGCGGCTGCAAAGGCCTCCACGGTGCTGTGAAGCCGTGCGCGGATGACGACGGCGTCAACCATGCGGGAAATGACCCGCGCGGTATCACCGAGCGGCTCGCCGCGTCCGAGCTGCAGTTCGGATGGCGAAAGGAACATGCTGTTGCCGCCCAACTGCGTGATCCCGGCCTCGAACGAGACGCGTGTCCGCGTCGAGGATTTCTCGAAAATGAGCGCCAGACTGCGCCCCCGCAGGTACTCATGCGGTTCCCGCCGGTGCAGGATCTTCTTCAGAGTCATGGCCCGTTCAATGAGCAGGCGCAGCTCTTTGGGTGTCATGTCCAGCAGGCTCAGGAAATGGCGCGTCATGATTGCAGATGTTCGATGATGGTCATGGCCGTGAGGTCGATCACCCGAGCGGCCTCGTCATCGGACAGAATCAGGGGCGGCAACAGGCGAACAACGCGTTCGGCGGTGGTGTTGAGAAGAAGCCCCTTGTCCAGGGCGCGCATCATGATGCCCTGGGCGGGCCGATCCAGTTCGATGCCGATCATAAGGCCAAGACCCCGCACTTCCCGCACCCCGGCCGTGTGTTCAAGTGCCGCGGCGAGCCCTGTGCGGATGCGCTCGCCAAGGACGGTTGCGCGCTCCACCAGGCCTGCTTGTTCAATGGCGCCGATCACCGCCAGCGCGGTCGTGGCGGCAAGCGGATTGCCGCCGAATGTCGAACCGTGGTTACCGGGCTGGAACAGTTCCGCAGCCGGCCCCTGCGCCAGGCAGGCGCCAATGGGTATGCCGTTGCCAAGGGCCTTGGCCACGGTCATGACGTCCGGCCGCGCCCCTTCGTGTTGCCATCCAAACCAGCGGCCGGTGCGGCCCATGCCGGTCTGTATCTCGTCGAGCATCATCAGCCAGCCCGCCTCGTCGCACAACTGCCGGATCCCGGTCAGGTAGCCCGGATCGGGTACATGGATGCCACCCTCGCCCAGTACGGGTTCCACGAGGACGGCGACCACCTGCTGGTCATGTTCGCGCACCTGGCGGATGGCCGCCAGATCATTGTAGGGGACGCGGCGAAAGCCGGTGACCAAAGGTTCGAATCCGGCCTGCACTTTGCGGTTGCCGGTTGCGCTCAGTGTCGCCAGCGTGCGCCCATGGAAGCTGCCTTCCATGACCACGATGGCCGGATTGTCGATGCCGCGCTTGTGCCCGTAGAGGCGCGCAAGCTTGATGGCGGCCTCGTTCGCTTCAGCGCCGGAGTTGCCGAAAAAGACACGGTTCATCGAGGCGATGGCGCACAGCTTGTCACCCAGTTGCGCCTGCGCATCGATCTGGTACCAGTTGGACACATGCATGACCCGCCGAGCCTGGGCGCAAACCGCCTGAACGACCGCCTCGTGGGCGTGGCCGAGGCCGTTGACGGCAACGCCGGCCATCGCGTCGAGGTAGCGCTTGCCGTCGGTATCCCAGAGCCAAGCGCCTTTGCCGTGCGTGAAATTCACGGGCAGACGCCCGTAGGTGGGCATGAGGTGGTTGTCGGTCGCCATGAGACCCCCAAAAATATAAAGCGCCCATGATAGGGGCGCTTGATAAATCAGGATCGGGGCGCCAAATGGCCGGCCCCGATTCAGGCGAGGCATATTACCTCGGGGGGGCCGCGAAATCTAGGGGAGCATCCTCCAGGCCCGCGCCCGTCGCGGGGCGCTCACCAGGCGAGCCCTTGGTCGAGCAACAGCGACAGCGTGAAGCGGACACCAAAGCCGGACACATCCGTCGGCACGAGGCCAAGCCCTCCCTTGTGCCGGCCCGCCGCAAGATCCAGGTGGAGCCAGGGCGTGTCGTGGGCCACGAAGCGCTTGAGGAAGAGGCCGGCGAGGATGTGGTCGGCCTCGCCTTCGAGCGTGCATTGCTTGATGTCGGCGATGTCGCTCTTTAGGTCCTCTTCGTAATCTTCCGGCAGCGGAAACGGCCAGACGCGCTCGCCGCTGGCCGTGGAGGCGGCGAGAATCAGGGGCAGGTGGCTTGCGCGATTGCTAAAGCCGCCGCTCATGCGGCTGCCCAGGGCGTATACGCAGGCCCCGGTGAGCGTCGCGTAATCGATGATCAGCCCGGGCCGGCTGCGGCTTGCCAGGGTCAGGGTGTCGGCCAGCACCATGCGGCCTTCGGCATCCGTATGCACGATCTCGATGGTGGTGCCGTTCAGGGCGCGCACCACGTCATTGGGCCGGTAGGCGCGCGGGCCCACGGCGTTTTCGGCAATGGCGAGATAGCAATCGACCGGAAACGGCACCTTCAGCGCCGTCAGCGCCAGCAGCGTCCCGAGCGCCACGGCGCTGCCTTCCATGTCTTCGTGCATGTTGTACATGTGCCGCGCCGGTTTGACGTTGACGCCGCCCGTGTCGAAGCAGATGCCCTTACCGACCAGCGCGAGGGTGCGGGCCTCGCGGCGGCTGCGGGCGGGTTCGTAGCGCAGATGCACGATCCCGGCACCGCGCTTGTCGGCCTGGGTCACGGCGAGGAACGCGCCTGCGCCCAGCGCCGTGAGCTTCTTTTCGTCCAGAAAACGGTACCGCCAGCCCTCGGTGCGGGCCAGCTTCTGGATGTGCCGGCGGTATGCAGGCGGTGTCAGGTGGTTGCCCGGCAGCGCGGTCAGGGCGCGCGCGAGGTGGTTGCCCTGCGCGGCGGCGATTGTGCGGGCGGTCTGGCCCGGGGGGCCAAAGAGCTCGATGGCCGGCGGGCGCGCACGCTTCGGCCCGGTCCGGAAAGACGGCAAGGGCGCCCGTGCCAGCGCCGCTCCGAGGAGGGCGTCGATCGCCTGGTCCAGATGGTCCCCGGCCAGACCGGCCGTCGCCAGGCCGATCGCCCCGCAGGGCTCCTTATAAGCGGTGAGCTGCCGCGCCAGCTCATGGAGGCGGAAGGCCTCCGTGTCTGCGCCCACGAAGCCGACTGCGATGGTCGTGCCGCGCGCATTGGGGGCCTCGATGATCAGGGTTTCGCCGGCCGCCATGCGCGATCCTCGCGCCTGCAGACGCGCGGCGATGGTGGCACCGTGGGGCAGCGTGCGCAGATTGGTACCGGTCCGGACGAAAATGGCGACGTGATCGTGGTGATTTATGCGTCCGGCGAGGTCTTTTGGGGCCTGATGACGCAGGCGGGGCCTTGGGAGTGTAAGCATGGCGTTGCCTTGACCTCTTCTCCTAAAAACCTGATCATACCCCCGCACTTGGGCCTGGCATACGGGCCTGGTGCGGCGTCTCAGGGTTCGGTTAACCCTCCACGGATTCTAAGGTTGAGATGAAAGCAAGTGATCAGACGCGCCTTTTGCGCGAAATGATTTTTTTCCGGCGATTCGAGGAACGGTCTTTCGAGGCCTACATGGAGCGGAAGATCGGCGGCTTCCTTCATCTCTATTCGGGACAGGAAGCGGTGGCGACCGGCGTCCTGGAAATGGCCCGGTGCGGCCACGATTACGTCATCACCGGGTACCGTGATCATGTCCACGCGATCAAGGCGGGTGCGCCCGCGCGCGAGGTGATGGCCGAGCTGTACGGCAAGGAGACCGGTTCGAGCCGCGGCCGGGGCGGTTCCATGCACATTTTTGATCCCACGGTGAATTTCATGGGCGGGTACGCCCTGGTCGGCCAGCCCTTTCCGCTGGCCGCCGGCCTGGCCATGGCATGCAAGCTGAAGAAGACCGATCAGATCGCGATCTGTTTTCTGGGCGACGGCGCCAATAACCAGGGCACGTTTCACGAGACGCTCAATATGGCCTCGGTCTGGAAGCTGCCGGTCCTGTTCGTATGCGAGAACAATTTGTATGCGATCGGTACCCGGATCGATCGGTCGACGGCGGTCCGGGATCAGTACAAGCGGGCTGCGGCCTACAATATGGAGAGCAGCCAGCACGATGGACAAGACATTGACACGGTGATGAAGGCCGCCCGGTCTGCGATCCATCATGTACGCGGCGGCAACGGACCATATTTCATCGAATTCCTCACCTATCGCCAGCGCGGCCACTCCATGTCGGACTCCAATGCCTACCGTTCGAAAGAAGAAGAACGGGAATGGGCGGAGAGGGATCCCATCAAGCTGTACGGCGAGCGTCTGAAGGCGGCCGGCCGTTTGACCGACGCAGACATCGCGCAGATCGAGAAATCTGTTCAAGACGAGATTGAGAACGACGTGATCCGGTTTGCCGAGGAAAGCCCCGAACCGCGGGTGGAAGATCTGACCAAGTATTGCCTGGACGACAACCCCAATCCGCAGTGGATCGGACCCCTGAGAGGTGATCAACATGGCTGAGATTGCCTATTGGGAAGCGATCCGTCGGGCCCATGATGAAGAGCTGGCCAATGATCCCCTGGTCATTGCCATGGGCGAAGACATTGGTGTGGCGGGCGGCACTTACAAGGCGACCTCCGGCCTTTATCAGAAATACGGGCCGGAGCGGATCATCGATACCCCGATTTCGGAAAATTCCTACACGGGTATCGGCATTGGCGCCTCCATGGCGGGGGTGCGCCCGATTATCGAGATCATGTCGATCAACTTTGCCCTGTTGGCGCTCGACACGCTGATCAACGCGGCGGCCAAGATTCGCTACATGTCGGGCGGGCGTGTCAGTTGCCCGATCGTCATGCGTACCCCCGGCGGCACCGCGCACCAGTTGGCGGCCCAGCATTCGGCGCGCCTGGCGCGCATGTTCATGAGCACGGCCGGCCTGCGTGTCGTGACGCCGCGTGGCCCGCTCGACGCCTACGGCATGCTGAAATCCGCGGTTCGCTGTAACGATCCTGTGATCATCATCGAACACGAGAGCATGTACAACATGCGTGGCGAGGTGCCGGATCAGGAGTTCTTCCGTCCGCTGGAGGGCGCGGAGGTCGTGCGGGCCGGTTCCGATATTACCTTGATTGGCTACAATTACAGTGTGCATCTGTGTCTGGCGGCCGCCGCCAAGCTGGCGAGCATGGGCGTCTCCGCCGAGGTCATCGACCTGCGCGCCTTGAAGCCCATCGACCGCGATACCATCCGGCGCTCCGTGGAAAAGACCCATAAGGTCGTCATCGCCGAGGAAGACGAAGCGGCGGTCGGTGTGGGCGCGGAGATCATTTCGGTGATCACCGAGGAATGCTTTTTCGCGCTCGATGCGCAGCCGGTGCGCGTGCATGCCGCCGATGTGCCGGTTCCGTACAACCGCCAACTCGAGAAGGCGGCCATTCCGAACGCCGACGACGTGCTGGCAGCCGCCCTGAAGGTGCTGGGCCGCGCCTAGTCTTTCCGGCAAAACGGCACAAGCACACCACTCATTCTAAGGACGAGGCTCATGGCCGAGGCGTTCCTCATCAAAATGCCGCAGCTCTCCGACACCATGACGGAGGGCACGGTGGTGTCGTGGGAGAAGGCAATCGGGGATTTCATCCCGCGCGGCACCATCGTCGCCACGGTCGAGACCGACAAGGCGATCATGGATGTCGAGGTCTTCCGCGAAGGCTATCTCTCCGGACCGCTTGCCGCCGTTGGCGCGGTGGTGCCGGTCGGCACGCCGATTGCCTATCTTGTGGCGGAGCAGACCCAGGTGGTCGATGCGCCGGCACCCCTGTCTGCGCCCGCGGCCAAGCCGGAAGTCCGGCTGCCTGCCGCGCCCGTGCCGGCGGGGAGCGCGCTGCCCAAGACCCGGGCGCCGGCGATGCCCCATGGCGCGACGCCGGCGGCACGGCCGGTACGCGGTCTGGCGACCCCTTATGCCCGGCAGCTGGCCGGCGCGCACGGCGTCGATATCAACAGTCTCGCGGGAACGGGCCCCCGTGGCGCCATCATCGGCGCCGATGTCATCGGTGCCGGCGGACAGAAGGTCTCGGCGAAGCGCATTTTCCAGGTGGCGGGCGCGGGCCGCCCGATGGACAGCATGGAGAAGGCGGTCAGCCAGAACATGGAATATTCCCTGTCCATGCCGCTTTTCCGGGTCACGGTCTATGTGCAGCCTGCGGCCCTCGGGGCCGCCGCGAAGGCGCGGGGCCTGTCGCTGACGGTGGCGCTGGCCATGGCGGCGGCGCGTGCCATCGCGCAGCATCCGCGCATCAACGCCGTCTACCAGCACGAGGATCGCATCGTCGAGCGGCCGCAGATCGACATCGGTCTGGCCGTCGAAACGGAAGGCATGGGGCTTGTGGTCCCGGTCTTGCGTGATGTGCTAAAGCGCAGCGCCGAGGAGCTGAATAACCAGTGGAAGGATCTGGTGGCGCGCGCGCGGCAAAAGCGCCTAAAGCCCGATGAGTACTCCAACCCGACCTTTACGATTTCCAATATGGGCATGCTCGGCGTGGCACAGTTCGACGCCATCCCGGTGCCGGGTACGTCGGCGATCTTTGCCATCGCCAGCACCCAGCCGCAGGGCATGCCCGTGACCATCACGGCCGATCATCGCATTGTCAATGGTGCGGAGGCCGCCAAGTTCCTCAACAGCTTCAAGGCCCAGGTCGAGGATCCGGGCTGGCTCGGTGCGTCCGCGCCCGCCGGGGCCCAGGCGGCGGTCAGGGCTCCGGCGGCGGTGACTGCGCCGGTGGTATTCGATGCCCAATACGACTGCGATGTGCTCGTCATCGGCGGGGGTCCCGGTGGCGAGGATTGCGCCCGCGAACTGGCCGACCACGGCAAGCGCGTGATCATGGTCAACGACGCGCCGTTCCCGGGTGGCGAGTGCCTCTGGCGCGGCTGTATTCCGTCGAAGGCATGGCGGGCGGCGGCAGATCGTTTGCGCGATCAGCGGCACGATGCGAGCCTCGGCATTCTCGGCGAGGCGCCGAAACTCGACTGGGAGGGGCTCGACCGCATGCGCCGGCGTGTCCTGGAGTCGCGCGGCAGCATGGCCTTGAAGACCGACAAGGGCGTGCGCATCGATGTTCGTCAGGGTTTTGCCTATTTTGATTCCGACCACAGTGTGATCATTGCCGACGCACCCGGCACGGATCCGTATGCCCGTGGACCGGACCGGAGCGGACAGCAGGGCCCGCGTGTCACATTTGCGGCGGCCGTCATCGCCACCGGCGCACCGCCTTTCGTGCCACCGATACCAGGCGCCACCGGTGAGGGTGTTTTGACCTCGGACACCGTGTGGAATCTGAAGCAGGCACCAAAACGCCTGGCCATCGTGGGCGCAGGCGCCATCGGTCTTGAAATGGCGCAGATCTTTGCCGACTTCGGTTGCGAGGTGACGGTGGTGGAGGCGCGCGACCGCGTTTTGCCGGAGGTCGAGGCGGATGTGGCGAAGGATCTCGGTGCGCTCCTTGCCGCGCAGGCGCATATGACCATTGTGACCGGCGCCGAAGTGCGCGGCATCAGCGGCAGCCCCGGGAAGATGTCGCTGGTCTACCGGATTGGCGGGCAGGAACAGACGGTGGCGTGCGATTATGTACTGATGGCGACGGGCAAGCGTCCCGTGACGGCGCCTTTGCGGCTCGAGGCCGCCGGTGTGCGCGTCGAGCGCGGTGCCGTCAGCGTCGATGCACACTGCCGGACGAATGTGCCGCACATCTTCGCGGTGGGTGACGTGATCGGCGGATTCATGCTCGCGCACACCGCCGGACAGCAGGGCCGGGTGGCGGCGCAAACTTTGCTTGGAGAGGCGGCCGTCTACGAGGAGGCCAAGGACTGTGGCGTGATCTTTACGCGCCCGCAGGCGGCCTTTGTCGGTCTGACGGCCGAGCGCGCCCGGACGGAGGGATTTGATCCGGTCGAAATCAAGGTGCCTTTCTCGATCGATGCCAAGGCCATGATGGTCGGCGAGACGGAAGGCTTCATTAAACTGGTCGCCGACAAGAATACGCATCGCATTCTGGGCGTCCACTATCTCGCGCACCACGCCGACACCCTGGTTGGGGAAGGGGTCATGATGGTGAGCGCGGAGTTGACGCTCGAGCAGGTGGCGCATGCCATCCATCCGCACCCGACGCAGACGGAGCTCTTTGGGGATGTGGCGCGGCGGCTGCTTGCGCGGTTGCGCCGCACGGCGCGTTCGACGAAAACCTAGGAGCGGCCATGGCTCAGATCAAGAAGGTTGTACTGGCGTACTCTGGCGGCCTCGACACCTCGGTCATCCTGAAGTGGCTTGGCGAGCACTACGGCTGTGAGGTGGTCACGTTCACGGCTGACATCGGGCAGGGGGAGGAGGTCGAGCCGGCCCGTGCCAAGGCGCAAAGTGCCGGTGTGCGCGAGATCTTCATCGAGGATCTCAAAGAGGAGTTTGCGCGTGATTTCGTGTTTCCCATGTTCCGTGCCAACGCCATCTACGAAGGCGAGTATCTGCTGGGCACGTCGATTGCCCGCCCGCTGATCGCCAAGCGGCAGATCGAAATTGCCCGCGAAACCGGGGCCGATGCGGTGGCACATGGTGCGACCGGCAAGGGCAATGATCAGGTGCGTTTCGAGCTTGGCTATTACGCCTTGAAGCCCGACATCCGCGTCATCGCCCCGTGGCGGGAGTGGGATCTCACGTCCCGCGAGAAACTGCTGGCGTACGCGGAATCCCATGGCATCGCAGTCGAGCACAAGCGGGGCCAGAAATCCCCCTATTCCATGGATGCCAATCTGCTGCACATATCCTACGAGGGGGGGCCGCTCGAAGATCCCGGCCGGGAACCCGACGCAGATATGTGGCGCTGGACGCGCGCCCCCGAGGACGCCCCCAATGCGCCGCAGATCGTCGAGTTGACTTTCGCGCACGGGGACGTGACGGCCATCGACGGCACTTCCCTGACGCCCTCCGCCGTATTGGCCACCCTGAACCGCCTGGGTGGTCTGCATGGCATCGGCCGGCTCGATCTGGTGGAAAACCGCTACGTCGGGATCAAGTCGCGCGGCTGCTACGAAACGCCGGGCGGCACCATCCTTTTGAAGGCCCATCGCGCCATCGAGTCCATCACGCTCGACCGGGAGGTGGCGCACCTGAAGGACGATCTCATGCCGCGCTATGCGGCGCTTATCTACAATGGCTACTGGTGGAGCCCCGAACGCGAACTCCTGCAGCAACTCATTGATAGTTCTCAGAAACATGTCAACGGGCGGGTGCGGGTCAAGCTTTTCAAGGGACAGGTCACGGTGGTCGGCCGGGATTCGGACAGGGACTCGCTGTTTGATCCGAAGATAGCGACCTTCGAGGACGATGGCGGAAGCTATAACCAGGCCGACGCAAGTGGCTTCATCCATCTGGCGGCCTTGCGGCTGAGAACCTATGCGCGCCTGAAACGCTGATCGTCCGTACGCGGAACTGGCACGTCCCTTGCAAATCTTCGCGGGGAGAGTGGCAGGGGAGCGGATGGGGCGGTGAGCGAGGCGGATAGGGCGGGACCGGCCCGCCAGGCGATGGGCCTTTACGAGGGCCGGGTGCGGCTGCTTTACGAGAGTCTGCCGACGGGTCTTCTCGTGGCGGCGCTCAATATTGTCATCTTGTGCCTCGTCGAATGGGGTGCGGTGCCGTATCAACGGCTCGCGCTCTGGGCCCTGGGGGCCTGCGGAGTCGTCGCATTCCGTTATGCCCTGAGCCGGGGCTACCGGCGCGATCCGGCGCCGGATGCGGCGCGGTGGGGCCGGCGCTACGCGATGGCCGCGCTGCTGGCCGGTGCCAGCTGGGGTGTGGCCGCGTTCTGGCTTTTTCCACCGACGCTCGTTCCGCAGATCTTCATCTTCCTGATCCTCACGGCTGTGACGACTGCCTCGGTCGTCGGTTTCGTCACCGTGTTTCCGGCCGCCTGTCTGTTCGTGTTCCCCGCCGTGCTGCCGCTTGCCGCGCGCCTGTTCTTCATGGGTGACGCCTTGCATCAGGCGATGGCCGTCGTGGCCCTGCTGTTCATGGCCGTCACCCTGCTTGCGGCCCATCGCATGAGCCAGGTGATCGATACCGGTCTGGATCTGCGGCGGGCCCATGGCGACTTCATCCGCCGCCTGGAGGAGGAGAGGGCCGCGATCGGGCGTCTGAACGGGGATTTGCGGCGCGAGGCCGAGGAACGGGCGCACGCCGCCCAGCGGGCCGTGGAACGTGAGCGCTACCTGCGTGCGATCGTCGACAATGTCCAGGAAGGCATCGTGACCCTGGATCGCGACGGGACGCTGCGGTCGGTGAACCGCGAGGCCGCGCGCATTTTCGGTTACGCCGAAAACGAGCTGGTGGGTCAGCCGTTTTCCCTGCTTGTCCCGGCGGCCGAAGAAGGCGAGTACGCGATGCTCATCCGGCGCGGCCACCCGGGAGAGGAGCGTGGCGGTGTCATGATCGGCTTTGGCCTCGAAGTCAGCGGTGTTCGCCGCGATGGCACCCTGTTTCCGATGGAGATCGGTCTTTGCCGCGTCGCCTGCGGGGAAGGGGTCCACATGATCGGCATCACCCGCGACATCAGCGAACGCAAGCGTCACGAACGGCTGCGCCATGATTTGCTGTCGACTCTCAACCACGAACTCAAGACGCCTCTCGCCGCCACCAGCGCGGCGCTAAGCCTCATGGCCGAAGGCCTGGCGCCGCAGGCAGATCCTGAAGGGCGCAATCTTTTGCGTATCGCCCGCAACAATCTCACCCGCCTCACTCGCGTCGTCGAGGACATTCTCGACATCGACCATCGGCAGATCGCCCACTGGCCTGTGCACGCCGAACGCCTCGATCTGATGGGCATTGCGGCGGAAACCCTTGCCGCGGAGTGCGATTATGCGGCCAGCCATGGCATTCATCTGACGCTGGATCCCAGCAGCCGGCCTGCCCCGGTGTCCGGAGACCGCCACCTCCTGATCCGTGCGCTCAGCAATCTGGTGGCCAATGCGGTTCACCTGTCCCCGCCGCACAGTGTCGTGGAGCTTGCGGTATCGATCGAAGAGGGCACGGCCACCGTGTCGGTTCGCGATTGCGGCATCCCGATCCCGCAGAGCGTGCGCCCGCACCTGTTCAGCGCCTTGTGTGCCCGCGAAGAGGGGCTGCCGCCTGCCCCGATCAGCCTGAGTGTGGCGCGCGTCATTGCCGAAAAACATGGCGGCACGATTGGTTACGCCGAGCGGCCCGGCGGGGGCTCCCACTTTTTCCTCCGGTTTGCTTTGACATTCGACAAATAACATTGCTTTTTTCCGGCCCATGAACCAAAATGCAGCCCTGCGTTGCGATTTAGACACAGTCTTGGTCGATGTGTACGGCAAGGGAACGGGTGATGGTTGGTGTGCGTCTAGAAGCCCACAAGATGTCAGGGGTAACGAGTCTTTCGGCCGCACCCGTTTTCCGTCTTCAAACCGGCCGGCGCCGTCGATGCGGTCGGACGGCCTTTGCCGCAGCCGCCTCACGGGCAGGCTGTCCCGGCGCGCGGCGGTTAACGCCGCAACAGACTTCACCAACTAAAACGAGCCCCATCATGCGGGCCCCTCTTGGCGACACACTGCGATTTGCGCAGCCCACCGCTTTGACCACCCTCACGCATTTGTTCTCGCGGGTTTTCACCACAGGAGAGTACAGAGTCTTCGGCAGACCCGGTCCGCTGGTGCGGGCTGCCGTGCACAGGTTGAGCGCGGGCCCCGCCCGAAACCAGCGAAATTTCTTCGGTACCCGGATGGGCCGCGGCAGAGACCGCAGATCTCCGGGCGAAGGGGCCGCTGCGGACGCCCACGCGTCCTGCTGACGGCCGGACAAGCGGTCATCGACCGCCGTGACACGGTGGGATGTGTCATGAGCAGCGCGGGGATGGCCGTCCGCATTCTGTAAAAGGAAGGCGGTCTGTCGTGTGCGGCGGAAGAAACGCCGGCCCGGTGGTGCGCTGGCGCGGGCGAAGGGCCCTGTATGCGGGGTCTGGGTCGAGCGCGGTTTTTGCAATCGTCCGTTCAAGGAGATAGTGGTCATCATGGTCAGAAACAACTTATGGCGCGCCGCGCGCGCCCTCGCGGCCGCATCCGTGCTCTTGCTTTCCGGTTGTGTACGCAAGGGGGGGCTCGTGCTTTTGGATCCGAAAGGACCGATCGCCGCGGCGGAACTGCATTTCACCATCCTTGACGTGGTCATCATGCTCGGCATCATCGTGCCGACCGCGATCCTCGTCATCTGGTTCATGTGGCACTACCGGGCGACCAACCGCAAGGCCCGATACGACGGCAGATGGGATCATTCGTATGGCATCGAAGTCGTCGTCTGGGGAATCCCGATTCTCGTCGTCGCCGTTCTCTCCTATTTTTCCTACAAGGGCATCTTTGAGGTCGATCCTTACAATCCGCGCATCCTCGACAAGCCCCATGTCACCGCTGCCACCGCGAGAGCGGGTGCGCCGGCGAGCCGGCCGGTCGATGTCAATGTCATTACCACGGACTGGCAGTGGCTGTTCGTCTATCCGAAGCTGCACATCGCGAGCGTCGACAAGCTGGTGGTGCCCGTCAACACGCCTGTGCGCTTTCGCCTGACCTCGGCTACCGTTGACAACGCCTTCATGATTCCGCAGTTGGTCGGCCAGATCGAGATCATGCCGGGGATGCGGACGAAACAGGCGCTTCTTGCCAGCCACCTCGGCACCTACAGGGGATTTTCAGCGGAGATGAGCGGCCCCGGCTTTGCGTGGATGCAGTTTCATGCCGATGTCGTCTCCGCCGCCCATTTCCGGAAGTGGGCGGCCATGGTGGCGAAATCGCCCGATCACATGACAGACGGCGCGTTCGACGCGTTTGCCCAGCCGACCTTCAATCTGCACGAAAAGTCCAGGTACTTCTCGCAGGTGCAGCCCGGCTTGTTCCGTTACGTCATTCATCAGGTCCATATGGGCAAAGTCTTCACCACGCCGCTTGGCGCCGGCGAGTTGATGACGGCCCATATGACACGCGTTCAGTAAGGAGATTTGACATGCTGGTACATCTGCAAGGCCCCTGGAGCCCGTTATGGGGGAGACTGTCTTTGTCCGAAGTCCCCTACCACAACATGATCGTCGTCGGCGCGTTTGCATTCGCCATCGTGCTGGGGGCGGCCATTGTCGGCGCAGTCACCTATGCCGGGAAATGGGGCTATCTGTGGCGTGAATGGCTGACGACCGTCGACCACAAAAAGATCGGCGTCATGTACATCCTGCTCGGTCTTGTCATGCTGTTTCGCGGGTTCGTCGATGCGCTCATGATGCGCACGCAGCAGATGATGGCGGCGGGGCCGCATGCGGCCGGGTTTCTCGGGGCCCTCCATGGGTATTTGCCGCCTTCCCATTTCGATCAGATCTACAGTGCGCATGGCACCATCATGATCATCCTGGCCGTGACCCCGATCCTGGTCGGCCTGATGAACATCGTTGTTCCGCTGCAGGTCGGCGCGCGCGACATGGCGTACCCCTATCTGAACGCCGTCGGTCTGTGGCTCACGGCCATGGCGGCGGCGCTCGTGATGCTGTCTTTGTTCCTTGGCGATTTCTCGCACGCAGGCTGGGTCGGCCTGGCGCCTCTTACCGAGCTTCCATACAGCCCCAACGTGGGCGTCGATTACTGGATGTGGGCCATCCAGATCAGCAGCGTCGGCACCACTCTCGGTTCGATCAACCTGATTGCCACCATCGTGAAGATGCGGGCGCCCGGCATGACCTGGGGCCGCCTCCCCATCTTCACGTGGACATCGCTTAGCACGAACATCATCGCGCTCAGTTCGTTCCCGGTGCTTGCCGTCGCCCTGTTTTTGCTGAGTTTCGATCGTTATCTGGGTACGCACTTCTTCACGCCCGGCCTTGGTGGCGACCTCATGCTCTACACCAACCTGTTCTGGATATGGGGCCACCCGGAGGTGTATTTCGTGGTTCTTCCGGCATTTGGCATCATTTCCGAGATTGTGCCCACGTTCAGCGAAAAGCCGCTGTTTGGCTACATCACGATGGTCATCGCTTCGATGGCGATCGCCGGCGTGTCGTGGTCGGTCTGGCTTCATCACTTCTTCACGATGGGCGAGGGTCCGGCGGTCAGCCTGTACTTCAGTGTCGCCACCATGCTTGTGGGTATTCCGACCGGCGTGAAAGTGTTCAACTGGGCGTTCACCATGTACCGGGCGCGCATCCGCTACGATGTGCCGATGCTGTGGGCGATCGGCGCGCTGGCTTTGCTTTTGACCGGCGGTCTTACCGGCATGATGCTGGCGATTCCGGCGATCAACTATACGGTCCATAACAGCGTGTTCGTGGTCGCCCACTTCCACAACATGTTCCTGCTGATCGCATTTGCGGCCATGGGCGGTATCAACTACTGGTGGCCCAAGGTGTTCGGCTACAAGCTCGACGAGAAGACCGGCCGGCTGGTGTTCTGGTACTGGGTGGCCGGGACGATCGTGGTCTTTGTGCCCATGTACACGCTGGGTTTCATGGGCATGACGCGGCGCTTGGACTACGTGGCCCACCCCTCCTGGCTGCCGTTGCTGCAGCTCGAGGAGGCGGGCATCGCGCTTTACTGCCTTGCGCTCTACTACCAGCTCAAGCAGATCTACGTCAGCATCCGCGACCGGGCGGCGAACCGGGTCGGCGCCGACGCCTGGGGTACGTCGCGCAGTCTCGAATGGATGACGCTCTCGCCGGTGCCGTTCTACAACTTTGCGGTCACGCCCGTCGTGCACGCGCGGGACGAGTGGGCCTGGCGGCGCGAGCATGGCTACACGAACCTGCGCCCTTCGCGTTATGTGGACATCCACATGCCGCGGAATACGGCTGTGCCGCTTGTGATCGGCGCACTGTCTTTTGCGCTGGGGTTTGGCTTGATCTGGCGGATCTGGTGGCTTACCGCGTTGAGCCTCGTTGGCATCGTCGTGGCGATGATCATCCGCGCCGGCGACACCGACACCGGCTACGTCATTGCGGCGGCCGACGTCGAGCGCATGGAAAAGCAGGCGGACTTGCGGGCGCAAACGGTCCCAGGGGGCCGTACGGGGCAGCCGATCCGCGCAGTCCCCTGAAGGAACGGGCCGTTGCGCCGGCGGCGTAACGGCGCCAACGGCCCTTAACGGGGGGCCTTGTCGTAAAACGGTTTGAGGAGCAGCGCATGAGTACACAAAACACCCGCACGCAATCGTCCGCAGGCGTTGCGCTTTGGGATGAAGGCCATCATGGCCATGACGTGATATCGACGCGGACGTTCGGTTTTTGGTTGTACATGCTGAGCGACGCCATGATCTTTGCGACGTTGTTCGCAGCCTATGCGGTGCTGGCCTCGCATACGGCCGGCGGGCCGGCTGCGCAGGACATCGTCCATCCCTGGTACGCGTTCGGTGAAACCGTGCTCGTCTTCAGCAGTGTGCTCGCCTTCGGCTTTAGCGTGACCGCGCTGAAGGCGGCAAGCCGCGGCGGCGTCATCGGCTGGATGGCGGTGGCATTGCTGTTGGGCGCGGGGTTTCTTGGCATGGAGATCCACGAGTTCGCCGGCCTTGCCATGCAGGGTATCGTGCCGGCGCGCAGCGCCTTTTTGTCGTCCTACTGGGTGCTCGTTTTGACCCACGGACTGCACATGGCATTCGGTTTGATCTGGATGCTTGTCATGATGTACCAGGTGGCGCGTTATGGGTTTTCAACCGATGTCGTCGCGCGTCTGCTGAGCCTTAAATACTTCTGGTTCTTCCAGGCCGTGATGTGGGTGTGCGTTTTTACGGTTATCTATTTGCACGGAGCGATCTGATGTCAGACAGTCACGACCATGAAAATCCGGTCCAGCATCCGGAAGTGCAGCTGGCAAGCCGTGCGGGGTACGTCGCCGGCTTTATCCTGACGCTGGGATTGATGTTCACGTCGCTCGAGCTGGTCACGCACCATGTGTGGGCGCCGTTCAAGCTGATGGTGGCGACTTCGGCCGCCGCCCTCGTGGCGGTGATCCTGCAGAGCTATCTGCTGTTCCGTCTGGACTTGTCCAAGGCGCAGCGCTGGAACACCTTTGCGCTGATCATCATGATCCCCCTGTTCGTGCTGATCATCGCGCTGACGTGGTGGATGTTCCAGAGCCTCGGCGCGCGCACGATGATTCACGGGATGGGTATGTAAGCCGGGGCCGTCCGCTCAGCCCCCGGCCCTTTTGCGGACCGGGGGCGCGGTGTGTTCAGGGCGCGCCGCGCAGTGTCTTCGCCAGGCGCAGTCCGTGTCCGCCGATGCCGTAGTAGTGGGGCAGTCCTCCCGCTTCCACAAAGCCGAGGGACGCATACAGCCGCCGTGCCGGCTCATTGCCGGCCTTGACCTCCGCGCGGCATTGATCGATGTGGTGGGCGGCAAGCCAGTCGAGACCGGCGAGCACCAGCGCGCGGCCGATGCCCTTCTCGCGATGTGCCGGGTCCACCGCCAGGGAGTAGAGGCGTCCCCATCGCGCGCGGCCGTTTGCGCCGATCAGCATGCAGCAGGCGCCCCAGTAATCCCCGTAGACGAACCACGCGGCCGTGGCGCTTGCCAGCAGACGCCGGATCTGCCGGCGTTGGAACAGCCCCTCGTGCGGACCAAAACAGCGGCGCTCGAGGGCCATCAGGCCCTCGAGGTCATCTGCATGGGCGCGCCGGATCATTCTGCCGGCACACGCCTGTGCAGGATCACCTTTTCGCCGAACATCGCCGGGCGGTAGCTCATCTTGACGCGGCGCAGGTTTTCAAAGCCCAGGTCGTCCCCGACATTGATGTAGGTCGAGTCGGCAAAGACCTTGGTGAACTCCCGGAAGAGATACTGCGCAGCTCCCTGGATGTGGAAATTGGTTTTTTCTATCAACACATTGGCGACGTCTGCATTGAGGCGCTCGCCAAACGTGAAGCCCTCCAGTACACCATCGATGAACAGGCACAGGCCCTGGAGACTCAATTCCTCATAGAGGGCGATGGTCCGGTTGATCGCCTTGCGTTCGAGTTCGAGATTGTAGAGGAAATCCTCAAGCGACCCGTTGGGCAGCGCCCGAATCCGGTTTTCCGTCCATGTGTTCACCAGGGTGCGGGCCGCATCGCGGTGCCGGTGCGTGAATGGAACGAGCTCGTGATTGGGGTATGCGCGCCGGAACTGATTGATCTCGTTGCGCTTGGTTTTGAAGGCATTGCCCTTCAGTTCGATCAGGTCCGAGGTCCGGTAAATATAGTCGGGATTCGTCACCTCGACGTGCCATGCCTCACCGTTGATCACGGGCGCCCCGTCGTCCTGCTGATCGAGAACCTTCAGGAAGTCTTTGTAGACGAAGTCGAGCCGCGCCTGGAAGGGCGAGGGATTGTACTGGTCCATGATGCGGACGCAGATCTTGAGCGCACGCTTTTGCCGGGCCGGTTCCCCGAGGGGCGGCAACAGCATCGTCAGGCCGTTGCCCGACAGGCCGAAGAGACAGAAACAGCCCTCTATGATCTGGTAAAAGCCGCTCGCCTGGCACAACCAGATGACGTTATTGGCAAAGCTGTAATCCGACAGCGCCACGCCGAGCTGGGCGACGGCCTCGTCGAAATAGGGTTTTGCGTCCTTGTCAAAGGGGTAGAGGCGGTATTTGCCCGAGACGAGATAGCGGACCGGCACGTCGGCGCGGCGCGCGGTCTGGGTGGGGAGTGCATTCGGGGAAACGCCTGCCGGCGTCAGAAAATGCGCATCCATGACCGCATTGACAGCATTCAGCATTTTTCCCCCTTCGCCTGCTGCAGGCCAAGAAGGAAGTTCCGTTCGGGAGGTTCGTTGTCGGTCTTGTCGTCGTCCATCTTATGGATATCGGTATCCATGGTGTCTCCGTGTATGCGCCCAAGGCGCTTTGTCGGCAAAAAAAATGGGGCCTCAAAAGACCCCGCTCATGTCGTCGCTTGGTATCGCTTGTGTCTCGTGTCGCGTCTGTCGGCACAGTTCATGGGCTTCTATGTACTCCCTCCGGAGGCGCTTTGCAATAACCCGGCACTGTCCTTTAGTCTAGCGGTCAACCGATGGCCGCGCCACGTCGCGAAGGCGCCGGATGTACGCCTCCTCGTCCGGCATCCGGCCTTGGCTTTGGGCCTCCCAGAGGACCTCCGCCAGGCACTCCATCATGAGGTGCTGCGCCTTGTGTGCGTCGCCGCTTGTGGCGCGCAACCGGTCGAACACCGCCTTGATGCCGGGCGGCCGGTCGATCCCCAGCTGCTCGTTTAGGGCGATGTGCAGGCTCATATGCAAAAACGGGTTGGGCTCGAGGTCGGCCCACAGGGTTTCATCTTCCCGCTCCATGAGCGGCTGGTACTCGGGATGCGCAAGAAGGGCCTCGACCACCAGCCCTTCTGCGCCGGCCAGCGGCTGCTGGCTGCGAAACCGCCGCCAGCCGGAAAAGAACACCTTGCGCAAGCTGCCGCGGTCGTTCGACCACATCAGTGCTTACCGGCAAGCCGAAACAGGCCGAGAACCGCCGAGTACTGATAGAGATGATTATTGTCGTCGAGCGGACCGATTTCCCCGCTTCCGTAGACGCCGATGACGGGTAGCCCGGGGAAGCGGTTTTTCAGAAGTTCAAGGTCCAGGTCCCTTTCTCCATAGAAATGGGGACCGCGGCCCGCGCACGGGAAGAGCAGCGCGAAATCGGGGGGTGCGTTCAGTTCCTGGGCGCTTCGCTCGATCGTTGCGCGCATGTCGCGCTGGGCGGCGATGGTATCGCGGATCGCCCAGAAGAGCCGCTCCCCGCGGCTCAAACGCTCCGCGAAGGTGATCGACTGTTCGCTCAGATTGGCGGCGACGATGTGGTTTAGCCGGTAGCGGCCGTCGCGGATGGCTGTGGTCGGGTCGCCGAAGGTGATACCGCCCATGATCAGGTGCAAAGGGATGCGGTCCATCTCGCGCACGCCGATCGGCAGCGCCTGTACCAGCACATTCAGCGCCGGATAGTGCCCAAGCTTCAGGACATCATAGTCGTGCACTTCGGCCACTTCGATCGGCGAGGTCAGCGCCCGCACGCCCTGCGAAGCGCGGATGACGCCCCGCGTGCCGCGCATCGCCACTTCCACCGGTCCGTCTTCGCGCACACGCCCGCCCGACCAGACACGGAACGGTCCGCGGCCGGTGACGTCACCGGCGAGCGCGCCGATCCGGCGATAGGGTTCATCGAGCCATGATGCGGTCAGATTCGTCGGGCAGGCGAGGCTCAAGACCGGGTCGTCATCAAGCGGCATGGGCCGCTCCAGCCACGCGCCGTCACCCAGCACCAGCGCTGCCGCCGCCGGCGTGTCGAGCACCCATTCCTCGTCTGTCAAAAGGCCGCCGCCGCTGCAGCCGACGATCTGCATGCAGCCGGCCGTCCGCGCCGCGGCCGTCAGTGCCGGCTGCGGATCTGCGGCAAAATGGTGGGTGAGAAACAAGATGACGGAGCGGGCGGAGGTGAGCCCGGCACGGGTCAGGGCTTTTTCGACCGCCGCGCCCGCAAGCGCAGGCCGGGGCTTCGGGCCCCGGTCGAGACCGGTGGCGACTCTGTTGCCGTCCATAGACCTACTCTATCCTCATACGTACACAAATCAAAGAGAACACATTGCCCGCACAGCGGCCTGCGGGCCTTGCACACGTAGCGGCCATGAAGGATCAGCCAATGGTGCGCATGGCGCCGGAAGGGCCCCGGTACGAGCCGGCCGAGCCGGTCTTCCACTTCCCGGACCGTGCGCCCCGGCGCAAGCCCCAGCCGGTTGGCAACACGAAAAATGTGGGTATCGACGGCGATCGTCTCTTCACCAAATGCCGTGTTCAGAACGACGTTGGCCGTCTTGCGTCCCACGCCCGGCAGCGCCTCCAAAGCCGCGCGATCGTGCGGCACCTCCCCGCCGTGCTGCTCGATCAGCTGCCCGCAGGTCTTCAGGATGTTGGCCGCCTTGGTGTTGTACAGGCCGATCGACGCGATGTGGCGCTTAAGGCCAACAAGGCCCAGGGCGCGCATATGTTCGGCGTCCGGCGCGGCCGCAAAGAGGGTTTTTGTGGCCTTGTTGACGCTGCGGTCGGTCGCCTGTGCCGAGAGCATGACCGCAATGAGCAGCTGAAAGGGTGAGCCGTAGACAAGCTCCGTCTGCGGTTCCGGATTGGCCGCCTTGAGCCGCGCGAACACTTCGTTGCGTGCCGCAGGCCCAAGACGGATCCGGTCGCGTTTAGACGTGGCGATAGCGGCCCACTTCGGGCGGCGCCGGCCGCGGCGTCTTGTCCCGCTGCGCAAGCAGCCCCTTTAGCATGGCCTCGTGATCATGCTCCACCTTGTGCTGCTGCTCGTCGCTCATCTTCGCGAAAATCACGTTGCTGATGAATGCGCCAAGATCCGCCATCGCGGTGGCCCATTTATAATCGTGCAGGTGAAAGTTGCGTTCGGCGTGCTGGCCATAGGGGAAGTGCTGAAAATCCACGGCGCGGGCGGCGCGCAGGTCGGCATCCTGGGTGACGAAATTCTTCGCCAGGTCATACCACCACTTGTAATACTGTTCCTGCAATTCCAGGCTCAGCTGATTTTTCTCGAAGAAGGCAAAGACGCTGACGCGGCTGGCCTTCCCGTTGAAGGGGTAATGTCCGGACATGATGTCTCCTTGGCGCAATGAAGGCGGGTATTTTACGGTCGGGAATGCTTTCTTGCCAACTCGGTGGCGCTGTGCGGCCAGCCCCGGCGGCCCTGGACGCGCGCGAGGGCGTCGGCGATCTCGTGTCGTTTGCGTTCGACCGCGATCCGGCGTGACTCGGGGCGCGTGGCCCGCAGCAGCCGCCGGCGCTTGCGCGTGTAGCGGTAGCGGGCAAGCCGCGCAGGCACCGGCGGTGTGTCGGGCGCCGGGGTAAAGCAGTCGGCGGGGCAGCTCGCCAGACACAGCCGGCAGCCGGTGCAAGATTGCAACAGCACCCCATGGAGGAATCCGACGGCCCCCGCAATGGCGTCAACCGGGCACACCGGCAGGCAGCGCCCGCAGCCGATGCACTCGTTGGCGTCGATGGCGACGACCGCAAGGGCCGGCGGGGTGTCTGCGGGGGGTGTGCCTGCGGCCGCCTCTGGCAGTCCGCACAGCCAGGCGAGCTGCCGTTGTGTCGTGGCGCCTCCGGGTGCGCACAGGTCGAGCCGGGTTTCGCCCCGCACGATCGCGCGCGCATAGGGCCAGCAGCCGCCATACCCACATTGCTGGCATTGACTTTGCGGGAGCACCGACATGATCGACTGGATGCTGGGCGGGCGGCGGTTGGACATGGGCATGGGTCATTCGGGAATTGGTCTATCCTAGGCGCTCAGGTCCCGGGTGGCAACGGGGTTGCCCGCCCGCTTTGATTGCGCGCGCCGGCGTGCGACAGACAGAGCCCGCAGGCCGCTCCAGGGGCAGTCGATGCCGGGCACAAGCCGCCACGGGGTTGTGACCGGGCCGGCCTCAGGTGTTTCGAGGACGGGCTCTGCGGCAACGGCCAGGACAAAGGTGCCGCCTTCGGGTGGGCGCAACCGGGCGAAAGCGGCCTACCGGACCGGCATGCCGGGTTTGGCCCCGGTATCGACCCCCAGGAGAAAAATATCCTGGCCGTCGCCTGCGGCCAGCACCATCCCCTCCGAAACGCCAAATCGCATCTTGCGCGCCGCCAGATTGGCGACGCAGATGACGTGGCGGCCGATCAGGGTTTGCGGGTCGTACGCACGCCGGATGCCGGCGAACACCGTACGCAGGCGGCCCTCGCCGAGATCGAGCGAGAGTCGCAGCAGCTTGTCTGCGCCCTCCACCGTCTGCGCATCGACGACGGCCGCCACACGCAGATCGACGCGGCCGAAATCGGCGGTGTCGATGGTGGCCGCCGGGGCACGAGCCGCCGGGGCCTGGGTCTTGGCAGGCGGCGGTGCGGGTGCGGGTGCCACCCATGCGAGATCCTTTTCGTCGACCCGCCGCATCAGGTGCTGATAGGGTTCGATCGTGCCGCCAAGAAGGGGGATGCCGGCCGATTCGAAGGAGAGGTCGGTGCCTCCCAGCCATGTGCTGACCTGGGCGGCGGCAGCGGGCAGAACCGGCTGCAGATATGTCATCAGCACGCGGAACAGATTCAAAGCCTGCGTGCAGACGGCGCGCAACGCGCCGTGCTGTGCCGGGTCGCGGCCCATTTCCCAGGGCTTGGCGTCATCGATGTAGCGGTTGGCGCGATCGGCCAGTTCCATGATGAGTTTGATGGCGCGGCTGTACTCGCGGCGTTCGTAATGGATCCCGATGTCCTCGCCGGCGGCGGCGAATTCCTGAAAAAGGGCGGGGTCTGGCAGTGTCTCTGCCAGCCGGCCGCCGGCAAAGCGCGTCAGCAGCTGTGCGCTGCGGCTGGCGATATTGATCAGCTTGCCGACGAGATCGGCGTTGATGCGGGCACGGAAGTCATCGAAGTTCAAATCGATGTCCTCGATGCGGCCGTTCAGTTTGGCGGCCAGGTAGTAGCGCAGGTATTCCGCGGGCAGATGGGCGAGATAGTCGCGCGCGGTGATGAAGGTGCCGCGCGACTTCGACATTTTCTTGCCGTTGATGGTGAGGAATCCGTGCGCGTGAATGGCGTGGGGCCGTGCAAGTCCGGCGGCCTCGAGCATGGCCGGCCAGAACAGGGCATGGAAATACAGGATGTCTTTGCCGATGAAGTGGTGTATTTCGTAGTCGCCCCAGGCCTTGCGGATCTCCTCCAGGGTCAGCGGGCGGCCTTGGCGCGCGTTGAGCAGCCGCCAGAGGGTGGCCATGTATCCTATGGGCGCGTCGAGCCAGACATAGAAGAACTTGTCCGGCGCGCCGGGAATGGAAAAGCCGAAGTAGGGCGCATCGCGGCTGATGTCCCAGTCGGTGAGGCCGGCGTCGAGCCACTCGCGCAGCTTGTTGGCCGCTTCGGGTTGCAGGGCATCGGTCTCGGTGAAGGCCTTGAGCGACGCCGTGAAATCGCCGAGCCGGAAGAAATGATGCTCGGAGGATCGGCTGACGGGCGTTGCGCCGCTCAAGGCCGAGACGGGATCCTCGAGGTCCGATGGCGCATAGGTCGCCCCGCACACTTCGCATGAGTCGCCATACTGGTCGGGGCTGTGGCAGCGCGGACAGGTCCCCTTGATGAAGCGGTCGGGCAAAAACAGATTCTTGACCGGATCAAAGGCCTGCTCCACCGTGCGCCGGGTGATGTGCCCGCCCGCGCGGCTGCGCTCATAGACATCCCGGGCGAGCTGCTCGTTTTCGGGGCAGTGGGTCGACCCGAAATAATCGAAAGAGATGCCAAAGTCGGCAAAATCCCGCGCATGCTCCTGGCCGACCCGGGTGATGAGGGCCTCCGGCGTCACGCCTTCCTGTTCCGCCTTGAGCATGATGGGGGTGCCGTGGGTGTCGTCTGCGCACACGTAGGTGCAAAAGCGGCCCCGCAGCCGCTGGTAGCGGACCCAGATGTCGGTCTGGATGTATTCGACCAGGTGGCCAAGGTGGATCGGCCCATTGGCATAGGGCAAGGCGCTGGTGACGAGAAGTTTTCGGCTCTGCGGCATAATTCCCCCTGAGGGGCGAAAAGGTAACAGGTCAGGGCGGCGACGCCTAGATGACGCCGGTGCTCCCTGTCGCGTTTCGGTGCCTCCCGGCTCTATAATGGCAGGTTTGAGGCAGGGTGGGTTTTTGCCATCGGGTTTGGTGGGTCCGGCGCGCGAGCCGGCCCTTGCAGTGTGGCTGGATTTTGAGGAGAGGGAACATGGCGGATGTCTCGCAATTGCAGGTTGAAACGGCGCTCAAGGAGGTCATCGATCCGTACCTTGAGCAGGATCTTGTGAGCGCCAAGGCCATCAAGGATATCCGCGTCGATGGCGGTCAGGTGACGGTCGACGTGGTGCTCGGTTATCCGGCCAAGGGGAGCCGCGACGCGCTGGCCGCCAAATTGCAGGAGAAGGTCCGCGCCATTCCCGGCGTCAAGGATGTGAAGATCCAGATTGACTCCAAGATCGCCGTGCACGGGGTGCAAAAGGGCGTCAAGCCGATTGCCGGGGTGAAGAACATCATCGCCGTCGCCTCGGGCAAGGGGGGTGTGGGCAAATCCACGACGGCGGTGAATCTGGCCTTGGCTTTGTCGGCCGAAGGCGCCCGGGCGGCCATTCTCGACGCCGATATCTATGGCCCCAGTCAGCCGCGCATGCTGGGATCCCACAGCAAGCCCGAATCCAAGGACGGCCGGAGCATGGAGCCGATCCTCAGCTATCATCTGCAGTCGATGTCGATCGGCTACCTGATCGACGAGGAAACGCCGATGATCTGGCGCGGACCGATGGTCACCCAGGCGCTCGAACAGTTGCTGCGGGACACCAACTGGGACGACGTCGACTATCTGGTGGTCGACCTGCCGCCGGGTACCGGCGACATCCAGTTGACGCTCGCCCAGAAGGTGCCCGTCACCGGTGCCGTCATTGTCACGACCCCGCAGGATATTGCCCTGCTCGACGCCCGCAAGGGCTTGAAGATGTTCGAAAAGGTCGAGATTCCCGTGGTCGGCATCATCGAAAACATGAGTACCCACATCTGCAGCCAGTGCGGCCATGAGGAGCATATCTTCGGGGCCGGCGGCGGCCTGCGGATGGCCGAGCAGTACGAGGTGGATTTCCTCGGCGCCTTGCCTCTTGATCTGCACATCCGGGCAGACGCCGACAGCGGACGGCCCACGGTGGTTGCGGATCCCGACGGGCGCATCGCGCAGATCTACCGCGAAATCGCGCGGCGCATAGCCGGCAAGATGTCGCTGATGAAGAAGGATTTCAGCACGAAGTTCCCCAATATCGTCATCCAGAACACATAACGGACCGGAACGCGGGGAGGAGGCGGGCGTACGCCCGATGCCATGAGCATAAAGTCGGACAAGTGGATTCGGCGCATGGCCGCCGAGCACGGGATGATCGAGCCGTTTGAGCCGCATCAGGTCAAGATGAGCGGCGACAAGCGCCTCGTATCCTACGGCACGTCGAGCTATGGCTACGACATACGCTGTTCCAACGAGTTCAAGATTTTTACCAATATCAATTCGGCGATCGTCGATCCCAAGAACTTCGATGCGAACAGCTTTGTCGATTTCCGCGGTGATGTCTGCATCATCCCGCCGAACTCCTTCGCGCTTGCGCGCACGGTGGAATATTTCCGCATTCCGCGCAAGGTCCTGACGATCTGCCTTGGCAAGTGTGTCACCGGCGACACCCGCGTGGTTCACGCGGACACGGGGGATTACCGCCCCATCCGTGACTGGCGCGGGCCGGGCCGGACGCTGGCCTTCGACGGGCGGCGTATCGTCGGACAGGGTGTCAAGGCCTGGGCCTGTCATGGCGAGCACGATGTGTACGAGGTGCAAACACAAAACGGTTACCGCTTGCGGGCGACCGCGCAGCATCCGCTTCTGACAAAAGCCGGTTGGCGCCCCCTCGGCGCTCTTGGCGTGGGCGATCAAATCGCAGTCGGCGGCCATCTCGGCGGCTTCGGCCGCGAGCCGCTTGCCGGGGCGGCGGCGCTGGGCCGCGCTTTTGCGGTCCGGTTGCGTGCCGGTTTGCACGACGATGTGCCAGCGCCGGTGTTCCGGGCGCGCGCCGCGGATCTGTGGCAGTTCCTGGCGGGGGTGCTGGACGGAACGGACGTCTTGTGGGGGGCGGAGCGGACGGTCATCGAAAGCCTTCAGCACCTGTTTGACCGGTTCGGTGTTGCAAGCCGTGTCGCCGCCGCGGCAGGTGGTTTTGCCCTGACGGCCGAGCAATGGATGTGGCATGCGCAGGCGAGCCTTGCCGATGGCACCACAGGCCGCATGGCGGCGCCTGTGCCGGCGGCCGGGCGCTTCGAAACCATTTCGATGCTGGCGCCGGCGGGCCGTGCGCCGGTGTATGATCTGGAAATCCCGCGCCACCATAACTTCGTGGCCAACGGGCTTGTCGTGCACAATTCGACGTATGCCCGTTGTGGCATCATCGTCAACGTGACACCGTTCGAGCCCGAGTGGGAAGGCTACGTGACACTCGAATTCTCGAACACGACGCCGCTGCCGGCCAAGATCTACGCCAATGAAGGGGTGGCCCAGGTCGTCTTCTTCGAGGCGGATGAGGAGTGCGAAACCTCCTACCAGGACCGTGGTGGCAAGTATCAGGGCCAGACCGGTGTGACGCTGCCGAAGACCTGAAACGCACGGGCAGGCGCCCGTTTGTGCTGCCGCCGTCTCCAACAAGCCTCCTGCCAAGCGCCGCCGGCGGTCCCGCTCGGGAGCCGCACGGCGGAGAGGCCAACGTATCACCCAGGACAACTCCCCCGATCCGACAGGATCTTACCCGGCGTCCACCATTGCGCTGCGCAGCAGACGGCGGTGGCCGTGTCCTTTCCAACCCTGATTCCTGTCGAGGTGATTATGAAAGCTGTCGTGTTCGAAGGAGAGAGCAATATCCGTGTCGAGGAGAAGCAGCAGCCGGCCATCACCGGGCCCAAGGATGCCTTGCTGCGCGTGACCACCTCGGCGATATGCGGCAGTGACCTGCATATGTACGAGGGGCGGACCGGGCTTCAGCCCGGGCAGATCGTGGGACACGAAATCATGGGCGTCATCGAGGAGATCGGCGGCGCCGTAACGGGTTTCAAGCCGGGCGACCGGGTGGTTTTGCCCTTCAATATTGCCTGCGGCTATTGCTACAACTGCCATCGCGGCTATACGAACATGTGCCTTACGATGAACGAGCACAAGGCGCATGCGGCGTACGGCTACGTGGGCATGGGTCCCTATCGCGGCGGGCAGGCCGAGTACGTGGTCGTGCCCAACGCCGATTTCAACTGCCTGAAGCTGCCCGGCAGGCCCTTCGATGAATGGGAGGATGACTTCATTCTTCTGGCCGACGTGTTTCCGACGGGGTTCTACGGCGCAGAGCTTGCCCACGTCAGCGCCGGCAAGAGTGTCGCCATATTTGGCGCGGGCCCCGTCGGCCTCATGGCGGCCTTGAGCTCCCTGATTCGCGGAGCAGCCGTGGTCTATGTGATCGATTTCATTGCAGAACGGCTCGCCAAGGCCAAGGAGCTTGGCGCCATACCCATCGATATCCGCGACGGGGATCCCGTCGACCAGGTGGTGCGGATGCGTGGGGAATCCGGCGCGCTCCGGCAGCGCCTGCATCCGGGCGAGGAAAAGCTGGCCGGTGTGGACTGCGTGATCGATGCGGTCGGCTATCAGGCCCGTGACGACCACGAATATGCGCAGGAGAAATCCACCCAGGTCCTGCAGAACATGGTACGCCTCGTCAATCCAGCCGGGCACATCGGTATCGTCGGTGTCTATCTGGCTCCTGATCCCAAAGCCCAGTCCGATCAGGCGCGGCAGGGCATCTTCTCGATGCCGATGGCTGATCTGTTTGACAAGAGCGTGACCATCGGCATGGGCCAGTGCCCCGTCAAGCGCTACAACGAACACCTCCGTGATCTGATCATCGCCGGGCGCGCCAAGCCAAGCCGGATCGTCAGTCATCGCATCTCCATCGACAAGGCGCCGGAGGCCTACGACAAGTTCGATCGCCGCGTCGAGGGTTACACCAAGGTTCTGATCAAATTCAGTCCGCCCAAGGCGGCCTGACCCCTTGGGGCCGTGCGGCCCCTGATGACGGGTGTCTCTCAGGGCTTGACGTAGGCCCACCCCTCCCGTTCGCGGCGGACTATCTCGGCGATGGCGGAGGGGATGTAATGGATCGCCGGCGACATGTCCGCCCTGTGCAGATGGTGGCGCCGCAGGTCCTGCATGCAGACGTTGATCCGCAATCCCTGCTTGTGGAGGGCGAGAAGTTTTTTCCAGTAGGGCGCATCTTTTTTTAGCAGAACGACCGCCTGGCCGAGTGCGATGATTTCTATGCGCGGGTGCGCGGCATGGTCGGCGACGAGGAGATTGGCGGTGTTGGCCAGGGCGATGCGCCAGGTGGTCACGGACGCATTGTTGACCTGGATCACGACACCACGACCGGCGGCTGGCGCCCCGCGGGGCGCCAGCACGAGGAGGACCAGGGCAAGCCCTACGAGCGCGCCCCGCTTACCAATTGCCCTTGGCACCGGCCCACATGATGGAGTCGAGATCATCACGAACGCGGATGGCCTGCGCGCGCGCCTTGCCATTCAGGTGCGCGCCCTTGATGATCATGTTCAGGTTCATCATCTCCAGCCAGACACGCCCATGCGAGGCGATCATGGTGATACGGCAGGGCAGGTAGGCGGCAAATGCCGGATCCTGTTCGACCATGGCGTGCGCGATCGGCGGACTGCAGAACTCGTAGACGGTCAGGACGCCGGACTTGATGCCCATGTTCTTCAGCTGCTTGCCAAGCGGCAGGTCACCGACATACTTCATGTTGACGTTATCGGCCTGGATCTTCATGGCCTGGAACGCATCACTCGGTGACACGCCCTTGGCGAGCGGTACGCGAATGACGGTCTTGTCCAGCGAGATATGCGGTCCCTGGATGCTGTTCAACGGGTTGTGCGCATAGCATGTGCCGATCGTGGCCAACGCCATGGCCGCTCCCGCGACGAATCTGCGTATCATGGATCTGGGTCTCCTGTTGTGGAAAGGCCGGGAGGCCGGCCTTCTCGGCACACAAGGATGGCCGCAAAACCGGCCCGTGGCAACCCCAGGCCTTTGTGCCGTCAAAAAGCCCCAGGGGCGGCGGCGGGGCATCGCACCCTCACCAATTGGCGAGTGCCGGGCGCACCTCCCGCATCAAGGCGCGAAAGCGGTCCTGGATGCGGGCGAGCGCGGCCTCGTCGTTGCCTTCAAAGCGCAGCACGAGGATCGGCGTGGTATTGGATGCGCGAACGAGGCCGAATCCGTCCGCGAAATCGACACGCAGACCGTCGATGGTGGTCACGGTGGCATCCGGGAAGCGGGCTGCGGCGACCAGCTCGTCGACCACCATGTGCGGGCTTTCGTCCACGGGGATCTGAATCTCCGGCGTGTTGATCGTATTGGGCAGTGACCGGAAGATCTGGGTGGGCGTCTCCGCGGCCTTGGCCAGCAGTTCCAGAAGCCGTGCGCCGGCGTACAGGCCATCATCGAAACCGTACCAGCGCTCCTTGAAGAAGATGTGTCCGCTCATTTCGCCGGCGAGCAGCACATCGCCTTCGCGCAGGCGGGCCTTGATGAACGAGTGTCCGGTCTTCCACATGAGCGGGCGGCCGGATGCGGCGCGAATGGCGGCATCGAGGGCGCGCGAGCATTTGACGTCATAGAGAATCTGCCCGCCGGGGTTGCGGCTCAGGATGTCGCGGGCAAACAGGATCATCTGCCGATCCGGCCAGATGATGTGACCGTCGGCCGACACGACGGCAAGGCGGTCACCATCACCATCGAATGCCAGGCCCAGGTCGGCTTTGCCGTCCGCCAGCGCCTTCTGCAAATCCTCGAGATTGTGCGGCTGGCTCGGGTCGGGGTGGTGGTTTGGAAAGTGACCATCGATTTCGCCAAAGAGCGTGGTGACGTCGCAGCCAAGCTGCGTAAAGAGGCGCGGCGCCATTTCGCCGGTTGCGCCATTGCCACAATCGATGACGATCTTCAGCCGCCGCGCCAGATGCACATCCTCGGTAACCCGGCGCAGATAGCGTTCGCGGATGTCGTCTGGGCGCGCCTGCCCCTGCCCCTGGCGGAGGCGCCCATCCACGAGGCGCTGATGCAAGGCGGCAATGGCAGGCCCGGCCAGTGTTTCTCCGTCGAGCAGGATCTTCAGGCCGTTGTAGGCCGGAGGGTTGTGGCTGCCAGTCAGCATGACGCCGGAGGCGGTGCCAAAGGCGATGGTCGCGAAATACAGCAAGGGCGTTGGTACGAGGCCGATGTTGATCACATCGCAGCCGCTGTCCGTGAGCCCCTGGCTCAGGGCAACCGACAGCGCCGGGCCGGACAGGCGCCCATCGCGGGCGATGACGACGGTGGAGCGCCCGCGGTCGAGCGCTTCGCTGCCAATGGCCTGGCCGATGGCGCGTACGCCCGCGGCGGTCAGCTCCTTGTCGACGATGCCGCGGATGTCGTAGGACTTGAAGATGGTCCGTGGCGGCACGGTAGCCGGCGTCGGGGCGGCGCGTTCTGTCATAAGGTCAAATCTCCCGTTTCGAGTGGCAAATGGCCGTCAGCGGATGCCGGAATGACCGAATCCCTGCCGGCCCCGCCCGGTTGTGTCGGCAAAGGAATCGACGATGCGAAAAACCGGTGTGGCCACCGGAATCACCAGAAGCTGGGCGATGCGATCGCCCGGCTCGATGCTGATGACGTCGTCGCTGCGGTTCCAGCAGGACATTTTGATTTCCCCCTGATAGTCGGAGTCGATCAGGCCGACGCCATTGCCGAGGATGAGGCCGCGGTGACCAAGACCCGATCGCGGCAAAAGCAGGGCGGCGAAGCCGGGATTGCCGATGTGGATGGCGATCCCGCTCGGGATCAAGACGCAGGATCCGGGATCGAGGTGTAAAGGCGCCTCCACGGCCGCGCGCAGATCGATGGCGGCCGCCCCGCTCGTGGCGGCGTCGGGCAAAGGAAACGCGGATCCGTAGCGCGGATCGAGCAATTGCAGGTCAATTTTGACGTCCATGGGGATCTCTGTTCAGGCGGCGCGCGATCTCGGCTGCCAGCCGCTGCGCGAGCGCAATTTTCGTGTCGGAAGGCCATGATACGCTGCCATTGCTATCGACGAGCGTCAGGGCGTTGGTGTCGCTGTCGATCCCCGTGCCCGGCCCGGCCAGGTTGCCGACGACCAGATCAAGATTTTTCTCCTGCAGCTTTTGCCGGGCGTGCTCCTCAAGCCGTTCCGTTTCGAGGGCAAAGCCGACGATATAAGGCCGGGGTTGCCAGCGGGCGACTTCGCTCAGGATGTCGGGATTGCGCACCAGCACCAGCGTCAGCGACGCGGGGCCTTTTTTGATTTTGCCAGGCGATGCCTGTTCGGGCCGGTAGTCAGCCACCGCGGCCGTGCCCACAAAGAGATCGCACCCGTCTTGCCGGTGTTCCTGTACCGCCGCCAGCATGTCGGCGGCCGTCGTGACGTCGACACGGCGGACGCCCACAGGCGTCGGTTGGGTTGTCGGCCCCGTAACGAGGGTGACCTCCGCGCCGTCCCTGGCGAGCGCGGCCGCGATGGCATAGCCCATTTTGCCCGAGCTGCGGTTGGTGAGGATACGTACCGGATCGAGGGGTTCGTGTGTCGGGCCGGCGGTGACCAGGGCGCGCACGCCATCGAGGGATCTGGGTCCCCAGAATGTTTCGATCGCATGGACGATGGAAGCGGGTTCGGCCATGCGGCCAAAGCCGGTCTCGCCGCAGGCCTGGGGTCCGCTGTCTGGCCCGATGAGCATCGTGCCGTGCTCGACCAGGCGCCGGCAGTTGGTCTGCGTGACCGGTTTTTCCCACATGATCCGGTTCATGGCGGGCGCCACAAGCAAAGGCGCCTCCGTGGCCAGGCACAGTGTCGTGAGGATGTCATCGGCGGCGCCGCTGGCGAGACGGGAAATAAAATGGGCCGTCGCCGGCGCCACCACGACCATGTCCGCCCAGCGCGCCGCGTCGATGTGGGCCATGCCCTGCGGTCCGTCCTGCTCTTCGATGAGCGTGGCGCCGACCGCCTTCAGGGTGGTCTCGGTCACGAACTGGCGTGCCCGGTGCGTGAGGGCCACCCGCACATCTGCGCCCCGTTCGCGCAGACGCCGCACGATGTCGGGGGTCTTGTAAGCGGCGATGCCGCCGGTGATGCCGAGGACGATATGGCGTCCAGGCAAGGAAGCGCTGCTGTTTCCCATGTTCCGTCTCTCCGCCCGTCATTCACCGGACAGCGTGCATCCATGCTCCCTGTTATCGTGACAGGCAAGGACTGCGCCATGACCATCACCGCCTGGCCCATCGATGACCGCCCCCGGGAGCGCCTGCTGCGCCATGGCCCGGAAGTCTTGTCGGATGCCGAATTACTCGCCATTGTCCTGAGAACGGGGGTAAGCGGCAAGAGCGCAGTCGATCTCGGGCGCGAACTGCTGGCGCGTTTCGGGGGTTTTCGCGGGCTTTTGACGGCGGAAGCGGGCGCGTTTTGCGCGGCCCCCGGCCTTGGTCCTGCCAAATACGCCATGGTCCGGGCGGTGCTCGAGATGGGCCGGCGCCAGCTGGGCGAAAACCTGCGGCGCGAGATCATCTTCGCCTCCTCGACCGCCACCCGCCAGTATCTGCTCGCCTGCTTCCGCGACCGCCCGCGCGAAGCGTTTGGCTGCCTTTTCCTGGATGTGCGCCACCGTCTGCTGGTCCAGGAGGTGCTGTTTGAAGGGACCCTGGACGGGGCGGCGGTGTACCCGCGTGAGGTCGTCCGCCGGGCCCTGGTCCACAATGCCGCGGCGATCATCTTTGTGCACAATCACCCCTCCGGCCATCCGGAGCCCAGCGCGGCGGATCGCGACCTGACCGTGCGGCTGGCTGCGGCGCTTGCGCTCGTCGGCGTCAGCGTCCTGGATCACCTGGTGGTCGGCGATGGCGTGGTCGTATCCTTCAGGGAGCGCGGCTGGCTGTAGGATCGCGCCCGTCTGCCGGGCCGCCTGCGCGGGGGCGCGGGGCTGGCGCTCGCGGATCGCTTGTGGCAGAATGCGTCGATTCATTTGGGGGTTTTATGGCCAAGGTATGCCAGGTGAGCGGTAAGCGACCGGTTTACGGTAACAATGTGTCGCATGCCAACAACAAGACCCGTCGGCGTTTCCTGCCCAATCTGCATGAACGCCGGTTGTGGGTCGAGAGCGAGAAGCGGTGGGTGCGTCTGCGTCTGTCGCACCATGGGCTGCGGACCATCGACAAGAAGGGCGTCGATGTGGTGCTGGCCGAGATGCGTGCGCGCGGCGAGCCGGTCTAAGGCCAGAGGGGAAGCATCATGCGTGACAAGATCAAGCTCGTATCCAGCGCCGACACCGGGCATTTCTACACGACCACGAAGAACAAGCGGACGATGGCCGAGAAGTTCGAGATCAAGAAGTATGATCCGGTGGCCCGCAAGCATGTGATCTACCGGGAGGCCAAGATCAAGTAATCCCGGATGGCCCTGCGGCCGCCGGTCTGTACCTGCGTCCTCCCTGTCGTTTCTTCCCTGAAGATGGCCTGAGCGGTCCCGTTTCGCGGGACTGCGGGCGCCGTCATACGGTGTGCGTCGGCCGCTGCGGCCGACGTCGCACACTCTTGTCGCTTGCGAAGTAGCCCGGTATATTGACCGGGGCCTCATTCCGAGGCCTGAATGTGGCTTGGGAGCGGAGGTGACCCGCGAAGGTGCTATGTACCCTCTCACGCAGCAAGTTCTGAGAACCGACATTGCCGGCATGCCGCTCGAATGGATCGATTTTCGGGAGGCCGTGCGCATGTACCATACGGGGCAGGTCGCTTACACCTGCGGTACCCCGTTATACACCGTGCGCGGCGGCATCAATGCGCGCACCGGCCGGCGCAGTGCCATCGAGGTCAATTCCATTGTGGCGACGTACGGCGAGAACGCGCACCTGATGCGCTGTCGGGATGCCTATGTCCCGCCTTTAAGCAATCCTGCGCTTTTTGCGCGTGACGCCCGCGTGTGCCTGTATTGCGCGGAGCGTTTTTCGGTGCGCGATCTGTCACGTGATCATGTGACGCCGCTAAGCCGCGGTGGTCTGGATGTCTGGAATAACGTGGTCACGGCGTGCAAGCGATGCAACAACCACAAGGCCGGGCGCACGCCAGAGGAAGCGGGCATGGCGCTGGTGGCCGTCCCTTTCGTGCCCACCCATGCGGAATACATCTTCCTGCAGGGCCGTCGGGTCTTGGCGGATCAAATGGCGTTTTTGCGGGCGCACTTCCCGCGGTCGAGTCCACTCCATGAGCGGCTCAACCGCTTCGCTCCGCCCCCGTCAACCGTTCTGATCTGAGGGCCTTGGTGCCGGGGTGATGCGCCCGGGCCCAGGCCACCAGAAAGCGGCGGCCCGGCCCGGATGGGCGCGCAGATCAGGCGTTGGCGCGGGGCGTCGCGTAGGTGCGCAGATGGCTCGAGAACTCCCGCAGGGCATCGATGCCCGTGGCTTCCGCCTGGCGGCACCATTCTTCGAGGGCGGCCAGCAGCTGTTCGGGGTTGGCCGTTGACCGGTGCCAGAGTTCCTGCAGACGCTCCTTCATGGTGTACACCGTGCCCAGGGCACTGTGACGCGCCAGGATCTCCTGCAGCCACTCATGATCGGCTTGGCCGATCAGACTCTTTTCGCGGATCATCAGGCGGCGGGCCCGCTTGAGCAGAAGGGCCGTCTGGCGGTCGAGTGCCCCGACCTTGCGCACCTCTTCCTCGTGTACTTTGCGCAAAACCGCACGCGCGAAATGGGCCATGACCTGAAAGCGGTTGTGGACGACTGCGCGCACCGTATCCAGATCGAAGCGCTCCTTGACGGGCATGAACACCGGGATCGGGGCGGTTTTCCGCACCTTCGCCAGACGCAGCGCCTGCAGCACGCGGATATAGCCCCAGCCGATATCGAATTCCCACGCGCGGCAGGAGAATTTGGCCGAGCTCGCATAGGTGTGGTGGTTGTTGTGCAGCTCCTCGCCTCCGATCAGGAAGCCGATCGGGAAGATGTTGGTGGCCGCATCGGCGCACTCGAAGTTGCGGTATCCATAGTAATGACCGACACCATTGACCACGCCGGCGGCAAAAAACGGGATCCACATCATCTGGACTGCCCAAATGGTCAGTCCGAGCGGACCGAAACAGACGACATCGATCAGGAACATGACGGCGATACCGCCGACGCTGTAGCGGGAATAGACATGGCGCTCGAGCCAATCGTCTGGCGTGTTGTGACCGTATTTGTCCAGCGTTTCCTGGTTACGGCTTTCGGTACGGTAGAGTTCCGCTCCCTGCCAGAGCACTTTGCGCAGGCCCAGCACCTGCGGGCTGTGCGGGTCTTCCTCCGTCTCGCAGCGCGCGTGGTGTTTGCGGTGCACGGCCACCCATTGCTTTGTGGTCATGCCGGTGGTGAGCCACAGCCAGAAACGAAAGAAATGCGCGACCACCGGATGCATGTCCAAGGCGCGGTGCGTCTGGTGCCGATGCAGGTACACGGTCACGGAGACAATGGTGATGTGGGTGAGGATCAGTGTGACCAGCACGTAACCCCACCACGGTAAAACGATCAAGCCTTCAAGCATCACTCCCACCCTCTGACAATAAGCTTAAGTATAGTCCAAGCGTAAGAGGCAGTGTAAACGAAACGGGTGTTCCGCGCATAGGGGCTTTGGCGCGGACCCGGCTAGGGCTTGTCGTAATCCTCAGCCCATTGGACCATGTGGCGGCCCCATTGGTGCGCTGCGGCAGGGTCTAGTTCCAGGGTAAAGTACTTGTCGCCATCATGGACGATGATGCGCAAAAGACGTACGCCACTATCGTGAAAAATCTGGCGGATTTCAATGAGTTGGCCAAATGGCGTGGTAATCTGTTCCATGGCAGGCGGCCAGTATACCATGACGACGGAGGATTTATGCCAGCCCCGACGACGCCGCCGGTGACGGTGGATGTCATCATCGAGTTACGCGCGCGCGCAGGCGCCATCGTGCTGATCGAGCGCCGCCACCCGCCTCTGGGTTTTGCCCTGCCGGGCGGGTTTGTGGACGTCGGCGAGCGGCTTGAGGATGCCGCCATCCGCGAAGCCTATGAAGAAACCGGGCTGACGGTCACGTTGCGCAGTCTGCTGGGGTGCTACTCCGACCCGGCCCGGGATCCGCGTGGTCAGACGGTTTCGGCTGTGTATGTCGGGTGCGCGGACGGCGTGCCCCATGCCGGTGACGACGCCGCCGCGATCCGCGTGGTGCAGGCAACCCATATCACGGTGCCGCTTGCCTTCGATCACCGGCAGATTCTGGACGACTACCTCGTCTTTTTGCTGACCGGACGCGCCGCGCCCGTGCGCCCCGGCAAGGTCACGGCGGCGATGCCGTAGGGGCCGGCCGCCCCCGGTTCATGGGTGATGCCAAGCGGCGCCAAAAGTCCGGTGCGGTGATCGAGGCGGTAGCCGCTGATGGTGCTGCTGCCGAAGTTCACTGCGTAAACGAAGCGGGCCGCCTTGTCCAGTGTCAGCGAGAAGGGGTAGCCGCCGGTGGGCACGCGGCCGGCCCGGGTCAGGCGTCCGGTCGTTTGCTGGATGTGGAAGGCCGTGATGTCGTTGGCGCTGGTATTGGCGACAAAGAGGTAGCGGCCGCTCGGATCGATGACAAGCGAATCGGGATGATGGTCGAAGGGTTCGGCCACGCGGTCCCGTTGTGACAAAAGGCCGTTTTTGTGGATTTGCAGGACAAGCAGGATGTTGGACCGGAAATCCGCGACATAGAGGTAGTGTCCGTCGGGCCCCACGGCCAGATCGTAGGGGCCATCCCCGGTGGGTTCATGGTAAACCCCGATGCGGGTGAGTGCGGCCCGCCCTGGTGTGCGGCGGAAGATGCCAATCGTATCGTTGCCGTAGTTGGCCACATACGCAAACTGCCCGTCCGGGGCGAATGCGACGTGGTAGGGACTCGCGCCTTGTGGTTCCCGCTGGACGGCCGCGCGGAGCAGCTGGCCGCCGGCACGGATGCGGTAGGCGCCCACGGTGGCATTGCCGCTGTTGGCCACATAGGCGAAATGGCCGCCTGGGGTCACGCTGACGCTGAACGGACTGCTGCCGGGGGTCTCGTGCCAGTTGCCGACCGCCTGCAAAGCGCCGGTCGCGGCATCGATGCGGTAACTGCTGAGCGCATTGGCGCCGCTGTCGACCGTGAGGACAAAACGCGTGCCGGCAATGGCCACCGCTTCGGGGCCCGCCGGCGTGCGGATACGCGCGCAGCGGCGCAGCGATCCATCGGCGGTTTCGGCGTAACCGACCAGTGTGTTGTGATTGTAATTGACGATATAGACAAATGTCTTTTGGGCCGGCTGCGGGGCCAGGGTGGCGGCCCGGCCGGGCGTGACCGCCGCCAGCATGACCGCCCCCAGTACGCCGGCTGCCGCGAATGGGAGTCTAGACACGGATATAAGTCCAGCCGAGATGCTGAAGGTGGACGATCTCGGCGATGGCAGAGGGCACGATGACCGTCTCCGGCAACAGATGGGCGTGGATCCCTTTGCGGCGCGCCAGGCGGTCGATGGTGTTTTGGCAGGCCGCGAAGATGAGATTCGGGTACTCGGTCTTTAGCCGGGCGATCCGCGCCGCAAACGGCGTGGTGTGGACGCGCAGCAGGGCAAGTCCCGGGCCGTCGGCGAGGACTTCGACCTTGGCCAGGCGCCCTTCGACGCGGTAGCGGGCCAGCAGGCTGGCGGATTCCCGCAGGACCTCGCGCATCTGGCCGGGGTTGTCACTGTCGAGATGAAACAACACCTTGGTCACGGACGTCTGCGCGATACGGGTCTTCGCCGGGGGTGTCACCGCCCGGGGTGCCATGTCCGGAACCCACACGCTGCGCAGGCCCCAGCCCATGCACAGCCCTGCGGTCAGCACCACAGGCGCCGCCAGCCGCCCCATGACCGGCGTCAGGCGTGCGGCCATGCGCTGGACGCGGTTGCGCGTGTGCGGCGCAGCCGGCGGCCTATCGTAGGCCAGGCGCACCAGGTCGTTGACCTTGCGGATTTCGCAGATTCTGCGGTTTAAGTCGGTGTCCGCCTGGATCACAGGATAGGCGCGGCTCTTCTCGTCGACATCCAGCTGGTTGTCAACGAAGGCATTGAGAAATTCCTCTGAGAGTCGCGGTTCTTCGGTCATTTTATTCTCCGAATCCGTCGTTCCGGGGCGGCGGCCTCGAACTCCGCCAGCAGTGCATTCTTTAATGTGGCCCGCGCCCGGCACAACCGGCTCATCACGGTCCCGCACGGCACGCCCAAGATGGACGATACCTGTATATAAGAGAACCCTTCAAGATCTACCAGGGTCACAACCTGCCTCTGGCCGGTCGGCAATCGACCAATGGCGGAGCGGATCCGACCAATCAACTCCGACTGAATCTGTTCGGCCTCTATGTTCTGTTCGCTCGCCACTTCGATTTCGTCGATATCCTCGGTTTCGCGGTGCCGCCGGTAGTTGTCGCGAAAACAGTTGGTGAGGATACTGAAGAGCCAGGCTTCCTGGGCCCTGTCATCACGCAGCTGCGTGTGTTTTTGCCAGGCCTTGGTGAGCGTTTCCTGGACGAGGTCATCTGCCAGTGCGGCATCGTGCGTCCAGGCATAGGCCACCCGGTACAGCCGCGGCCGGCTGGCTTCAAGCGTCTTGCGAAACTCCAGGGAACGGCAGAATAGCTCGCTAAACCGCATGAGTTCTCTCCTCGTGTGGTGGGACGAAGCCCTGTTATCGTTTATTCCTTTTTTCTCGTTATCCGGTTCAGTGTAGCGACACCCGGCGCCAAAAAGAAGACAGCAGGGCCGGGTGCCTGGCAGACGCCTTTTTTGGGCCGGGGCGGCTTAAAGGGGGGCGTGGCGGCGGGACTTGGCGAGCCGGGTCAGGACCGCCGGGTAGAGCTGGTGCTCGAGGGCCAATACGCGGGCGGCCAGCTGTTCGGGACTTTCGCCGGGGTCCACCGTGAGCCGCATCTGGTCGATGATGGGGCCGCCGTCGACGACCGGTGTGACGTAGTGCACGGTTGCGCCGTGTTCACGGACACCGGCTTCGAGGGCGCGTCGGTGCGTATCCAGGCCCGGGAAGGCCGGCAGCAGGGAGGGGTGGATGTTGATCAGGCGCCCCGCGTAGCGCGTGACGAAGTCCGGGGTGAGGATGCGCATGAAGCCGGCAAGCGCGATCACGTCGGGCGCGTAGGCATCGATGCCGGCGGCCAAAGCCGCCTCGTAAGCCGTGCGTTGCCCATGAGCGGAGGCTTCGATCACCTGTGTGGTCAGACCCTGGGCGCGCGCATAGGCGAGGCCTGCGGCGTCGGCGCGGCTGCTGATGACGCCGACGATTTGATAGGTCTCCGGTCGGGCGTGCTGGTGCAGTGCGATCAGGTTGCTGCCGCGTCCGGAGATCACCACGACCACGCGCAAGGGTGCCGTCATGCCCAACGGAACGCGACCGGTCCGGCTTCGATACGGCCCATGACGAACGGTTGCTCCCCCTGCTCGCCTAGCAGTTTGAGTGCCCTTTCGGTTGCCTCCGGCGGCACGATCACGACCATGCCGACCCCGCAATTGAACGTCCTGTACATCTCTTCGGTATCGACTCGGCCTTGTTCCTGCAGCCAGCAAAAGACGGGCGGCCATGTCCAGCGCGTGGTGTCGACGACCGCGGTCAAGCCCTCCGGCAGGACCCGCGGCACGTTACCGGGCAGACCGCCGCCTGTGATGTGCGCCATTGCGCGGATCTCGACTGCCGCGCGCAGCCGCAAGAGGGATTTGACGTAAATGCGCGTCGGTGCCATCAGCACATCGGCCAGCGTGCGGCCGGCGATTTTCTGGTTCAGATCGGCGTTTTGCTGTTTAATGATGCGGCGGATGAGGGAGTAGCCATTGGAATGGGGCCCGCTCGATGGTAGGCCGATCATCGTGTCCCCCGCCCGTACTGCGTGGCCGTCGATGAGTTGGTCGCGTTCCACCGCGCCGACACAGAAACCGGCCAGATCGTAATCCTTGTCGGCATATACGCCCGGCATTTCCGCCGTCTCGCCGCCAACCAAGGCCGCGCCTGCCAGTTCGCAGCCCCGGGCGATGCCGGCAATGATCCGGCTCGCTTTGGCGACATCGAGCCGACCCGAGGCGAAGTAGTCAAGAAAAAAAAGCGGCTCGGCGCCCTGTACAACGATATCATTGGCGCACATCGCCACCAGATCGATCCCGATGTCGTCGTGCCGGTCGAGCGCCACGGCCAAAAGCAGCTTGGTGCCGACGCCATCGGTGCCGGATACCAGCACCGGGTCACGGTAGCGCGAGCCCAGGGCAAAAAGGGCGCCAAAACCGCCCAGGCCGGCGAGCACTTCGGGACGGCTGGTGCGGCGGGCAAACGGCTTGATGGCCTCGACGAGCGCGTCACCGGCCTCGATGTCGACGCCGGCGTCCCGGTACGTCAGGGGATTGGATGGTTTGTCTGTGGTCACGAGGTGGCTCCTGTGGTCCGCCTATGGTAGGGCCGGGCGGTACGCAAGTAAATGCACAATATCATCGCGGGGGAAAGAGGATCCCACATGAAGCTCAGTCATCTGCCCAATGCCATCACCATCGGTCGTATGGCGTTTGTCCCGCTGCTGATCCTAACGTTGAAGGACGGCCGCTTCCTGGGCGCGCTCGGCATTTTTCTCGTGGCCGGCGTGTCGGATGCGCTGGACGGGTATATCGCCAAACATTTCGGATGCACGAGCCGGCTGGGCGCCATCCTGGATCCGGCCGCGGACAAGATTCTTCTGGTGAGTGCCTATGTGATGCTCGCATGGCTGCATTTGATCCCGTTCTGGCTGGTCCTGGCGGTGGTGTTCCGGGACATGCTGATCGTCGGTGGCTATTTCGTGTATGTGTCGCTTTACGGCCCCGTGCACATGCGTCCAAGCTACGTCAGTAAATTCAACACCTTTGTGCAGATCGTGCTGGTGTTGTTCCTGTTGGCTGAGCGGGCCCTGGATTTTCGTGTCCCGTACGCCAATGAGGTGCTCGTGTTCAGTGTCCTGGCGACCACGCTGGCAAGCGGGCTGCATTACTTGTGGACCTGGGGTGTCATGAAAGACATCGAGGTGACAGGTGGCAAACGGAGTTGAGAGAAGGCTCATCTATGCCGTCGTTTTCGGGTCGGTCGCGGCCTTTCTGGTGTACATCCTGGCGCCGGTCCTTACGCTTTTCGTGCTGGCCGGCCTCATCGCCTACATCGCCAACCCCCTGGTGACACGGTTGGCGTGCATGGGTGTGCCGCGGGCGCTGACCATCCTCGCGCTGCTCGCGCTGCTGGTGGTCGGCCTGATCGCGCTGGCGCTTGCGCTGGTGCCGATGGTGCGCCGCGAACTGATCAGCTTCAGCGCCCATGTCCCCCAATATCTCGACTGGCTGCATGCCCGGCTGCTGACCCTGACCCACGGCCGCTACACGCTCGATCTTGGTCTCTTGAAGAACGATCTGCTGGCCCAGGGCCAGAGCCTGGGGGCCGAGGCAGGACGGGTCTTGTCCATGGCGACCTACTCCGGCCTGCATGTCCTGGGCTGGCTGGCACGGATGTTTCTGCTGCTTGTGGTGACATTTTACCTGTTGCGTGACTGGGACCGTCTTTGGCAGGCTGTGTTTGAACTGGTACCGGAGCGGCATCAGGCGCGGGCCCGGATATGGGCGCAGGAAGTCGATGCCAATCTGGCGCGCCTGTTGCGGGGCCAGCTGTCGGTGATGGTGGCGCTGATGGTGATTTATAGCGGCGGATTGGCCCTGGTGGGCCTCGATCTGGCGCTGCCCATCGGCATCACGGCCGGGCTGATCAGCTTTATCCCGTATCTCGGATTTTTCAGCGGGCTCTTCGCGGCCGGGCTTGCGGCTCTTCTCCAGTACCATGACCTGCGGCATGTGCTGCTGGTTTTGCTCGTTTTCGGGTTTGGAGAGGTCATGGAGAGCATGGTCATCGGTCCGCGGCTTGTCGGGCGGTCCCTCGGATTGCATCCGGTGCTTGTCATTTTCGCCGCCCTGACAGGCGCCCAGCTGTTTGGTTTTGTGGGTATTTTGCTGGCGCTGCCCATATCCGCCATGCTGATGGTGTGGATCCGGCATGTCCACGCGCACTACCGGCGCAGCGCCTGGTCCCAGTGATGCGCCAACTGCCTTTGGATCTGTCCCTGAAAGATCCCCCGACCTTTGCCAATTTCTGGCAGGGGTCGAATGGGGAGAGCTGGGCGGCGGCGCGGTATCTGGCCGAAGGGGGCACGGGCCCCCTCTACCTGTGGGGTCCGGGCCAGTGCGGCAAGACGCATCTGCTGGTTGCGGCGGCGCGGCTGGCAACAGAGGCCGGCGCATCCTGCGCCTATGTATCCTGTGACGACGCCCCATCGTGGGCGGCGCTTGCGGATCTGCCGTCCGACGCGTTGGTCTGCATAGACGGTCTCGAGCACGCCGCCGGGCGGCCGGATGGAGAGCGGGCCTTGTTTCTCGCCTTCGAGACCTTCGTGCCTCACCGGCGGCTGCTGTTGGCGGCTGCCGGCAATCCCTCGACCCTGCCTGTGGCCCGTGCGGATCTGCGCACGCGGCTTGCCAGCGGGCCGGTCATCCACATGACGGCGCCGACACACGACGATCTCGTTTCCATTCTGGTCGAACGGGCCCGCCATCGCGGGCTCGAACTCACCCATGAAGGCGCACAGTACCTGCTATGCCGGAGTCCCCGGGAGCCGCGCCTGCTCATCGAGCAGTTGGCCGGCCTCGATCGGGCGGCACTGGCCGATGGGCGCCGTCTGACCCTGCCGTTTTTGCGGGCGTGGCTTAAGGGCTAGAGGCGCGCCGCGCGCAGGGCGCGTGCCGCGCGGGCCACGCGCTCGCCGAGCGCAAGGCACAGACGGCGTTCTTCCGGTGTGACCGGCCGTTCACTTTGTGTACCGGCGTGATGGGTGGCGCCGTATGGAGTCCCCCCGGATTGGGTCGTCGAGACATCGGGGTTCGTATACGGCAGACCGACGAGCAGCATGCCATGATGCAAAAGCGGCAGCGCCATCGACAAAAGGGTTGCCTCCTGTCCGCCGTGGAGGGTGCCGGTCGACGTGAACACGCCAGCCGGCTTGCCGGCGAGCGCGCCTGCCAGCCACAGGGGCGTGGTTGTCTCGAGGAAGTGTTTGAGCGGCGCGGCCATCACGCCAAAGCGCGTCGGGCTGCCCAGGATCAAGCCATCGCATTCCTGCACATCGGCGAGCGTGGCGTAAGGCGCGCCGCTATCGGGTACGGCGGGCGTGGTGGCCTCGCTCGTGGGCGAGACATCGGGCACAGTCCGTGTGACGGCTTCGCAGTCCCCTTGTCCGACCCCGCGGGCGATTAGGTCCGCGAGCCTGCGGGTGTCGCCATGGCGGCTGTAATACAGCACAAGGACGCGGGTCATGTGTCCTGTCCCAGGGCGGCCCCGTCAACGAGACGCGCAAAGGCCGCGGCATCCATGAGACCCTGTTCGACGACGAGGGCGCTGACCGGCCGTCCGGTGGCGGCCGATTCCTGGGCGACCTTGGCGGCCTGCGCATAGCCGATGCTGCGATTGAGCAGCGTGGCGAGGCCCACGGAATCCTCGGCGTACGCGCGGCAACGCTGCCGGTCGACACGGATGCCGTCGATGGCCTTTGCCGCTACGGCCTGCAGGGCGTGCGTGAGCCAGTCCATCATATCGAACAAAGCCGAACCAAGAGCGGGCATCATCACGTTCAGCTCAAGCTGCCCCGCCTGGGTCATGGCGGCGATCGCGGCGTCCTGGCCCAGAATCTGGTAACACACCTGGTTTAGCATCTCGAGCATCACCGGATTGACCTTGCCGGGCATGATGCTCGAACCGGGCTGCACCGCCGGCAGTTCGATTTCGGCGAACCCAGTCCGGGGTCCGGAGGCGAGCAGGCGCAGGTCGTTGGCGATGCGCAGGACTTCAAGCGCAAGACCGCGGATCGCGGCGGATACGCGCTCCAGATCGCCCATCGACTGCATCTGGGCGCTCAGGTCGGCCGCCGGCCGCACGGGCAGACCGGTCAGGGCGCTCAACTCTTCGGCCACGCGCTTGGCATAGTGCGGGCAGGTGTTTAGCCCGGTGCCGACGGCACTGCCACCAAGACCCAGATCGTACAAGTCGATGGCCGTATCCTGCAGACGCCGGCCGCAACGCTCAAGCGTGAAGGCGTAGGCGTTGAATTCGCGGCCGATCGTCGTGGGTACGGCATCCTGGAGGTGGGTGCGGCCGCTCTTGACCGTGGCCGCCTCGCGCTGGGCGACCGTCCGCAGACTGCGCGCGAAGGCTTCGTTCGCCGCCAGCAGGCGCGGCAGCTTGGCCAGCACGGCCAGGCGGATGGCGGTCGGGATCGTGTCGTTCGTGCTCTGCCCCATATTGACGTGGTCGTTCGGGTGAACCGGCCGGTATTCGCCGCGGCGGCCGCCGAGGGCGACGTTTGCCAGATTGGCGATCACCTCGTTGGTATTCATGTTGTGGCTGGTGCCGGCGCCCGCCTGAAAGCGGTCGACGACGAACTGGTCGTGATGGCGGCCTTCCATGATGGCCATGCCGGCCGCCCCGATCGCCTGCGCCCAGGACGGATCGAGCAGTCCCGCCCGTTCGTGCACGCGCGCGGCCGCCACCTTGATGGCGGCATGACTCACGATGAAATCAGAATCGGCGCGGCGGCCGGAGATCGGGAAGTTGTCCACGGCGCGCGCCGTCTGGATGCCGTACCACGCATCGTCCGGTACCGCGTATTCGCCAAGACTGTCTTTTTCCATTCGCATCACGAGGTCCTCCGCTGCGGCATATTATAACCGAGGACGCGCCGGCTTCATCTTGTTTCACGATGGCAAACTCCGTATGGTGGCCCGAAATCCATCTCATCCCCCAGGGAGGCGAGGACGTCATGTTGTCGGCTACGGAGGCGCGCGGACTGTTGGCGTTCGCCACTTCGCTGTCGGACGAGGCCCGGCGCATCGTGCACGGCCTTGCGCCCGATCGGCTCGATGTCACGGTGAAGGCCGACGGCAGTTACGTGAGCGCCGCCGACACCGCCATAGAGGCGGCCTGGCGGGACCGGATCCGGCAGCGTTTCCCGGATCACGGGCTGATCGGCGAGGAGTATGCAGCCACCGGCGCCGGCAGTGTCTGGCAGTGGGTGCTGGACCCGATCGATGGCACCGACAATTTCGTGCACGGCCTGCCGACCTTTGGAACCCTTGTTTCCTTGCGCCATGAAGGGGAGGCGATCCTCGGTGTGATCGACCATCCCGCCTTGGATGTCCGTTTCGCGGGTGCGCGCGGACTTGGCGTGACGCGCAACGGCCGCCCTGTCACGGTGTCATCGCGCCGGGAGGCGGTACCCATCATCGCCGTGACCGCCCCGGAAAATTTCGCGGCGGCCGGCCGCTTCGATCTGTTTTGCCATCTGGCCGGACGATTTCCGAATTTGCGCATCTACCGGGACTGTTTTGCGCACGGTCTCGTCCTGCAAGGGGCCGTCACCGCGGCGGTGGATTTCCATGTCCGTCTGTGGGACATATCGGCGGCCGAAGCGCTCGTGCCGGAGGCAGGCGGGCTTTTCGTGCGGCTGGATGACGGCGGCGACCGCCAACAGGTGGCATTCGGACAGCGGCAGGCCGTCGAGGCCATCGTTGCCGTGGCGCGCAAGCCGCAGTCGCCGGATGGCGCGGATTGACGGAGATTTTAATATGGAACAGGAATTCTGGCAGCGGCGCTGGCAGGAAAATCGGATCGGCTTCCATCAAAGCGAGGTCAATCGCTTTTTGCGCACGCACAGCGACCGGTTCGCGGCACGGTTAAATGGGGCGATATTCGTGCCGCTGTGCGGCAAGTCGCTCGATCTCGCGTGGCTGCGCACGCATATGCCGCCTGTGCTGGGCGTGGAACTGAGCGTTCTGGCGGTGGAGGCGTTTTTTCGCGAGCAGCAGATCACCGCCAGACAGACGGTGCGGGGCGCCTTTGGCGTCTACGAGGCCCCCGGTATCGAGCTGCTCGTTGGTGATTACTTCGCGTTGACGGCCGATGTGACCGGCCCGATTGCCGCGGTTTATGACCGCGCGGCGCTGATCGCGCTGCCTCCCTCCATGCGCGCGCGCTATGCGGCGCACATGGCCGGTCTTTTGCGTCCGCGGACGCCGGTGCTGCTGGTGGCACCGTTTTCGCCGAAGGATCCCGAGGAAGGGCCGCCCTTTGCGGTATCCGAAGAGGAGGTGCGCGCGCTTTACGGCGAGAGCTTTCGTGTCGACGTCCTGGCCCGCCACCGGTACACGCCGGAGACGCGCCCGGAGCTTTCCGGCCGCGGCCTGTCCTTCAGTGAAGAAAATGTCTACGGCCTGACACGTCTGTGACCTGTTTTGGGGCCGGCTAATCGGCGCGATGCGGTCCTTAAGGCAGGTTGGTCCGGCGGGCTTTGTGCGGCGCGGCACCTATGCCAAGATAGTCGCATGGAGCCTTTGCGGAACATCGACGTAGCGGCCTGGGAATCCGGCCTTCCGGCCGACCAGGTACGGCAGGCGGTCGACGGCCTGGAGGCGGGATGCGTGCTCTTTTTCCCGCGGCTCACGTTTGCGCTGCGGGCGGAGGAAGAGCGTTTTCTGGATCCGGCCAGTTCGGATGGCCATGCCAAGAATGTGAGCTTTGATCCGGTGCGCCAGGAGCTGAAGGGGACGGCGCTTGCCGGCGCCGAACGCGCACGCCTGCAGGCGATGGTGGCGCGGTTTTCGGTGCAGGCCCATGCGCTCGTCACGCACGTGCTGGCCGACTATGCGCCTTACCTCCGATTCGGCCGGACCAGCTATCGCCCAGTCGAGGTGCAGGGGCGCCCGGGTTCCTACCGCAAGGACGACAGCCGTCTCCATGTCGATGCCTTTCCTGCACGGCCCAACCGGGGCGAACGCATCCTGCGCGTATTCGCCAACGTCAATCCTCATGGCCGCTCGCGTCTTTGGCGTCTGGGTGAGCCGTTTGAGGATTGCGCGCGGCGTTTTCTGCCGCGCCTGTCTGGCCCGTGGCCGGGAAGCCGGCGGTTCATGCAGTATATGGGCATTACGCGCGGTTACCGCGCGCTCTATGATCATTACATGCTCGCCCTGCACGACGCGATGAAAAAGGATACGGCCTACCAGCGTTTGTGTCCGCAGACCGAGGTGGCCTTTCCGTCGGGAAGCGCCTGGGCCGCCTTTACGGATCAGGTATCCCACGCGGCCCTGTCCGGCCAGTTTCTTTTCGAGCAGACCTTCCATCTGCCGGTGCATGGCTTGCGCACACCCGACAGCGCCCCTTTGCGGGTGCTCGAGCGGCTCATGTGCCGTCGTCTCGCCTAGAACGGCTCGATGTGGGCTTCGTACGGAAAAAGCAGCAGGCGGTAAAGCTGGTCGCCGAACTGGATATGTCCGGTTTCGGGATGGTCGAGGGAGAGGGTGTTGCCGCCGTGCGGCGAAACCACCCGCAGGCCGAAGCGCCGTTCGCGGATCAGGGCATCGAGCACGTCCCGCAATTCCGCCGGGTCCACTGACGCGGTGTTGTCGATGATCCGGCAGGGGCGGCCATTGTGGGCCTGTCCCTCGATGATGGTGGCGCCGGGCCGGATGGTGCCTGGTTTCGGACAGGGAACCGCCGGGTCGATGAAGTCCATGTACGGGTATCCGGTTTTTCAGAAGACATTGACGACCGCACTGACGCCCGCTACGCCAAGCACCACCTTTTCCACGATGTTGCGCAGGTCGATGACGGAGTTCGGACAGCCGGCACAGGCACCCTTCATGCGCACGCGCACAACGGAGCCGTCGATTTCGACGAGCTCTATGTCCCCGCCATCGCGCTGCAGGATGCGGCGGACATCGTCGATAGCCTCTGCGACTGTGGCGGCATCCGGCGGTTCGCCGCTTACGGGACCACGCGGGCGCAGGCGCTGCGCCATCGCCTGCGCGCGCGCGATCCGGTAGGCCCGATCGGGGTCCTCCCGTTCGAGCGCATCGAGCTCATCTTCCGTAAAAAAGCGGATCGGCTGCACCGGCACATCCATGCGGTCATTTTATCACAGGGGTCTGCGCCGGGCACCGGCGTCATCCGTAAAGCAAAAAGGCCGATTGACGGGCGGCCGGGCTCGTCCTAGTGTGGTCCCATCTCGCGCAGAGGGAGCTGCCATGTGGTGGACGGTGTTCGTCATCCTGCTCGTACTGTGGCTGGCGGGCCTTGTGACGGCCCATACGGTGGCGGGTGTGATTCACATCCTGCTGGTTCTTGCCCTGACTTTGCTGGTCGTCAATCTGATGCGCGGTCACGCCTAAGCCCGATTGACGTCCCGGGGATCTTTTCCTAGAGTGGCCGGCAAAATCAGGGACTCGTCCGGGGGCGGTTTTTATTGCCATACGCTGCCCCGGCCGATGCAAGGAGCCAGTTCATGGATGACGCAGAGCGTATCCGCAATGACGTCTTGTCGATTGTGCAGACCTACGCCAAGGTCAAGCGGCCTGTTGCCGCCGACCGGGACCTTTACACCGAGGTGGGCATCAAGTCGGTCGATGCCGTCAGCATCCTGCTGGCACTCGAATCCCGCTTTCACACCAGTATCGACGACAGCCATTTCGCGGGGGTACGCACCGTCGACGGGCTGGTCAATTTGCTCCTTGGCAAGCCGCCTGGCACCGGTTCGCGTGTCGCCTGAAAACGGGGCAGAAGGGTTCCTGGGTCGCAACTTACGCATTTGACTTTATGTCGTTTCCCTCTAAAGTCACAAGGAGGGATTGGATTAAAGACAGGGATCTGTCGTCTTCATTTCCCGTAAGGTCCTGGTACGAGGTGATGGTGGGGGCAACAACGGCAGTACCGGCAGGGCACGTCTCGGGGCGAATCCTCGTGGTGGACGATTCGGCAGTGATTCGTCTCGCCATCAGCAAGATGTTGAAAACCGATTTCGAGGTGGTCCTGGCCGGTGACGGTGAAGCGGGCTGGGAGGAAATCTGTCGCAATGCGGATGTGTCGGTCCTCATTACCGATATCGAAATGCCGCGTCTGGACGGTTATGCCTTCATCTGCCGCGTGCGTGCGAGCGACGAGGCGCGCATCCGTGAGCTTCCCATCATCGTCATCACCGGCGCCGACGACGACGAGACGAAGGCGCGGGCCTATGCCTGCGGGGCGACGGATTTCATCACGAAGCCCTTGAACATGGGGCAGTTGCAGTCCTGCGTCCAGGCGTACATGCGCTTTGAGCAGCCGTTGGCCGAAGGGATGGCCGATGAGCGCGATCCTGTAAGCGGCCTGCCCGGACGCCGCGCGTTTCTTGCCAGGGGAGCCGAGGCGGCCGCGCGTCACGAGCGGCTGACCGTATTGGCCATCGCCCTGGATCATGCGCGTGTCCTTTACCGCCAGCATGGCGATGAACACATGGATGCCTTCGTGCGCGCCACGGGCTCGGCCATCCAGTCGGTACTTCCCCCCTCGACCTGCGTCGCGCGCCTGGGCGGTGCGGAATTTGGCGTGTTGCTGGCGGATGTGGGTGCCGACGAAGCGCAAAACTATGCGCAACGCATCGTCGCGGCACTGAAACAGGCGCCCATCGAAGGTGTCTCGCTGACCTGCAGCGTCGGGCTGGCGCACCGCGAGAGCAATCGGGAGTCGTGGGATGTTCTGATGGCCGGCGCCGACGAGCGTCTCAAGCGCGCGGTGGCTCAGGGGGGCAACCAGATGGCGGCATCCGCCCTGAGTGACATCCTGCGTGGCGCCGAGGAGTTCGTGCTAGACGCCGTGGCCTTGCCGACAGAACCCGAACCGCTTGCCGGATCGGACGTGCTGGGGGAGGCGGATCTGCTCGCAGAACCCATGCCGCTTGATGATTATGAACAGGATCCGCCGGCCGGGGCCGGGGCGTCCGCCCCCGGCCTGATGAGCCTCGATCGCGCGCTGTGGCTTTTGTCGATGGGTCGCGAGGATGTCGTGGCGGCGCACATGGACCCGCTGATGGCGGATCTCATTCCCCTGCTGGAATTCATCGAGAGGCGCCGTGATCTGGGGCTCGGCGGCGCCATCGGCGCCCTGCGGGAGACCTTTGTCAGAGGACGCGACCGGATTTTTTAGGGTTTGGCGCGTTCGTATTGGGGCGGCCAGGTGACCTTTGCGTGGAGCTTGCGGGCCGCGTGCAGCGGCCAGTAGGGATCACGCAGCAATTCCCGTCCGAGAAAGACACAATCGGCCAATCCCGTCGCGACGATCTGTTCGGCCTGCAGCGCATCGGTGATCAACCCCACGGCGCCGGTCGGCATGCCGGTCTTTTCGCGGACACGGGTCGCAAAGGGTGTCTGGAAGCCCGGTCCGGCCGGGATCCGGGCGTCTGGCGTCAGGCCGCCCGTCGAACAATCGACCAGATCCACGCCAAGCGGTTTCAAGGCCGCCGCCAGTGCCACCGATTGTTCAGGATCCCACCCGCCTTCCACCCAGTCGGTAGCGGAGATGCGGACGAACAACGGCAACGATTCGGGCCATACGGCGCGTACCGCGCGTGTCACCTCGAGCGGCAGGCGCATGCGGTTGGTGAGATGGCCCCCGTATGTGTCGGTGCGCCGGTTGCTAAGCGGCGACAAGAACTCATGCAGCAGGTAGCCGTGCGCCATGTGCAGTTCGAGCACTTCGAAGCCCGCCGCCAGCGCGCGCGTTGCGGTGGCAGCGAAGGCCTTGATGATGCCGTCGATGTCGTCTGCGCTGAGGGCATCGGGCGCCTGGAAATGCGGCCCGAACGGCAGCGCGCTCGGGGCCTTGGTCACCCACCCGTTGGGATGGTGCGCCGCGAGCGGGCCGCCGCCGCGCCAGGGCAGATCGGTCGATGCCTTGCGTCCTGCGTGGGCGATCTGGATGCCCGGTACGGCGCCCTGGGATTTCAGGAAGGCCGTGATGGGCTTGAGCGCCTCCGCGTGGGCGTCGCTCCATAGTCCCTGGTCTGCAAACGTGATCCGCCCTTCCGGCGCGACCGCGGTCGCTTCCATGACGACAAGTCCCGCGCCGCCTACCGCGCGGCTGCCCAGGTGGACGAGATGCCACGCGGTGGGTAGGCCGTCGACGCTTGAGTACTGGCACATCGGCGACACGAAGACACGGTTGCGGAAGGTGATGCTGCGTAGCGTCAAGGGGCTGAATAGGTGACTCATAAGGACTCCGTTGTCAGATGCGATCCATGGTGAAGCTGATGACTTCGTCAAGCCGGGTCGCTTTCGCGGCCAGCATGAGAACCCGGTCAAAACCGAGGGCGACGCCTGCGCAATCGGGAAAGTTTCCCTCGGCAAGGGCCGCCAGAAGCCGCGTATCAGCGGGGATCGGAGGCAGGCCGCGCGTTTTGCGTTTGCGCTCCTCCTCCTCGAAGCGGGCCCTGTATTCCGGGTACGCCGCCGCCTCGTGAAAGCCATTGGCGAGTTCGATGGCGCCGAAGTATATTTCGAATCGGGCTGCTGTATCCCCGGCGATGCGCGCCCATACCGCCTGGCTTGGCGGGTAGTCCTGGATCACCGTCAGGCGATCCAGGGCGAAGGTGGGCGCGACATGCATGCTGAGCAGAAAGTCGAGCCAGCCGTCGCGATCCAGCATCAGGGTGGTGACGCCCGGGTCACGTTGCCGCGCGCAATCGGCAAGGGCGCTGTCGGGCGCCGTCCACGGATCGATGGCGAGCGTTTGCTGGAACGCCTCGCGATAGCCGAGGACGTGTGGCGCCGGAAGAGGCTGGCCGATCAGGTCGCCAATCAGTGCGCAGGTCTCCTCGATCAGGGCCCGCTGGGTAAAACCGGTCCGGTACCACTCCACCAGGGTGAATTCCGGATTGTGCAGCCGTCCTTTCTCTTCGGCACGAAATGCCTTGCAGATCTGATAGATGGAGCCGCTGCCGGATGCCAGCAAGCGCTTCATGGCGTATTCGGGCGAAGTCTGCAGATAGAAGACCTCATTGTGCGCCGCCCGGACGTCGAACTGTGCGAGCTGCGCGTCGGCCGCGCCGGCGTGCCCAAGGAGCGGCGTTTCCACCTCAAGGACTTCGCGTGTTGCGAAAAATGCCCGCGTCCGTTGCAGGAGGCGTGCGCGCAAGAT
>JAJYPD010000032.1 GCA_021795715.1 Pseudomonadota bacterium
ACAATCTTCTTTATGTTGAAGCGCGGCACGCATTACCGGGATTCCGCCACCGACCCCGAAGCGCTGTCGGTGCAACGCAATGCGCCCCGCTGGATCAAGGCCCTGACCAAGTACGGCTTCATCGCACCCGTCGGCGCCTGATCATCGCATCCCCTCACCCCATGGCCCTCGCAGGTCAGGGTTCTGCTTGCTTCCGACATGGTCTCTTTCACGCTAACGGCGTAGGACGATGCACGCCCTCCCCGGGGAGCAGTTGCCTGGGAGAAAGGCGGCGGTGTTTCGGTGCGTGTCAAGGCAGTTGCCGGTGCGCCAAGAAGTCGCTCTCCTAACGATCATGGTGGTTGCCGCCACCCCGGATGATGAAAGAGACTTCCAGACGGAAGGGGGCGGGTAGAGGTCGTGATAATTTTTGGCGGATCGACCCCGCACCTAACGTGACCCGCCGGGCTGACTCGAACCCCGGATTGCCTCCTTAAGCTCAAGTTGCCCGAACGAAAGACGTTTTCCCTAAAAAAACCCGTGACCCGCCAGGACAAACTCCTGCGCCCGCGCGCAGGCCCCCTGCCCGCATTCGGGACCAGGGCTTCGGGTGAGGCCGCCCCCAGTCTTCAGGGGATGCCTCGTCGGCAGTCATCCGGCGCGCCGTGCCTGGTCATGGCAGCCATCAGCGACCGTTTATGGCGGGTGCCCCATGGTGGCAGGTCGCGGACGTGGGGCCAGCCGGCGTCCCGCAGCCCCCACGCCGGTTCGGTTGCAAAACAGGCCGCCTTACTCGGTCTTTCAACCCCCCAAAACACTCCCCGGCCGCATTTCTTCGTCTGTCCCGGGACCTTTCACGCAAGATACCGGGGCTTCCGCCTCAGGGATTACACACATCGCAGCGGCTGGCATCCGCGTAGCCTGGGCCGGTATGGGGGCGTGTCTGGCGATAGGGGCACTTGAGGCAGCCGTACACTTCGGCGCAGGTCTCGCGCGTCGGCGCCCCGCAGTCGCCACAAGGCAATCCGGGAATGCGCTCGACCCGCGCGAAACCCGGCATACCGCAGGCCGGACAGCAGGAAACCAGCCGCCCAAGAAGGTCCTCGGCCGCAAGCCGGATCCTGTTCATGCGCGCCGGATTGGCGTGGGCGCGCAGATCGGTATGGATGAACACCAAGCCGCTCGCAGACTGGTCCTGCGCCCACGCGAAGGCGGTCTTGAGCTGCTTCCAGGTGGCGATGCCCTTGCGGATGCGCGGGTCGTTTTCGCTGTCGGGGCGCACGACCAGATGCTGCGCCGGGAACGCCGTCTGCCGGGCAAAGCTTTCGGCAACGGGCCAGTCATCGGCCAGCACATAAACAGGGTCCGCCGCACCCTGCGCGGCCCCCACGATCTCGAGTTCGCGCTCATCGTCCAAAAAAATGAGGAACTCGATATTCCAAGGCAGCCATCCCGCGATCGGGTCCGGACCGAACGAACCCTCGCTGGCCAGGCCCAACGGGTGTCCCGAGAACTCCATGCCGATCCGCGCCTTTTTGCGCGCCGCCTCGATCTGCGTACCTGCGCGGGGGATATCCCTCGTAAACGTCCCGAGCCGGTCCGTATCGTAGCCGCTCACGACTTCGATGCGGCAGCCGAGGGCGGGCTCAAGGACCGGTGCAATCGCGCGCTCCTTGTAATGCCGGGTCAGCAGAGCCAGACGGCGGCCTGCGTAAGGAGGCGCGGGTTGATCTTTCCTGTTCGTTGGTCTCTCTCCATGAAGACACGCGCCCGCGCCTTGCACCGGCGGTGACACATCACACCGAAATGCGCCGGTCCCCCACCGCACACCGCCGTGATCGGCCGAGGTGCCCTCGCGTTTTCGATCGCAAGGGCGATTCCGTTATCGGAGATTTGGGGGGCTGCGCGGTCATTGGACCGATCCGTTGAATACCATCAGCCTCTGCGTGAGCGGATCTTGAAAGACGGCCGGCATCAAAAGCCGGGTGCATCCCCGGCTCAGATACGCTATCTCGGCCTGCACGGCCTTTGCATCCGCTCCTGCGGCGAACACCGGCGCGAACCGGACGGGCACACCACATTCATCGCCCTCTGCACCTGTTTCGTCGAGTCCGCACACAATCCGCCGGCGCCTTTGCGCGGCGCTCATTCCGGCCGGAAAACCGAGCCACAGCAGTGTCCACACATCCTGTATGCCGGCAGATTCTAGGACCGCACAGGTATTGCTGCGCGCCGCCACCGGATCGGCGCCATCCGGGCCGATCACGATTCCAATGAGGCTGGACTCCGTTTCGCAGTGTGCGCCCTTTCGCTGCGACAATGCGAGCAGATCGCTGGCCTCACGGCAGGCGCGGGATAAGGCGTCCATCCCGTAAACCACGAGCAGTGCGCTCATGCGCCGCCTTGCAGCTCATGCGGGCAAGACAAGCAGACGCCCGCCTTCATGCTGGTGCCGTTGCCGCAAGCGCACATCCAGGGCCGGGCTTTGATTCATGTCCGGCAAAACCCTCCCAGAAGTGCAATACCGTGTGCGCCATGGCGCCTGGCCGCGTCAAGAAGTTCAGGGCGCATGCCGCCGAACGCATACACCGGGACCGGAAGATCGTGTGTCCACTTGCGAAACGCCTCCCATCCGATGGCGGCTTCGTCCGCATGGGCGGCCGGCAGCACAGGTGACAGCACGACGAAATCGGCACCGAGCGCTACCGCCCGCGCAAGCCCCGCGGCATCGTGGCAGGAGGCTGCCCAGAGACCCATCCGGGGGCGCCCCGCCAGAGACGCAAGCTGCATGCTGCGTGACTGCACACCATCGGCCCCGACCTTGCGGGCCATCGATTCGTCGCCCTCGATCAAGACCATGGCGCCGCCGCGGCGCGCCAGCGGGATGATGCGGCGCGCAAATTGGGCAAACTGCGCAGGCGCCACCCCGCGTCCGTGTAAAAGAAGCAAACGCAGTCCTTGCGCCAAGGCCCGCTCAAGGCACGCAAAAGACTGCGCCTCGCCATGCCCTTTGGCGGTTGCGATGGCGCAGATCGGCGGCAGGCGCAACGCCTGCAACGCCCGATGATTGGCCGAAAGCAGCGGCGCCACCGCCGGCGCCCTGGGATCCTCCCATGACAGGCGTTGCCCTTCCTGCCCGCGTGGCGTGCCGCGCCATGTGGCCACACGAAAGAGATGCAACCGGACAGTCTTGTCCGTGTAGGCGTGTTCATACGTCATCCAGGGAAGGATGGTCTCGGGCTCTATGCCGATTTCCTCACGCAGCTCGCGCACCAGCGCCTGTTCTACGGACTCGCCGGCGTCGACCTTGCCGCCTGGCAACTCCCAGTAGCCGGCCGAAAGCTTGCCCCGGGGACGCTCAGCCAAGAGCACGCGACCGTCGGCGCCCTGCACCACCGCCGCCGCAACACAGACAACCGGCCTGTTCCGGGGTGGGGTGTTCCTGTCCGGGTGCCCGGGCCCGCAGGCTGAGGAGCCGCCCTGGAATACCGTCTGGCGTCCCATCGCTGTGCCAACACCAACAGCCATATGCCCCCTTTTTTTACATGGCCTTCGCGCGGTGGCCGGTCATACACCATCGCGGCACCGATCACGGCCTTCGATCGCTCTTACCCCGCCGCCTTCTGCATCCCCGCGACCTCGTCTACGCGCCGGACAAAATCCAGCTCATCGGCCGTGAGTGTCTCGCCATTACCCGCATACACCGTAATGTTCACGTATTCCCTGCCGAAGCTGATGTCCGGATAACAACCTGTCGTACGCGAAAGTGTGGCAAGCTGGTCGAGAAAGAGCCGCGTATCGGCGTACCCGGGGAACACCAGGCGCCGGAAGAGGCTCGCCGGCGACGCCCGCTGCGCCCAGCCCTGGGCGATGTTTTGTGTGGCACCAACGGCCACAGAAATCGCATCAGACACTGTCTTGTCTCCGTTCATAAAGATCGCGCTCCTGCCGCCATGGAAGGCATGCATCTTGCGCTTCGCCCCTTCGGCATGCGGCCTGCCACGGCATTCCTGGCCTTGTGGCGGTGCATGGTCCGGGCCCTTTCCGTCAAAATCCCGGTCTACCGCGCCGCACCGCACCCGTGTTGCGGGCCTTTGTGCCTTCGGCCGGCGAACGCGCTCCCGCCGGGAGCGGCAGCAAACCAAGCCGCCGCCCCCACCCTAGAGGAGCCAGGCGCCTTCAGATCACCGCTTTTTCGGGCAGGATCTGTTCCACCTCGGCGTGGGGGCGCGCGATGATGTGGGCAGCCGCGAGTCCATCGCCCACACGCTCGCAGGCGTCCGCCCCGGCCCGCACGGCGGCGTTGACGGCGCCGGTTTCACCACGCACCAGCACGGTGACGTAGCCCCCTCCAATGAACTGCCGCCCGATCAAACGCACTTCGGATGCCTTGGTCATGGCGTCAGCGGCCTCGATCGCCGGCACCAAACCGCGCGTCTCGATCATGCCCAATGCGATGCCCATTTTTTCGTTTGCCATACTTGACTCCCAGTTAAAAGGAAATAAAAAGTCCGCGCGGGGGCAATCAGCCCTGCGCCTTCGTCACATCGGCGTCACGGCCGCCGCCGCCGGCAGTTGCCCGCACTGGCAGGATCTGTTCCACCTCGGCGTGGGGGCGCGCGATGATATGGGCAGCCGCGAGTCCATCGCCCACACGCTCGCAGGCGTCCGCCCCGGCCCGCACGGCGGCGTTGACGGCGCCGGTTTCACCACGCACCAGCACGGTGACGTAGCCCCCTCCAATGAACTGCCGCCCGATCAAACGCACTTCGGATGCCTTGGTCATGGCGTCAGCGGCCTCGATCGCCGGCACCAAACCGCGCGTCTCGATCATGCCCAATGCGATGCCCATTTTTTCGTTTGCCATACCTGCTTTTACTCCTTCACGTTAAGTTCGATATCCGAAAAAACACTCATGAACGCCATTCCTGTTCCGTCCACTTGTCGATGATTCCGCCGATCGTAAGGTCGGTCGTTATCAACGGGTTCCCTGCAGCGATCCGTGCCGCCGAAATACCGATCGTGACGACAAAGTCACCCGGCTTGCAGCCGATCGGATCCAGTGCCACTTCCAGATTGCCCCGCCAATCCTCGACGACACGCAGTGATTTCGCCGCAAGCCAGAAGTTGCGCTTTGTCGTCACCAGATCGCGCACGACGCGGTGAATCTGCATGGCTATCCCCGCTCTCCGGCCACAACGCCGGTTTCGTCCCAATAGTCGATGATGCCCACGATGGTCATGTCGCTCGGATAGTCATTGCTCCCGGCGGCGGTCCGCGCCGCCGAGCTGCCGACCACGATCACCCAATCCCCCGGCTTGCAGCCCACCGGATCCACGGCCACCTGCTTGCCGCCGGTGCCGCGCTCCTTGACGACCAGCAGGCGCCGGTTGCCGAGCTGGCCGATGCGTGCGGTTGCCACCAGCGTTTTTTCCACCTGACAGATCTTCATGCTTTCGACTCCACCTGCGCGCAGCCGCAACCGGCTTTTCGCGCGCTTGCCGTTTCATCAATTTCGATCAGTTCGGGCGGTTTGTTTCCACCACGGTCCCTGACCATCGCATAGGTATACAACCACCCATCGCGCGCCAGTTGCGTGTAGCGTGCGTCAATTGCCCGGACCATCCGCCGGCATCGTTCCAGGGCCCGCATCCGGGACCCCGGCACCTTGCCGTCGTAGCCAAAGTGCACGAGGACGGGGATGGGCAGGCCGCTTTCGATATTGAGCCTTTTGAAAATCCCGACCCCTACATCCATGTCCACGGCACCCTCTTCTATCGTCTCCATCTGCGCCTGGTAGGCGAGATTGCGCATCTGCACATCATCGAGGCCGTCACCGACGATCATGAGGCGCTCCGTATGGCCGAGATCGGCGTACCGGCCGTTGTGATGGGCGCGCACGTACTCGATCTGCGCCATGTTGTTTTTGAGGATGTAGCCGCAAAACCAGCGCATCCCCTCGGTCTGCGGATCGTCCACCGAAGTGCCGGCGGCCCGCGCAACGGCGGAACGGATGGCATCTTTGGCCGCGTCCCGCGTGAGCGGGGCGATTTCATCGAACAACACGGCGTTGTCGACGAAGCGATCCGCATATACGACACCCTCGGCATCCGGCACGTGCAGGCGAATGGCATCGGTGTCGGTATCCACCCCGATCAGCAGCGTCGCCACGGAAATGCCCTGTCCATAGGCATTCTCGATCGCACAGGCAAACGCTTCGAGCCGCTCGCACAGCGCCGCAGCCGCCCGCCGGGCGTCGCTGCCATGCGCGGCACAGCCTTCGTGCTCCGGATCGGCGCTGCTTGTGTGGTACACGCCGATCTTGAGATAGCGCGTGGGCTCCTGGGGCGCATTCGGCCGCTGCTCACGGTAGCGGCGCAGCTCGGTCTCCATCCAGTGGCGTACGCTCTCCTCGACATCGAACAAGGCGCCCGCGAAGGATTTGCGGCTCGCCACGACCGCCGGCGGGACACGCAGGATGTAATCGATGACGCCGCTTAGGCGGCCATCGGCGCACGGACTGATGTCAATCGCATGGAACCCCCATTTGCGGATGAGCCCGTCTACGGGTTCGCCCTCTTCGGTGGCGGCCGGGTTGCGGTCGAATTGGCGCTCCATCAGCCGCAAGAAGGTGCCCACAACGCAATCGGCGTAAAGATTGCGCATGTTAAGCGGCGCAAGCCAGCTCGATTGCAGCCGGCACGCCGGCACGGCGACCCCCAGGCGTTCGCGCAGGAGCGACTCCGCCGCGGCGGCAAAGCCGCCTTGCCATTGCCTGGCGGCCACCTCGCGCAATGCCGGTTCTATGGCATCGAACGCCGCGGTGATTTCGGCCTCACGCTCGCGCAGACAGACGCTGTGACGGGCATCGTGAAACGGATGGCCGCCGCCCGGCGCCAGAGTGTCCGGCAGGAGCGGCCGGCATCCGAACAACCGCTCGTGGGGGTCCATGGGCACCGCAGGGCTCGCCGCGTAACGGCCGATCCTGTTGCGCATGACGCCGCTCCACCCGTTATTGGATACACTGTTGATCACGCATGCCCTTCCGTTTTTCAACCCTGCGCCCCGCCCGAGAGCGTGACCTTGGCCGCCGACCGCGCAGACCACCCGACCATACCTGTGACCATCTGGCGCGGCTCGTCATGGCGCCCTTTGCCTTTGAAAAGGCCGGCGCTTGCAAAACTGTGCGGCTTGCCCGCGCGCTGGCTCGGGTTTCTCTCCGACGCGATGTAATCCTCCGTCCCGGTGATCTTCGAGTTCTCCGCCCAGGCGCCACCCGTTATGGCCGGTCCGTCCATCCGCCCCTCGCCCGTGATGCGCGCGCGGGCCGCCACCGACTCAGCCCCCGTCCGGGGACTGAAGTGAAACTCCCGATTGCCTGTGATCTTGCCTTCGCCCACGGCGAACGATCCCGTGATCCGGCCGGCTGCGCTCGGCGCCTCGATCGCCTTGGTGCTGGCGCGCAACTGCGCTTCACGCTGCGGTGAGCCGACGCTAAAGCGCGTCGCCATGCGCTCGAGCCCCGTCGTCTTTGTATCCTCTTCGGCGTCTGCCCGGTAATACGGCGTGCCGCTGATCGCGCGGTCCGCGCCACGGCACAGCCCCGTCACGTGCTCGACATGAAGCGGTGTATCGCCGGTCACACGATTTTGGGATGTCTGCGGCGCCGCCACCTTGTGCAGGGCCGCGTCCATATCGTCCTTTGCGCAGTATGTTTCATATTGCGCAGGGCCCACGTAGGGCGTCCCGGTAACCGCCGCACAAGCCCCTGGCTCATCGCCGGTGACGATCGGGTTGTGCTCGACCTGGACGCCCGTCACATTCTGATATCGCCATGTTTGGGCGGTGGGCGTCTTGCCAATGCCAGGGGCATCCGCAGCGACGGCAGACTGCAATGGGCCGCCTTTTGTCGCACAAAGCGGCTGCCGGGCCGCCGGCGTCAAATACTGGTCGCCCGTGATATGCCGGCACGCGCCGGAATCGTCACCGGTCACGCGCTGGCTGAGGCCCACCGCCGTTCCCGAAATCGCCTGCCCGCCTTCCGTCACCTCGATGGCGCCATGTCTTGTCCGTCCGCGCACGCGCGAACCGGCGATTGCGATCGAGCGGCCAAGGTTCGTTCCGAAAACCGAGTGCCCGTGCGGGTCGTGCATGCGCTGAAATTGCGCATCCGTGCACACCGCCTCTTCCGGGCGGGGCCGCAGATCGTCGGCCAGCTCCTGGTCGGCTTCACCGGTGATGCGCAGTGCGGCGTTGGATTCGTCGCCGGTGATCTTCACCTGGCTGCGCACCTGCGTTCCGGTCACGACCTGACCATTCGCGGTCCGTGCGGCGCCGACTTTCAGGCCGCCTGTGCGCGGCGCGTAGCCGCCTTCGCGACCGATGTATTGGGTTCCGGTAACCGGCAAAACCGCACCGGCCTCATCACCGGTCACATGAGACCCGCGGCCAATGCGCACACCCGTGACGCGCAGACTTCCGTAGGTCTCCGAATCCGCAACCTTGGGCGGATACTGCAAGGGCCGTGAAGGGCGCACGCGCCCGCTGGGCCGAGCCGCGCCGTTTTCGCGTTGCCCGTTGCGAGCGCGCGCCGCTTGCGCCATCTCCCGGCGTGAACCCTCGGAGGAGGATTGCGGTATGGGGGCCGCCGCGGCTTCCTGCCTGCGGCCTGCGCTGGGAGCCGCCACGCCCCGCCAGCTCTTCAGCGCCTCCTTGCCCCGGCTCAGGATCCGGCGGTGGGCCATGGACAGTGCGCGCCCCGAAAGTCCCGCGGTCGTATCCACCGGCAGCGCGCCTGTCGGGGCAACCGCCCCCCCGGGGGGCGCAACGGGCACAGCCGGGACCGTGGCGGAGGAAGATTGTTGCGCACCCGGATGATCGCGGCCCGCAACCTGCGCACGCGTACGTTCGGCTGCGGGCGGCAACGCGCTTTTGCCCTGCGCCAACGCCCGTCGCCGTGCCTGCGAGGCGGCACGGCCCGCGTACTCGTCAGGCGCGCCCGCCACCGCCACTGTCATCATCGATTCACGCATGCCCCCTCCTGTTGTACCGATACCTGTGCCTGGCAACCTAGAGCCCACGACCGCCACGGTAGACGATGAATGCCGCCGCCTGCGTCTGCGCGTAGGTGTCATAGCCGACGATGCGCACATGATGCCCCGGGTTGGCCCGGTGGCAGGCTTCCAGTTCCGCGATGACGCGTTCCACCGAGGTTTCGCCAAAAAATGGCAATTTCCATAGGTACCAGTAGTGAGAAAACGCCTTCTCCGGTTCCGTGTGCTCTACAGAGGGGTCCCAGCCCTGGCTGACCACATACTGTATTTGCCTGCGGATCCTTTCCGGCGACAGCGGCGGCAGATAGGAAAATGTCTCGGCCCTGCGCTCTGTCGCCTTGTATGGTTGAATTTCTGGCATGACGGTCTCCTTCAAGATAAATTGCCTACGCCCGCCTTAACGCCTCTGGGCGTCAAGCTTGTCGATCACGTCGAACTCGAACTTGATCTCCTTCCACGTTTCCATGGCGGCCCGCAGTTCAGGACTTGCCTGGGCTGCCTCCGTAAGAATCTCCTTGCTCTCACGCTCGACCTGGCGTCCCTGATTTCGTGCTTCCACGCACGCCTCCAGTGCGACACGGTTGGCCGTGGCGCCCGCGGCATTTCCCCATGGATGCCCGAGTGTGCCGCCGCCGAACTGAAGGCACGCGTCATCGCCGAAGATGGCAACGAGCGCCGGGATGTGCCAGACATGAATACCCCCGGAGGCCACGGGCAGGACACCGGGCATCGCCCCCCAGTCCTGATCGAAAAAGATGCCCCGGCTGCGGCTTTCGGGAACATAGGACTCGCGCATGAGGTCGATCCAGCCAAGCGTCGCTTCGCGGTCGCCCTCGAGCTTGCCGACGACGGTGCCCGAGTGCAGGTGATCCCCTCCAGACAGGCGCAGACACTTCGTCAGCACCCGGAAATGGATTCCGTGGTACGGATTGCGGTCAATCACCGCATGCATGGCGCGGTGAATGTGCAGCAACATCCCGTTCTTGCGGCACCAGTTGGCAAGCGACGTATTGGCGGAAAAACCCCCTGTCAGAAAGTCGTGCATGATGATGGGCGCACCGAGGCTCTTTGCGAATTCCGCGCGCTCCAGCATCTGCTCACAGGTGGGCGCCGTCACATTGAGATAGTGGCCCTTGCGCTCCCCGGTCTCCGCCTCGGCCTTCTGCACCGCCTCCATGACGAACTCGAACCTATGATTCCAGCGCATGAACGGCTGCGAGTTGATGTTTTCGTCATCCTTGGTGAAGTCGAGACCACCGCGCAGACACTCATACACCGCCCGGCCGTAGTTCTTCGCCGACAGGCCCAGCTTGGGCTTGATCGTGCAGCCAAGAAGCGCGCGCCCATGCTTGTTCAGGCGGTCACGCTCGATCTGGATGCCATTGGGCGGCCCTCCGCACGTCTTGATGTAGGCGATCGGGAAGCGCACATCCTCCAGCCGAAGGCTGCGGATGGCCTTGAAACCGAACACGTTCCCGACAAGCGACGTCAGCACGTTGACGACGGAGCCCTCCTCGAACAGGTCGATGGGGTAGGCAACGAACGCATAGAAGGCAGACGGGTCCCCGGGCACGGGCTCGATGCGGTAGGCGCGCCCCTTGTAGTACTCGAGATCCGTGAGCCAGTCCGTCCACACCGTCGTCCATGTTCCGGTCGACGATTCCGATGCGACGGCGGCGGCAGCCTCTTCGGGCGGGACGCCCTCCTGTGCCACCACCTTGAAGCACGCGAGGAGGTCCGTATCGAGTGGCACGTAGTCTGGTGCCCAGTAGGTCTTGCGATACTCCTTTACACCAGCCTGATAGGTTGTTTGGGCCATCATGTTCTCCTGCAATGAGTAGTCTGTCTTCGCGGCCGGCCGCCGCGTATCACGCGTCGCGAACCGTGTTCGCGCAGCCCTTAGGGCCGTTGCGACGATTTCCGTGGAGAGTTTTATAAAGATCCGCCACGACAAAGGGAAATAGATATTCAAAATGGAGGTCATAGATCGGCCCGTGTCGCGCCAAACCCGCTGTGTTTTTGCCGCTTATGAGGCGCGTGTCCAGTACGCATTGCGCACCGTCACAGAACTCTTGGGCGGGGCTGCAGGGCGCTTGCACCGGGACGCAGGAGTGGACCGGCAGGACATCTGACCACGGCGGCTTCGGTTCGGGGGCTCCCGCGGTGGCGCCTTGCCCTGCAGGCGGATCTGCTTACGGAGGAGCAGACGGTACGCGAAAGAAGTGCGTGCCCCAGGGGTCACGAGATCTGTCGCCGGGGAGTGAAACCGGGCTTGGCTGCGCATGACGCGCACAGGCCGCACCGGCGCACCGAAAACGCGGCCTGGGTCCGGCAAAGGGCGGACCCTGCAGCCGGAAGCGGTTTACGCAAAATCCCGGAATGGACGAAAAAAACGGGGAAATCGCGCAAAGGCCTCGGGCCGCCTTGGCGCGCGGCGCGTCTTCATAGAGGTCTATAAATTGCGTATATCACGAATATCTATTTTATAAGGCTCTGGAAAGAACGTAGCCTCATGCGGTTGTATAGCCAACGGAGTCTGCCCATGCCTTCCTATTCATATGCGTCGCTTTCGATCGCAATAGGGATCATTCTTCTCTACCTCGGTGGCGCGGCGGGAGCCGTAATGCGCAAAGGCAAAGCCGCGCGGGCGTGGGGCGTGGCGGTACCGGTGACGCGGCTTGCGTTTGCTGCGGCGCTTGCCGTCCTGGGCATGGCGCTTTTCCTGCCGCGCGCGCCCGGCTTCTTCGGCCTGCTGCATGCCGACACGCTTTCGGGGTTGCTGCTTGCCCTGGTGACGGGACTCGGTTCGGTCATCGCCAGTTACTCCCGCCGCTACCTCGAGGGCGAACCGCGTCAGGCGCGCTATGTGGCCTGCCTCTTGCTCGTCTTGGGGAGCGTGAGCCTTATCGCCATCGCCGCGAACTGGACGGTTTTGATCGCGGCGTGGATCGCCACGAGTTTCGCGATTCATGGCCTGTTGGTGTTCTATCCGGAACGGCCGTTCGCTGTGCTGGCAGCGCACAAAAAGATCCTCGTTTCGATTGTCGGCGATGCGTTGTTGGTGGCTTCCGCTGTTGCGGCGTGGCACACCGTCGGCAGCGGGTCGTTCGCGGTACTTGGCAGGTACATCGATACGCGCGGCGCGCCGCTGCCACTGCAGGTGAGCGCCGTTTTACTCGTACTGGGCGTGATCCTGAAGACAGCCCAGCTGCCCGTGCACGGCTGGCTCATTCAGGTGATGGAGGCGCCTACACCCGTATCCGCGCTCTTGCATGCGGGAGTCGTAAACCTCGGCGGCTTCGTGTTGATTCGCCTGTCGATGCTGGTGGGCTCGGCCCCCGTGGCGCAGGCACTGCTGGTGGCCGCCGGGACGCTTACCGCCATTCTGGCCGGCGTGGTGATGCTGACGCGCATCAGCATAAAAGTGCGGCTCGCGTGGTCGACCTGCGCGCAAATGGGGTTCATGCTGCTTGAGTGCGGCCTTGGGCTTTATGACCTTGCCCTTGTGCACTTGATTGGACACTCACTTTACAAGGCGCACGCATTTCTGACCGCCGGCGAATCGGTGCGCACCGCGCGCCGCGCGCGCCTGGCGCCGGCGGTGGGCGGGCTTGGCTGGATTTACGCGCTCGCAGCACCCGCCGTGACATTGGCTCTCGTCCTCGGTAGCCAGATGCTGTGGCTTGGCAGCGTGACCGCCGCGTGGCCGCTTGTGTGGAGCGCCGTGCTGGCGCTCGCGTGGGCGCCGCTGCTCTGGATCGCGCCGCCAGCGCCGCTGCGCGGATTTCTGGTGGGTAGCGGCTACATCTTCGCCCTTTTGACCCTGGCGCTTCTTTGGCGCACGTTGCCGATCATGCCTTTGGAAATCGGCGCAGGAACGCAGCCGCTGTGGGAAGACGTGGCGCTCATTGGCGCCTTCGCCACCGCCTACGCACTGATCGCCGCCCTCAACAACGTACCTGACGGCTCAGCCCTCGCACGGCTTTATCGCCTGGTGTATGCGGGGTTTTATCTCGACGAAGTGTTTACACGTCTCGCGATCCGGCTGTGGCCGCCAAGGCTGCCGCGTCAGAAGCCGGCGATCATGATGGATGGTACCTGCTATACCCATGCGCTTGAGTCGGGAGAAGCGTCATGACGAAGATTCCGGCTATGAATCAGTCCGGCACGGCCCGCGCGGCGGGCGACGCGACACTTCTCGACAGGCTGCGCCAGGCGATTGACGTGGCCTGCCGGCGCATCGCACCCTCGTGGCCGCTCGATCAGTCCATCGCGGTAGATCCCCACTGGGGACGGACCGGCAGCCCGGCCGAGCTTGTCGCGGCACGTCTGGCTGTTCTTGGCGGCATGCGCCTGCTGATGCCGCGCGTGGAATTTCGCCGGGCGTGGGCCGAGGGGCGCATAACCGCCGATGATCTGGCGCTGGCGGTAGCCCCCGCCGGCCCCGACGCGCAGGCCTGTATCCTCGCCCTCGATGTGGATCCCCAGGTGACACGGTTGCCGCTGGTCTGTGACGTGTTCGATGCCGAGGATCAGGCAGCCCACCGTATGGCCTGGCGGCACGTCATTACACACCAGGTGAGCCAGACTTGTGCTGCATATTTCGACAAGGATCTGGCTGACTGGCACCCGTCGGACAAGGCCGGTCTCTATACACACTGGCGCAAGAGCCTGGCACATGACCTGGGCACCCGCGTGCTCACGGGACGGCCCGGGGTGCGCCGCGCAGCCGGCACCTTGCCAGAAAATCCCGAGGCGCTGTTTGCGCTCGCCGCCCGGTGGCTTGCGCTCGACGCGGACAACTGGGCCAATTATCTGGAGGCGCTGCTGATCTCCGTAAACGGCTGGGCTTCCTGGTGCGCCTACCGGCGCTGGCAGGCCGAACTGGAGGGAGGCACAGACCACCACATCGAAGAACTGTTGGCCATTCGCCTGGCATGGGAACTGGTGTTGCTCGACGGCGCCCGGGACGGCGAGACCGTCTGTGCCCGCTGGGCGCAGGCCTGGAGTGCGTGCGCCCGCCGCATCCAGGATGCCCGCGACACGCAGCGCGTCGACTGGGCATGGCAGAGAGCCTGGGAATATGGCTACCAGCGCCGCCTGACGAAACTTCTGGCCGCGCCCCGTTCGCACCTGCGCTTGCCACAGCCCTCGGTGCAGGCCGTATTCTGCATCGACGTGCGCTCCGAGGTGATACGCCGCGCCCTGGAGTCCGCAGATCCCACGGTTCAAACATTGGGCTTTGCCGGATTCTTTGGTCTGCCGATCGCCTACACGCCGGCCGGCACATCGGCGCGCCGCCCCCAGTTACCCGGCTTGCTGGCACCTGCCATCGAAGTGAGCGACGAAACGGGGGACGCAAAGGATCTGGAAGCCGCCGCGCACGCCCGCAGGAATCGCCTGGCCGACGCCGCGCGCTGGCAGGCGGCATCCCGCTGGCCCATGGCGGCCTTTGATTATGTGGAGGCGGCCGGCCTTGGATACGCGGCAAAGCTATGGAGATTGACCGCACCCAAAGCCCACGATGCGCCAGCCGATGACCTGGCAGGCATCCCGCAGCGCTACCGGCGTCTCCTGCGCCCCACGCTGCTTGGACTGAACAGCGAGGAGCGCATTCACCTCGCCAAACAGACGCTGCGCGCAATGAGCCTGACCCAAGACTTTGCGCCGCTCGTGCTGCTGGTGGGCCACGGCAGCCAGAGCGCAAACAATCCTTATGCGGCGGGACTGGACTGCGGGGCCTGTGGCGGCCAGACCGGCGAGGTCAATGCGCGTGCCCTGGCGGGACTTCTAAACGATGCCGCGGTACGCGCAGGGCTTCTTCAGTCGGGCATCTCCATTCCGGAGAAGACCTGGTTCATAGCCGCCCTCCATAACACGACAACCGACGAACTCGTTTTGTTCGACAAAGACAGATGCCCGCCAGAGCACGAAAGCGCCTGCACGGGTCTGGAGCAGACACTAAAGGGTGCAAGCGCGGCGGCACGGGCCGAACGCGCCTGCGCCCTTGGCCTCGGCGCCCTGGAACACGACCCAGACGCCCTGCTGGTTGCGCTGCGCCGGCGCGCCAACGATGCCGCCCAGACCCGGCCCGAGTGGGGGCTCGCCAATAATGCGGCCTTTGTCATAGCAGACCGCACGCGCACGCGCGGCCTTGACCTCAAAGGCCGGGTCTTTCTCCACGACTACGATGCGCAAGCCGACGCGGATGGAAGTGTTCTCGAGCTGCTCATGACGGCCCCCATGCTGGTGACCCACTGGATCAATGCGCAGTACAACGCCTCGACCGCCGATCCGAACCACTTCGGCAGCGGCAACAAGGTGCTGCATAACGCAGTCGGTCTCATCGGCGTCTTCGAAGGTAACGGTGGCGATCTGCGCATCGGCCTTTCCCGCCAGTCCGTTCATGACGGAGAGCGCTGGATGCATGAGCCGATGCGCCTTTGTGTGTTTGTAGACGCCCCGCGCGGGCGCATAGATGCGATTATCGCCAAGCATGAGACCGTCCGACGGCTTCTCGATAATGGCTGGCTGCATCTGTTCCGCCTGAGCGGAGACAGGACCGAGTACTACGCGTCGCAGGGATGGCAGCCGCCGCCTTTTTAAGGTCCCTCATGCATGAACAAATCCGTAGTGTTTCTCTGCGCAAGGACTTTCGCGCCTGACCAGTCCGCGTTAGGATCATCGGCACGGATGCCATGGAGGGCTGAGCGGGTGCCCCGGTGTTTTGGTCTGCCCGGGAGTCCAGTCGCCCCGCATGACGCCATCTCGTACCTGGCGGCACTGGCGCACACCCGCACACCCACGCAGTCACGGCCAGTTTTAGGGGCGCCTGGTGCGCCATCACAGGCACCCCTGCGCAGTCTGGCTGTCGATTCCGTCGCCCCCGAAGGAACCCGATCGAAGACAAATGGCTTGATGTATGCGAACATGGGCTGCGATCTTCCTCGGCGGCACGGGATCGCCGGCACACAGAAAGGGCGCGGAGAAGGGCGGATCATACTGAGGAATTGCATCGCGATTAGGCAATCCTTGGAAGCCCGGCCACCCATCCAGTCTGCCATCGCATCGGAACCTGAAAAAGTACACAGCCCATGAAAAAAGACACGAGCCTGCTTGGAAACATTGCCAGACACGCGACTTTGCGGCAACTTCAGATATTCGAAGCGGTGGCGCGCCTTGGTAGTTTCACGCGCGCCGCAGAAGAGTTGTTTTTGGCCCAACCAACGGTATCGATACAGCTTAAAAAACTTTCCGACACGATAGGGATACCGCTGGTCGAGCAAACGGGGCTGAGTATTCGCCTGACCGACACCGGGCGTGAGGTACACACGGCCTGCCAGGAGGTCTTCCGCTCGCTTGCCAAGCTCGAGCTCAATATCGCCGACATCAAAGGCGTTGAGCGCGGGCGCCTGCGTTTGGCCGTCATTACCTCCGCCAAGTATCTGGCGCCCCATTTACTTGGTCAATTTGGCCGCCTGTACCCTGGCGTCACGTTGTCCCTCAAGGTCACGAATCGCGAGCGCCTCCTTGAAAGGATGGCCAACCTGGAGGATGACCTGTACATCCTTGGCCAGCCGCCTGAGGAGATCGACGGGGAGGCCCATCCGCTGGTTCCGAACCCGCTGGTTGTGATGGCGGCGCGCGATCATGCGCTGGTCGGTGTGTCGGACATTTCGCTGCGGCGACTGCTCGACGAACCCTTCATTCTGCGCGAGCCGGGATCCGGGACGCGCGCGGCGATCATACGGCTTTTCGAAAGCAACGATCTGGAGCCGCCGACTGCCCGCATGGAATTTGGTAGCAACGAAGCCATTAAGCAGGCGGTGGCGGCGGGCTTGGGAATATCGATTTTGTCTCTCCACGCGCTGGTTTTGGATGGTACTTCCGGCCCCATCGCCGTGTTGGATGTGCAAGGTTTCCCCATACAACGCCATTGGTATGTCGTGTACTCGAGACAAAAGCGGCTGTCCGTGGTCGCCCGGGCATTCATGGAGTTTGTGAAAGATGAAGGGGTTCATCTGGAGAGTAATTTCGCCAAGGAAATAAGAAAACTCAGGTATCGGCACGCGTCGTCCGACAACGCCGGCGCGGATGGGGACGACTCATGAGAGGTGCTGTACCGCTTCTCTCTGATGGATGAGGCGTTCCCTGGAGGCCCGTCCCGCGCTTGCGATACCGGACTTCCCCGTCCATCACTGCGAACCGTAAAAGGTGAAGCGCTGTGCCTATGGCGGGTTGTCGGCCAGAAAGCCGAGCCGTTCTCCCTTCACCCGCCCGCAGCGTTGGCAGGCGACCCGCCGAATCTCCCGCTCCCAGCAGACGCCGACATCACCGCACGACAGGCCGCGAACCCGGCGGATCTTGCGGTCATACCAGCCCCTGCGTGGCCGGCCACAGGCGCCGCGGTGTGTTTTTTGACCGCCGCCCGAGCGTGATGATGCGCACCTTCGGATCACGGAAGACGCCACGGATCCGTTCGATGGGCCTGCCGCGGAGACGGCGCGGCATAAGCCCGTCACGGTGCGTAAACGAGACAACATGGGAGACCGGCACGCAAATCACCCTCGTTGCCTTCGATCACACTGATGGAGCTGCCGCCCCCGTCGCACAGAACCTGTTGCCACTGTCGAATCGGGTATCGTCGGTCAGCGGCCATGAAACTTGCGTGGGGATCCGCTGACCGACAATTCGGCGCGCACTCCTGATCAGGCCCAACGTCCGGAATGCGCTATCCTGGCGCGACGCGCAATCGTGCGGGACGGCACGGCCGCAAGGTGGCAATGAGTCGTGCGTTCACGGGACGCACGGACAAAAACCGCATTGTGCGCCTGCGCCCCTAAGGCGCACTGGCGCCCCATGGTGTGCGTCGCACGACAACGGCCTAGACGACATCTTCGGGCAGTGCGGCGAATCCCGTAATGCACCACCCCACGTGCTGTCCGTCCGATCGCAGCCCGTCACGCGCGCCATGCCACCTCCTCGGTTGTGGCGGCGTACAGGCGAGCCACCGCGCGGGTGTCGCCTGCATCGTGATGCCCCTTTCGACAGGGCTTGCGCGTGACGAGGCATACCACAAGGCCGCTGCGATGCGCACGCTCGCCTCAGCCCTTTCGGTGCACAGACACCACAACCAAGCGCGACCGCCTCGGGACTGTGGACGGCGACACTTGCGCGTCCGGCAAGGATGACCGGCCGCGCGAAATCCTTCACCATGCTCCTGCTTTACAGCGCCCACACCGCCCTGGTGGGCGAAGACGCCGGAGACCCAAACGTGGATGGGCCGATCTCGTCGACGCCCGAACCCCTTAAATCCTGACGCAACGATGCGGCCTCATGGATTACATCCGTCACAGTGCCCGGGATCGGCCCACTCCCGCTCGGCGCGCTCGCGCGTCACCCGATGGCCGCATTTGAGGCAACCATAGATCTCGGCACGGACCTCCCGCGTGGGCACCCCGCAAGCCCGGCAGGGCAAACCTGGGATCGACTCGAACAGCCAGAACCCCGGGAGAGAACAGGCCGGACACCGGGAACTGAGCCGCCTGGCGAGATCCACGGCCGCGAGTCGAATGGTGCTGAGGCGGGTGGGGTTCGCGTGGGCGCGCAGATCAACCTCGACGAACACGCGCTTATTTGGGGATTCGCAAATCGCCAAGGCGTAGGCCGCCTCGAGCTCCGGCCAACCGGCAAGTCCCTTGCGGATGCGCATGTCGTTCTCGCCCTCCGGCCGCAACACAAGGTGATGCTCCGGAAACCCGCTCGCGCGTGCAAACTTCTCGACTTCCCCCCAGCTTGCCGCGAGGAGCTGAGCGCTATTGGCCGCCGCCTGAGCTGTGCCTGTTACCTCGATATCCAGCAAGTCGTCTATGAAGATCAGGCGCTCAACATTCCATGGCAACATACCGGCAAATGGGTCCAGCCCAAATGCCCCCTCGCTCGCAAGCCCAAGCGGCAGACCTGAAAGCTCCATACCGATACGCGCCTTGGCGCGCGCTGCCTCAAGTTGCGTGCCTGCGCGCGCAATATCGCGCGTAAAGGTGCCGAGGCGGTCTGTGTCGTATCCCGTAACGCGCCCCACGCGGCAGCCGAGCGCCTCATCCAACACGGGTGCTATCACCCGCTCCTTGCCGTGCTGGGTCAACAGCGCCACTCTTTGCCCCCGATAAAGCCCGTCATAGGGCATGCCCGCACCGCCGGCCGGTTGACTGCTTTTCATGACCGCCGCCCCTGTCGATCAGGTCCGCCCGCAATACGGCACTTCTCCCTGCCGACTACTGGCGAAGACCACAGCGACCCGCACAGAAGGGACTCGCGGACACCTTCCCGGCAAAGCCCGGCGTAATCCGTCGTGGTCAAGCGTGTTTTGCGGAAAACCGTGGGCGACACCGGGTCGCGAGCCAGCCAGAATGCATAACAAAATGACTGCAGGAGTCCGCTCATATGTGCCTCGCCACCCGCCTATCCGATACCCTTATGCAACACGCCGCCTGGCGCTCACCGTCAACGGCGTCGGTGAAACGGGCGTTACCGCAAAACCCCTGCCCGGACATTCGCCACCTGTCCTGAACTCCCCGGCGATCCCTGTATCGTCCCCGTCCAGGCGCCCGGTCGATCCCCAACGCCCAAGCGGGATGGCCAAAAACCGCAGTCGATTGTCATCGATGCGCCCGGCACCTTGCCCATTGGACGATACAATTGCGTCGTTTCGCGTGGCGCGCCAAACGGCCAGGAAGCGCAGGCGTCCCGACCTCCGACCTGACCAAACGGTCGCGCCCGGGATTCAAAACCCCCTGTCTGCAGAACCGATCCGCGCGCCGGTCATACGGTGATATCGTAGCTAGGTTGGTTGATATACATAACTTAATAATCCCAATACTACGCATTTACGACGGTAAATCCTGCACATCAAGGCGACACGGGTATGGCCTACGCGCACTAATGCGCCAGGGCAAAACAGACAGCAGGTCAAAGGACGCCAGAAAGGAAGAGTGGTTCAGGGTTTCCTGGGGGACAGACAACGTCCCAATGGTCGGCTTGTGTCGAATGGCATACCTCATCATCTTCCAAATTTCCATTGCACCCTTCGGTGCTGATCGGAAATTCTCCGCTCGCGCCGGGCATGCCCAGACGTCCAGTCCGAACTATAGGCGGAAATGGCCCTCTTATTTGTGGATTTCCCGTCACAGACGCAGGGGTCTTTAGCCACCACTACGCAGGGTATGCAGCTGTTCTGGATTGTACGATTGACTTTGGGGAGTAATGGATATAAAAAGCCATCGATATTTATCAGTCCGGGAATTAACCAGGGTTAATGATTAATCATTGGACTTTGCAGCAGCTCCGCCTTTTCGAGGCGGTGGCACGGCATCGAAGCTATACGCGCGCCGCCGAGGAGCTCTGCCTTACGCAGCCCGCTGTGCATATTCAGGTGCGGCGGCTCGAGGAGATCGTAGGTCTACCGTTGATCGAGCGGGTAGGCAAGAAACTTCTGCTGACAAGGGCGGGTGAGGAGATGTATGAGGCCACGCTGGCCGTGATGGCGCAGCTGAAAATGCTCACCGGCACGATCGCGGACATGAAGGGCAAAATTGCAGGCCCCCTCAAGTTGGCAGTGGTCACGTCCGCAAAATTCTTCATGCCGCATTTTCTCGGAATCTTCGTGCATGAACATCCTGAGGTCGCACCCCAACTGACCGTGGCGAATCGGGCCGGCGTGCTGGAACGCTTGGCAGAAAACAGTGACGACCTGGTGGTCATGGGCCAGATTCCGGGAGATCTGGATCTGGCGGTGCAGCCGTTCATGGACAACCCGCTTGTGGTCGTAGCGCATCCACGTCACCCGCTGGCTGGGAAGGCAGGGATCCCCCTGGTGCGGATCGTCGAAGAGCGCTTTCTACTGCGCGAAGTGGGCTCGGGCACACGCAGTTCAGCGGCGCAATTGTTCGCCGAGCACGGGTTTAACGTAACGCCGTATATGGAGCTCGGCTCGAGCGAAGCCATAAAACAGGCGATTATGGCGGATCTTGGCGTATCGGTGCTGTCATTGAGCAGTCTGGAACTGGAACTGGACGCGAAGCGCCTTGCCATCCTAGACGTCGTGGGATTTCCGTTACACCGGATGTGGTACGCAGTCCACCTGAAGGGAAAACGGCTCGGCCTTACGGCGAGCGCCTTTCTGGATTTTCTGGTAAAAGAAGGGGCCAATCTCGGCGCTCGCAAGGGTTGGGTGGCGAATTCCGGCAACAGCAATGGAGTGCGGAACCGGAGCAAGACGGGAAAGGCGCCACCCCGGAAAGCGCGCAGCGGAATCGCCCAATCTGCGGTCCGGCCCCGCTCCCGGCGCAATCCGTGACCGCGCAGACGGCAGTTTCTGGGGGGTCATGGCTGGCGCGGGCGCGCAAAATGGTGCCCAAGGTCCCAGATACGGGGCATACTCCAGCGGCCCAAGCCAAAAGGGTTCTGTCCAGGGTCATGTCATGAGCTTGCTCGACAAACTTGAACGACGATTCGGACGGTATGCCATCGCAAACCTCATCGTCTTGGTCGTCGGTGGTCAGGCGCTCGCTTTTGTCATGGCCCACACCCCCGAGGGGGCCGGCATACTGGCACGCCTTGCGTTCAGTGCGCCACGGATTGCAGAGGGCCAGATCTGGCGCCTTGTAACGTTTGTCTTCATTCCGCCGACAACGTCTATCTTCGTGGCTCTGTCGAATTTCATGTGGGTTGACCCGTC
>JAJYPD010000062.1 GCA_021795715.1 Pseudomonadota bacterium
CACGAGAAAAGCAGTGCAAGGGTCGCGACGAGAGATGCCGTTGATGTGTCTACATGGCGCCTACATGAACAAGCCCGCTCGGGGCTGGCCATCTCTAAGTACTTGATTTTATGGTGCCGGTGAGACGAATCGAACGCCCGACCTACTGATTACGAATCGCAAATCGCCCCCTTTTGCATCAACGAGTTACACGCCGCGAACCTGGCATTTACCTTATAATCCAACAACTTGCATGACTTGGTATGACTTGGTATGAATACCCTTTCAGCCCAATTTTTTTGAAGCCTTTTCCCAAATTTTTCCCAAGCGCCGCCCGGCTACCCATCTGATTTTTGATCAGTTAGTTGCGAGTTATATCGTACGGTATATAATACATGGCAGGTGTACTGATATTTTTCTGGGCCGCGAGTAACACAGAACTCGAGGGTTTTTAGCATCGAGGCGAGGCGCATTACCGCGCTCGTGGCGTTTCCGACGAGAAAGGGTAGTGGGTTCATAGGACAAGACCCAACCCCAAAAAGGTCCACCTGCTGGAATAGCTCATAGCTACAATCGTGGGCCAGCGACTGCCATACAGATCCTTTGATTATTCGAGGATTCTCGTATGGTTGCTCATACCACAGTTCTGACTCTTGATGAAGTTGCGGCGCTCACCGGGCGCTCGCCGAATACTCTCCGCGCTTACATCACCTCCCGCATCTCCGCGCGGCGGCGCCTCGTGCCCCCCGGCGCGTTCCGCGCCCCGGGGGCACGGCGCTGGGTCTGGGACAGGGAGACAGTCGAAGCTTGGCTGCGGTCGGGGGAATCCCTGCCTCAGCCCGGGCGCCCGAAAAAAACAAAAGGCGCGGGCACGGCGGCGCCGAGAAAGCGCGGCGGGCTTGGGGCATGAAAAAGCCCCGGCCGGTGAGTAAGCCATCAGGTATCGATGTGGAGTGGGCGGCTACATTTTACCATCGCGTCTCAGACCCCCGCCGCCGCCGGTTCATGGCGATGATTTTGCGCCGGCGGCGGGCTGTCGGGACGGCTGCTCCTGCCCCGCGGCCGAGGCGCACGTCAAGGCGCATACGGGTCCGCGCCCGCCGGTCTCCAACTGCCCGCCGTGCCGGCACAGGCGGCGGATCCTCCGATGGGAATGGCGACGGCGGTGGGGATCCACCCCGACGCCTAACCGCGCCACCCCTTCTCCCTTTTGACCCGGGTCTTGGGGGTGCTCTATGAGCGCCCCCTTCATCGACGTTCGCGCGGCGCTCGAGGCCCTGGGTATCAGATACAAAACATCGGGCAGGTGGATCCGGATCCGCGCCTCGTGGCGCGACTCCAAAGATTACAACATCGCCATCAGCGAGACCGGCGGCTGGCACGACCACGCGACCGGCGAACACGGTCGCTGGGATGAGCTAGCCGCCCGGCTGGGAATCAATGTTCCGGCAGAACGCGTATGGCGCGCGCCAGCCCGCACGCCTGTCCGGCAGGACGACTCTTCCGATCGTATCCGCCGCGCTCGCGGCTTCTATCGTCACAGTAACGAAATAGGCGGCACGGGCGGCACGTATCTAGACATGCGCGGTCCCGGCATCCTCGATGCCGCCATGCGCGCCGGGGCACGGGCACGCATGGCCTGGCGCGACGGCAAAGATCAGCCCTGCGTCGTCTGGCCGATCTACGATCTCCGCAACGGCGCGCATGGCGACCTCATCGGTGTGCAGAGGGAATGGGGTCGGGGGCACGCGAACAAAAAGATGCTTGGCCGGCATATTCTCGATGGCATATCAGGCGGGTTCGTTATTCCCGGCACCGGAGAGAACGCGACACTCTATGTAGTCGAGGGGCCCGTCACCGGGTGTGCGGTGGCCGCGGCCACCGGCTGCGCGGTCCTGGTGCTGTTTGACACCGCAGGCCTCCAGGCCGTGCCGACGGCCTTTGGGGCGCGGTACCCGGAGATTATCATCGCGGGCGACCACGACAAGTCAGGTGCGGGGGAGAAGGCCGCACTGGCGGCCGCCCGCCGGATCCTCCTGCGTCACCCCGGCACCCCGATCCAAATCACCATGCCGCCCGATGTTGGCACTGACTGGGCCGACATCCTCGAGCGCGATGGCGCCGAGGCGGTGAAGGCCGCGCTCGCGGCAGGCCTGCGCGAGCCGGAATTGCCCCAGCCGCCCACACCGGGCGGCGGGCCCGGGGGCAGGGTGATCCCGCTTGTCCCATGGGAAAAGATGGATCGCAAGCCGGCCGATGTGGTAGAGCAGACTCTCGAGGTGGCGGAGCGGTCCGTGCTGGATGCCGTGCGGGGCTGGACCGAACGAGACGGGGAAAAGGCGTTTCCGACGATTGTGCGGGTCACGCCAGGCGTAGGAAAGACCCACCAGCTGATCGAAGCCGTCAAGAACAGCGACAAGCCTTTCTTGATTCTCTGCCCGACCCTCGATCAAGCGCGGGCGGTCGCTTCGCGGATCCCCGGCTCGCACCTGCACAAAGGGCGGGACGCTGACAACTGCCAGCGTTTCGTCACGGTGACCGCCCTTGTAGACAAGCGGCGGGCCCCACACGCGCACGCGTGCCTAACCTGTAAGCACGGAACACCCGATTCAGATGCGCCCTGTACCTATATGCCCGCGCTGCGCGGCAGCGTCTACGCGCGCGTCGTCGTCGCGGCGCACGGGGCCGGGGCGGAAGACTCGCTTCTCTACTCCTTCTGTCCAAACCCCACGACCGGTCACGACACCCTGGTTGACCGGCGCATTGCCTGCGACGAGTCACCCGCTATCAACACGGAAACCCGGATCGAGGCGGGCCACATCCAGGAGTGGCGTGGTGGGATAGCTCGCGCCGAGACTCTATTGAAAGCGCGGGCGGCGGATATTCAGGGACAAATCGCGCTTGTGGAGCGCGCCGGCCCCGACACGCTGCCTGCACAAGCACTTCTGCGCGGTGTGGAAAAGGCCCAGACCTGGGTGCGCGCCATCGCGCCGGAACTCGACCGGCTGGCGTTGGCGCTGGCCGCCGCGCCGGCGGACCGCGATCTGCACCCAGTCGCCGATTTCGATGAGCTTGCCGCGCTTGCGAAGAAAGTACCGCCGCAGGCACGGCTCATCGATGCGACCGTCATCGAGGCCGTGGACCTGCGCCATGCGCAGACCCCCATCATTCCCTTGAAAGCGGTTGAGGCCTTGGGGGCGGCACTCGCCGCCGGGACCGCGTTTTTTCATCAGGGCACGGTGGTTTGCATGACCAGTGGTGCGCTCTGGCACCAGATTATCCGGCGCGGCGGCCTGTTGTTGGATGCCACGCCGTGGTCGCGCCAGGTGGCCGGCACAGAAGCGGCCGGCGGCGCGGTTGCGACCGTGCGCGCGGCGCAGCCGTACTTGACGCAGGATCAATTCGGCCCGCGACTGCACGGGCGAGGGGAACTCATGAAGAAAGATGGATTAAAAAGCGCCATCAAGGCCGTGCGCCGCCACATCGCAAACGGCGCGGTGGTCATCACGCACAAACCCATCGCGGACGCAATCAATGACAAGCGTTGCACACACTGGGGACGGCACAAGGCCTTCAATGACTGGAAGGACAAGGATCGCCTTGTGCTGTGGGGGCTACCACTCCTGCCGCCTCGTGATCAGATATTGCAGTACGCGGCGGACCGCGCCGCACTCGCGGAGGCCGGGGTGCATTGGCTGGCCTGGGACGGCTCCACGTCCCGCGGTCAGACCGTCGGGATCGACGGCTGGACGCTGCGCGTGGAAGCGCCCTTGCCGACCGTCCCGGACGCCAGGGCCTGGCTGCTGGACCGCCTAGCCGCCGACACGGCGCAGGCCATCGGGCGGCTCCGCGCCGTGCGCCGCGACAAGCCAGTCAAGGTGGAGATCTACAGCATGTTGCCGCTGGTCGGGCACGGACTGCGCATCGACAATTTTTACCACGAGAAGGAAGGACGCGCCGCAGACAGCCTCACAACACGCGCAGCCGTCGCGGCGGGGGTGCTATCCATGGGTGAGCATATGACACGAGCCAAGTTGTCCGACTTTGTTCTGCGCCAGAGCGGGCGGCGCATATCCAACACCACGCTGGATTGCACGCTCGATGAGATCCGCGCCACGGCCCTTTCCCGCGGCCTCACGCTGGATCAGGCCTGCGCGGCTTTGGTCGCGGCCGCGGAGAAGCTATTGAGCCGGCATGGCGGCGACGCGCTGGCGGCCTTGCAGGAGGTCGCCGGCCGGGCGCCGGCCACAGAATTGCTCCTATGGGCCTGCGCTTTTGAACCGCTCGCCCAGGGACCGCAGGCCGCTCAGGGACCGTAGCCAACACAACCCTGCCACTGAAAAATCCAACTATCGCGCGGGGCTAGCGAGGCTACCCCGTGCGTGGCGGCCGTTTCGGCCTCGCTTTCGGTGTCCAGGCTGTCCAACCGGCCATAGGCCGTGCGGCCTACAATGTGCGACCGGCAATGTCCGGGCCGCTCATAGCACCGGCGGCGCCCACGATGACGTTTACACGGTCATCAGGGGGAGTGAGTGGGGGGGTGGCTTCGATGTACACCTCGGCACTCCGGGGTATTTTTCTATAGCTGGCAGTGCGGGGGTGTACATCAGGTCTTGCGGTGGGTATAATACCCACCATGGACAGCAAGCGCGTCATCAAGCGGTTGGAGGCCGAAGGCTGGGTCCTGGTCCGCGTGAAAGGCTCGCATCATCAGTTCAAACACCCGCTGCGCGGCGGGCTCGTCACAGCGAAACATCCCGACAGCGACATCCCG
>JAJYPD010000063.1 GCA_021795715.1 Pseudomonadota bacterium
CCCCGAAACCGGCCCGTCCGCCGCGGCGCGCCGCAGCTGCGCGTCCGCAGGCCGCGAAACCCGAAGGAACACCGCGGCGCGAACGTTCCGAAAAACCGGAAAAACCGGAAAAACCCGAACGCGTAAAGCCCGAGGAAACGTCGGCTGCAGCCGGCGAAAAGGCCGAAGCGGCACGCCGCCCGCGCAGCCATCGCTCCCGGCGGGGCGGCCGTGGCCGCCATAGTGGCGAGCGCACCGAACAGCCGTCCGGCAAGGAAACGGGGGTCACCACACCCACCGCGTCCGCGCCCGGCGCAAACCCCGAACCGCTCCTTTTGCCGTCTGCGCCGCGCGAAGAGCCAACGGCCTTGCCAAAAGAGGAGTCCCACGGGGCGCCGGAGCGCAGCGCGGTGAGCCCGCGCCCGGTGGAAGCCGCGCCACCTGCGCCCACCCCGGAGTCCGATCAGTCCTCCTGATCCAGGAGGTGCGGCGGGCATCTGCCCGGCCGCACCCCTCGGTCACGTTGCCTCCTCTCCTGCACCGGATTCATCTTCCCAGACCTGCGCGCGCAGATCCGGAATCGGCGGGTTGGCGGCATGAATCGCCGCCGCTTCGGGATGGCAATCCGTCAGCAGCGCCATCACCGCGCTGCCGTCTTGGGTTACAAAAAACTGCTGCATCTGTTCATTGAAAGCCTCCATGCGGGAGGCGTCCACGCGGATTGCATTGATGCCATGCGACATCAGGATGCCGTTCATCATGAGATCGGCGGCGCGCCGGTTGCCGTCGAAAAAGAACTGCTGCAGCACCGCAAACAGAAAGAAGGCGAGTGCCTTTTCGAACGGACGGGGCACGTGCGCATCGAGCGCCTGCACGCCCCGATCGAAAAGATCCTGGAGGGGGCGCGCACCGGCCACCGTTGGGGACGGCCTGTAGCGGCCCCGCTCGCCGAGGCTCACTTCCGGAGTATAGAGGGTCTCCTCCCCCTCTCCCCGGAAATGACCCCACTCGAGCGCATCGTGGCGGGCGGCCAACGCATGCAACTCTGTAAAAATAGGCTTCGTAATTGCGAATTGACCGGTTCGCACGAGGGTCAAAAGCCGGCGCGCGCTGCGCGCAAGGTTCAGGATCTGTGTCTGGTCGGAAATCCGCCGCCCGCCGATGGTCACCCCCTCCATGAGGGTCTGGACCTCGGAATAGGTGAAGGGATTGCTTTCGAGGACGCCTTCATTCCAGACGAACTCGGGCAACATGCGCAAGAAATGGAAACACACGCGATCGGCCGTGTGCACGGGGACATCCCACGCCACCGTCGAACGATCCCAGCGAAAACCGAGCGCGTCGAAGACTTCCATGAACCGCCTCCTTGCGACACAGGTCCCCACTATAGCGCCATCCGCATCCGCGGCAATGCGCACATCGTAACGCCGCGGCACTTTCGCCTTGCATCCCACACAGCGCCGGTCTTACACTTCCGGCCGCCATCGACAGAGGAGCTCCCCCATAACCATGCGCAGGATCACCGCTTCGCTGGGGGCGATTTTGTGCCTCGCCGCGGCCCCAGCGGCCACGTCGGCGCATGCCATCGTCGGGATGCGCGTCTTTCCGGGGACCCTCACCTTCAGCGATCCCGGCATCACCGACGAACTGGACCTCACTTTGGCCCGTGCCCCGGTCGGCCAATCGGCCGTCGATACATCCATCTGGTCGCTCAGTTATTCCAAAACCCTGACCCACCGCCTGGGGCTGTCCGTGGGTACGGACTACCAATCACCCGGCGGCGCCAACGGACCACGCGGCCTGGATGACCTGAACATCGGCCTCCAGGATCTGCTGTGGATCAGCGATTCGGCGGAAACGCTGATCACGGGCGGCTTGAGCGCCACCATCGGCGGCAGCGGCAGCACAGCCATCGGCGCGCCCTACTCGACCATCTCGCCGACACTGCTCTTTGGGCGGGGCTTGGGTGACCTGCCTGGAACGTTGCGTTATCTGCGGCCGGCGGCGATCACGGGCGCCGTCACGCCAAACATCGCCCTGTCGGCGGGCGCGTCAGATACGGTGGACTACGGCCTGTCATTCCAGTACAGCCTGCCCTACCTGCAGAATTTCGTCCGCGACATCGGTCTCCATGCGCCGTTCAACAATCTGGTGCCGCTCGTTGAACTGCCGATGCAAACGTGTACGAGCGGCCCCTGCGCCGGGCAAACCCGCGGCACCATCGACCCGGGCTTCGTTTGGATCGGACACTACGGCCAGGTCGGCCTTGAGGCCATGCTGCCCATGAACCGGGCGAGCGGCCGCGGCATCGGCTTCCTCCTTGGCGTCGGCTTCTATATGGATGACGTCTTCCCGCACAGCCTCGGCGCACCGATCTTCCGGAACACCCCACCGGCATGACAAGGATACCCATGACACAGATGTTGCGTGCAACTCTCCTTGTCTTTCTCCTTCCTATCCCCGGCCTCGCTGCCGCCCACGCCTTTCCGGAACGCTCGCGGCCGCGCGTCGGCGCCACCCTCCATGCCAGCCCACCGCTTGTGCGTATCTGGTTCGATGCCGGTCTCGAGGGCCTCTTTTGCCATCTCACCGTGAAGACACCCGCCGGCGCCACAGTCAGCCGCGGCCGCGCCCGTGTCGCCGCGCACAGCCGGGACCGGCTGCTTGAGGTCGCGATCCCGCCGCTTGCGCCCGGGAAATACCGCGTCGACTGGAGCGTGATCGCAGTCGATGGCCACCACACCGAAGGCCACTACAGTTTCCGTATCAAGCCCTGACGATGCGTCTCCATACCCTGTATGTCACACTGAGCGCCTGCGACATCCTCGCCCTCTTTCTTGTCATCGGCGCGCTGGCCTGCCGGCTGTGGGTAGCGACCGCCGACGCCCGCTATCTCGACCGGTCGCTCTGGCGGCTTGCGGGTGCGAGCATCCTGGCGCTCATTGCAAGCAGCATCGCGCTTTTCATCGGCCGCACCATGGAGATGAGCGGGGAGTCACTCCGGCAGAGCGTCGCGCTTTTGCCGATGGTGGCCAAAGACACGCAGTTTGGACACATCTGGCTTGCGCGCCCGATGATACTGGTGCTCCTCGCCGTCCTCTGGTGGCAGGGGCGCGACCCGGCACGCACCCGCAACAGCGCAGCCGCCATGCTGATTCTCACATCCGCCGTCGCCTTCACGCGCAGCGCCACCGGACATCCGGCCGACGCGGGCGCGTTCGCGCTGCCGGAATGGGTGGACTGGATTCATCTGCTGGCCGCCGCGCTGTGGATGGGCAGCCTGCTGGCGGTGGTCCTCGCCGTATTCCCGCCGCTTTTCCGTACCCACCCCGAATCCGGTTCGGCGCTAAAGCTCGTCGAGCGCCTTTCGCGGCTTGCGGGCCGGCCCTCCTGGCCATTCTCGTCACCGGCACGGTGAGCGCCTGGTACTATCTTGGCCGTCTGCACAACCTCACGACAACACCCTACGGCCGGGTGTTGCTCGTCAAACTCGCGTTCGTGGGAGTCGCGATGGGGCTTGGCGCCCTGAACCGCTACGTCGTATTGCCCCGCCTGCGGCGGTCGGCGGAGAAACCCGGATCCCGTTTGGGACTCCTGATGTGCCTTGCGCGCTCCCTTCGCCTGGAGGTGGCCGCCCTCCTTGGGGCGCTTGGCGGCGCCGCCGTCCTGCTCCATGCGATGCCGCCGGCCGCCATGCCGCCACGGGCCTTTGACCGTCCCGCTTGCGCCGCCAACGCAGCGCACACGACGCCGGCCGCCGATCAGGCGCCGCGCCTGCGTCTTGTGCGCGTGAGATGAAGGATGCAGCAGACCGGCGCCCACGAACGCCCGCCCCGGGGGGGGGCCTAGAAGTGACCGTGTCCGAAAGCCCAGATGACGATGATGAGCATCACCACGATGTAAAGGCGCAGACCCCAAAAAACCGCCTGGTGCCACGGCTTGAGTGTTTTTAGCCGCACCGGCGCAAGGGGCTTGTCCCACCCTTCATCACGCAGCAGCTGCGCCAGTTCCGCCTGGCTGATATCCCGCTGTTTCATGCCGAGCCTCCAAACACCTGGGGCGCCACGGTGGCAATGCCGTAGAGCGCATTGCAGATGATGAGCAGCGCCATGATGACGATCACCACCACGTTGCGGCGCCGGCTGTTGACGTGCGCACCCATCAGTTCCTCGTCATTGACGAGCATCAGCAGAAACAACATCGCCGCCGGCATGAAGATGGTGGCGATCACCTGCACCGTGACGTTCAGAAAACCAAGGGGCACATGCGGCAACATGACGATGCCCGCCGCCACGGCGGTGCCGACAATAGCGGGCGCATAGAACGCCCACGCCCGCGCCGGCGATTCGTTCAAGGACCGCGGCAAATCGAGCGCTTCACCGACCGCCCACGCCGTGCTCGCCGTGATGACGATGGCGGAAATGAGCCCCGCCTCGACGAGACCGAGCGCAAACAGCGTCCGCGCCCAGTTGCCGACCGTCGCTTGCAGATCACCAAGGATCCTCTGCACGTCCAGGCTCGATGCCCCCGCCAGGGTATGCAGGTGCTCACCGGTGACGATGATGATGGCGCTCGCAACGATCACCATGCCGATCACGCCCATCATGAGATCGCGGCGGCTCGCGGTGATGTCCTTTGGCAACAAGCCCTTGTCGACGATGCACGATTGCTGGAAGAAAAGCTGCCA
>JAJYPD010000033.1 GCA_021795715.1 Pseudomonadota bacterium
GGTCCTCGTAATGGGCGTCGATCACGGCGCGCATGTGCCGTGTCACGGCGTGGGTTTCCGGGAGGTTCTCGTTGGTGGTTCCCTCGCGTACACACAGATAGGGCAGCGCGTCGAGCCGCAGACCGTCGACACCCTGATCGAGCCAGTAGCGCATTACCCGGATGACGGCCTTGACCACCTGGGGATTGTTGTGGTTGAGATCGGGCTGGTGAAAGAAAAACCGGTGCCAATAGTAAGCCTGCGCCACATCATCCCACGTCCAGTTGGACTTCTCGCTGTCGGTGAAAATGATGCGCGTGTCTTCAAATCGTTTTGCGGTCTCGCTCCAGATATAGAATTCGCGCTTCGCCGAGCCAGGTGGCGCGCGCCTCGCCGCCTGAAACCATGGATGCGCGTCGGAGGTATGGTTTACGACGAGCTCCGTGACGACGCGCAAGCCGCGCTCGTGCGCCGCCCTGACGAAGCGGCGAAAATCCCGTCCGGTGCCGTAGTCTGGGTGGATGCCCACGTAGTCGGCGATATCATATCCGTCATCGCGGCCGGGTGACGGATAGAACGGCAGCACCCAGATGGTATTGACGCCGAGATCCCGGATATAATCGAGCTTGCCGGTCAGTCCCGCGAAATCCCCGATACCGTCGCTGTTGCTGTCGAAAAAGGCACGCACGTGTACTTCATAGATGACGGCATCCTTGTACCAGAGCGGATCCTTCTCGAATGTGCCGCTGGCCAACTTGCGTGTCATCCGGCCACCCTAGGCATAGTAGTCAAAATGATGCTCCGTACGCGCCCGCCTCTTCAGCTCGAAGATGTGACCGGGTGCCACCGCGGGATCGAGTTCGACATAGTGGTCCGCACCGATCCAGATGTAGCGGGCATCTGACAGAAGATCGTGCATCTGCGCGGCCTCCCCACGTGAAAATCCCGCGTCTTCCAGCGGAAAATGCACCTTGCCGCTTTGCCGGTGATACGGATCCAGATTGACGATCATCAGCATCGCGCGGCCGGTCCCTCCCGCCGGTTTCTTGCTATAACAGAGCAGCTGTTCGTTGGTCGTTTCGTGAAACCGCAGCGACTCGTCGGACTGCAGGGCCACATGGGTGTCGCGGATGGTGTTGACCCGCTGGATGAGCGCCTGCAGGCTGTCGTGCTTGTGGATATCCCAGCGCCGCAGCTGATATTTCTCGGAATCCTTGTACTCCTCCTTGCCCAGCACGAGCGGCTCACAATCCAGGAGTTCAAAGGCCGGTCCGTAAATCCCATAGTTAGCAGCAAGCGTCGCCGCCAGCACGAAGCGCAGGGCAAAGGCGCCGCGTCCGGCGCCCTGCAGGTACTCGGGCAGAATGTCCGGTGTGTTCGGCCATACATGGGGCCGGAAAAAGTTTCGCATGGGCGGCGTCGTCAATTCTTGGAAATACTGGGTGAGCTCATGGCGCGACACGCGCCATGTGAAATATGTGTAGGAATAGGTGAATCCCAGTTTGCACAGGCGATTCATGACCTTTGGCCGGGTAAACGCCTCGGACAGGAACAGGACGTCCGGGTACTGCCCTGTGATTTCTTCGATCAGCCACTCCCAGAACGCGAACGGCTTGGTGTGGGGATTGTCGGCACGAAAGATGCGCACGCCCTGCTCGATCCAGAAGACAACGACCGACTTGAGTTCCTGCCACAAGGCCTGCCAGTCGGCACACTCGAAATGGAGGGGATAGATATCCTGATACTTCTTCGGCGGGTTCTCGGCGTACTGGATGCTGCCATCCGGACGGTGGCGGAACCATTCCGGGTGTTCCCGTACGTAGGGATGATCGGGGGAGCACTGGAAAGCGAGATCGAGCGCCACTTCGAGATCAAGCGCTGCGGCCTCGCGCATGAACCAGTGGAAGTCTGCCAGTGTGCCCAGGGCGGGCTCTATAGCCGTGTGTCCGCCTTCCTCGCTGCCGATCGCCCATGGGCTGCCCACATCCCCCTCCTCCGCCACCGGCGTGTTGTTTGCGCCCTTGCGATGGGTGTGGCCGATCGGAGAGATCGGTGGCAGGTAGACCACCTGGAAACCCATGGATGCGACATACCGCAGCATCGGTAGACAATCCCGCAACCGGCCATGCCCGTTGTGGCCGCAGGACCGCGGGAAGAATTCGTACCAAGCGCCATATCCTGCCCGCGGCCGCTCGACCCGCACGGCCAATTCGTCCGACCGTGCGCTGTGGTCACGCGCACCCTGCCGTTGCATGACCACGGACAGTGTTTCATCCAGAACCACCGTCCTCTGCGCTCCGGGTGTCGGCGCGTTGCTCAGTGCACCAAGCGCTGCCTCGAGAAGAACCCTGTCTTCGCGGTGACGGGATTCCCGCCGCGCCGCTTCGATCAGATCCCGGCCCACGGCGAGCGCCGACGGCCAGTCCGGATCGTCGTCTGGACGGCGTGCCAGTTCCCGCCGCCAGCTTTCGAAGCGATCCACCCATGCGGTAATGAAAAAATGATAGCGTCCGATATTTGCCGCATCGAAATGCCCCACATACCGGTCATTGCCGGCCGCCGTCATGCGCTGTTCCTGCCAGTCACCCGCCGGCGGTCGCCAGAGCAGCGCGGCTGCGACAGCGTCGTGACCGTCGGCGAACACATCGGCCTCGACTGCGACGGCATCACCGACGATGCGCTTGGCGGCAAAGCGCCCCCCATCGACGACCGGTGTGATCCCTTCGATCATGACGCGCGTCCGTCCTGCCACGCACATACCCTCGACCGGCGTCCCGCCGTCCATCTAGAGGCCTCCGGCGTCGGGCGCCTTGAGCACGATGGTGCCAAGTGGCGGCAGGGTCAGATTCAACGATTGATGCTGCTCATGCGCGCCGACCGGCGCTGTGTGCGTGGAGCCCATGTTGCCGTGTCCGCTGCCGCCGTAATCGACGGCGTCCGTGTTCATGATCTCGCGCCACACGCCCGGGCGCGCGACACCCACGCGATAATTGAAACGCGGCACCGGAGTCGCATTACAGACGACAAGCAGCAGATTGCCATCCAGATCCTTGCGATAAAAACTTATGACGCTGTGCTCGGCATCCTGTACGTCCACCCATTCGAACCCATCCTGTGAAAAATCCCGCCGCCACAACGCGGATTCACGCCGGTACATGGCGTTCAATGCCCGCAGGCAGAGCTGCACACCCTCATGTTCGGGTTGTGCAAGCAGGTGCCAGTCGAGACTTTCCTCGTGATTCCATTCCCGCCATTGCCCAAATTCGCCGCCCATGAACAGCATCTTCTTGCCCGGGTGGGTGTACATATAGCCAAACAAAAGCCGCAGATTGGCAAACTTCTGCCAGCGATCCCCCGGCATCCTGCTCAACAAAGATCCCTTCCCGTAGACGACCTCATCGTGGGAAAGGGGTAGAACGAAATTCTCGTGAAATGCGTACCAGATGCTGAATGTCCATTGGCCATGATGAAACCGCCGGTATACCGGATCGAGCGCGAAATAATCGAGCGTGTCATGCATCCAGCCCATGTTCCATTTGAGGCCGAAACCCAGGCCACCCATGCTCGTCGGCCGTGACACCATCGGCCATGCCGTCGATTCCTCGGCAATAGTCTGGGCATCCGGAAATTCCCGGTATACCGCCTCGTTCAGTTGCTGCAGGAAATGCACGGCCTCCCAGCTCTCCCGTCCGCCTTCGGCATTGGGAATCCATTCACCGGGCGCACGCGCATAATCGCGATAGAGCATCGATGCCACCCCGTCTACGCGCAGTGCGTCGGCGTGGTAACGATCAAGCCAGAAGATCGCGCTCGATACGAGCATTGATCGCACCTCGTGCCGCCCGTAATTGAAGATGCTCGAATTCCATTCCGGATGAAACCCCATGCGCGGATCCTCGTGTTCATAAAGATGCGTTCCATCAAAGAACCCGAGACCATGCTGGTCTGCCGGAAAATGCGACGGCACCCAGTCCAAAATGACGCCGATGCCGTGCGCATGCAGTTCATCAATGAGATACTGACAATCCACGGGAGTTCCATAGCGTGCGGTCGCGGCAAAATAGCCCGTCACCTGATAACCCCACGATCCGTAGAAGGGATGCTCGGCGATGGGCATGAATTCCACATGAGTAAAGCCCATATCGCGCGCATAGTCCGGAAGAACTGCAGCAAGCTCGCGATAAGTCAGCATCCGGTTGCCTTCCTCGGGCACGCGCCGCCACGAGCCCAGATGAAGTTCGTAGATACTCATGGGCGCATCGAGCGCGCTACTTTGACCCCGCCCGCGCATCCAGGTGTCATCCCGCCACGCGTGACGCAAGGGATATACCACGGAGGCGGTGCGTGGCGGCACCTCGCTCAGGAATGCGAACGGGTCGGCCTTATCGACCGTATAGCCGTGGTGGCGGGAGTGGATACGGTATTTGTAGAGGCAGCCTGCGTGGATGTCGGGGAAAAAGCCGTACCAGATGCCGGCACCATCGTCACTTTGGATGAGTGCGTGCGACGCGCCCGACCAGCTGTTGAAGTCGCCGACGACCGACACGGCGGCGGCGTTGGGCGCCCAGACGGCAAATGAGACCCCCTCGCGCCCGTCGACTGTGCGCACATGCGCCCCGAATTTCTCATACAGGCGGCAGTGGCGCCCGGCACGAAACAGATAGACGTCCTCATCCGTGAAGGGATACGGAACTGTCTGGCGGGCAGAATCATCGTCGGTCGGCATCCCTACTCCTTACGATTCTTGTTCTTTCTGCAGACGGCGTGGTGTGCCGGATCCATCCGGACGACATCTTGCGCTCTTTATGTTACGGCCCGCACAGGCAGCGGGCAAGCGACACGGGCACAGCGCCAACCGAGTGCACCACGACAACGAGAGCGCCGGTTGGCGCTTGCCTTTGCGGGTCACCACACCTAGACTCTCCCCCAGACGACGATTTCCACGCATCGCGTCGGCAGCGGGCGCCCGGACATGCATGGTGCGTCCCTTCTCCCTGTTGCGCATGAAGGAGACTGCCGTGCCCAACGAACCCGGATCCACCGCCACATGGTCTACCGCCGCCAAAGACGGCGTCGGGTGCGGATTGTCCTCCTCGCGTCTGTGGTTTACGCTCGCCGAGGGTATCGTCACCGAGGTGTATTACCCGCGCATCGATATCCCCCAACTGAAGGATCTTGGTTTCCTCATCGCGGACAACGAGGGGTTCTGGGTGGAGATCCGCCGCCTCGGCCATTATCGGGTGGTCTGGCAGGATACCTGCGTTCCCGCCTTCACGATCACGCATCATCACGAACGCTTCACATTCATCCTGCAGATCTGCACCGATCCCTGCCGCGATGTGCTGCTCATCCACTACTCGCTGATCGGGGATCCCTCGCTCTTTGTACATGTCCTGGCGGCGCCCCGGCTTGGCGAGGATGCGGCGCACATGCGCGCACAGACGGCGGAGTGGAACGGCCGCCAGGTGTTGTGGGCTGAACAGGGGCCGTTTGGCATGGCCCTTGCTGTGCGCACGGATGACGACCGCTGCGTCTTTGCGGCACGTTCCGTGGGTGTCGTCGGCGAAAGTGATCTCTGGCAGGATTTCGCCCGGCACGGCTCGATGACGTGGAACCACACCGACGCGGGACCGGCCGAAGTGACGCTTGGCGCACGCCTTGCCCATCCGGCGGGCACCCTCGCGCTTGGTCTTGGGACAAGCAAGGAGACCGCAGCGACACTTGCCTACGCCACCTTGCACGAGGGCTTTCCCCGCGTACTCAGCCAGTACGTGGCCGGCTGGCAGGCGTGGCACAGGACGCTCAGGGTTCCTCCGCTTGTGGAAAACCTGCCTGTTTCCGTCACACATCTATTCCACCGTTCCGCCACCATAATCAAGGTACACATTGACCATACAGTACCCGGCGCAATGGTCGCGAGCCTGTCCGTTCCTTGGGGGGAGTCGAGCAACAGCCGGGCGGGCTATCATCTGGTCTGGCCGCGGGATCTTGTGGAAAGCGCTGGCGCCCTCGTCGCTCTCGGCGCGCTGGACGAGGCCCGCCAGGTCCTGGTCTACCTGATGGCCACACAACAAAGCGACGGCCACTGGCTGCAGAACCAATGGTTGGGCGGCAAACCATTCTGGCAGGGTGTGCAGCTTGACGAGACGGGTTTTCCGGTGATTCTCGCCGGCCTTCTCGAGGATCACGGTGCACTCCAGGGCATGAGCGTCATCGACATGGTACGCCGCGCACTCACCTTTCTTTTGCGGGAAGGTCCGGTGACGCCCCAGGATCGCTGGGAGGAAGATGCCGGCATCAACACATTCACCATGGCGATCATGATTGCCGCGCTTACGGAGGGCGCACGCTTCCTGCCCGAGAAGGAGCGTCGTTGTGCCCTGCTCGTTGCAGATTACTGGAACAGCCATCTCGAAAACTGGACCTGCGTACACAATACGACCTTGAGTCAGGCGCTGCGCATCCCCTGCTACTACGTGCGCATTGCGCCGGCGAACACGCTTTGCGGGGAAGATATCCGCGAACAGCCATTGCCGATCAAGAACCACCGTTACCATGCCGCGCCGGGCGCCGGAGAGCAAATCGCGGTGGATTTCCTGCAGTTGTGCCGTTATGGCCTGCGCCAACCGGATGACCCGGCGGTGCGTAGTTCTCTGTATGCTGCCGATGCGCTTTTGAAAGTCGAAACGCCATCGGGCCCGGTCTGGCACCGCTACAACGGCGATGGTTATGGCGAACACCATGATGGGCGCCCGTTTGATGGATCCGGCCACGGCCGCGGCTGGCCGCTGCTGACGGGCGAACGCGGTCACTACGCACTGCTCGCAGGCGAAGACCCGCTTCCTTATCTGGAAACCTTAAGCCGCATGGTAGGCCGCGGCGGACTCCTTCCAGAACAGGTGTGGGACGCCGCGGCGATCAACGCACGCCATCTGCATCCGGGGCGTCCGACGGGCTCGGCAATGCCGCTCGTATGGGCTCACGCCGAACTCATCAAGCTTACCTTGAGTATCGCCGCAGGCCGTATCGTCGACATGCCGACTCAGACACAGGCGCGCTACCGGGGGACCCGCGCCACTGTTGATTATGTGATCTGGCAATACCCGAACCCCGTCTTGGAAATTCCGGCTGGCCTTGATCTCTACCTTCTCCTGCCGCGCCCTGCCACCGTACATATTGGGTTTGACGGCTGGCTCGACCCCACGGATGTCCAGTCTGAGGATCATGGCTTGGCGCATCTCGTCCATCTGCCGCAAAGCCACCTCTATCGCGCGCGTCTCCTCGACTTTACGCTTCTCTGGCATGACACCGGCCAATGGGAGGGACGCGATTGGCACCTGCGTATTCGCGAAACTGCCAGCGCGTAAGCCGCAGGCGGCCAAGCCCCCAACCTCTGTCCTCAGGGCGCATATGGTATGCGGCCGGGCCTGGGCCTAAAGACCCCGCTGCCCTGCCAGGATGGCGTCCGGCACGTAGTAGGCGGAATGGGGGGATGGGCTTAAAAAACCGTATCGCGAGGGGGCGTTGGAATCTGCGGGGAGAGGGCCACACCATGGCTGGCTTGCGCGAGACGCCAGCTGATCACCGACGCGAGGCGGGCCAGCGCCTGGCTCATGACCTGCGCCTCGGTGGCCGCGCGGATCGAGCCATCCACAATGATGCGCGCAGTCCCGTTCGCGGCCGCCGATCCCGACACAGACCAGTGGGCTCGCAACAACACCTGATGTTTCTTCGTGGGAACGAAACGATCGATTACGATGTGCAGTGCGCGCAAATGCCCTGGCGCAGATTGCCCGGGCAACAACACGATCGTTTTCGACAGGCGCTGTGCCAGATCCTCGGCAAGTACTTCCCGGCAGAGCTTTTGCGGAGACGACACCCAGCGCGAACGGGCGCTGACGAGCACATGCGTAAGGCTTTGAAAACGCGTGAGCGATAAATGATTAAAACCAGGCGGCAAGACGACGCCGGCAACACTTACCGGCGCGCCCGGCGCCGCCTCCCGGTGTATGGGGGGCTGCACGGCGAGACTGTAGTAGCGCGTCGGCGCGCATGCCGTCAAGCTGAACACGAGAGCCCAGAACGGTGCGATTTTCATGATGCTCTCGCAATACAGGAAGCCACCAGGTGCGGACTGTTGCAGCCGATGCGCCCGGTTCCGGCGAGGCGCGCGCCACTTCCTGTCCGGCAGGCCGCACAGCCGTTGCCGCCCGCCCAACACCTGCGATGCGCGCACGAAGATATCTTGTATGGCATGGCCCTACTATAGTGTGGTCCGTGCATGACCACAACGACGCGCCTGTCGCCGCAACTGGGAACGTAAAGCTCCCGCCCGTCGGTGACTTTGAGGGTACTGGTCTGCGCGTGCACCCATCGGCTATATTGGTACCCGGTCATAACGAGGACTGTTCAATGGCCACTTCCTACGACATCCTGGATCAGGAACGCGAGACCCCAAGCGTGGTACCGCTGGCCAATGCCGTCAATTGGTCCATTTTCCGCAGGCGGGCCGATGCTGAACACCACATCGATCGTATGCGGCTAAGTCCAGGGCATCAACTGATTGGCGGACACAGCCACGACAGCATCACAGAATACTGGTGGGTCGGCGTTGCCGTCGAGTCCATTGGCCAGTGGGGCAGTCGCCAAGCCATCAACAAGCACGGGCGCCTGGGCGACTAGCTATCGGCCGCCCGCGGCGACAGGACCGGCCGCCAGCCCTCCCGTCCCGCCCGCAAAGCAATCTCGGCGCAGGCACGGGCATCCGATCCCGCATCGTGATGCGAAAGGGCTATACCAAGCTGTGCGCATACATCCGGCAACCGCGTCGGATAGATACCCCACTGGCGTCGCGCAATCTGAACGGTGCAGAAAAACGGCCGTTCCGGCGCCCGCAGACCATAATGCTCGCAGCAGCGCCCGAGCACGCCCTGATCAAAAGGCGCATTGTGCGCGACCAGAAAATCCGCCTGTTCGAGATAAGTGCTGATCCGCGGCCAGAGCTCGGCAAAGGTCGGAGCTTCCCGCACATCCTCCCATGTCAGCCCATGGATGTGGGTGAATTCGAAATGCGGTCGCGGCGGCCGGATCAGAAAGGTTTCGGCGGTCACAATGCCGTTGTCGCTGACCGCCACCAGCCCAAGTGCACAGGCACTCGTGCGACTGCGGCTTGCGGTCTCGAAATCCAGCGCCAGAAAACGGTTTACGGGGGTCATGTGCGTAGCCACCAAGCGCTCCAGTGTACCACGATATGCCCGTCTGGGAATAAATGCGATGACCCGGACCAGGGGCACTTACGCTGCGCTTGGGGTACAAAGCCGCAAGCCCTATGAGGTGCATGAGCCGCTGGATGACGAAGCACGAGAAGGCCGAGATCTTCTTCGAAGATGAATCCGGGCTCAGTGCGAGTCACCATGTGTAGCTTCAGCGACTTCCGGACAAAATGTGAGCGCCAATATGAGAGACTTTGATCTGCTGCAGGAGGGGTCAAGTCCAATCTCTGCTGTAAATTCGATCCGATAGTGACATCCCTTCTCTGGCTTAGCGCCACGAGATGGCCTCCGGTGTGCGTGGACTGTCGTGCTGCCCGCCACTCATGGAATTCATCCATATCCAGGTAGCGCCGTTCGGCCCAGACCTCGTTCTGTTCAGCCAGCAGGGCGCCGACCAGGCGCAGGGCCGAGTCGCTGTTCGGGAAGATCCGGATCACGCGCTCCCGGCGGCGGATCTCTTCGCTGAGCCGCTCCTGCATGTTGGTGGTGCGCAGTCGCCTGCGGTCTTTCTCAGGCCGCACCAGCACACTCAAGGCGTGCCTCGAAGCCTTCTTCGAGGCACGCCACGGCCTTCGGAGCCGTCTTCTCGAAGGTAGTCACGAAGGTGGTCAGATGGGCGCGGGCCTCCGTAAGATCGACCGCCTGGAAGATGCGCTTGGCCTGTCTGGCCACTTCAGCACGATGACGGTGGGGGTATGCCCCAACAGATTGCGCATGAGGTGGACCTGACAGCGCTGCCAGGCGACCCCCCGGAAGTGCTTGCGGGCGGCTTCCACAAGGCCTGCATGGCTATCGGAGAGCAGCCAGAGGACTCCTTTTTCAGGCCCCGCGCCTTCAGACTCTTGAAGAAGTCATTCCATGTGGCGCAAGACTCGGAGTCACCAATCTGGATGCCCAGGGCCTCACGGATGCCGTCACTGCGGATGCCCGAGGCGATGAGGGCGGCCTTCGATACCACCCGGTCGGCTTCATGGACCGTGAGGACCAGCGCGTCCACCAGCACGAACGGATAGTCGGCGGTGAGATGGCGCTCATTGAAGGCCCGGACCCGGGGATCGAGGCCGGCGCAAAGCTGGCTGACTGTGGATTTTGAAAAGGAGGCGCCACAGAGAGTTTCCGTGATCTCCGTGACTTTGCGCGTGGAGACGCCCTGTACCACCATTTCCATGAGTGCCAGCACAAAGGCCTGCTCACTGCGCTGATAACGCCTGAACATCTCTGGCGGGAAGCTGCCGTCCCGGGTTTGCGGCACCTGCAGGGTCACGGGCCCCACGCGGGTGTACAGAGTCCGGGGCCGTACCCCATTGCGGTAGCCCTGACGCTCTGCCGTCCGCTCGTGCGGACTCGCCCCGAGGTGTTCGGTCATCTGCGCTTCCAGCACCTGATTCAAGACCGCCTCCGCAAGCTTCGCCAGGCCTTCTGGCCCATTCAGCAACTCTGGCAACAACTCTCAACCTACGTCAATCGCATAATCTGCCACTGCCTTGATCTCCTGGTTAAATTACCGTCTCGATAACGCCAATTTACCGGATCGAGGTGGTGGCACCAACCACCTGAGCTCGTCAGCTATTTACAGCAGTTTAGGGACGTAACCTCCCCCTACTTCGCACTCCAATCCTCTAAATGGAGCCGGGCGCTTGCCCGCCTAACGCAGGATTGGGGATGGGGGGATAATCATCTTTTCGGAATTCGAGTCAGTGGCGTCTATCGTGTGACGATCCGCAGGACAGGCCCGCTTCACGATAGCATGGGGATCCGGACCATGACGATCCGCACGGCTCTTGCGACCTCCCCCGTACCGCAAAGACGCCCGGGGAGCTGACGATCCCGGCGGCCCCTGCGCCATCCGCTACGGAAAAACACGGGCGAAGCACAATGGCTGGATGCAATCAAGTGTTTTTGATCGCCGCGTTGCGCGGCCACCATGCCCTGCTTTCATACCACAGCGAGTCGTGGACGAGGTATCGCCCGGGATCCAAATCGGAAAGTGGAGGCTGGGGCCGGAATCGAACCGGCATTGACGGCTTTGCAGGCCGCTGCATCACCACTCTGCCACCCAGCCTTTAGCGGAAGATATCTCTTCCTGGAGAGGCAATGCTTGGAGCGGGAAACGAGATTCGAACTCGCGACCCCAACCTTGGCAAGGTTGTGCTCTACCACTGAGCTATTCCCGCAAAGAGATCGCATTGTAAACAGGCGCGCGCCGGTGTCAAGACCAAACGCGGCACTTCTGCACCTGGTGCATTCTACACCAAGTGCCGGCACGCACGCCAGACGTCAGAGTCCGCCTCAAGGATTGCCGTTTCCTTTCATCAACACCGGCCAGGCCGCGCGCAGATACAAGATCATTGACCAGAGCGTGAGGGTGCCCGCGACGTACAAAAGGATCTCGCCGATACGAAAGACTGGCACTCCGTCGATCGGCCGCTCATAGAGCAGCAGCAGGATCGCAGCCATCTGCGACGTTGTCTTGAACTTGCCGATGTAGGACACAGCCACACTTTTGCGCCGGCCCAGCTCGGCCATCCACTCGCGCAGGGCGGACACGGCGATCTCCCGGCCGATGATGATGATCGCCACCACCGCAAACAGCTCCTGGCTCATCAAAAGCGGGCGTAATGACGGATTGGCGAGGATCAGGACCAGCGCGGCCGCCACCATGAGTTTGTCGGCGACAGGATCCAGAAAGGCGCCGAAGGCCGAGGACTGGTTGAGCCGGCGGGCGAGATATCCATCCAGCCAGTCGGTGATCGCTGCAAGCAGAAAAAGCGCCGCCGCCACCGTGTGGGCCCACTCGGGGGGCAGGTTATAGACGACCACGAACACCGGGATCATGCCAATCCGCAGTAACGTCAGAATATTCGGTGCGTTTATGGGCACTGATCTGTCTCGGAGTGAAACGTATCGTAAATCCGCCGCGCGAGGACAGGTGTGATACCGGGCAGGCGCTCCAGGTCGGCGAGCTCTGCCCGCGCCACCAGACGCGCACTACCGAGCGCCTTGATGAGTACCTGGCGTCGCTTCGGCCCGATACCCGGTATCGCGTCGAGCGCCGATACCAGCCTCGTTCGGCCGCGCGCCGCCCGGTGACCGGTGATGGCAAAGCGGTGCGCCTCATCCCGGATCTCAGCCAACAATAACAGAGCCTGCGGATGATCTTCCAGAGTCCACGCGGCAGGGCTGTCCGGCCAGTAAAACTCCTCGTCTCCGAAGTGGCGGCGCGGCCCCTTGGCGATCCCGAGGATGGGCGCACTGATGCCCAATCGGGCCAGTGCGGCCGCGGCACGCGCCACCTGCCCGCCTCCCCCATCGATCAGGATCATATCCGGCAGTGGCGCTTTCTCGTACCGGCGGAATACCGCCTGTTCGATCGCACCGTAGTCATCACCTGCCGTCAGGCCTTCGATACGGAAACGGCGATAGTCTCCCTTGATGGCACCTTCCGGGCCAAAAACCACACACGACGCCTGTGTGGCCTCGCCGCCCGTATGACTGATGTCGAAGCATTCGATGCGGGTCAGATTCGGCAAACCCAGCGCCATGCGAGTGGCTGCAAGCCGCGTCTCCCACCCCGCCCGTTCCGCCAGGCGTCGGCGCAAGGCGTCGTTTGCATTGGTCTGCGCCAGTGCCACCCAATGCCGTGGCGCACCGCGTGTTGGCATCTTGATTTCGACTCCATGGCCGGCATCGGCCCCAAGGGCCTCGGCCAGCACGCTGCGGTCGGCTATCGGCAGACCCACATAGATGCGCGCGGGCGGATGCTGGCCGAGATAGTACTGGGGCAAAAACGCCGCCGCCGCCTCCTCAGCCGAAGTCCCCTCCGGAACCTTGGGAAAAAATGTCTTGCTGCCGAGCTGGCGGCCGCCGCGGATGAAAAGTAACGCGAGGCAAATCACCCCGTCGTCCTCGGCCGCGGCAATCACATCGGCGTCCCCGCCTGGATTGTCGACGTACTGGCGTTCCTGCAAGGACGCCACCAACGCGATGCGATCCCGCAGCAGTGCCGCATGTTCGTAGTCCTGGCGCGCCGCGGCCGCCGCCATGTCGGCCTTCAGCGCCGACAAAAGCGCCTGACTCCGCCCGTCCAGAAAAAGTACCGCACGTTCGACGTCGCGCTGATAATCGGCGGCATCGATAAGCCCGACGCAGGGGCCCGAGCAGCGCTTGATCTGGTACTGCAGGCACGGTCGCGTGCGGTTGCGGAAGACGCTGTCCTCACACTGCCGGATGGGAAACACCTTCTGCAGAAGGTTCAGGGTTTCGCGCACCGCCGTGGCACTCGGGTACGGACCGAAGTAACGGCCCGGGAGCCGGCGCGCGCCGCGATGGAAAGCAAGCCGCGGAAACGGTTCGCCGGACCGGCCCAGGAAGATGAGCGGATAACCTTTATCGTCCCGCAACAGGATGTTGTAGCGAGGCTTTAAGGTCTTGATGAGATTGTTTTCAAGGAGCAGCGCCTCCGTTTCGGTATGCGTCACCGTGACTTCGATGTCGACCACTGATCGCATGAGCGCCGCAGTCCGCGCGCTCTTGTTTGGCCGCAGATAACTGGCCACGCGCTTACGCAGGCTGCGCGCCTTGCCCACATAGAGCACCCCGCCCGCCGCATCGATCATCCGGTACACGCCCGGACATTCGCCGAGCCCGCGTGCCAGCATCTTCAAATCCTTCATGGCCGCGCCGCTTGCGCGGCCTCGAACACCGCCATGAAAGCCTCTTCCGTCAAACGTCCGGTTTGCGTGTTGTACCGGCTGCAGTGATACGAATCGAACAGAGACCGCCCGTCCAGTTCATGCCGCGCGCCGTGCGCGAAGGGATGATCGCGCAGCCGCCGGTCATGGGCGCGCACGACCGCCTCATGCGCCACGCGCCCAAGCGCCATGATAACGCCGTCCTTTGGCAACTGCGCAAGCTCGGCCTGCAGATAGGGGGCGCACTGGCGGATCTCCTCGGGCAGCGGCCGGTTCTGCGGTGGCACGCATTTGACCGTATTGACGATACGGCAGTGGCGCAGCGTCAGTCCGTCATCACGGCCCGCAGACACCGGGGCGCTGGCCAGACCCAGGCGGTGCAGCGTTTTATAGAGGAGAATGCCGGCGTGGTCACCGGTAAAGGGCCGCCCGCTGGCGTTGGCGCCATGCAGCCCCGGTGCAAGCCCAACGACCAAAAGGCGCGCGCCGACCGGCCCGAAGGCCGGTACGGGTTTGCACCAGTAGGCGGGATGATCTGCCTGGATGCGATCCCGAAAAGCGGCCAGACGCGCACAGGAGCGGCAGTTCTCCTCGGCGGGCAGGTGGCTGCGCGGCATGCCCCTCTCTCCTCAGACTAACCATGAAACCGGTATTCTAACAAATTGTTTCATCGTCTGTTTCCGTATACCAGTGGCGAAGCAGACGGCTGGCCTCGGTGTACTCGTGCAAAGTCTGCAGTGGACCGTCCCCCCATGCCGCCTGCCCATGGAGGCGCGCCAGGCGCGCCGGTGTCTTCGTGGGCATCACATAACCTGCGAGACCATCGAGCAATTCCGGCAACCCGGCGGGATCGTTGCAGGCAAGGACCATGTCGCAGCCCGCCGCCAGCGCCGCCTGCGCGCGGGCCACCAGATTTCCTGCGCCACGGGCACCGGCCATGTTGAGGTCGTCACTGAAGATGACGCCTTCAAATTGCAGGCGTTTACGCAAAATCTCTTGCAGCCAGAACGGTGAGAAACCGGCGGGCTCGGGCGCCACCTGCGGATACTGAACGTGCGCGGGCATGATCCCGGCCAGCTCGCCTGCAAGATGCGCAAAAGGCACGAGATCCGTATGCTCAATGGCAATGAACAGCCGATCATCGACGGGCAGTTCCGTGTGCGAATCGCCAGCCACCCCGCCGTGCCCGGGAAAATGCTTGCCGGTCGCCGCCATGCCCGCACCCGCCATGCCGGCTATGTACTGCCCGGCGAGCTCCGTGACGATCTCCGGATCCTGATCAAAGGCGCGGTTGCCGATGACGGCACTGTGCCCACGATCGAGATCGAGAACAGGCGCGAAACTGATGTCCACCCCCGCTTCGAGCAGCTCCGCCGCCATGACAAATCCCGCCGAGCGGGCCAACAGACACGCCGCGCCGCGATCTTTCGCGTAGAGGGCGCCCATGGCGCCACATGGGGGTAGTGGCGTAAACCCGGCCCGAAAACGCTGCACGCGCCCGCCTTCGTGATCGACGGCGATGATGAGCGGGGGTTGCCGCAGCGCGTGAATCTCCGCTGTGAGCATCCGCAACTGGGCACTGTCCGTGAAATTGCGCGCAAACAGGATCACGCCACCGACCAGCGGGTGGCGCAACTGTTCACGTTCGATGGGCGTGAGCGTGACACCCGCCAAATCCATCATGACCGGACCTAGCGACATACCCCCTCCGTGGTCAGAATGAGAACCGGGGTCCCGATATCCACCCGGTCGAACAAGTAAATGATGTCGGCGTTACGCATCTTGACACAGCCATGGGAGGACGGGATACCCATGGGATCCTCGTCCGGCGCGCCGTGCATATAGATATAGCGGCGCATGGTGTCCACGCGTCCCAGGCGATTGCGCCCGACCTCCGTGCCGCTCAGCCACAGGATACGCGTCAGGATCCAGTCACGCTGCGGATGCAGCCGCCGCAGCTCCGGACCATAGATCTCGCCGGTCGGCCGGCGGCCCACAAACACCGTGTTGGGCGGCATCGCCCGGCCAATCTTCGCGCGCACCACATGTGCGCCACGCGGCGTCTTGAAGCTGCCGGGTTCCTCGCCCGCGCCGTTCTTCGCGGTGGCGACTGCTGTCTGCCACAGGACCCGCCTGCCCGATCCAAACAGCGTCAGCATCTGCCGATCGATATCGACCTCGATCATGCCGTACCTCGCACGAAAAGCGCCATGCTTTCAATATGATGTGTATGAGGGAACATATCCAGTACGCCGGCACGCACGAGCCGGTAGCCGTGTGTGCGCACCAGCACCTGCGCGTCGCGGGCAAGGGTTGCCGGATTGCACGACACGTACAAAAGCCGCGGCACGCCCTGCGCGCCCAACACCCGTACGGCCTCGAGCGCGCCTGTGCGCGGCGGATCAAGAAGCACTGCGTCGTAATTTTCCGCACCGATCATCGCCGCAACGCCTGCGGCATCGAGATCGGCCGCGGCGAAACGCGCATGCGTCAGACCGTTTGCGACCGCGTTACGCTCGGCCTGCGCGACCAAGGCCGGGCTTCCTTCGATGCCCACCACGCTGCGCGCGCGCCGCGCGAGCGGCAACGTAAAATTACCGAGCCCGCAAAAAAGATCGAGAATCCGCTCCGATCCGTCCAGATCCAGCCACTCGAGCGCCTGGCTCACCATGGCGCGATTGACGTCTTTGTTGACTTGCACGAAATCGTGCGGCGCAAACTGCAGCGTCACATCGAACGCGGGCAGCGTATAGAAGAGCGGCTGCACGGAACAAAGGGGAGTGATGCTCTCGGGTCCTGCCGCCTGACTGTAGACATCCAGGTGCTCGCGGGCGCCAAACGTCCGGATCGCGTCCCCGTCGGCTGCGGTGAGGGGCTCGAGATGGCGGAAGACCAGCGCCGCACGATCGTCCCCGCCGGCATATTCGATCTGCGGCAGGCGCGGTGCCACCGACAGGCCGGTGATCAGTTCACGCAGCGCCGTCAGGCGACCGCCTATACGCGCCTCCAGGGTGAGGCAGCTGGCAAGCGGTGCGATGAATGAATGATTGCGCTCCCGGAAACCGACCAGGACGCCTCCTTTTTTGGGCACGACGCGCACACCCAGGCGCGCCTTTCGCCGATAACCGAGCGTGGGCCCAATCAGCGGGGGCGCCCATGTCTGCGCGCTCACTTGCCCGACATGCCAGAGGGTGTCGCGTACGGCCTGTTCCTTGGCGCGCAGTTGTGCCGATGCCGCCAGGTGCTGCAGGCGGCAGCCGCCGCAGACACCGAAATGTGCGCACGGCGGTTCCACGCGGTCGACTGAAGCCTCAAGGACCTCTGTGACATGACCCTTGTCGTAATGACGCTTGCGTCCATCGTAGCGAAAACGCACACGCTCGCCCGGCAGCGCTCCGTCTATGAATACGGCCTTGCCGTCGTGATGGGCCACACCGGCCGCCTCATGGGTCAGCGCCTCGATGAACGCCTCCCCTTCGCCGCCGGCTTTCACGACGCCGATCGCGGCCACGCCGCCAGGAAGGCTTGCAGATGGGCCTTGCCGCTGTCGGCAAGAAAGGTGCGCAGCCGCTCCTCCTCGGCGGCGTGCGCCGTCGCATCGAGGTGGCCGCGCATCCGCTCAAGACGCAGATAGATGAGGTAGGTGTTCAGGACATCCGTCTCGCAGTAATCACGGATACCGCGCACGTCACCTTCCTGAAAACGCGCCCACACGGCGCTGCCGTGAGCGCCCTGCTTGCCGGGAAAACCCAGGAAAAGCGCGATTTCATCCAGAGGCGCCGCCGCTCGTGACTGATAGCCGGACAGGACATCCATGACATCGGTGTGCCGCTGATGATAGCGGCTGAGATAGTTGTTCCAGCGGAACGCGGGATCGCCGTCGCCCGCTTCCCAGTAGCGATGACAGTCCAGCCCATGGCGCAGGGCGCGGTAATGCAGAACCGGCAGATCGAAGCCCGAGCCGTTCCAGGAGACCAAAGTCGGCTGGAAGCGCTCGATTCCCTCGAAAAACCGCTGGAGGATGTCGGCTTCACCGGCATCCTCTTCGCCCAGCGACCAGACTTTGACGCTGTCACCGTGCCGCAGCAGCACGGAAATCGCGACCACGCGATGCAGATAATGACGAAGGAACTCGCTGCCGGATTCCTCGCGCCGCCGGTGGAACATGATCTTGGCGACATCGCTCTCCGCAAGCGGCGGCAACGCATAGAGCTGCCGTCCCGCCTCGACGTCGGGAACGGTCTCGATGTCGAATACGAGGACATTCATGTGTTCGGGAACACACCCGTCGACAGATAGCGGTCGCCCCGGTCGCAGATGATACTGACGATGACGGCATCCGTCAGTTCCGCCGCCAGCAGCAGCGCCGCGCTGACCGCGCCGCCCGACGAGATCCCGCAGAAGATCCCCTCCTCAGCCGCCAGGCGCCGTGTCATCGCTTCCGCATCCGCCTGGGTGACGTCGATCACGCGATCGACCCGCTGTGGTTCATAGATCCTGGGCAAATAGGCCTCCGGCCAGCGCCGGATGCCGGGGATCGACGAGCCTTGCGTCGGCTGCACACCGATGACCGATACCGCCGGATTGCGCTCCTTCAAATAGCGCGAGACCCCCATTATGGTGCCGGTGGTACCCATGGCGCTGACGAAGTGTGTAACGCGTCCCTCCGTATCCCGCCATATTTCGGGTCCTGTCGACAGATAATGCGCCATCGGGTTGTCCGGGTTCGAGAACTGGTCCAGCACGACGCCTTCGCCGCGCGCCTCCATCGCTCGTGCGGTGTCGATCGCCTCCTCCATGCTGCCTGCTTGGGAGGTCAGGACGAGCTGCGCGCCGAATGCCCGCATGAGTCCGCGCCGCTCGGTGCTCATGTGTTCGGGCATGACAAGGATCATCCGGTAGCCCTTGATGGCGGCGGCCATCGCCAAGGCGATGCCGGTGTTGCCACTGGTCGCCTCGATCAGGGTGTCGCCGGGCCTGATGGTGCCACGTGCCTCGGCGGCGGTGATCATGTTGAGCGCCGGCCTGTCCTTCACCGATCCGGCAGGATTATTGCCCTCGAGTTTGACGAGCAGCCGGTTGCCGCGGCCGCCTGTCAAGCGCGCCAGCTGCACAAGCGGCGTATTTCCGACGAAATCAGCCAGTGTTTTCATTCGCCCATTGTACTCCACAGCTGCTTAGTGCGCCCACCACACCCCAGGCCTCTATCAAGAGACAAAGCTCCGTGCGCCCGCCATATTCATCGACCGAAATCCGATAATCGGCATGGATGCGGCCCGCCACCGGGCCGGCCGCACAGCGAAATACCATGGCCTTGAGCGGCGTCGCCAGATCCTCCCGGGTCAACCGCAGCCGCCAGTGGCCGCCGCGCACCGGCGCCCCCTCGGTCACGGTGAATTCACCGGTAAAAAGCGGTTCGGCAAACCCGTTGCCCCAAGGGCCGCCGGCTCGCACCGCGCGGGCCACCGCGATACTCAACTCCGGACCCTCGAGGGGTCCGTCGACACGCCGGTCCGGATAAGGGGGCGGCCCGCAGCGCCGCCACACCTCGTCGGCAAAAACTGTGGCCAGATGGGCAAAGTCGCCGCGGGCGACCGTGAACCCGGCGGCCGCCGCGTGCCCACCGAATTTGACGAAAAGCCGCGGATGGCGTTCGGCGATGGCGGCCAGCGCATCCCGCAGATTCAAGGCGCCCACCGACCGTCCGGATCCGCGCAGCAGACCGTCTTCGGCCGGCGCCAGCGCCAGCACCGGCCGCTGATACTGGTCCTTCAGACGCGACGCCAAAATGCCGATGACGCCTGGGTGCCAGCCGTCATCCATCACGCACAAACCCGCCGGCAGATCCGCGACTGCGACCGATTGCAGCACGGCCTGCGCCTCGCTTTGCATCTGGGCCTCGCGC
>JAJYPD010000034.1 GCA_021795715.1 Pseudomonadota bacterium
TCCCGATCGGCACCGGTGCCACCGTGCCGCTGTCTGCGCTCGGCCCCGTTCGCGTAGGCCCGCCGCCGCGGTTGCGCGGTGGTGCCGTCGGCGGCTGGCCGCACGCCCTCCTCATCGACATCGCCGCGCAGGCGCACGCCAACGTGGAGACGGTGGCCCGGGCGGTCGCGCACACCGTGGCCCGGCTACGCCGCCACCTGCCCCCGGGGGTCCACCTGGTGGCGACCTACGATGTCGCCGGGCTCATCGCCGGCAGCCTGCACGATGTGTGGCTTGCCCTCATCATCGGCACCGTGATCACGTTCGGTGTGCTGTTGCTGTTTCTCGGCCGCGCCGACATCGCTGCCGCCACCGTGCTGGTGGTTCCTTTGTCGCTTGCCGGCACATTCGTCGTGCTGCACGGCCTCCATCTTGGCCTCAATATCATGACGCTCGGCGGCCTGACCGCGGCCATCGGCGCGTTGGTGGATCACGCCATCGTCGTCATGGAACAGGCCAGTCACCGCGCCCGCGCGGCCCGGGCCGAAGACCGCCTGCAGCAGGCGCTGGCGGCCAGCGCAGATGTACTGCCGATGATGAGCTTTGCGACCCTGACATCGGCCCTTGTGTTCGTGCCGCTCATTTTCCTGGGCGGCACGACCGGCATTCTCTTCCGGCAGATGGCCGTCGCGCTCGTCAGCGCGCTCGTCATTTCGCAGCTGGTGGCGCTGTCTGTGACGCCGTTGCTGGCGGGTTTCATGAGCCACAGAACGTACCGGCCGCCGCGCCGCAGCCGCGCCGTGCGGCGTGCGCGCGTCTTCTATGCGCGTCTCTTGCGCCGCCTGTTGCGGCGCCCGTTGCTTGGTTTTGGCGTGACGGCCCTGATTGCGCTTGCGACCTATGCGGTCTTCGCCGGCCTGCCAACGGCATTTCTGCCGGCATGGAACGAAGGCCTCATCGCGGTTCCCTACCGCACCGCCGCCGCCGCGAGCGCCGCCGACACGCTCGCCGTCGGCCGCCGCCTTCTGCGCGCGGCGCTGGCCGATCCGGCGGTTGCCACGGGTTCGGTCGTCGCCGGCCAAAGCCTCGGCAACCCCAGGGCGCCCGCCAACAAGGGCGATCTTGTGCTGACTGTGCGGCCCGGATATGCCACGGAGCCCGTGATCACCGCCTTGCGCCGCCGTTTCCGCGCGCTGGAGCCAAGCCTCACCATGTTGAAGCTCCATCAAATGCTGGTGACCGAGCTCGGTAACCTGACCGGCGCCCATTCGCCGCTCGACATCAACCTGTTCGGACCGGATCCGACGATCCTCGCGCACCAGGCGGAGCGGCTGAAGGCGGCACTTGTTGCCAGCCACGATTTTGCCAATGTCAGTCTGCCGGCCGCCTATTCAGGACCCACCATGGTCTTTGCGCCGCGCACCAAAGCCCTGCTGCGGGGGCTTGGTCCCCACGCGCTCGCCCGGCAGATGCAGGCGGCCTTCTGGGGCCGTCCGGCGGGTTTCCTGTTGCGGGGCAACCAGATTCTGCCGATTCGTGTCCACGTGCCGCCCGCTTCCGCCACCGGCGGCCGCATCCTGCCCGAAGCCTGGACCCGGCTGCCCGCCCACACGTCGCTTTTGCCCCTGTCTGCCCTCGCGCGCGCGCGGCCCGAACTCCACCAGCCGTTCATCAACCACCAGAATCTGGTCCCCTATGTCGACATTCAGCTGCATCCCCGCCGCGGCGAGGGCCTGAATGTCGCCGCCGCCGCCGCGCGCCGGATCGTGGATCACTTCGCGCTGCCCGCTTCGATCACGGCGCATCTGGGCGGTTACTACCGGGAGCAGACCGCCAGTTTTCTGCAGATGGGGGTCACGCTCATGCTGGCCCTGCTTTTGCTGCTGATCCTGGTGGGCTACCAGCTGGGCGCGCTGCGTCCGGCCCTCGCCGTGTTGCTGGCCACGGCGCAAGCCGCGCTGGGCGCCCTGCTGGCCCTGCGCCTGCGCGGTATCGCCCTCGACAGCACGGCCTTTCTGGGGGTGCTGCTGGTGTTCGCGGTCGTCGTCAACAACGGCATTCTGATTTTTGCGCAGGCGCGTCTCCACCAGGCCGTTCCGGGCCGCCTGGCGGTGGAGCTGGCCTGCCGGCGCCGGCTGCGGCCCATCCTCATGACCATGGTCGCCGATGTGGCCGGTTTCCTGCCGCTGGCCATTGGTATCGGCCACGGCACCGATCTCCTAAAGCCGCTGGCGACGGCCGTCATGGGCGGCCTGTCGGTCGCTATCGTGGCGTCTCTTGTGATCGGGCCGATGCTGTATGTGGGTCTTGGACGCAGGCGTTGAGGCCGCGCAATGTCACGCGGATTTCGTGCCGGAGCTTCCCGCGCAGCAGGAATGGCCCGATCAGCGGCGGGATGAAGAAGTCGGGCTCCACGGCGCTCGTGAAGTGGATCCGCGTCGCATCCCCCTGGGCCGCCAGCCGCCAGCGGGCGTAGCCGTAGCGCAGATTGGAGAGTCTGGGCACGATGCGCCCGTCGATCTCCCGGTCGGGGATCGCAGTCATGTCGTCTGTCTGGCGCACATGGAAACAGATGAACAGGATGCAGCTGCGGATCACCATCTGTACGAGGGTGTGGCCAGGCGCCGGGAAACCGAGGATCCGGCTTTTGCGGACCTCCGGATTCAGGCGGCCGAGGTGGCGGTAGTCGGTCAGGGCCGCGAACACCCGGCTTACGGGCGCGTGCACCAGCCATTCCGCCGATACGTGGTAGATGCCGTCGTGGACCCGGACCAGGGGGCCGTGCAAAAGCCTCGCGCCCGTTGGTGTTGCCAGCAGCAGACCCGCCAGCGTCAGGCTAGCGCCGGCGCGGAAAACGCTTCCGGTAATGGCCCAAAAGCTCCTCGTATGTGCGAAAATGCAGCGCAAAATGCTTCTCGGCGGGCTCGTCGAGCTCGCAGAAATCATTGCTGTAGGCGCGACACACCGGCGGCCGTTCGTCGTAGATGCCGCAGGCACCATTCGTCTGCAGGTGATGGCATGGCGCATGGACCAGCAGATACCAGCCGTCTTCGTCTTTGTAGATCTCGATGCCGTCGTGACTGACCTGCCAGAGCATGTGCTCGAAATCGGCGCGCGCGCGCGGTGTGGGAATCTGTTGCGTGATGTAGGTGCAGCAGATCGACCCGGGGCATTGCCCGCACTTGCCCCGCTCGGCTGCCGTCGCCACCGGGAAGGCACGCATCACATCCATCCCGTCCTGCCCGGAATGAAAGCAACGGCAGCCTCTGCCGCCGGCCGCCGGCCGCTATCCCGGTAAAACAGGCCGCCGCGCATCCCTAGACCTTGTGATAGATGCGGCTGCCGGTGGCGAGAAACTCGCGCGCCTTGTCGGTGAGGCCGGTCTCGATGCGCGCCTGTTCATCGGCATATGCCCGCACTTCCTGGGTGATCTTCATCGAGCAGAACTTCGGTCCGCACATGGAGCAGAAATGCGCCACCTTGGCCGAGTCCTTCGGCAGGGTCTCGTCATGCAAAGCCCGCGCCCGCTCCGGATCGAGCGCCAGATTGAACTGGTCGTTCCAGCGAAACTCAAAGCGCGCCTTGCTCAGGGCGTCATCCCGCAGGTTGGCGCCCGGATGCCCCTTGGCGAGATCGGCGGCGTGGGCGGCGATGCGATAGGCGATGAGACCGTCCTTCACGTCCTCCCGGTCGGGCAGGCCCAGGTGTTCCTTGGGCGTGACGTAGCAAAGCAGCGCCGTGCCAAACCAGCCGATCATGGCCGCGCCAATGCCGGAGGTGATGTGGTCATAACCGGGCGCGATGTCGGTCGTCAGCGGCCCGAGCGTATAAAAGGGCGCTTCGTGGCAGACCTTGAGCTGGCGGTCCATGTTTTCCCGGATGAGATGCATGGGTACATGGCCGGGTCCTTCGATCATCGTCTGTACATCGTATTCCCAGGCGACTTGCGTCAGTTCACCCAGGGTGTCGAGTTCGGCGAACTGCGCCTCGTCGTTGGCATCAGCGATGGAGCCCGGACGCAGGCCATCGCCAAGCGAAAAGGAGACGTCGTAGGCCCGCATGATCTCGCAGATCTCCCGAAAGTGCGTGTAAAGGAAGTTCTCCTCATGATGGGCGAGACACCACTTGGCGAGAATCGAGCCGCCGCGCGAGACGATGCCGGTGCGCCGCCTGGCGGTCAGCGGGATGAACGGCAGACGCACGCCCGCATGGATGGTGAAATAATCCACGCCCTGTTCGGCCTGCTCGATGAGTGTGTCGCGGAACATCTCCCAGGTAAGCTCCTCGGCGACACCGTCGACCTTTTCCAGCGCCTGGTAGATGGGCACGGTGCCCACCGGCACCGGCGCGTTGCGGATGATCCACTCGCGCGTCTCATGGATGTGGCGGCCTGTCGACAGGTCCATGATGGTGTCGGCGCCCCAGCGGGCCGCCCATACCATCTTTTCCACTTCTTCCTCGATGCTCGAGGCGAGCGCGGAGTTGCCGATGTTGGCGTTCACCTTGACGAGGAAGCGCCGGCCGATGATCATCGGCTCGAGTTCGGTGTGGTTGATGTTCGCCGGGATGATGGCCCGTCCGCGCGCGACTTCATCGCGCACCATCTCCGGGGTGATGGCGCGCGGGTCGCTGGGGTCGAGCCCCGTGTTCTCGCGCAGGGCGATGTACTCCATCTCCGGGGTGATGAGGCCCGCCCGCGCATACGCCATCTGCGTGATCCCCTGCCCTGATCGGGCGCGGCGCACCGTACGCGGTCCCGGAAAGCGGATGCCCGCGGTTTTTGGGTCGTTGGCACGCTCCCTTGCATACTGCGAGCCCAGGGGCACGATCTCCGTATCACCCCGGTTTTCGATCCAGGCCGCGCGCACCGGCGCAAGCCCCGCGGCCAGATTGATCACGGCGCCCGGATCGCTGTAGGGCCCGGACGTGTCATACAGCCGCACCGGCGCATTCTCCTCGGGTCCGGATGTGGTCGGCGTCGGTTCCAGCGAGACCTCACGCATGGGCACCCGCATGCCGCCGTGCTCCACATAAATCTTGCGGGATGCAGGAAATGGCCTGGTCATCGCCTCGTCGAGCGCGCGGGTGATGGGAGACAGCGTCTGTGGGCTTGCGTTCATCGCCGAAGTCCTTACAAAAAATGGGAAAGGTCGGTCCTTAAGGCTGGCCTAAGGCAGTTGACGGCGGCGCGTCGGTGGTCTGCCAAAACTAAAGGATTCCCCGGGTGAATGCAAGGCGCCCACGGGCCGGCGCGGCCGCGCCGGTCCACGCGGCTGCGGGCTTTGCGCCGCCGTCCGGGCGGCGCTTGCGCCCTTTCGGCAAAAGGCTTACGCTGGCCCGTCATTCAGTCAGACCCGCTTTTTTCCTATGTCGCAGGCATCCATGGAAGTCGCGCGCCACACCATGGTGGCGCAACAGATACGCACCGCCGATGTGGCGGACGAACGCCTTCTCGAGCGGTTGCGCACGGTACCGCGCGAACATTTCGTGCCGCCCGCGCAGCGGGCTTTGGCGTTCGCGGATACGGCCGTGCCGCTTGGCCGCGGTCAGGTGATGTTTGCGCCCATGCTGGACGCCCGGTTGCTGCAGACGATGGCTGTCAAGCCCGGTGACCATGTCCTGGAGATCGGCACGGGGACGGGTTACCTCACCGCCGTCCTCGCCGGGCTTGCGGGGCACGTTCACAGCGTGGAAATCATTCCCGAATTCAAGCTGCGCGCCCTGGAGAATCTCGCACCGTTCGCGTTCGCCAACACCACCATAGAGATCGGTGACGGCGCCCGCGGCTGGCCGCGTCACGCGCCCTACGACGCCATTCTCGTAAGCGGCGCCCTGCCCATGGGGCCGGTGGCGGCGTTTCGCGAGGCGCTTGCGCCCGGCGGCCGCCTGGTTGTCATCGTCGGTGAATCGCCGGCCATGGAGGTGCGGCTGATCGTGCGCGTCGGCGACGACGGTTTCCACGAAACCTCCCTGTTCGAGACCGACGTGCCGACTCTCATCAATGCGCCACAACCCGGGCGTTTTCATTTCTGACACCATGCGCGAGATCGACCCCAAAGACCTGCAAGCCCGTCTGCTCGCGGGCGACAAGATCGTTCTGCTCGACGTCCGCGAGCCCTGGGAGCGCAACCTCTGCGCCCTGCCGGATTCCCTGCATGCGCCCATGCAGCAGGTGCCCATGGCCATGAACAGCCTCGACCCTCATGCCGAGGTGGTGGTGTACTGCCACAGCGGTGTGCGCAGCTTCCACGTCGGCCGCTTCCTCGAACACAACGGCTTTGCCAAGGTCGTCAATCTGCGTGGCGGCATAGATGCCTGGGCGCGCGAGGTCGACCCCGGCATGCCGCGCTATTAGCCGCCCGTGCTTCTCGACGATCGCCGCAGCCTTCTCCTTCTGATCGATCCGCAGACCCGGCTGCTGGGCGCCTTGCCGCCGGCGCGCGCCGAGGCGCTCATGCCGCGCTGGCGGCTCCTGCTGAAGGCCGCAGAGCTCCTCGACATTCCAACGATCGTCACGCGCCAGTACCCGCAGGGCCTCGGTCCTTTGCCCGCTGCGCTCATCGAGGCGCTGTCGCCGGCGGCCGTCTGCCGGGACAAGACGACCTTCTCCTGTCTCGCCGATCCGGCGATCGCGCAGCTTTTGGGTGGCGGGCGCGACCAGGTGGTGGTGGCCGGCATCGAGACACATGTCTGCGTCATGCAGACCGTGTTCGATCTGACGGCGCGCGCCGCGCAGCCAGCGGTCGTCGCCGACGCCTGTGGCTCCCGCCACCCCGAAAGCCATGCGCTGGCCACCGCCCGTTTCGCGCAGTCGGGCGTGCCGCTTGTGGCCGCCGAATCGGTGGTGTTCGAGTGGTTGCGTGATGCCGCCCATCCGCGCTTCCGGGAGCTCAGCGCCCTCATCAGGGCGCTTGGCCCGGGCGCCTAGGCGAGCAGCCTTTCGACGAGGGCCGCGGTGCGCGCCGCCGCGCCGGCCTGCGCCCGCACGACGCGAAGCCCCCGGTCCCCGGTGGCTTGCCGCGCCGTGGCATCGGTCAGGTAGGCCAGCAGCGCCGGTGCCAGCGCCTCGCCATCCGGGATGGCGCGCGCCGCCTGCGCGTTGAGCGCCAACCCCGCAATCTCCTCGAAATTGAACATGTGCGGGCCGAACACCACCGGCCGCCCCACGGCCATTGCCTCCAAAGGATTGTGGCCGCCCGTGGGGACCAGCGAGCCGCCGATGAAGGCGCAGTCGGCGGCCGCGAAAAACACCATGAGTTCCCCCATGGTGTCGCCAAGCAACACGTCCGTGTCGGGCAGGACCGGATCGCCTGTGCTGCGCCGGACCTTGCGCAATCCTTCTTTGTCGACGAGACGGGCGACGGCGTCGAACCGTTCGGGATGGCGCGGCACCAAAACGAGGAGTGCGCCGGGGCAATGGCGCTGCACGATCCGGTGGGCGGCCAGTGCCGCCTCTTCTTCGCCCGCGTGCGTGCTCGCCGCCACCCAGACGGGCCGTTGCCGGCCCCACGCCTCGCGCAAGCGCTCACCGGCCGTCTCAAGACCGGGTGCCACCTCGATGTCGAACTTGATGTTGCCAATCACCTCGATCGCGGTTGCGGGCGCGCCCAGCGCTTTTAGGCGGCGCGCGTCATCGGCACCCTGCGCGCCGATGATCTGCGGTACGGCGAGTGTCTGGCGCATCAGGCCTGCGATGCGCCGATAGCCGCGGAAGGAGCGCTCGGAAAGCCGCGCGTTTGCGATCATGAGAGGAATGCGGCGCGCCGCCAGGGCACCATAGAGGACGGGCCACAGCTCCGTCTCGAAGATCACCGCCGCTTGCGGCTTGGTGCGATCGAGGAAGCGGTCGACGACCCGTTGCACATCATAGGGCGCAAAGCGGTGCGCCACGCGCCCGCCAAACAGCATGCGCACCTGTTCGGCCCCCGTGAATGTCGTCGTCGTCACCAGCACCGGACACTCCGGATGCGTCTGCAGCCAGTGGCGGACAAGCGGTGCGGCCGCGCGTGTCTCGCCGACCGAAACCGCGTGAACCCACAGACAACCCGCAGGCAGTCTCTCGCCATAACCGAGCCGCTCGTGCAAGCGGCCACGATCTTCGGGGTGGCGCCGCCCGCGCCAGGCCGCGCGCACGAGCGCCACGGGCAGGATGACCCATGCCGCCGCCCTGTAGGCTCGCAGTGACCAGCTCACAGGCACGGCAGGGCCTCCAGCCGTGCAAGCGCCGCCATGACCTCCGTCGGCGACGGGTGCGCGCCGATGCCGCCGACATTGACCGCCTGGCCCTCGGCGAAAACCCCGGTCCGCAGCGGATCGGTGTCACAGTAAATGCCGACCGTCGGGCGCCCAAGCGCCGCCCCCAAATGCACGAGCCCGGTATCGACACCGACCACCGCCGCGGCCTCCGCCAGCACCCCGGCGAGCGCGCGGATCGCCATGCGCGGCAGACAGGTTGCCGATGGCCCGATGCCGGCGGCGATCACGCGCGCCGCCTCGGCCTCGCGGTCCGTACCCGAAGGCAAAAGCGTCGCAAACCCCAGGCGGGCGAGCCCCTGGCCCAGCACCACCCAGTGCTCTGGCGGCCACAACTTCGCGGCGCGGCTCGTGGCATGCAACGCCACCCAGTAGGGCTTGGGTCCGCTGTGAGCCGTGGGGCTTGCGTGGATCCCGTAGCGGGGTGGGCCGATTGGCACCGGATACCCGAAGGCGCCGGCTGCGAGCGTGCGGTTGCGGGTGACGGCATGCTGATCGCGGCGCACGCGCACGCCCTTTTGATAGAACAAGGCGGCCAGGGGCTCGCGGGCCGACAGACGGTCGGCGCCCCAGACGGGTTGTCCGGCCAGACGCGCGACTGCGGCGCTCTTTAGAAGGCCCTGGCTGTCGAGAACCACATCATAGGGTTCTGCCTGCAGGCGCTCCTTCAGGGTCTGTACCGCCCGCCAGGTCGCCGCCCGCCATGGTGCGCGCAGCCATTCGCGCAGACGGATCGTATGCACAGTCCTTACCGCCGGGTGCAAAGCCGGGATATCGGCGAAGGCCTCTTCTGCCAGCCAGTCGATGTGCGCGTCGGGCAGGTGGGCGGCCATGTCGGATACCGCCGGCAGGTTGTGCACGATGTCCCCGAGGGATGATGTCTTGACGATCAAAATGCGCATGACGCGTCCCTTTAGGGTTTTGGGCCGCCGGCGCGGCACAGCAGAGCCAGTTTGCGGTACTTGTAATAGACCGTCTCCGCGTTGGAGACCGCCAGCATGAAGCCCGCCGGGCCATCGAGCAGCCCCAGACGCAGGATGTAGGTGCGGAAAAACGCCCACGCGCCGCGCGCCACGGCGCCGCCCAGGGACGTCCGCCGCCCGGCGGCGAACGCCATCCGGGCGCCCGCGGCCGAGTAGGCGTTGACCTTGTCGAGCACCTCGTCGAGATCCCGGTAGGTCTCGTGTAGCAACGGCGCCTGCAGCGTGCCGATGGGGCCATCCACCATCAGGCGCTCGTGCACGAGGTCGTCTGAAAACCGCCCTTGTTCACGCCGAAACAAGCGCAGGACGTGATCTGGCCACCACCCGCCATGGCGCATGAAGTGACCGCAATAACTGGAGCGGCGCGGCAGACGAAAGCCCTGTGTGCTGCCGGCGTGTGCGAGCGCATGGCGGATCTCTCGTTGCGCCTCGGTTGTCACCCACTCATCGGCATCCAGCGACAACACCCAGTCGCCGGTCGCAAGCGCCAGCGCCCGGTTTTTCTGCGGGCCAAACCCAGGCCAGTCCGCGGTGACCAGCACCTTGGCGCCGGCTTGGCGGCAGATCTCGACTGTGTTGTCGGTGCTGCCCGAATCGACGACGATGATCTCGTCGGCCCATGCAACGGACTGCAACGCCCGGCCGATCATGGCCGCCTCGTTTTTCGTGATGAGGATGACGGACATCCTCAGGGTGTGGTCGCCCATCGTTGTCGGTGACTCACTCAGTGGGCCGCTCCGGCCAGGAGTTCCTCGAGGACCCGCGCCACCGGAATGTCGTCGACACGCCGGCCGCTCAACACCACGTGCGCGGTGCCCCACGGCCGCCATTGCTCGACTTTGTGGTCACAGTATAACCCGACAACAGGTGTGCCAACCGCCGCGGCGATGTGGCAATGTCCGCCGTCGCTGCCAACGAGCCGCCGGCAACAGGCAAGAGCCGCCGCCAGTTCGGCGAGACGCGCGGTCGGGCAGGCGGTGACGGCGAGTCCTTGCGTCGCCGCAAGGATACGGGAAGCGGTGTCATCATGCCCGGGATGTTCCGGCACGCCGCCTGGCCCCGGTGACCAGAAGAGCGCAAAGCGCAAGCCCCGCGCCGTCCCTTCACGGATCAGCTTCTCGAAGCGTTCGGGCGGCCAGCGGTTTTCGTCCTCGCGGGCGCTGATGTGCAGGCCAATCGGCTTGTCGCCTCCGGGCATGAGAATGCCCCGCGCCTGTTGCAGGAGGGCGGGATCTGGATGCAGTTGCGGCGCGGTTTCCACCAGTTTGAGTCCGAGCGCGTGGCCGAGCCTGAGCGCGCGCTCGACCTCGTGTCCGCCCTGGTCATCCCGCCGCATCACGAGCCGCCGCGCACCGAGCAGGCGCAGCCACAGGCGCGTCTCGAGCCTTTGTCCGCCGCCGCTTGCGACGAGCACGGCGTCGTAATGGCGCCGGCGCAGTGTTCGAAGGAGCATGGTCTGCTCGATCAGCGCGCGCAGCCGCCCGCCCGCTGGTCGATGCTTGGACTTTGTGTACTGATGCACCGTATCGATGTCCGGGTTCCCTCGCAAAAGAGGCGCGTTGTAGGAATTTGCCAGCACATCGATCGTGGCCTCGGGAAGCGCCTGGCGTAGCCCCGAAAGCAGCGGCAGCGTGCAGACCAGATCGCCTATGTTGTCGCGGCGGATGACGAGGATCCGGCGGCCATCCCGTGCGTCTGGCGGCGTGGCGATCCGGGTTTCCTGGGTTCCGTTACCCATGGCGGGGCGACGCCTGCGTTCTTGCCATGAGCACATCGAACGCCGACAGGGCCTCCTCCGGCAAGATATCGGCGACACGACGGCTGGGCTTTTGCAGCACGACGTGCGGGGTTTGCCAGGGATGCCACCTGCTCGCGTCGGAGTCGCCGAAAAAACACACCAGAGGCTTACCCAGCGCCGCCGCTATGTGCATCGCTCCGCCATCGCTCAAAACGGCGCCTGCACACACGGCGAGCATGCCGATCAGCTTTTCGAGACCGCGGGTCGGGTAGACTACCAGGTCGGCACTGCCGATCTGTTCGCGTATGGTGGCCGCCAGCGCGTCATCACCTGGATGACCAGGGTCCTTCGCGGCACCCGGGGACCAGAGCAGCACGACGACGAATCCTTTGGCGATAAGGCCGCGGACGAGGGCGACATAACCCGCCACCGTCCACCGATTGCTCGGATGGCGCGCGCTGATGTGTACCGCCACGATCGCGCGTCGTGTCTTCGCGCCGAGAAATGCCCGGGCGCGGGCCTCCTCGGCCGGATCGGCCACCAGCGTCAGTTTCGGAATGGCGTTGCCGTCGATCCCTAAAGGCTCCAAAAGCCGAAAAATGTCTTCGACTTCATGAAGGGCTCTTTCGGGCCGGGCGACCACACAATCGAGGCCGGCTTTTTCGCCCTTGTCTCCGCCGAAGCCAATCGCCGGGGCATTTAGCCAGCGCGCAAGCTGAATGCCGCGTCGGTAGTAGCTCGCCGCCGCAAGCAAAATCCAATCGAACCGGACGCGCCGCAGCTGGGCCAGGGTCTGCGCCCGTCGCCAATACGCAGCCGGCCTGCCCCACGCCGGTACATGCTTGGCCTTCGCGTAGACGTAGACGGCATCCAGGTCAGGATTGTTGTGCACGACCGGCGCGGCGTATGTGTTTGTCAGTAGGGCGATGTGCGCCGCGGGGAAACGCCGCCTGAGCGCCGCAAAAAGCGGTGTTGTGCAGACAAGATCGCCTATGTTATCGCGCCGGATTACCAAAATGCGGCGGGGATCAGACGGCATAGCGTGACATGTCTCCCGTGTTTGGTCGCGCGCCCCTGTGCGGCGGTTTTTATCGTGGCCGCGCTATCGTACCCGCCGCAGCCCGCCGCCCTCAAGCGCGCCACCGGCAACATGCGGGGTTAGCCGGGCGGTGAGCGCGACGGCAAGTCGCCTGCTCCCTCGGGATCCAGTCCGCGCGCCGCGCGGCTCCGTGGAAGCAGGGCCATAGGTCTGGTAAAGTCGCCCGGTCGCGTTGGCCTGGTCTGGGGCGCGTTGCCGTGCTGCCGGACGTATGCCCGATGATTGTGCGGCACATGCGGGTCCTTCGGCCTGGGTCACGGAGACTCCAGTGCCCCAAGCGCCTTTTTGATCCGATTAAGGGGGCTCTATAGCCACGCAAGTCTATGGTGAATGGTCCGGAGAAAGATCCTGGCTAGACAGGGTCGCACTGGTGCTCACTGGCGTCTTTCTTTTTGTGCTCCCCATTCCGCATACGGTGACGCTGCGTCTGGTTGCGTTGTTCGTCGCGGGAGGTATCGTTGCCGCCCGCACCACCCGGCAGGACTGGGCTGCCTTGCCCCTGAAGGGATCTTGGCTCATTTGGCTCGCGGTGCAATTGATTTCTCTCGCCACGGCCGTGAATCCGCTTTATTCGCTCGACGCCATCAAAGCGCAAACCGTTTACGGATTCGCGGCCTACATGCTGCTATTTTTTCAATCTCGCGAACCGCGGATTGCGAGACGTCTGGTTGTGATTCCGACCGTGGTCTTGGTCATTTTGGCAATGGGCGGGGCCGTTGAATGGGCCACAAAAGGCACGGCCGTAGGGCCGACCATCGTCTATGACGGTGTCGGCGCTTTCACGACCTACGCCATCACCGTCATACCTGTCGCCTTCGCCATCGGATTTGGGGGAAACCCCAAGTGGGGCGCCAGGCTTACACTGGCCGCAGCCTGTCTCTTGGCGCTCACGACCGCCTACCTAGGTGCCAACAGAATGTTTTGGCTCGCCTTTGCGGTGGAGGTCGTTGTCATGGCGAGGCTTTTACCCCGCCGCGCCGATGCCTATCGCCGGGGATGGCTCTATGGCTTGGGCATCCCTCTCGTGCTTGTCCTGATCGCCGTTGTGTTTTATAGGGTCTTGGAGCTTCGGACCGGTACAAGGCTCGACGACCTCGAAAGGGTCGTTCACGCCACGATTACACACGATCCGCGCTGGCCACTCTGGGCGTTTTGTGTTGGAAAGATCGTCCAGCACCCGCTGTACGGAGTGGGTTTTGGTCTCCACGCTTTTGCCATGGCCTACCCGCAGTGGCCCCAACACAACCGGCTTCTCTGGCATGCTCACAATCTGTTTTTGAACTACGGTATTGAAATGGGCCTTCCGGGTATCGGCGTCTTCCTTTGGTTGATAGGAGGCCTTCTGAAGAGTTTCTGGTCGACTTACCGGGCCACCAGGGACCGCGAACGTCGTCTGGTGGCTGTGGTCGCAGTGACGGTTATCCTCGGTGTTCTCGCCAAAAATATGACGGACGATTTTTTCTACCAGGATCTGGCTTTGCTTTTCTGGTCCTTGATGGGCGGCATGCTGGGATACTTCTCGCCGGCGGGGGCGGCACCCGAACCTTCGAACGATCCGGGTTCTTCCCCTAAACCCCCTAGGCAGGTTCGGGCATGCGGGTGATCGAAACAGTCTGGCGGCCCGCTTCCGCGGCCTGCCGGATGCTGTGTTGCAGGACCATCACCGGGTTGCGGGCCCCGTCCAGTCTGTCGCGCCGGTTCGTCATGCACAACTTTAGGTAGACGATTATGTGCGGAATCGGCGGTTTTCTGGGCGCGAGCGCGGTATCGCGTGATGTGCGCGAAGCGATGCTCGGGGCGCTTGCCCAGCGCGGACCGGATGCGCGCGGCCGGGCGCTCTGGGCTGCAGACTGGACGCCTCTGCCGGCGGCTGCGTCCGGCGATGCCGCCGCCGGGTTTCTGCATGCGCGCCTGAGTATCCGCGACCCGCGGCCCGATGCCAACCAGCCGATGGCCAATCCGGCAGGCGACATCTGGATCTGCTACAACGGCGAGGTGTATGGCTACGAGGACGATGCGGCACGGCTCGTTGCCAAGGGCTATGTCTTCCGCACCCGCAGCGACACAGAATTCATTTTGCATGGCTACGCGGAGTGGGGCGAGCGCGTCGTCGAGCATCTGCGCGGCATGTTCGCCTTCGTCATTCTCGATCTGCGCCAAAAGCGCCTGTTCGCCGCGCGCGACCGCCTGGGTTTAAAGCCTCTCCTCTACTTCTGGGACGGTATCGATTTTGCGTTTGCGTCGATCACGCGGGCGCTCGTCCCCTATCTCGGATCACGGAGGCAGCGGCTGCATGGCCCGGCAATCGATGCCTATCTCGCGCACCGTTACATACCCGCGCCGCTGTCATTGTTCGAGAACGTGCACCGGCTTCCCGCCGGCCACACCCTGTCGCTCGATCTGGTCCGCTGCAAGCTGGCGACCCAACCGTATTGGGTGCCTGCGCCCGGCATCCTTCCGGTGGCGGAAACACTCGACCATGCGGTGCGGTTGCGTACGAGCTCCGATCGTCCCGTGGGTCTTTTCCTGAGCGGCGGCATCGATTCGGCGGTGGTGGCCTCCAGTCTCGCGCGCCAGGGCTACACCAACATCACCGCCTACACGGCGAGCTTTCCCGGCAGCCCGTTCGATGAAGCCGGCATCGCGGCGCGGCACGCCGAGGCTTTGGGGCTTCCCCATCGCGCGATCCCCGTCACGCCCCGGTTGCGGGATGATTTCGATCGCTTTGTGGCCGATCTCGACGAACCCTTCGCCGATCCCAGTGCCCTGCCTCTTTGGTACCTGGCCCGCGAGGCCAGCCGGGAGGTTGCGGTGGTCCTCGGCGGGGATGGCGGCGACGAGTTGTTCGCCGGCTACAAGCGCTATGCCAAACACATGCGCACCGCCTGGCGCGGCCGTCTCAGGTGGCGGCGGCCCGACCAGGCGCCACCCTGGTCGCGCAGCGCCCGCCGCCGCGAGGAGCTGGGGCTCACGTGGCTTGAGGCCTATGGTTTGCGTTTTTCGGGCCTGTCTCCTGCGACGCGCCGCTTTCTGCAGCCGGATTATCCCGTCGAGGCGGTGTACTGGCGGAATTTTCCACCCGCCTCCAAAGGCCTGTCGGCACTTCTTGATATCGACATGGCGAACTATCTGCCCGAATACATCCTGCGCAAGGGCGATCTCGCCACGATGGCGCATGGCCTGGAAATGCGCGCACCGCTTCTCGATCACAAGCTGGTCGAGGCGGTCTACGCGCTGCCCGCGCCGCAGCGTTTTACGCGGCCCGCAAAGAAAGCGCTCGTCGCGCGCTGCGGCGTCTGCCAGCAGTTCGATCTGCTGCATGCCAAGAAGCGCGGCTTCAACCCTCCCCTCGGGGATTGGCTCAACCGGGAACTGGCGGATCGCCTGCCGGATCTCGGTGACCGGCTCGATCGTGCAAGCCAAGGACAGATTCGCCGGGAGCGGGTCGACCACCTGGTAGGCGCTTACCGGGCGGGCGACCCCAAGCTCGCCGAACCCGTCTATCAGCTGCTGGTTTTGGTGTCGACACTGGAAGGCTTCGCGGCCGGTTGAGTGTCCGCCCCGCCCATTACGGTGTAAGCGGCGGCGAGCACACTGTCGACGGTGATCGAAGTGGAACAGCGGGCGCCGTGGTGGCAGGCGCTCACCGGGCGCACGCAGGTGTGAACCCACGACAGTCTGCGGTTGAACAGTACCGCCTCGTCGCGGCAGGGCATATCACTGACCGTCACACCCACAAGCGGTACTTGCCCAAAAAACCGTCCGCCGACGTAGAGGGCCTGTTGTCCCGGACCAAAGAGCGCGACCGTCGGCGTGCGCGTGTGCTTGGCGAGATGCACAACTCCGGTGTCGGGCGCGATGAGGAGACGTGCGCCTGCGAAGAGGTGCCACAGTTCAACCAGATCGAGTGTGCCAGCCAGATGCACGAAGCGCCGCTTTGGATCGACCGCCTGAGCGAGCCCCTCCTGCCCATGCCCTGCGCTCAGCACCACGGCAAAACCTTTCGCGGAGAAACTGGCCGCAACCTCCTGCCAATGGGACGTTGGCCAGTATTTCAGGGGTGACCCCGCGCCGAGGTGCAGCACCACGTACGGTCCTTGCGCAAGCGGCCTGCTTCCTCGTGCCGGGGCCGGCCATTGGCGCGGGTCATAGGTACCGGGTCCGGGTCCGCCGGCGAGTCGCGCCATGAGGTCGGCCAGCACCTCGAGCTGTGCCGGGTAGGGCACGGTCTCGTCCAGGGCCGCCCGGTAATACCATGCGTCCCCGGCAAAGCCGCGCACCCAGCGCGCATTGGCGGCGCGCGCAAGCCACCCGTGGCGGCTCTCTGCCGGCACGATCGCAAGATCGTACGGACCGGCCTTGCGCAATGCCGCCAAAGTCGACCGGTCACGCGGATCAAAGGCCATGGCCTCGACGCCATAGGGCCGTCCCCTGTAAAGCGGCAGAAAGGCCGGCGAGCAGGTCATGACGATGCGCGCCTGCGGATGTGCGGTGCGTAGCGCCGCCAGAAGCGGCGTCAGCATCAGCGTATCGCCGAGCAAAAGATTGTGGGCGACAAGGATCCGTTGCACCTCCCGTGGTCGCCGGCGTATGAGGCTTGCCCTCACTGCCCATGCGGCTATGGCAAGCCGCATGGGCAGCCGCGATCGCCGCGTTTTGCTCAAGCGCTCTCCTTGGGCGGTGTGCCCGCCAGCAGTCCGCGGTAAAAGCCGATGAAGCGCGCACTCATGTGGGCCAGATCATAGGGCTCGATCGCGTCGCGGGCCGCTGCGCCCATGCGGTCTGCGGCGCCCGGTTCGAGCAGCCTGGCCAGGGCGTCACGAAACCCCCCGACATCCAGGGCATCGCGCACAAAACCCGATACCCCCTCCGTCAACAGCTCGGCGCTGCCGCACTGGCGGCTGGCCACCACCGGCAGGCCGCACGCCATGGCTTCCAGAATGACATTCGGCGAGGGATCGTAAAGCGCGGGCAACACCAAGGCGTCGGCGGCGCCATAGTAGGGCAGCGGATCATTCTGCGCGCCGACGAACCGGACGCGTTCGCCGACACCGCGCTGCGCCGCCAGACGCGCGTAGCGCCGCCAGTGCTTGTCGCGGCCGACGACAAGAAGGGACGCATTGGCGTTTTCCGTGGCCGCGAGCGCCTCGATCGCCACCGGCAGGCCTTTGCGGTAAAAACCCGAACCCACGAACAGAAACAGCTTCTGGGTTTTGGTTACACCCAGTTCCTCGCGCACACGCCCGCGCTCATCCCGCACGCGCGGATGAAAGCGCTCGCAGTCCACGCCGTTGTAGAGGACCACGAGCTTTTGCGGGTCGATGGGGAAATGCCGGGCGATCTCGTCGCGCACCATGCGCGAACCGCAGATCACCGCCTTCAGGCGTGGACTCAAAAAGGTCCGCCGCTCCATCCACAGCGTATAGGCGTGGCGCGGATTCATCCACAAACGCACGCGCCCCCAGGGTCCCATGGTGCGACGCCTCTGTATCAGCCACTCGCGGTGCGTGCCGTCGCCTGCGCGAAAGACGTCACAACACGGGATCCGTTCGTGGGCCTGGACGAGGTCCGCCGCAAGCGCGGGCAGCCGCCGGCAAACGCCGCGCGCAAAGCCGATATCCCGCCACAGTGTGCCGACATAGTAGGGATTGCATCGCTCCACGCGCAGTCCGCGGACGTCTCCCGGCCAGTTGCGCGCGAGCAGGACCATGTCGACGCCCTGCGTCCCCAAAGCTTCGGCGGCGCGGACGACGAAACGCTCGGCGCCGCCGTCAGGACGGTAGTTCTGGCGGATCAGGACGATGCGCACGGACTTGCGGTTTCCGCCAGAAGCGCCGCGACGGCTTGGGCGGCCTGCTCGACGCCGATGTGCGCGAGGCACTCGCTCACCTGTCCGTCACCGCAGCCAGCCAGTCCGCAGGGGCGGCAGCTGAAAGGCGCGACGAGTACGCGGGAAGGCACCTGCCAGGGGGCCCATTCTTCGTCGCCACTCGGACCGAAAAAGGCCACCACCGGCGTCCCCATGGCCGCCGCCATGTGCATGGGCGCGGAATCGACGCCGATGAAAAGCCGTGCGCGCCCGATCAGCGCGGCCAGCTCTTTCAATGACAACTGGCCGCTTAGGTCGATCAGTGGGCGTTTCGCCAGGGCGCGAAGGCGCGCGATCCAGGCGCGCTCATCGGCGGCCGGCCCCGCGGTGACGACGATGCGCAGGCCCTGTTCTCCGAGGTCATCCAGCAAGCGCGCCATATGTGTCTCAGGCCAGCACTTGAACAACCAGCGGGATGTCGGGTGAACGACAAGGAATTCCTTTGCCGCCAGGCCGAGTGTTGCGAGGCGCTGATATACCCGCCTGTCGGCATCTGCGCCGGCGACCAACCGCAAAGGTCTCTGCGCGGGTAGGGTAAGACCCAGGCGGCGCAATGCGTCCAGGTGGGTCTCGACCGTGTGACGCTGGCGCGCGGGGACGTCGTACAGATGCGTGAAGCTCCCCCGCCACCAGCGGCCGCGCCGCCCGGGATATCGCCGGGCGACGGCGTAGCGGGGGCGCAGCAGGCGCGCAAGCCAGGCGCCGCGCGGATGTTCCGTGAGATGGATGATCAGATCGTAGCGCCGCCCGCGCAGGGTGCGCAGCAGCTGCCAGGCGCGAGCCATCTGCGTAAACGGCGCGCGGTGGCGGTCGCCCCGGTCGATCACGTGGATCTGCGCGATGTCGGGGTTTAGCGACAAAAGCTCGAGGCTGTCTTGGTAGGTGAGGGCATCCACCTCCAGATCGGGTTTCAAGGCCTTCAGGACCGCGAACACCGGTGCGGTCAGCAACACGTCCCCGTGGTGACGCAGCTTGATGATTAGTGCGCGGCGGCATGCGGCCAGTTGGATAGGTTCAGCGGACATGGCCATCCACGATAGCGAAAGCGCAACACGGCGTCCACGCAAAGCTCCGGCATCGGCCCGATGCTACGGCGCGCCTTTGCGTATTCCAATAGGCGTCTGTTTTCACGAGGACTCTTTTATGGTCACAGCATCCCAAACCCGACATGCCGCGGCGGCCGCCAAGGCCCGTCACATAACGCCCTCACCGGCTCCCGGCACCATCGAGCGTTCCGACCGCCATGCGCAGCGTCTCTGGCGCACAACGCGGGCCAACGCCATCAAGACCTACGGTGACGACGCGCTGGCGCGGCGTCTGGCCTTCAGTGCCCTGAAGGGCGAATACGAGCGGCGCGGCGACCGGTGGGTGCGCAAAGAGGCGCAAGCCACGCCCCCTGCGCGCGCCGTCCGCAAAACCGCCGCGCGCCCGGCCGCCAAGGCCGCGCCCGCCCGTGCGCAT
>JAJYPD010000035.1 GCA_021795715.1 Pseudomonadota bacterium
GCCAGCGCCTGGAAGGTCAAGCCCCGCGATCAGGCCATCGGCTGGACGGTCGATCAGCGGCAACGCAATCTGCACCTGATCGTCAACAATGCCCGCTTCCTCATTCTGCCGTGGATCCACTGCAAAAACCTCGCCTCCCGCATCCTTGGCCTGACCGCGAAGCGCCTGGCCGATGACTGGCAGGCCCGCTACAGCTATCGCCCGGTTCTGCTCGAAACCTTCGTCGAGAAACCGCGCTTTACCGGTACCTGCTACAAGGCTGCCAACTGGCAAAATCTCGGGGATACTCAAGGGCGCGGTAAGCTCGACGTCTTGCATCGCCATGCAAAGCCCGTCAAAAGTATCTGGATCTATCCGCTCGTGCGGGACTTTCGCCGGCATCTCTGCAACGCATAAGACAGACCATTCGATTACCTATCGATATTTCCCGATGTCTCACGTGCTGTTGGTGAAAAGATGTGTGTAATAGAAAGGATGAGAGCTTGGTCAGCGGATTCCATCAGGGACAGAGGCGTACGCCTCATCAAAAGTCCGGATGTATGGCTGCATACCGTACCTTCTTGACATCGTGAAATGAGGGCTTGGCAAACTGGGGACGACACATGTATGTGTGTAGCGCTTCAGCATGGACAGGGTCTTGTGGCCGGTGATGCTGGCGACCTCCATGAGATTGAAGCCTTGCTCGAAGAAGCGGCTTGTCGCCTCGTGCCGCAGGTCATGGAAGGTCAGACCCTCGATGCCGGCTGCCTTACAGACCCGCTCGAAGGCCTGCGTAATGCTGTCTGGGCGCATATTCCACACCCGCCCATCGATCTGGCGGGGCAGCCCATCGAGGACGGCCAGCGCCTTCGTGGACAGGGGCACCTTGCGGGCGGCGCCGGTCTTGGTCACTTCCTTGGGAATTGCCAGAACGTGCGCTTGGCGATCGAGCCACTCCCACCGCATGGCGGCGATCTCCCCGCGCCGCATGGCGGTCTCGATAGCCCAGGTGATGATCGGGCCGATTTCTCCCCCATAGATCTCTGCAGACGCCTGGAGGCTGGTTTCCTCGTCGTCTACGAGACGGCGATCGCGCGCATTGGCGATGCGCGGCATTTTGACCTGCGAGACAGGATTGCCGAAAGGGAGGGCGATGCCCCATTCCTTGGCGGCCAGGTTGAATACGCGGGACAGGAGGGATAGGTCATGTTTGGCGGTTTGCGCCGCTGCACCCTTTTTTAAGCGACGGTCGCGGTAGTCGGCTACCGCCGACGATGTGCAGGCGGCGAGCGACAACTTCCCGATCTTGTCGGCGCTGATCTGGCGAATCAGTGTTTCGACCTGGCGCTGGCTGCGTTTTCCCGGCAACACCTCCCGTCGGTACCGGTCGAGAGCATCCGCAAGCGTTGTCTGTTCCGCCTCGGCGCGCGACTGAAATACGCCGCGATCCATCTCGCCTTCGATCTGCCGTGCCCAGGCCTCGGCCTGCACGCGCGTGTCAAAAGTGGCCGTCTGCTGTGGCCAGCCAACTCTTTTGATTTTCGCCTGCCAAGTACCCCGGCGGGACTTGCCGGGACGATACACAAAAGACGCCACAATGCCCCCGCTTTTTGTATCAACTCTCCCAAATCTCTCCCAAATAACGTTATAGCGCTGGGAGTGGGGTGGCAAGGAAGTCTCCAGCCATTTGTTTTTATGCGGTATTTTTGGTGCCCCGAACACGAATCGAACGTGCGACCTGCCGCTTAGGAGGCGGCTGCTCTATCCACTGAGCTACCGGGGCGTGCTGCCGATTGTACGCCGCATGCCCGCCCACCAAAAGATCGGCCCGCTCAGATTATTTAGGCAACAACAGGGCGCGCAGGCAGGCGGTCAACTCCTTGTGCGGCCGCGTCGTGAGATCCTTGGAGATTTTCCCGGTAACCAGTTTGGCGGTCTGGGCCGAGAGCGTGGTCTGCAGGGTTCCGAGGAACCCGGGTTCCGCCACCAGGATCAGGGAGACGTACAGGTGATTCGCGCGACCTTTGTCGAGGACATCAGCCAAGGATTTTGCGAAGCGTTCGGCAGCCTCTTCTTTCGGCGATACCTCTTTGGCCATGGCATGCCGCCCCTTTCCCATGCTATCGAAGGAGCGCCCGGGGCGGTCGGCATTGAATGCCTGATCCAGCAGCCGCCCCTCCGGATAGATCAGAGACGGCAGTTCCTCCCAGTCGCCTCCGGCCGCGGTTGGGGAATGCGGCTTGACCAGGATGCGCGCCCGGGTACGGTCTGCCACGACGACCCATGTGTGTTCCATGCTGCTCCGTTCGCTCCTCGCCGACACCAACAATGGTAACGGGCCTGACAGCGATGCCGTATCAGTCGTTCGTGTCCCTTACGTGGGCGCCCGCCAACCCGCGGATCCCGTGCCATTGTTCCGCCCGTCAGAGCTGTCCGCTATCATAACAAGGGACATTTCGCGAAATCCATCTTCTTATGGCCAGACGCTATTCATCGCTCACTCCGCAACTGATTCAGTTCATCGGAAAGCAACCAGTGTTTTTTGTGGCCACTGCGACCGCGGGCAGCCGTATCAATCTGTCGCCCAAAGGGCTCGACTCTTTGCGCGTCGTTGACCCCAACCGGGTGGTGTGGCTGAATCTCACCGGCAGCGGCAATGAAACGGCGGCACATGTGCGGGATACGCCGCGCATGACGCTCATGTTTTGCTCCTTTGGTGCCGAGCCGCTCATATTGCGCCTGTATGGAACGGCCACCGTAGCCCACTGCCATGATCGCGATTGGGCACGCGGGATCCGGTTGTTCAACGGGTTGTCCCGCGATCTTTTGTGCGGCGCCCGGCAGATATTCGACATGCGCATCGATCTTGTGCAGACGTCATGCGGTTTTGGCGTGCCGCTCAGTGACGGCATGAGGCCGCGTCCGAAGCTGGAGGACTGGACCCGGGCAAAGGGTGTCGATGGCATCGCCCAATACTGGCGCGACAAGAATGCACGCACGATCGATGATGCCCAGACCGGAATACCCGGCAGCGACGACCAACCGGCGTGTCCGCCCGTAGAGCCATGATAGAATGGCCGGATTAGAGCTTTTCAGATCTCCTGCCGGGAAACCCGCTGGTCTTCTTTTGGTTGGCCTTCGGACGTCCGCGCCCGTCCGCCTGCTCATGTCTCGCGCTGACAGCGCGCACCGCACTGTGTAGGGCGGCAGAATACAGGAACCCTTGCGGATGGGAACGAGAATCGGTGCCATTTTTTGTCTGTTGTTTGTCCTGTGCGCCGGTGCTGGCGCCCGTGACGCGCCACATGGACCCGCGGGACCACGAATCGATGCCAATCTGAGGGTGTACGATTTTACTCGTGCCTATCGGGGGGCGCCCGCCGATCAGCGTGCTTTCGATGCCGGCGTGGCCCTTGGCGCACACAGTGGCGCACTCATGGGGTGGTCTTTGGGTGCGGTCTTTTACGCAACCCACCCTCTCGGTTCGGGCGACGCCAATCCGGCGCTCGTGGATGCGACTTTGGCGGGATACAGTCCGATCGCCGTGCTCGGTCAGGCCTTTTTACAGTATCGAGTGCGCCACCTGTTGGTGCGGGCCGGGGATCAGTTGATTCGTACGCCATGGATCAATCCGGGTGATTCCCGTCTCGTACCGGCGGCCTATCGCGCGCTTGTTGCCGTCTCACAGCCGCTTGCGGGATTGTGCATCGAGGCGCTGTGGTTGACGGCTTTCAAGAGCCGTACATCCAACGCATTCACGCCGACGGATCTCTATAACGCGTCTGGCACCCTGAACGTAGGCGGTGCCGGCGGCCTTGCGGACCGCACGGAACGCGGCGCCACCGCCTTCGGCGTGGTCTACCGGGATGCGCTCAATCGCGCCAAGGCCTGGGCTTACGCATTTACCGATCTGGCCGACCTCGTGATCCTCCAGGAGCGGCATGATTTTGGACGGCACGACTGGCATCCTTTCGTGGGCGGTCAGTGGATCCGTGAAACGGCCGACGGCGCCCGCTATCTCGGCGCCGTCAATGCGACCGCGTATGGCGCGATGTTGGGAGTCGCGCGCCGGGGCATTGAGTTTAGCGTCCGTTACAATGACATTCCGGCCCATCCGGGGGCGTTCGCCGGGGGCGGTGTCGTATCTCCCTACACGAGCGGGTACGGGACGGACCCCCTGTATACGACGACGATGAGCCAGAGTCTGGTCGACCAACAGGCGCCCGGTCACGCCGTTGCTCTCCGTTTGCAAGGGTTGTTTAGGCGCCGGTCCGTTCGTCTGGGCATGGGCTACGCGCGCTACGGTGGCGCGCCGGCGGGTCTCGCCCCGGCTTCGGGCAGTTCGGCGGTGGATTTCGATGTCGCCTATTATTTCCGTGGCCCTTTGAGGGGCCTCTCTATGCGCGATCGCGTGGCCATGATCGACAGCGTATCCGCAACAGACCGCTTCATATACAACCGGTTCATGTTTCAGTATCGAATCGGCACAAAGGCGCTGTGAGCGATGTGCCAATAAGCGGCGCTCCGGCGGAAGGAAGACTCAAGGTATGCACAGAAGGGTGTTTCTGCAAAGCGGCGCGTTGATCGCGGCGGCTTGGTCTGGTGCGGGCGCGGTCACGTCGCTGTCGGTGGCCTACGCGGGTTCCATGGGCGCCCTCATGGACCAGGGGATCTCTCCGGTCTGGAGGCGGGATTTTCATGTCCGGCTGGAGGGCCGCGCGCAGGGGGCGCTGGGACTTGCGCATCTCATTGTCGCCAATGTCATCCGGCCGGACGTCTTTATTTCCATTACGCGCGAGCCGATGGATGTCGTGCTGCGGGCGGGCTACGCGGCGGAGGCGGTCGCGATTGCCAGCACGGAGCTTGTGATCGCCTACAACCCGCGCGCCCGTGCCCGCGACCTGTTTGCGCGCACGCCTTGGTGGCGCGTGCTCGAAACTCCGGGTGTGCGTTTTGGGCGCACGGATCCGCGTACGGATCCGCAGGGTCTCAATGTCATTTTCATGATGAAGCTCGCCGAACGCTTTTACGGGCAGCCCGGCCTGGCGCACCGCGTCCTCGGGCCGTGGACCAATGGCCGGCAGATTTTTCCGGAACCCGAGGTGATGGCGCGGCTTCAGGCCGGGGAACTGGATGCGAGTTCGGCTTACAAGACCGAACCGGCTGCCCTGGGTCTGCCTTTTGTGACCCTGCCTGCCGCCGTGAATCTTGGTGACGCAGCCTATGCCCGGTCTTATGCGAAGGTTTCGGTTGATCTCAACGGGCAGATACACCATCCCTCACCGCTCGTGTTTTATGCGGCCATCCTGAATGGCAGTCCAAGGCCGCGCGTGGCCCGCACCTTCATTCATTGGCTGCGCAGTGCCGCAGGCCAGGCGATATTGCGGCGTTTCCACTACGATGGGCCGGGTACGGCCCCGCCATTACGGTAGGCTCCGGTGGCGGACCGGCGCGCCCGCGTCATGTACGGCGGTGGCCGCCTGGCCCGCAAAGATGACGCCGGCCGAATGCACGGGCAGGCCGGCATGATGCAGCGCGGCAATCGTCCAGGTGTTGCATGTGTGGAGTGCGTCGTATGTGCCGCGCGCTCGGAAAAAAAGACCTGCGTAGACGCCATCCGATCGGACGGGCTCCAGGGCCTCATGCGGCCCGTGGCGGAAGGTATGCCCAAGAAACTGCTGGAGGCCGTGCAGGCCCCGCGCGGAGAGCGCTCGCCACAGGAGATGGGGCGCGCGCGGTACGTGTCGCAGCCCCTTGACGTATAGCACGCTTGGCGAGGGGAACAGTGCGCGCAATGCTGTCCACGGGCCGGGGTGACGGGTGGTATAGAACGGCCGCTGCCCCCATCCGATCTCCACATAGCGCGCGGTGGGAAACCAGTGTGTCAGGGTGTGTATCGGACCCTTGAGTTCGGCGGCGGGCAGAACGAGGCCGGTGTGCCAGCCATTCCGGATGAATCCCACGGTGGCGGCAGGATTGGGTGCTCCAGGAGGGGTGAGGACGCGATCGGAACCGGTGATGGGCTTGCAGCCCGATGCCGTCATGAACAGCGTTGCCATGAGAAGGATCGCGGTGCACGTGCGTAATGGCGGGCGCATGAGCGTGTGGTCCTGGTGGTTGCCCGGACGGCACCGCCACGCGTGGCAGATCGCGCCGTGCGGCTGTGCGCTTCGTCCTTTCGGGTGATTGGCTCCGTTGCCACAATATACACAATCAGGGGGCAGGGACAGGGCCGGCGGGCTCGGGCCGTGCCGTACCCGGCGCAAGCCCCGGATTGGGTGCCGATGCAAAGGTTTACCCGCCGCCTGGCTGCGTGTCGCCCTGAGGGTTGTTGCAAAAATTCACGTCCCGGCACGGGGATTCCTTGCTATTGTTTATTCGTGCGGCGAAACCCCTCGCCGTGCCGACATATGAGGAGATTGCCATGCGGAAACATGCAATGCTTGCGGCTTTGACGCTTGCCGCCGTGACCGGGGTCGCCTACGCCCAGCCCGGTCCCATGATGGCGCCGTGCCCCCCGGGGGCTCCCTGTCATCAGGGCCGTGCGATGATGGGGCACCCTGGCATGCTTGGGCATCCATGGATGCATGGGCGCCTCGGCGTCCCGATGTTGCTGCCGCTGGTCGAGATGCGCTCATACGAGCTGAAGCTCACCGATTCGCAGGCGAGCAAGCTCGCGGTTTGGCGCAACGAGCATTTGCGCCGGTTCATCCCGGCACTGCGCGGCCTGTGGCGTGACCGCGAAACGCTGCACAAGGATCTTCTGGAAGGCAAGAGCGCGAAGGATCTCGGGGATGTTGCGAACCGTATCGATCGGGCCAGTGCCGCCCTCCTGCAGATGAAGATTGCGCAGGTCGAGGAGGTGCGCGCGACTTTGACACCCGACCAGTGGCGCGAAGCGGTGCGCATGTATCGTGACATGCAGGGCCGCTTCATGCACCCGGGCCATCGTCCCGGCTGACAGTGATGGCCGCCGGCTAACGAGGCCGGCCGTTTTCTGCAAAGCCGTGTCCGGGTTCGAGTTCCTCAAGGCTCTTGCCGGCCGGTTCGATGGCGTACCAGTGGCTGATGAGGGCGCCGAGCAGGCTGACCAGGGTCATCGAGAACAGAACGGCCGGCAGACCGAGGTGTGCGGCCATTGTCGGGAAGACAATGGCCGACAAGGCCGCGCCCAGGCGTGAAATCGCGGTGGCCAGACCGCCTGCGCTGGCGCGCAATTCGGTCGGAAAGATCTCGACGGCCAGCGCCATGGCGGTGACGCCCGGCCCGATGCCGGTACCGATGCTGAAAAAGGCGGCGCCCGTGTAGACGAAGCCCGGCATCTGCGCGAGCAGGCCGGCTATGAATACGGTCAGACCAAAGGCCATCAGCAAAAAGCCCGCGATCTGCAGGGGGATGCGGCCGATCCGGTCCAGACGCGGCGCGGCGAAGGCTACTCCGCCGATCGATATGACGAGAAAGATGGCGTTGATGGCGGCGGCTTCGACATTGGTGGCAGCAAATCCTTCTGTCCGCAGCACCACCGGAAAATAGAGGCCGATACCCAGGCTGACCACGTCCAGACAGAACCATGGCGCAATGCTAAGCCAGAGCCGGCGGCGCCATTGTGCCTGAAAAAGAACCCGCCACCGGCGGACGCTCTGTCCGTAGCCGCGGGTGGCCTCGCCGACTCGTTCTGTGCTCCACGCAGGATGGAGGCGGGTGAGGGCGCTTTGGGCGTCCGTTGCCCGGCCCTTGCGCGCAAGCCATCGCGGGGACTCGGGGATGTTGCGGCGCAACCACAACAGGCCAAGGGCGGGGAACGCGGCGGCAAGCAGCATGAAACGCCACGCGCCAACCCCGGCCCAGAACAACAGCAACAATCCGACGAGGGTTGACGTCAGGGCGCCGACATACCAGGCGATGTTGGCATGGGCGAAATGATTGCCGCGGCCTTCGGTTTCACTGTATTCAGCGATGACCGTCGCCACCAGCGGGTAGTCCATGCCTACCGCGAGGCCTACCGTAAATCGCCCCATCCAGAGGAGCGCCAAGTCGGCAGCGGCGGCGCTCAAGACCGCGCCGAGGATGTAGAGGAGGATGTTGGGCAGCAGCAAAGCCCGCCGGCCATACCGGTCGACGAGCCACCCGCCGACCGCCCCGCCAAGAAGCGACCCGAGCAGGGCCGCTGCCATCAGCGCTCCGGTTGACGCCGGCGTAAGCTGCCAGTCTTCGCGCAGCGACAGGAGCGCCACGGCCATGATGCTGAGATCGAAGCCGTCCAGAAACATGCCGAAGGCGGCGGCCAGCAGGGTGCGCCGGACCGTTCGTTGATTCACGTCGGTGTACACATGCCTCCCGGGAGAACCCAGCTAAGCCAGAGCTTGGCCTGGCGCGAGGTCGCACTATACCGGGCCACAGGCGTAGACGCACGAGAGACAGTTGTGGCAAGTCTTGTGACCCAGGCGCCCTGGCCAGGGCGCGCCGGCTGGTGGGGCCGCGGCAGGGCGCCGCGGCCGTGTTGCGCGGCCCGCTTGGGCTCCCTTAGGAGCCGGCGGCCAGGTGCCGGGCGTTCTCGGCGATTTCGGCGTCGAATGTGCGGCGCAGCACCGCCTTGTGCACATCCCCTATGCTGAGGATGCCCACGAGCTTGCCCGCGGAAGCGACGGGGATACGGCGGATACGGTGGGCAAACATGACCGCAACCGCCCGCAGGATCGGATCATCAGGCGCCACCGTATGCACTTGCTTGGACATGTAGGTATCGGTCGATTCGCCAAGTACATCGCGGTATTCGTGTTCGAGTTCCTCAAAACGCGGCATCTGGCCCATCTGCATGGCATCTGCCACCTTGGGATACATGGCACCCAGAACATCCTTTTCGGAAATCAGGCCACGGATGTTGTTTTGCTCATCGACGACCGGCAAACCGCTGATGTGATAAAAGCACATCAAAATGGCGACATCACGGATCGGTGTGGTGGGCGTGACGGTTTTGACTCGGGTCGTCATGACATCTTTGACAAACATGAATAGCCTCCTTGTCCGCAACTCGAATTGCCCAACCGCGAACACTCGAGCAGAGATAACCGGCCGGTAGACTCATTCTCATGTCCGTCTCCGGAGCGCGCGCGGCCGGAAAAACGCGACGTCCCGATTGCCACCGACTATAGTGCCGAAGGCATTTGCCCGCAAGAAATGTTGTAAATTTCTAAGGAAGATAAATTTATGGTTATATGCAGAAATAGCGAAATTACTGTTTTCGTAATTCGATAAAAAAATTTAATTACACAACGTACTGTCGTGTTTTATACAGTGTCCGACTACCAATCAATATTTCTGGTCCATGGAAGTCTGGCCGTCTGCATCGATGGGATGTGGCGTAACGTTCGCGGATTCGAGATGCTACGCAGAGGGGCTCGAATCGGGCGCGGCCAATGGGGCGCTCTGGGTGAGAACGGAATCTGGGAAGCGGGGTGGAGGAAATCCGTAGGAGAATTACTCGCATAGGGCGCCGTAACGCATGGTAACCCGCTCCGCAAGGAGCGTCTGGAGAGCCACGATGAATGAAAAGCAACACGGTCTGACCAAGGAACAAGTCGCCAAGCTTTTGAATGAGTACGGGCCGAACGTCATTTCGGAGGAAAAACCCCGCCCGTTACGCATGTTCCTGAAGAAACTCTGGGGACCAGTGCCGTGGATGCTCGAAGTCACCATGATCCTCGAGCTCATTTTGAACAACAAGGTCGAGGGTGGCATCATCTTCTTCCTCCTCGTATTCAACGCCTTTCTCGGATTTGCTCATCAACAAAAGGCCCAGAACGCTCTTAACATGCTGCGATCGCGCCTGCAGATCATGGCGCGGGTCCTGCGCGATGGGGAATGGTCACAGGTGTCTGCGGCCGATCTGGTGCCGGGGGATTATGTCCACCTCCGGGTCGGTGATTTCGCCCCGGCGGACATGACGATCGTCGAGGGGCACGTGCTCGTGGATCAATCCGCGTTGACCGGCGAGTCGGTGCCGGTGGAGCGCGAGCCCTCGCAGATGGTCTATTCAGGCTCGGTGTTGGCGCGTGGCGAGGCCAGCGGAACGGTCATGGCCACCGGCAAGAACAGTTACTATGGCAAGACGGCCGAGCTGATGCGTACCGCGGGCAGCCGGTCTCACGCCGAAGCCCTGGTGATGTCGATCGTGCGGTATCTGCTGTTGATGGATGGCGCGCTGGTGGTGGCAATTCTGGCCTATGCGGGCATCACCCACTTGCCGTTTGCACAGGTGATGCCGTTTGCGCTCATCCTTCTTGTGGCGTCGGTGCCGGTGGCCCTTACGGCGACCTTTACGCTGACGAGCGCGGTTGCCTCTTTGGACCTGGCAAGTCACGGGGTTTTGCTGACACGGCTGGCGGCCATCGAGGAAGCGGCGGCCATGAACGAGCTGTGCAGCGACAAGACCGGTACGCTTACGCTCAATCAGCTGACCTGTTCGGCGCTGCACCCCGCCGATGGCGTCAATGACGACGAACTGCTGGTCATGGCAGCGCTGGCAAGCGATGAGCGGACCCAGGATCCTCTCGACAAGGCCATCTTTGAACGGGCGCGCGAAAAGGGACTTGGCCTGCCTGGCAAGGACAAGTTCGTACCCTTCGATCCGGGCACAAAGCGTTCGGAGGCAATTTTTACGCGCGACGGCGTGACATACAGGACCATCAAGGGCGCTCCGCACGTCGTGATGCAGCTGGTCGGCGTGGATACGGCCACATGGGATGGACCTCTCGAGGATCTCGCCGGCGCCGGCGCGCGCGTACTGGGCGTGGCGAGCGGCCCGGAAGGCGCGCTGCGTTTTCTCGGACTGGTGGCCCTTGCGGATCCGCCGCGGCCGGAGGCGCGCGGCGTGATATCCGAGCTGCGGAAGCTGGGCGTCAAGGTGCGCATGGTGACCGGCGACAGCATGGCAACGGCGCGCGTGGTGGCGGCGGAGCTCGGTATTTCCGGTGCGCACATCGGCGGCCGTGAGGACATCAAGAAGGGGCGCGCGTGTGACATCTACGCCGGCGTCTATCCGGAAGACAAGTTCCAGCTGGTGAAGATCTTCCAGGGTCTGGGTCATACGGTCGGTATGACGGGTGACGGCGTCAACGATGCCCCGGCGCTGAAACAGGCCGAGGTCGGTATCGCCGTGGCAAGTGCTACGGATGTCGCCAAGGCAGCCGCCAGCATGGTGCTGACCAATGAGGGGCTGGCGGGTGTGGTGGAGGCGATCAAGACGGGCCGGCGGGTTTACCAAAGACTGCTGACCTACACCATCAACAAGATCGTCAAGACCATACAGGTGGCTGCCTTTTTGAGTCTTGGCCTGCTGCTCTTCCGGCAGTTCGTCGTAACGCCTCTGCTCGTTTTGCTCCTCCTGTTCGCCAATGACTTCGTGACGATGTCGATTGCCAACGACCGCGTGCAGGTTTCCCCTGAACCGGACATCTGGAACGTGAAGGTCTTGATCCGTTCATCCCTGGTGATCGCACTGGCGTGGCTCGTCTACATTTTCGCAGTGTTCATGGTCGGGCATGACGTATTCCATCTGAAGACGGCGCCGCTGCAGACGCTGAGCTTCCTTGGCCTGGTGTTCTCGGGTCTGCTCAACGTGATCCTCGTGCGCGAACGCAATCATTTTTGGGCGTCACGTCCGGGTCCGTATCTGCTCGCCGCCATCGTCGGTGACGTGATTTTCGTATCGATATTTGCTCACTACGGGGTGCTCATGGCGCCCCTGTCGTGGCCGCTGGTGATCGGGCTGTTTGTCTTCACCTTCGTGTTCATGGCGGTTCTTGACATGGTGAAGGTGCCGCTGCTGCGCAAGCAGGAGAGTCATGCGGCCCTGACATCTCCTGTCGCCGAGGAAACGACGACGGAAGAATCGGTGATCGAACAGTCGACCACCATCGGGGTGACGACCGGAACGAAGTAAGCTCTGTCCGTGCAGCCGCCCCAGGCGCGCCCATCGGGCGCCTGGGGCGCTGTCGTGTCCCGGCGCGCTCCGCCAGGGGGGACATTGGGATGGCGCGCGGGAGCGGCCTGATCAGAATGGGAGGTGGGGTGTGCAACCAAGCCCTGCCCGGCCTCGCCAAGCATTCCATCCGGACGGGCAAAAGGAAGGGGGGCCTTCCGGGTGCGCGGTTGCGGTGCAGACGCCGTCCAAGGCGGTGTGCCGGCGTTCTGGCATCACCGGCAAACACCGTGCGGCGATCTTCGCGGCAAAGATCGAAAGGCCTGGGCGTCTTGAAAACGCCGCATCGTTCACACCAAATGCCAACCAGATCACATGGTCATGCTTGCGGGCCGGGGAGAGCCTGCGATCACGCAGCCCGTCTTTGCGGTTTCACAGCCCCTTGAGGCCGGGCCGACGGCGTGCCGCCGGCATCGTTTTTTTGCAGCGTGCCGTGGCTTTAGGCCGCGGAAGTCAAATGTGTGAGGAACCACGAGCCGGCGAGGCGGGCCACCTCTTCAAGCTGGCCGGGCGCCTCGAAGAGATGGTCGGCCCCTGCCACGATGACGGTTTCGTGAGGGCCGGTAAGGCGCGCAGCCGCCCAGCGGTTCAATTCGATCACCTCGGTGTCTTGGCCGCCGACGATCAAAAGCGTGGGCGCATGGACCTGCTCCAGGATATCGTTGGCCAGATCCGGACGTCCACCGCGCGAAACGACCGCATGGATGAGGTGCGGCCTCTGGGCTGCGGCAATCAAGGCCGCCGCAGCCCCCGTGCTCGCGCCGAACAAGCCATATCGCAATTCTTTGGTTGCCTCGTTCCGGGCAAGCCAGTCTATGGCGCCAACGAGGCGCTCCGCCAGCAAGGCGATGTCAAAGCGGTACTCGCTTGTCTCCATGTCGCGTGTGTGTTCCAGGGGGGTCAGCAGATCAAACAGCAGGGTGGCAAGCCCGGCGCGATTGAGGGTCTCGGCCACATGCTGGTTGCGGCTGCTGAGGCGCGAACTGCCGCTGCCGTGCGCGAATGCGACCAGCCCATGCGCGTCCCGGGGGACCGCCAGCAGGCCCGCCAGTTCCACATCGCCCGCCATGATGGTCACGTCCTGAGACAGCCGCCGTTCAGCATGCTTTGCCAATGTCTTGTTCATGGGAGCCTCACGGGGGACAGGGACGGTGCCGGGTGCCAGTGAGCCGGTGTATTGAGGGGCTCGACGGCATCGGTTTCATCGAGATGAAAGATGGCGTCGAACTGGCGGGCCAAAGACGCATCGAAATAATGACTGGCGCGTTCGGTCCGCGGCAGGTAGATCACGCCGATGGCGCGCTCGAGCTGCGGCTCTTTCAGGTGTTCAGCCAATGGTCCCTTCAGGGGAAGAAAGAAGCGGTCGAGGCCCGTGGTCCGGAAAAGGTGCTCATAACTGTCGTGGTGCGCCGGGTGTACCCTTTTCCGCTCGACATCACCGCCCCATTCGGAGGCGGCAGCCACCTGCCCCACATACGTGGTAAAACCGATGAGAAGGACCTGTTCCCCGATCTCTTGGCGCAGCAACTGGCCGAGGTTGATCTCGCCGTGGTGATGCATTTCCGTGGCACGCGCATCGCCCAGATGCGAATTGTGCGCCCAGACGGCGATACGGCCGCTGCCATCCCGCTGGCGGCGGTAGGCCGACAGGGCGAACAGCGTATCGCGCATATGGGTGTCGCGCAGATTCCAGGTGTTGATACGCCGGCCAAACATCGCCCGATAGTAGTTTTCCGCCTGTACGACCACGGCTGCGTTGCGCTCCGCGAAAAAGTAGGCGTCCTGCGCGGCGAGGCCGTTGTGTTCAACATAAGCCTGCGCCTCGGCGCGCAGCGACAGCAACTGTGCAATGACATCATCGCGGGCAGCGATCCGCTGGCCCAGCGCCGCCTGGTACCCGTACGTCTGTGGTTCGCGTACATGATCGAGTGCCGCATAGCGTTCGCGGGCCACCTCGGCTTCGGCCGGATCGACGTTCTCGAGATAGCCAATGACGGCATCGGCACTGCGATACAGGCTGTAGAGGTCGAGACCGTAGATGCCGACACGGCTTGCCATGGGCAAGTCCGCGTTGTAGGCGCGCAGCCACACGATGAATGCAAGGACCTCCTGATTGCGCCACATCCATGAGGGGAAGCGCTCGAAGTCGCCGAGCGCGGAGTACGCATCCTCTTCGCTCTCACCCTGCACATAGCGGTTGACGCGCCACACATCGGGCCAGTCCCCCTCGATGGCCACACCATCAAAACCGGCCTCCGTTATCAGGCGGCGCGTGATATCGGCGCGCATCCGGTAGAACTCGCGCGTGCCGTGTGTGGATTCTCCCAGGAGGACGAACCTCTTGTCGGGCACCATGGCCATCAGTGCGTCGTAGTCCCGAGGTGTACCCTGCAGCGGTAAGGCCAGGCTGCGGGTTGCGGAAAAGGGTGTCATGACCTGTTGTGTCACGGCGCAACCTCCTTTTGTGAACGTGCCAGAAGCCGGCGTACTTCATCATCTCCGGTCTGGTCGAAATGGTCATAAAACTGGCCAACGGCGGAAAAGTCGCGCGGGGCCAGGACACTTACGAAGGCATCGGCCAGGCCTGTGAGGGTCTCGCCGGCGTTTGGGGGCGCAACCGGTACCGCGACGAGGATGCGCGCGGGCTTGCTTGCGCGCAGGGCGAGAAGGGCGGCGCGCATGGAGGCGCCCGTCGCCATGCCGTCATCGACGACCACCACCGTCCGTCCCTGGATGCGCGGTGGGGGACGGGTGCCGCGATAGGACTGTTCCCGGCGGCGCAACTCGGCGCGTTCTTTTTCGATGATCCTGTCTAGGTCTGCTGCGCTCACATGGTAAAGGGAACGGATCCGGTCGTTGATGTAGAGCGCATCCCCGGACCCGATTGCGCCCAAGGCGAGTTCCGGAAAATCCGGGACGCCGAGTTTGCGTACGACCAGGACATCGAGTTCTGCGTCCAGGGCCTTTGCCACCGCGTAGCCGATTGGGACGCCGCCGCGCGGCAAAGCGAGAACCAGGACGTCTTCATGGTGCAGATCGTCCGGCAACGCCCGGGCCAGTCTGGCCCCGGCGTCGCTCCGATCCGTGAAGTGGCCGTTCATGGGGATCCTCGCAGAAAGGCCGGTTCGTGTGTCTGTGCGAGTCAGACTATTACACCAGTATCCAGGTGGCCAGAGACATCGGTCGCAGATCAAACCGTGCCGGGCCCGCCAGTCAGCGGGCGAGCGGCCCGACAATACCGCGCATTTCTTCTCCACTGATCACCTCGCGCGCCTCGAGTGCCGCCGCCAGCCGCTCCAGGGCGACGCGATTGTTGTCGAGGATGGCGCGGGCGCGTCTGTGCCCCTCCTCGATCAGCGCCTTGACCGCGGCATCGATCTGTTGGGCCGTCTGTTCACTGTAGTTGGTCTCTTCCGTGTAGTCGCCGCCGAGGTACGGTGATTGCTGGCGGCGCCCCCAGGTCAGCGGCCCGAGGCTTTCGCTCATGCCAAGGCGCGTGACCATATCCCGCGCAATTTCGGTGGCCCGTTCCAGATCATTGGCCGCACCGCTTGAGATGTCGCCGAAGATGAGCTCCTCGGCCGAACGCCCGCCCATGAGCGTGGCAATTTGATCCCGAAGCTCGTTTTCCGTCGCCAGAAATTTCTCCGTGACGGGCAGTTGCATGGTGTATCCCAGTGCGGCGACCCCGCGGGGAATGATGGAGATCTTGTGGACGGGTTCCCCGGTGGGTACGACCGCGGCGGTGAGCGCGTGCCCGGATTCGTGGAAGGCCACACGCCGCTTCTCATCGGCGTTCAGAACGCGATGCTTTTTTTCGGGTCCGGCCATGACTCTGTCGATGGCCGCCTCGAAGTCGGCCATGGTGACGGCGTCGTGGTTGTAACGGATGGCAAGTATGGCCGCCTCGTTTGTGATATTGGCGAGGTCGGCCCCGACGAATCCGGGGGTTCGCTGTGCAACGACGGTCAAATCGACGTCGTCTGCCATGGTGATCTTGCGTGCGTGCAGACTGAGGATTTTGATGCGCGCCGCCAGATCCGGCTTGTCGACCACGATCTGGCGGTCGAATCGTCCGGCACGCAGGAGGGCCTTGTCGAGGACTTCCGGACGATTCGTGGCGGCCATGACGACGACGCCCGTCGATGGGTCGAACCCATCCATTTCGGTGAGGAGCTGGTTGAGCGTCTGTTCGCGCTCATCGTGTCCGCCGAACACGACGGGACCGCCGCGCGCGCGCCCGATGGCATCGAGCTCGTCGACGAAGATGATGCACGGTGCCTTCTCCCGCGCCTGATGGAAGAGGTCACGGACACGGGCGGCGCCGACACCGACGAACATCTCGATGAATTCCGCTCCGCTGATGTTGAAAAAGGGCACGCCGGCTTCGCCGGCCACGGCGCGGGCAAGCAGGGTCTTGCCGGTGCCGGGGGCGCCGAGCAGCAACACGCCTTTGGGCATGTGGCCGCCGAAGCGCTGGATCCGCTGCGGATTTTTCAGAAATTCGATGCTTTCTCTCAGTTCCTCCTTGGCCTCTTCGACTCCGGCTACGTCATCGAATGTGATCTTCGGCAGCGTATCGGGGTGGATGTGCACGCGATTGTCGCCGATGTTGAGAAAACCGCCGGCGCCTTGCATGCGGCGGCCGATCCACCCCCAGAGCAGGAAGATGAGCAAAAAAGGGAGGATCCACGTCAACAGCAGTGCGACCCAGTGGGACTCGTGGCGAACCTTGTACGGAATGCCATGCGCGGCCAGCAGGCGGGCGAGCGGCGCGTTGTCCAGTGGCACCGTCACGAAGCGGCGCGGTTGACCCGTGGTTCCCTTGAGTTTCAGGATGCCGGTGATGTGCTGATCGCTGACGACGGCGCTTTGGACTTCGTTTTTCTGGACGTATTCCAGAAACTGACTGTAGGGGATCTCTTCTTTGCGGACGCTGGTGGCGTCCTGCCACATAAGGAACAGTACGGTGAAAAACAGGATATAGAGAATCAGGTTGACATCGGGACGCCGCCAGAAGCTTGTGGGTGTCGCGGGCTTGTTGACCTCGATGTTGGGTTTCTTGTCGGGATCCAGACCGAATGCTGCGCGATTCATGAGCGCTCCCCCAGAAGCCGCATTGCCGCCAGAGCCGGCGCTGCGGTACTGCCATTACGGCCTACCACCGTACACTACCAGCCCCATGCAATGTGTCAATCGGCCGCTGGTGGATGCGTGTGCGCAACGCGCTGGCACGGCGGACGCTTTCCACTTAGAGTGGGATGAGGGCGCAAGAAGGGGTGCGCCGACTCAGGGTCATCAGGAGGCCTGTCATGGAGCGGGTACTGCTTCTCGTTTTCGACGGCTTTGGCATAAATCCCGGCCGCCTCAACAACGGCTGGGCGCAGGCGCGCACGCCGCATCTCGATGGCTATTTTGCGCAGTGGCCCCATACCGTGCTGGAGGCGTCGGGCAAGGCGGTCGGCCTGCCGGATTGCCAGTTCGGCAATTCGGAGGTGGGCCACATGACCCTCGGCGCAGGCCGCGTGCTCCAGCAGGATCTCGGGCGCATTGGCCGCGTCATCGGCAGCGGTGCGCTATCGGCCCTGCCGGCTTGGCGGAATCTCGTTACCGGAATACGCAGGCTGCATCTGCTCGGGCTGGTATCCGATGGCGGCGTGCATGCACACATCGATCATCTCCTTGGGATCCTGCCGATCCTGCAGGCGGCGTCGATCGAGCCTGTCATCCACATGATCACCGATGGCCGCGATGCGCCACCCCGTTCGGCCGGGCGGTTTGTGGCAATGATCGGGGAGGCTTTGCGCGGCAAGCCTGGCCGCATCGGCACCATGAGCGGGCGCTACTACGCCATGGACCGGGCCGGGCATTGGGACCGGACCAGGCGGGCGTGGGCGGCCATCGTAGAGGGCAGCGCCCCGGTGGCGGCGACGGCAAAAGACGCGTTGGCCCAGGCGTACGCACGCGGGGAAACGGATGAGTTTATCGCACCGACGGTGATTGGTGACGCGCTATCGGCGCGCGTGGCGCCCGACGAGAGGCTTTTGGATTTCAATTTCCGCAGCGACCGGGCCCGGCAGCTCGTCGCGGCCATCGGTCTGTCTGCGTTCGATGCGTACGATCGGGGTTCTGCCGGGGTCCGTGCCGTCACCTGCATGACCCAATACGATGTGCAATTTCCGTTTCCTGTGCTGTTCGCTCCGGATGTGCCGCAGCGGGTGCTGGCCGAGTGCCTAAGCTGCAA
>JAJYPD010000009.1 GCA_021795715.1 Pseudomonadota bacterium
GGAGCCGCCACGTGGCGGCGAACCCACCTGGGGATGCACGGCCCAGGCCGCGCAGTCTGCGCCCACCCCCGCGAGAGGCAAAACGGACGAGTCCGGAGAGACCGGCGCGGCCCAAACCGCGCCAGACAACAGGCCGGCGACCATCACCCCTAGACACTGACCGACAACCACTTTGCCGTGCATGTGCGCCTCCTTTTCAAAGATGGTCCTGCCGCCTGAGAGCTGCAGACCGGATCACCGTATCATTCTCCGAGATCATTCTCCGAGATTCAGCAGGCGGCCATGCAATCTCGCATCCCGGAACGTATACAGAAACGCGCCCGTCCCGACCGACAGGCCAAACAGATTGAGCCACGCCGCATGCCACAGTAAACCCGACGCGACCACGTGATGAAACAGCAGCGCGCGCAGCCCCATAAACACGTAGGCGGCGGGCAGCCAATGCGCCACGATCTGCAACCAATGCGGCAAAATGGTGATCGGATAGTAGATGCCGCTGACCGGGGCGATGGCAAACACCGCCGCCCATGCGAGATTTTCCGCACCCAGACCGTAGCGAAGCACGAGTCCCGCCACCAGCAGCCCGATCGACCAGCCCATAACCAGCAGGTTGAAGAAAAACGCCACGAACACCCAACCCATACGCCAGATGGCGAAGTGGTAAAAGAGACTTGCGAAGTAGGCAGCAACCCCGACACCGATGACGGTGCGCAAAAAGCTGATGATGGCCAGCGCGCCAGCGAGCTCATAGGCGCGCAGCGGACTGGCGAAGAGATGGCCCAGATTGCGCGAGTACAGTTCCTCAAAAAACACCACCGAAACGCCAAGCTGGCCACGAAACATGACATCCCAAAGCAAAACCGCGGCAAGCAAAATGCCCGACGCCCGCGCCAGATAGGAGCTGTGGCCGACCAGGTATTCGCTGAGAAACCCCCAGAGAATGATCTGCATGGTCGGCCAATAGGCGAGCTCGACGAGGCGCGGCCAGGAACCCTTCAGCAGGTACACGTACCGTTCGACCATGGCCGCCATGCGGCGGACGCTCCCACCCCAACCACTCATGACAGTGTCCGTCCGCGGGCCATGTCGAGAAAGACCTCCTCCAGTGTGATCCGCCCGTATTTCGCGATCAGTCCGGCCGGCGTACCCCGATCAAAGACACGCCCCGCCTGCAGCATGACCACATCGTCACAAAGCCTTTCCACTTCGAGCATGTTGTGCGATGCCAGGATGACGGCGGCACCATGCGTCTGCTGGTAGGTTCTCAGGTAACCGCGCAACCGGTCGGCCGTATCCGGATCCAGGGAAGCGGTCGGCTCGTCGAGCAGCAGCAATTGCGGACTGTTGATGAGCGCCTTGGCCAGAGACGCCCGCGTCCGTTGCCCGGCCGACAGGCGGCCGTAGGGCCGCTCAAGCAGGCCGTCCAGATCGAGGTCGCGGGCAAGCTCCCGGATGCGCGCGTCGCAGCGCCGGACACCGTACAGGCCGGCATAGACCCGCAAGTTCTGGTAGACCGTCAGACGGTGGGGCAGATCCACGTAAGGTGACGAAAAATTGATGCGCGACAGGATCCGGTAGCGATGCCGCAGCATGTCCACCCCGAGCACCTCGATCTGCCCCTCGGACGGCAACAAAAGCCCAAGCAGCATGGCCAGCGTCGTCGTCTTGCCGGCGCCGTTGCCACCGAGCAGCCCGACGACATGGCCCTGCTCGACATCCAGATCGACGCGCTCGACGGCGGTCACGCCACCGTAACGCTTGGCCAGTGCGCGGGCGCGTACAGCCGGTGGTCCGGCCATCAGGCGGCCACGTCGGCACGCAGGGCGTGGGCGATATGGTTCAACCGCGCGCCCGCGCGCGTCGGCGCGCGTCCGGCCTGGGCCACCGCCTCGGCATATCCGGCCAGGAATGCCGGAAGAGCACGGACGACGATCACCTTGCGCAAGCGTGAGACCGCCGCCAGATCCCAGTCGGCACGCAGGCCGGCATGGGGCTGGGCACTGCAGACCCGCACCCCCCACACGCGGCGGTTTGGCGCCTCCTCATGCGCGCGCACGGCCAGGCAAAAAGCGTCGCGGCCATCGCCTAAGCCGACATGGGGACCCACATACTCGACCTGCAGGTCCGCAGCAAGGTGTGCAAGCAAGCGGCTTAGGCGTCCGAGGGCCTCTGTCAGCGCCGCATCGGCGGGGATCGTCCCGGCGTGCGCCCGGTCGCGCAAAATCTTCAAAAACGGCTCCATAGACCCTCCAGCATTGCCAGGGCGCCCATTGTAAGCCGCGGCCGCCGTCTTGGGCAGATGACGCTCCTGGCTTATACTAAACGCCATGACGTCCCACGCCGTACGACCCGCCACCACCGCCGAACCAGCCGCCGTGATCGCAACCGGCCGGCGGGTCATCGGGCTTGAGGCCAACGCCCTGACGAAGCTCGCCGCCGGCCTGGACCTGGCCTTTGCGGCGGCCTGCCAGTTGCTTCTGGCCTGCAGGGGGCGTGTCGTCGTAGTCGGCATGGGCAAATCGGGCCATATCGGCGGCAAGATCGCCGCGACCCTCGCCAGTACGGGCACACCGGCCTTTTTCGTGCACCCGGGCGAAGCCAGCCATGGTGACCTTGGCATGATCACCCCGGACGATGTGGTTCTGGCGATCTCCCATTCGGGCGAAACCGCGGAAATCCTGACGATCCTACCGATCATCAAGCGCATGGGCGTGCGACTTTTGGCGATGACGGGCACGGCGGACTCGAGCTTGGGGCGCCAGGCGGATGTGCATCTGCCGGTGGCCGTCGATCAGGAGGCCTGCCCGCTCAACCTGGCCCCCACCTCCAGCACAACGGCGGCCTTGGCGATGGGGGACGCGCTTGCCATCGCCCTGCTCGAAAGCCGCGGATTCACACCGGAGGATTTTGCGCGATCGCACCCCGGCGGTCGGCTGGGACGGCGCCTGCTCGTCTATGTCGCCGATATCATGCATACGGGCGAGCGCATTCCGCTGGTAGGCGAGAACGCGTCTTTGCGCGAGACCCTGATCGAAATGAGCAGCAAGGGACTGGGCATGACGGGGGTCGTGGACAGGGAATGCCGGCTCCGTGGCATTTTTACCGATGGCGATTTGCGGCGCGCTTTGAATCGCGGAGTCGACGTCTATAACGTGACGGTCGATGAGGTCATGACCCGTCAACCGAAGACCACGGCACCCGGACACCTGGCGGCCGAGGTCGTGCCGCTTTTGCGCCAGCACAACATCAGCGGGCTTTTTGTGATCGATGATACACAGCAGGTGGTGGGCGCACTGCACATGCACGATCTGCTCAGAGCCGGCGTCGTATGACGCCGCTTGCCTGCGATCTGCGCGGTGCGCCCCTCGAGCGTGCACGACCGGTCCGGTTGCTGTGTCTGGATGTCGACGGCGTGCTGACCGACGGACGCCTTTTTCTGAGCGAGGCCGGCGAAGAATATAAGGTCTTCCATACGCAAGACGGGCATGGGATCAAAATGCTGATCGCAAGCGGCGTCATGGTGAGCCTCATCACGGGACGCGCGTCGGCGGCCGTGCGCAGGCGTGCCGAGGAATTGGGGATCACGCACGTCGTCCAGGGGTGTCAGGATAAGCTGGTGGCGACAGAAGCGCTTCTCGGCGAATACGGGCTGCAGCCTGCGCAGGCCGCGTTCGTCGGTGACGACGTGATCGATCTGCCGGCCATGAACCGGGTCGGACTTAGCATCTCGGTGGCTGATGGCCACCCCTTCGTTCGCGCGCAGGCCCACTGGGTGACGCGCAATGGGGGCGGCCGCGGCGCAGTACGTGAAGTCTGCGAGCTCATCATGCATGCGCAAGGCACGCTGGAGCGACTCTTTGATTTACCGAATCGGGGGGCATGCACATGGGCTGGAGGATAAGCCGGCTGCTGCTGCTCCTGGGGCTGCTCCTGTTTTCCGGGCTCTTCTGGTGGCTGCCGGAAGCGCTTGTCCAGCCGGCCCTGGCCCTGACGGGCGCGCGCCCGATCCGGGCCGATTACTACATCGACTCACCCCGGCTGACGGCGATGAACCGGTTCGGGCGGCCGCGCTTCATTCTCACGGCGGAGCGGCTCGTCCATTTTCCGCGCGAAAAAAAGACCATCCTGCTTCATCCGCACCTCGTCCAGTACGGGCGGCATGCGGTCACCACCACGACCGCCGAAAAAGGGTTTGTATCCCCGCATGGGCATATCGTGATCATGCGCGGGCATGTGCATGTGATACGCACGGCGACCAACAAAGTCGGACCCACCCGCATAGAGACCAACACCCTGACCGTGCATCTTGACCGCTCATGAGGGCGCCCCTTGCGTTCGTGCTCTGCGTGGCCGCATTGCTCGGTCCGTGTACGGCGGTGGCCGTGGACATGGCTCAGCCGGTCAGCATCCGCGCCGACAGCATCCAGCTCAACCAGCGCACGGGCATCAGCACATACACGGGGCATGTGCATCTGGTCCAGGCCGGCATGACCATTCGCGCCCAGCATATCGAGGTCGTATCGGCCCACGGCCATGTGCTCAGCATGCACGGTTACGGGAACCCGCTGCGCATGGAAGACGCGCAGCCGGGACGGCTGCCCATCTTCGGACGGGCGCTGCGGATGGCATACAGCGGCGCCAACGAGGAACTGACGCTGATCGGCCACGTGCATTTTCGCCAGGGCGCAAACTCGCTGCAGGGCCACATGATCCACTATTACACCGCGACCCAGCGGGTGGTGGCCATCGGCGCGCCCGGACATCGGGTCAGCGCCGTCATCGTTCCGCACACCCTTCACTCCAAAAGCCCTAAGTCACCCAAATCATGAGCACACTGGCGGCCAATCATCTTTCCAAGGGCTACAAGGGCAGACGGGTGGTGCGGGACGTCAGCCTGCGCGTCGAAGGCGGCGAAGTGGTCGGTCTGCTCGGCCCCAACGGTGCGGGCAAAACGACGTGTTTTTACATGATCATCGGCCTCGTACGCATGGACCAGGGCGAAATCCTGCTCGACGGCACCAGCATCGGGCGCGCGCCCATGCACAAACGCGCACGACTCGGTGTCGGCTACCTCCCCCAGGAGGCCTCCGTGTTCCGGCGGTTGACGGTCGAGGAGAACATCCTCGCCATCCTCGAAACCGTGGAGGCGCTCGATGCCGACGGCCGCCGCCAACGCCTCGAGGATCTGCTCCAGCAGCTCCACATCGGCGACCGCCGCCAGGCCTTGGGCATGAGTCTTTCGGGTGGGGAACGCCGCCGCGTGGAGATTGCCCGGGCCCTGGCAACGGAACCACGCTTCATCCTTCTCGATGAGCCGTTTGCCGGGGTGGACCCGATCTCGGTCATCGACATTCAGCAACACATCTCCCACCTGCGATCGCTCGGTATCGGTGTCCTGATCACCGACCACAACGTGCGCGAAACGCTAAAGATCTGCGATCGCGCCTACATCATCAGCGATGGTCAAGTCCTGACGGCTGGCAACCCCCAGGAGATCCTTGACAATCCGGATGTGCGCCGCGTTTACCTGGGCGAAGATTTCCGGCTGTGATTAGCCGCCCATCGCGCGATGGGCTAAAATGACAGACGACGCCATGAAACAAAGCCTCGACCTCAAGATCGGCCAGCACCTGACGATCACGCCGCAACTCCAGCAGGCGATTCGTCTCCTGCAACTTTCGTCCCTCGAGCTGGAACAGGAGATACGCGAGCTGCTGGAGAAAAACCCCTTGCTGGAGGAGGCCCCGGAAGGCACCGACGACGCCGGCGGGGAGGCAAACGAGGGTCCCGAGCAGCCGGCCGAGAGCAGCGCGGAGACCGGCCCGGACGAGCTGGACATGGAAGGCGATGCGGACTGGACGGACGGCTACGAACTCAGCAGCGCCGCCAGCGGCAAGAACGGCGATGATGACGATCATTACGACCTGGAGGCCCGCAACAGCCAGCCGACCAGTCTGCGCGAGCATCTTCTCTGGCAACTGCAGATGACCGCCCTGTCGGAACGCGACAAGGCCATTGCCGCGGCGCTCATCGACGCCATCGATGACGATGGTTACCTGACGGCCACCACCGACGACATCCTGGCGGCGCTTGCCGAACCGGACGTGACCCCAGATGAAATCGAGGCCGTCCTCCATCAGATCCAGAATTTCGATCCGCTTGGCGTCGGCGCCCGCCACCTGGGCGAATGCCTCGACCTGCAGCTGCGCCGGCTTGAGGGCGACGGAGCGATCCGTGATGCCGCCCGCCTATTGACCACACCCGAATACCTAAAGCTCCTCGGACAACGGGATTTTAAGGAGCTAAAGCGCCTGACGCGCCTTGACAATGACGCCCTGGGCCAGGCGCTCGCGCTGCTAAAGACCCTCAATCCGCGACCGGGCGCGCGGATCACGAGCGCACCGGACCTTTATGTGATCCCGGAGATCATCGTCGAGAAACGCCGCGGAATCTGGCGCGCCGAGCTCAACATGGACGCGGTACCGAAGCTGCGCATCAACCGTCATTATGAGAACCTGATGCAGCGCGGGCGCGCGAGCGCCCAGGACCGCTTCCTGCACGAACACCTGCAGGAGGCACGGTGGTTCCTAAAGAGCCTGCGCAGCCGCAACGAAACGCTGCTCAAGGTCGCCCGCGTCATCGTCGACCGCCAGCGGGCGTTTCTGGACCACGGGCCAGAGGCCATGAAACCGCTTGTTCTTCATGATATTGCGAGCGAGGTGTCGATGCACGAATCCACCATCTCACGCGTGACGACGAACAAACACATGATGACGCCCAAGGGCATCTTTGAGCTCAAGTATTTCTTTTCGAGTCATGTCAGCACCGTCGATGGCGGTACCTGCTCGGCCACCGCCATCCGCTCACTGATCCGCAAGATCATCGAGAAAGAGCCGCCGGACAAGCCGGTCAGTGACAACAAGATCGCCGAACTGCTCGAGGAGCAAGGCATCAATGTGGCACGGCGGACGATCGCCAAATACCGGGAGGCGCTCAACATCCCGCCCTCCAGCCAACGCAAGTCCATAACCTAGTCCAGATGGAACGGACTCAAAGGGGATCGCATGCACATCACAGTGACCGGACAGCAGATCGACATCACCACGCCCCTGCGTGACTACGTCATCGACAAACTCGGCCGGATCCAGCGCCATTTCGACCAGGCCGTGACCGCCGACGTCGTCTTGCATATGGAAAAGAAGCGGTTTAGCGCGGAAGCCAACATCCGCGCGCGCGGCACCGTCATCCATGCCCTGGCCGAAGGGGCGGAAGGCGAGGACATGTACACCATGATCGACCTGCTGGCCGACAAGCTGGACCGGCAGGTGTTGCGTCACAAGGAGAAGGCTGTTGGACAATATCGACCAGGATAAGTCCGGATCCCCGCGGGCGGGAGGCGGCACGTGCCAAGCGCCATACTGACCGCCAAGGACGTCTACGAGGCGCAACGGGAGACCTTGAAATTCACCTGGGTGGCCGGACGGGTCGGGGAGGGCCGCCTCCTCGAACCGGCCACGGCCCGGTTCCCGGGAATGGCGCTGGTCGGCCACCTGAACTTCGTGCACCCCAACCGTGTGCAGGTCATCGGCGATGCCGAGATCGCCTATCTGTTCGAACGGCTGGATGACGACGGGCGAAAGAAGGCGCTAGACGACCTCTTTCACTGCGCCTCGTCAGCGCTCGTCATCATCGCCGGCAGCGCCACCATCGATCCCAGCCTGGGCCAGGCCGCAGATGAAGCCGGCATGCCGCTGCTGAGCTCGCCACTGCCCAGTCCGCGCGTCATCCATGACCTCCAGTACTACCTCGCGCGGGCGCTCGCCGAGCGCGAGATCCTGCACGGCGTGTTCATGGAGGTGATGGGTATCGGCGTGTTCCTGACCGGTGAGAGCGGCATCGGCAAGAGCGAGCTGGCGCTCGAACTGCTAAGCCGCGGCCATCGTCTCATTGCCGATGACGCCTGCGAGTTCTTTCGCGTCGGACCCGACCTCCTGCAGGGCCGCTGCCCCGACATCCTTTGCGATTTCCTTGAAGTGCGCGGACTTGGTATCCTGAACATTCGTGCCATGTTCGGCGAAACGGCGGTCCGGCGGGAAAAGACCCTGCATCTCATCGTGCGGCTCAAGGACTTGGCGGCTCATCCGGAGACCGAGATCGACCGGCTGCAGGCCGAACAGGAACGGCGCACCATTCTGGGAATCGATGTGATCGAAGTGGTACTCTTCGTTGCGCCGGGCCGCAATCTTGCGGTGCTGGTGGAAGCCGCCACGCGCGGCCACATTCTCCGCCGCCGGGGCGTCAATCCGCTCGAGGATTTCATGCGCAGACAGCAGATGACGATGCGCTCGCCATGAGCTTTATCATCGTAAGCGGACTGTCCGGGTCCGGGAAAAGTATCGCCCTGCAGGCTCTGGAAGACATCGGGTTTTATTGCATAGACAACCTGCCGGCGGCGCTGTTGCCGCATTTTGCCGAGGAAATGCGCGAGGTCCGCAGCGACTTCTCCGATGTCGCAGTCGGCATCGACGCCCGCAACCGCCGGTTCCTCGGCGGCGCGCCCGCCAACCTCGAGCACCTGCGGGTACTGGGCGTCGACTACCGGATCATCTTCCTTGAGGCGGATGAGGCCGTGCTGGTCAAGCGCTTCAAGGAAACGCGCCGCCGGCATCCGCTCACCGATGCCCAGACCCCGCTGCTCGAGGGTATCCGGCTGGAAAAATCCGTCCTCGAACCGCTGTCATTGTCCAGCGCGCGGCGCATCGACACCACCCACACGACCGCCCAGCAACTGCGGCAGCTCATTTACGAGTTTGCCCGCGGCGCCAGCACACGCGGTATTACGCTGCTGTTTGAGTCCTTCGGCTTCAAGCATGGGACGCCGCTCGACGCCGACTATGTATTCGATGTGCGCTGCCTGCCCAATCCGTACTGGGAACGGGGGCTGCGCAGCCTCACCGGCCAGGATGCGGCGGTGGCGGCCTTTCTCGAGCAGCATAGCGACGTGGCCACGATGTTCAACCACATCGCCGAGTTCCTGACGCAGTGGCTGCCCGGATTCGAACGCGAAAACCGCAGTTATCTGACGGTTGCCATCGGGTGCACGGGCGGGCAGCATCGTTCGGTCTACCTGACCGAACGGCTGGCGGCGCATTTCCGGGCGCGGGGTATCAATACCCAGATCCGGCACCGTGAACTCAGCCACACGCATTCGCAGGAGACGGCTTCATGAAATCCGTTGTCGCGCACACGTCGAGCCGCCCACCACGCCGCGGTGTCCGCGGATGGGTCCAGGCGCCGGCAGGCCGCCTATGATCGGACTTGTCATCCTCGCGCAGCGGGACATCGCCGTTGGCCTGCTGGAAGCCGTTGATCACGTCCTTGGACACAGGCCGCAGGCGCTGGTCGCCTTTCCGGTTTCCTACGATACGCCGCCGGATCAGCTCGGCCGGACACTGCATGCGACGATCGCGGGCCTCGATCACGGCGATGGTGTGCTGATTCTGGCCGACATCTACGGCGCCACGCACATCAACGTCGCCTGCCGTCTTCTGGAGCCCCAGCACATTGAGCTGGTCACGGGGGTCAATCTGCCCATGCTGATTCGCGTCCTGAACTACCGGGACCGGCCTCTTGGCGAAGTGATACAGAAAGCTCTCTCCGGCGGCATGGAGGGTATCGTGCGTGCCACGGAATTCTGCCTCGTCGACGGAGACAAGCATGAACTGCGCTGATGTGACGATCATCAACAAGCTGGGCATGCATGCGCGGGCTTCCGCGAAGCTCGTCAGTCTCGCGTCATCATTCGAATCCAACATCACGCTCGCGCGCGACGGGCGCAGCGTCAACGCCAAGAGCATCATGGGCATCATGATGCTGGCCGCCGGCATGGGCACGGTCATCACGATCTGCGCAGACGGACCCGACGAGGAAGAGGCCGGCAGGGCGTTGCGCGGGCTCATCAATGCCCGCTTCGGAGAGGGCTCCTGATGCTGACCCTTCACGGAAAGGGCGTGAGCGCAGGTATCACGATCGGCCGCGCCTTTGTCCTGAAGCGTGAGCGCATCAAGGTGCAGGAGTACGTCGTACCGCACGCGTTCATCGATTCCGAGGTGGAACGTTTCACGCTGGCGGTGGAGCGTGCGCGCCGCCAGCTTCGTGAAATCCGCGATCACATACCGGACTCCGCACCCGCAGAGGCCATCAGCTTCATCGACACCCACCTCCTCATCCTGAACGACACAATGATCGCGGAGGCGCCGATCGAGCACATCCGCACCAACCAATGGAATGCGGAGTACGCCCTCAAGGCGCAGAGCGATCAACTGATCGCCGTGTTCGAGCAAATGGAAGACCCCTATCTGCGCAACAAGAAGGTCGACGTCGCGCAGGTGGTCGAGCGGGTTCTGCAGAATCTCGTAAACCCCCTGGATCGCGGAGAGGAACCGATCCCCGATGACCTCGGCGGGCGCGTCGTCATCGCCAACGACCTCACGCCCACCGACGCCGTGGTCCTGAAAAACAGGGGCATTGGCGCCTTCGTGACGAACCTCGGCGGACCGATATCCCACACCGCCATCTTGGCCCGCAGCCTCGGCATCCCCGCCATCGTCGCCGTGCATGGCGCGACCCGCTATGTCGGCAACGAGGAATTGCTCATCATCGATGGCAAACGCGGCGTCGTGCTGCTGGCCCCGGACGCAGAGATCATCAACGAATACCGGCGGCGGGCGCGCAAGATCGAGCGGGCGCGCCGCGAGCTCGATATTCTCCGCGCAAGCGAAGCGGTCAGCCGGGATGGCGTGCCCGTGCAGCTGCTCGCCAACATCGAGCTTCCCGAAGATCTGGAGGGCGTCCAGGAGGTGCTGGCAAGCGGCATCGGCCTCTACCGGACCGAATTCCTGTTCATGAACCGCAAGAAGCCGCCGGACGAGGAAGAGCAGTTCGAGGCCTACGCCAAGGTGGTTCGCGCACTGAATGGCCGCACGGTCACGATCCGCACGCTCGATATCGGCGCCGACAAGCGCGTCGACCTGGATACCCCTGTCAGCGTCGCCAATCCGGCACTCAGCCTGCGCGCAGTGCGCCTGTGCCTGCAGGAGCTCGGTTTGTTCAAGGTGCAGCTACGGGCGATTTTACGCGCCTCGGCATTCGGCCGGGTGCGCCTCATGATCCCGATGCTGTCCAATCTCGATGAAATCTTCCGCGTCCTCGATCTCGTTCACGACATCCAGGACGAATTGCGCAGGCAAGGGACTCCGTTCGATACGAAGATGCCGCTTGGCGGCATGATAGAAGTACCGGCCGCGGCGGTTTCGGCGGACCTCTTTGCAGCCCATCTCGACTTCCTGTCGATCGGCACAAACGATCTCATTCAGTACACACTGGCCATCGACCGCGTCGACGACACGGTGAACTATCTCTACGACCCCCTGCATCCGTCCGTGCTGCGGCTGATTGCGCGCACCATAGAAGCGGGGCGCGAACAGGGCATCCCCGTGGCTATGTGCGGCGAGATGGCGGGTGATCCACGCTATACGCGGCTCTTGCTCGGGCTTGGCCTGCGCGAGTTCAGCATGCATCCGGCGGCCATGCTCGAAATCAAGAAGATCATCCGCGAAAGCACGCTGCACGAACTTGAAACGCTCGCTGCGGAAATCATGCGCGCGCGTGATTCCCGCAAACTGCACCTGCTCGTCGACAGCCTCAATGCCGCAGACGACCCATCCGAAGAACTGGCCTGAGGCCTGGACGAAAAAGGTGCCTAGCGGCGGGTTCGATGCTGCGGGAGCATGGGCCCGACAGCCTCGCCTGTCTGCTCGAACGGATAGACGAAGGGAAGGCCTCTATCGGCCACAATACAGATAAGACCGCGCCTGTAGCGGGCGCGGCAGCTGTCGAAGCCTTCGTTCGTGCGGGGCGCGAACGTGTCTCCCAAAGATGCCACGGCCGTGATCTTCTCGAGGCGGAACGGACGCCAGAAGGGAGGCAGGCGGTTTGCAGATGAATAGCCGCGAATCTGGTAGCAGTCGACCAGGATTTCTCCCCGATGCTCGTCCCGGTAAACCGCATGCGGCTCGACAATGCGCAGCTGCGGCTGATCCCGGTAACGAATGGCACAGCACCGACGATTCTTGATGGCATCGGTCAGAATCTGCAACGTCTCCTCGGTCATGCGACGCCTCCTGTGTCCATGTGATCACGGTCAAATAATGGGCCATTCTCGCGCCCGCTGCAATGCCCGCCGAAACGACGCTTACCCGAAGACCTTGCCGAGCAGATGCCACCGGGCGGCCAGGGTTTCGGCGGCGTTCTGGAACTCCTCCGATCGGGACGGGTGGTTGAAGGCCGTCTGCGACAGCGTACGCAGCCCGTCATGGGCCGGCAAGGCGGCAAGCATGTGGATCATTTCGCCAGCCTCCGCGCCGACCACTTCCCCTCCCAGAAAACGGCCGCTGTCCATGTCCGCCACCAGCCGGACGAAGCCGTCGGTCTCATCCTCGCCCAATGCCTTCGGCGAGACTTCGAAGGCGGCAAACCCCGTGGCCGGCTCGAACCCCGAATCCTCGGCCTGTTCCTCGGTCAGCCCGACACGCGCCAGTTCGACTGCGCTGTATACCGCCTCCGGCACCAGGTGGTCGGTGCGCGTGCGCCGTTTGGGCTCGATGATGTTGCCGACGGCGACGGCAGCTTCGAACAGTGCGCGATTGGCGGTCATGGGACCGGACACACAATCACCAATGGCATAAATGGAAGGCACGGCAGTCTGCAGATGGGCATCAACGGCGATGAAGCCCGCCGGATCGCAGGTGACACCGGCCGCTTCCAGTCCGAGACCGTCGGTGACGGGCCGCCGTCCGGTGGCCATCAGCACCCAGTCGACCGCAACCGCACCGCCCTCGTCGAGATGCAGCGTGACACCCTGGCCGGTGGCCGTCGCGTCGCGGACCGCCGCCAGGCGCGGCGTGACGCCGGCGGCCGTCAGCCCTTTCCTTAACGCATCCATCGCCGCCGGACTGAAATCGCGGCGTGCAAAGGGATCCCGGCGCGTAATCCAGGTCACTTCCTTGCCGAAAAGGCGCAGGATATAGGCGAACTCCACGGCGATGATGCCGCCGCCCACGACTGCCACGCGCTCGCCGCCAGGCACCGGCTGGTCGAACAGCAGATCACTGTGGATGATGCGATCGGGCACCACAGCGATGTGATCGGGGAGTGTGGGCCGGGAGCCTGTGGCCAGGATGATGGACTGCGCCTTGACAAAGTGCCCATCGACCGCAAGCGTCGTGGCATCCTGCAGCGTGGCATGCCCGGAAAGCGCCGTCACGCCGAGGCGGCGCAAGTAGTCGCGATAACTGCTGCGCACGCGATCGACCATCTCATGCTGGTGTTGCCAGGCCTGCCGGAGATCACCGGTTAGAGACCCGGCCAGACCGCGCCGCGCAAAGGTGTCGTTGTGCGCAAGGAGCCGGGCGCTGTGATACCAGTCCTTCTTGGGCACGCAGCCGCGGTTCAGGCAGCACCCGCCCCATACCGCACGCTCGACGATTGCCGTCTTTTTGCCCCTCAACGCCGCAAGCACCGCGGCGCGATAGCCGCCCGGACCGGAACCCACAACCACCACATCAAAAGTGTCCATACCTAGACCCTGTTACCCGCCTACAACTTGTGATCCGGATTTGGCATCATGTCGGCAATGCGCGCCTTTTTGCAGCTTATCCGTGAACGGTCCGATGCCCGGCGGACACACGCCTTTTTCGCCCGATTCGCCAATCGCACGCTCATCCTCCACGACGGCCTCAGTCTGGACTGGCTGACCGAGCTTTTGAAGCTCGGCGGCGGCGGCGGACACTTCCGCCTGAACGTCGCCCAGCCGCCCAGCCGCCATCCGACACCCATCGAGTGGGTGGCTTATCACCACATCCTGCCGCTGCAGCTGCCGTTGCCGCTTGTCTGCGTCATCGGCACCGGCCGCATCGACATCCGTCATCTGCGCACCCGCGGACGCATCTGCCACCCGGCTGACATCGGCTGGATCATCGACGACATGCAGGCGCGCGGCCGGCGGCACGCGACGCTGCAGATGGAAGAAGGCGTGCTGCGCGCCTCCGCCGGCCTACCTGTCGACGACAACGATTACGAAATCGATTTCGGCTAACCCCCGGCAACCGTCATGCGCTCGACCAGCAACGATCCCGTGCGGGTGTTGTGGCGTACATCCGTATCGCAGCCGACGGCCACCAGGCCCTTGTACATATCGCGCAAATTGCCGGCTATCGTGATCTCTTCGACGGGATACGCCAATGCACCATCCTCGACCCAGAAACCCGCCGCCCCGCGCGAGTAATCTCCGGTGACGCCATTGACCCCAAAGCCGATGAGTTCCGTCACGAACAGGCCGCGGCCCATCCGCTTCAGCAGACCGTCGAGGTCCTCGCGGCCCGGTTCGATCGTCAGGTTGTGCACACCGCCGGCGTTGGCCGTCGTGACAAGGTTCAGCCGGCGCGCTGCATAACTGTCGAGGCAATAACGGGCCAGGACGCCCCCCGTGATGAGATCGCGCCGCGCCGTCGCCACACCTTCGCCATCGAACGCCGCGCTGCCCATGCCGCGCTTGAGCAGGGGATCCTCATAGATGTGGATATGGCTTGGAAACAGAGTCTGGCCCAGGCTGTCGAGCAGGAACGAGGAGCGCCGGTAGAGGCTTGGGCCGCTCACCGCCGAAACCAGATGGGACAGCAGGCTCTTGGCGACCTGCGCCTCGTACAATACGGGCACCTGGCAGGTCTTGATCTGCCGGGCCCCGAGCCGGCGCACCGTCCGGCGCGCCGCGGCCGCCCCCACGGCTTCGGGGGCGAGCAGATCTGCGGGAACCCGGCTGCTCGTGTACTCGTAGTCCCGCTGCATGCCGCTCTCGTCCTCGCCGATCACAGCGCAACTCAGACCGTGGCGGGTAGAACGGACGGTACCGATAAAACCGTTGCTGTTGGCGTACACATCAAAGCTCTCGTGCGTGGTGGCACTCGCCCCCTCGGAATTGACGATGCGCCCGTCGACGGCGAAGGCCGCCTGTTCGCAGCGCTTCGCCAGTGCAATCGCGTCATCCACGGTCAATACCCACGGGTGATACAGATCGAGATCCGGGACGATTGGCGCCAGCTGCGCCGGGTCGGCAAGTCCATTGCAGGGGTCTTCGGCCGTGAAGCGGGCGATCGTGCAGGCCGCGCGCACGGCCTCCTCCAGGCCTTCCGTGCGGAAGTCCGACGTGCTCGAAGACCCGCAGCGCGTGCCAAAATACACCGTGACCGACAGGTTCTTGTCGCGATGATGCTCGACGGTCTCGACCTCTCCCTTGCGCACCGTGACCGCCAATCCACGGCCCGTGCCCGTATCCACTTCGGCCGCCGTGGCTCCATGCCGCCGCGCCATCTCCAGAACCTGTGCCGCCACATCCTCGGCGCTGACATCGCGCCGGTTCGCCGTGATCGTTCCCATCACTCCTCCGTTCCGCCAACCGTCAGGCTATCGATCCGCAAGGTGGGCTGACCGACACCGACGGGCACGCTCTGCCCGTCTTTTCCACAGGTGCCCACACCCGTGTCCAGCGCAAGATCGCGCCCGACCATGGCCACGCGCGTCAAGACATCCGGACCGTTGCCAATCAGGGTGGCGCCCTTGACGGGCCGGCCTATGCGGCCGTTCTCGATCAGATAGGCCTCGCTTGCGGAAAACACGAACTTGCCGGACGTGATGTCCACCTGCCCGCCGCCGAAGTTCACGGCATAAAGGCCTTTCTGGACGGAGGCCACGATCTCCTCCGGATCCCTGTCGCCGGCCAGCATGTAGGTATTGGTCATGCGCGGCATCGGCAGGTGCGCATAGGATTCGCGACGCCCATTGCCCGTCGGCGCCATGCCCATCAACCGTGCGTTGAGACGATCCTGCATGTATCCCTTCAGCACACCGTTTTCGATCAACACGGTGCTCTGCACGGGGGTCCCCTCATCATCGACATTCAGTGATCCGCGCCGCCCGGGCAAAGTGCCGTCGTCGACGACCGTGCAGGCCTCCGAAGCGATCCGCTCCCCCAGCCGGTTGGCGAAAGCCGACGTCCCCTTGCGGTTGAAGTCCCCCTCCAGGCCGTGTCCGATGGCCTCATGCAACAAAATGCCCGGCCAGCCCGGCCCCAGCACGACCGGCATGGTTCCGGCCGGCGCGGCCACAGCCTCCAGATTGACGAGGGCCTGGCGAACCGCCTCGCGTGCATAGCCAAGCGCGTGGTCCTCGGTGAGGAAATAGCGGTAATCCGTACGGCCGCCGCCGCCCGACGAGCCATGTTCGCGCCGCCCGTCCTGTTCGACGATGACGGAGACATTCAGCCGCACCAAAGGCCGGATGTCGGCCGCAAGCGCGCCGTCGTGGCGCATGACGAGGATCGTCTCATGGCTGCCACCCAGGCTCGCCATGACCTGCCGCACACGCGGGTCCAGACGGCGCGCCTCCTGCTCGACTTTCAGCAGCAGCGCAACCTTGTCCTCGTCATTCAGGCTCGCCAGCGGATCAAGGGGCGCATAGAGGCACAGCATCTCGCCACCCGTACGGGCCGCCAGCCCCTGGCTGCCGGGATTGCCGCTGCGCGCGATGGCCCGCGCGGCGGCCGCCGCATCCAGAAGCGCCGGCATCATGATCTCGTCCGAGTAGGCAAACCCGGTCTTCTCGCCGGCGACGGCGCGGATGCCCACGCCCTGCTCGGTGTGGCGGTTGCCGGATTTGACCTGGCCTTCCTCCAGGGACCATGATTCCTGACGACTGTACTGGAAATACAAATCCGCGTAGTCAATGTTGTGGCCGAGCACCCGGCTCATGACGACCTCGAGGTCGCCGCTGCTCAGTCCGGCCGGCGTCAGCAGGAAATCCTGCGCGTGCCGGAGGGTGTCTGCGTATGTGTCGTGACTTGCCATTAGAATCTCCGATGCTGAAGGCTCGGCAGTTGCGCCCGCACCTTCTCAAGATAACCCGGCTCACAAGGCGCCGAAACGACCGCCGCACCGGACGCCTCCGCGGCGATCACGCGCCCCCAGGGATCGATGATCATGCTGTGGCCGTAGGTGACGCGGCCGCCTGGGTGGCGGCCTTCCTGGCCTGCCGCCACCACATAGCAGCCGTTCTCGATCGCACGCGCCCGCAGCAACGGTTCCCAGTGGGCCGCGCCCGTCGGCACGGTGAACGCCGCCGGCACGGTCAGGATCGTCGCTCCGCCTTCCACCAGGCGCCTGAAGAGCTCGGGGAAGCGAAGGTCATAACAGACGCTAAGGCCGATGCGGCCAAAGGGGGCGTCCACAACCGCCACCGCATCGCCCGGCTCGAACGCCGCCGACTCCTGATAGCGTTCGCCGCCGCCGAGATCGACATCAAACAGATGCATTTTATCATACCGGGCCACGCGCAGGCCGCGATCGTCGAACACAAGACACGCGGCGCGCAGCCTGCGCGAAGACACGCTGCGCATGGGGATGGTCCCTGCCACCACCCATAAGCCCAGACGGCGGCTGGTCTCGGCCAACAGCGCCTGGATGGGCCCGTCGCCATCGGATTCGGCGTGCGCCAGACGCTGGGCCTGCGTGGTGGCCATCAGCGCGAAATTCTCCGGCAAAAGGGCCAGTGTCGCGCCCTGGCCCGCCGCCGCCTCCAGCAAGGCCGATGCCGTGGCCAGATTGGCGCCGACGTCGTCGCCCGAGTTCATCTGGATCGCCGCCAGCCGCATCAGCGCAGGTCCGCCCGCCGCTTGATCACCGGCTTGCTCCAGGGCCCGTCGATGATGTAGGTCATGCGCGTTCCCTCGGTGATTTCCCGGGCGAAAAGCTTCTGCATGACCAGCACGGCCGCACCGGCGATCGGCCCGCCCAGGAGCCCGGAGGCGAGCGTCAGGTTGTTTTGCAGGTGGGGGTCGACTTCGACGGTCAGATTGAAGGTCTGCGCCACCAGGTTGGCGCGCCCCTTGATGCTGACGTTGGCGCTCGGCCCGTGCACCTCGATCGCCGGTGTGATCGCGCGGCCGTTTTCGACATAGACCTTGCCGTTGATCTGGCCGAAGGCAAAGCCCCGGCCGAACAGGCTGCTGAAATCGAGCGTCAGATAGCGGGTGATCGAATCGACGTTGAAGATGCCAAGAAGCTTGCCCGCGCCTTCGTTGACATTGAGAAAGCGGCCATTGTGCACCACGAACTGCAATCTCGCCTCCAGCGCCTTCAAGGCAAACTGCGTGGGATCGCCCGGCCAGTTGAGACCGGCATACAGATCGACGCGCCCGCCGGCCACCTGGTGCGGATAACCCCAGGCCGTCAGCGTGTGGCCGAGATTGGCGGCCTTGAGGTGCACGGAGAATGTCGACTCCTGTTGCCCCCCGTGGAGGGTCCACCGGCCATGACCGGAAAGCACGGCCTGCGGCTGGGTCAGACGGATTTCATCGACCAAAAAACCGTCGGGAAAGGGCTCCCCGACCAGAACAGCGCGGCCAAACCGCCGCCGGCCGATGCGCAGATGATCGGTTTCGAAGTCCACGCGCGGCAGCTGACGCGGATCCAGCAGGGCGTGGCCGGCGGCGGCCGGCGAATCGAGGGGCGGAATGCGCAGGTCGCTCAAGGCCAGCTGCAAAACAGGCCGGGGGCCACCCAAAAACACACCGGCCCCCTGCGCATCCGGACCCGCCAGGCGTGCCAGCCAGCGCGTGCCCATGTGCACGAAATTCGCATGGACGTCACGAAAGAGCCGTCCCCCCAGCGCCAAAGACCCCACATGAACCGTCACCGCGCGGATCGGCAGGCCGGCTGTCGCGGCCTGGGGCGTCGGCATCAAGCCCGACAACGCCTTGATGAAATGCACCCATGGCCCGGTATCGATATACCCGCTTTCGATCGCGACATTCAGCCCGCGGCCAAGCTGGGCAGGCGGCCGGGTCCGGCCGATGCCAAGCCAGCCGCGTGCCGACCCCTTGGCCGGCCGCACGTACCGAAGACCCGCATGGCGCGGCAGCACCACCGTCAGCGCCTCGCCGCGTGCGTTACCGACCGCGCGCACATACGCCATGAGCGGCATGCCAGGCGCCTTCCCCACCGGGTAGGGAACCCGCAGGTCGGCATCCTTGAGATTGGCCTCGGCGGCCACCAGGAATCGTCCGTTGCGCCGGTCGACGGCGTGGATGCGCCAGGGCACACGGCCGCTGACATAGGTCGAGAAGGGTCCCAGGGCCTGCTGCAGGCCGTGTGGGCGCGCCTCGCCCGTTGCCATGGTCGTGACCGCGCCCTGATTTTCCGAAAGGCTAACGCGCATTGGGCCGCCGAACGCCTGCCCGCTCACCTGACCCTTGGTCGGGCCCCGCTGATCGAATCCCAGTCTTCCGGTCAGATCGGTGATGTGGACGATACCCTGGCGCCAGGGATAGGCGAAGGTGTCGTGCTCAAAGAGCAGGTTCCCGCCCAGCGTGATCGGTCCGTTTTGCCCAAACGGGATGTACAGACCGAGCGTCATCCGGCTCTCGCCGGCGGCCTGCGACGGCTGCGGCAGATAGACCGACTGCGGCCCCAGATGGCGGCCGATGACGCGCAAGAGCGCCGGCCATGACCCTTGGCTGTGGACGACGACCGCCGCCGTGCCGGCCCTCGATCCCATATTGTCGACGCGCACGGCGACCTTCGGCAAAGTCAGATCACCAAGGTGCGCGCGGCCAGTCACGGTCAGCGTGGCATTGTGCGCCCGCACCGTCGCATGGATCGCCGTCGCAGACGGCCACGACGGCAGAAACTGGTAGCGGCCATCCTGCACCCGCAGATCCGCCGTGAAAAGACCCTGCCCGTGCCGAAAAGGAAACTGATCGAGCGGTCCCTTCAGGACGACGTCCCCGCTTTGAACCGTGCCCCCCTGCAAGGTTTGTATCAACCAGGTGCGCGTCTGCCGCGACAGCCCGGAAAGAAATTCCCGTACCATGGGGCGGATGCGCACATCCTGCACCCGGGCGTGGATCAGGACTTGGGGGCTTTGTCCGGTGATCGCCACGACACTCGCCGCGCCCCCGGCCCGGCCGACCCGGGTCACCACATGAAAATGCGTCACCTCCACCGAATAGCCGTTGGTGGCGCGCGTCCACAGGATGGCTGCGGTGGCGCGGCGGATCTGGAACGGCCCGCGCAGGGGCGCCGGCGCGAAGGCGCGGCCGTGCCAGTCCAGAATCATCAAGCGCCCCCCGCCGGTCTGCGCGCGCAGCGCACCCGCCAGGTGATCGAAATGCAAGGGCCGGCGCGGATCGTCCATACCGACGGCAAAAAACCGCGTGCGCACGTGATACTGCGGATGCGCCCCGGTCGTGAAGCGCAGGCGGAAATGCGCCAGTTTGCCGTGCGGCCTCATCGCCACCACCCGCATCACGCGCCGCGGCAGGCCGCGGATGCGGGTCAGGGCATAGCGGACCTGCGTCAAGTCGAGCGCGCCGGCCGACAGGCTCCAGGCGCCGGCCTGGCGGCTTAGGTAAAAGGTGGCTGTCTGCCATCTCCGTCCCGCAACCGTGGCCGCCACATCCCCGGCATAGAACCGAAAGCCATGCCTTGTCCGCACATAGCTGAAACGCGCCTTCACACCGGGAATGACCAGGGTGCGGGTGGCCGCCCCGCCGGGCAATACCGCCTGCGTCAGATGTCCCTGCCCGCTCAGGAAGCGCAAATCGGAACCATGCCAGACCGTCCAGAGCCGCCCGCTGAAGCGGCCGCGCAAAGGGGTGGGCACGAGCGCCGACAGCGCAGGCAGCCTGCCCAGACGCAGGGTCTGCGCATCGACCCCCACCGCCCCATGCCAGACACCATCCCGCAAGGCGGCGTGGGTTATCTGGAGCGTCACCGCGCAATGCGCACACACGCCCGGCACCTGCGCCGCGACCCGCGCCGTCGCCGTGCGAAACCCAAGCTCCCAGCTGGCATCGAGATGGCGCAGCGTGGGCTGGGCGCCATTGAGCAGGCGGACGGCCAGTGTGCCGTGACGAATGGCAAGCGCTTCCCGGCCAAGCAGGAACGGCCGCCACGGCAACGCCCCCCGGCCTTTTGGCAAGCCGGCGACCCGCACGCCCGTGGCCGTCTGCACGATGGCGGCCTGCGGTCCGACGAGTGTCACCCGTACCGGCCAGGCGCGGCCGCCAAAGAGCGCAAGCCAAGACAGCCGCACCCGCACGGATTGCGCCGAAATCGCGTTCACACCGATCAGGACATGGCGCAGTTCGACGCCCGGAGACCAGCCGATCAACACCTTCGCCGAACGGATCTGCACGGGCGCCCCGATCTGCCGGGTGGCCGCGGCCTGCAGCCGTGGCAACAGACCCTGCAGGATGGGCGTCAGCCACAAAGGGGCCGTCACGAGCGCAAGGGCCGCAAGCGTGGTGGCGGCGGCAAGCACCGCCAGCGCGGCGCGTACGGGCGCGCTGCGGGCCTTCCACCATCGATAGGGCTGCCTGACTGTCATGATGATATTGTGCCCGGTCCATGGCGCCGCGCGGCACAGGCTGTGCGTCGGCGCACTAAATCAGAACGACGTCGAACTGCTCCTGGTTGTAGGACGGCTCGACCTGCAGATGTATGGGCTTGCCGATGAATTCCTGCAGCCGCGAAAGCGCCGTCGCCTGGTCCCCCAGGAAACAGTCGACCACCATCTGCGATGCCACCACCAGATATTGGTCGGTGCCAAATTGCCGGGCCTCGCGCAGGATCTCCCGGAAGATCTCATAACAGACGGTCTCGGCGGTCTTCAGCACACCCCGGCCCTTGCATGTGGGGCAGGGTTCACACAAAAGCCGTTCAAGACTCTCGCGCGTCCTCTTGCGCGTGATTTCCACAAGCCCAAGGGGCGACATCTCCGTCACGAACACCTTGACACGATCCTTCGCGAGCGCGCGCTCGAGCGCCCGCAGCACCTGGCGCCTGTGTTCGCTGTCGGCCATGTCGATGAAGTCGATGATGATCATCCCGCCAAGATTGCGCAGACGCAACTGCCGGGCAATCGCCTGTGCCGCCTCGAGATTGGTCTTAAACAGCGTCTCCTCGAGGTTGCGCCTGCCGACATACGTTCCGGTATTCACATCGATGGTTGTCATGGCCTCCGTCTGGTCGATGACGAGATAACCGCCCGACTTCAGGGCCACCTTGGCTTCGAGCGCGCGCTTGATCTCGTCTTCGACCGAATAGAGATCGAATATCGGCCGCTCGCCCGGATAGTACTCGATGCGGGGGGCGACATCCGGCACGAACTCAGCGGCAAACTCGACCGCCTTGTGAAACGTCTCCCGGGAATCGATGCGGACCTTCTCCACATTGTCCTTGACGAGGTCACGCATGGTGCGTAAAGCCAGTGACAGGTCCTCGTGGATGAGCGAGGCCGGTTTGGCGGCACTGAGCCTGTCGCTCGCAAACCGCCACAGCTTGCGCAGATAGGCCACGTCCTTCTGGATTTCCTCCTCGGTCACGCGATCGGCCATCGTGCGCAGGATGAATCCGCCGCCCTCGTCACCCATGGCCGCGCGGACCAGGGCGCGCAGCCGCTCCCGCTCCTGGTCGTCCTCGATTTTTTGCGAGATGCCGATGTGTTCGCTCATCGGCATGTAGACGAGATAGCGGGCCGGCAGCGTGATCTGGGTCGTCAGCCGCGCGCCCTTGCTGCCGATCGCGTCCTTGATGACCTGCACGGTCATCTCCTGACCCTCCTGCAGCAGACTCTCTATGGTCACGCCATGGCCTTCGACACGCATGTCGGACAACTGCAAAAAGGCCGCCCGCTCCAGCCCGATATCGACGAAGGCCGCCTGCATGCCGGGCAAGAGCCGTGACACACGGCCCTTGTATATGTTACCCACGAGCCCCCGGTGGCTCGCGCGCTCGATGTGGACCTCCTGGAGAACGCCGTTCTCGACCACCGCCACCCGCGTCTCCTGCGGTGTCACATTAATCAACAATTCTTCGCTCACAACAGGCCCTCGGCGCTCAACAACTCACCCAATTCATACAGCGGCAGCCCCATGACGCCGGAATAGCTTCCCTCGAGCCGGCGTATGAAGAGCGCCGCCCGCCCCTGAATGGCATAGCCCCCGGCCTTGCCAAGCGGCTCTCCGGTGCGGCAGTACGCATCGATCTGCGCGTCGCTCAAATACTTGAATGTCACGCGACTGGCGCAAAGCGCCTCGCACAGACGCCCCTCGACATCCAGGCAAAGCGCCGTGAAGACCTCATGTTCGCGCCCTGACAGGCGCTGCAACAGGGCGCGCGCATCAGTCTCCGTATCGGGCTTGTGCAAGACCTCGTCGCCCAAAAGCACGATCGTGTCGGCAGCCAAAACCGGATGGGCGGGGCTTTGGCGCGCGCGCACCCCGCTGCGGCCGGCGGCGCATTTTTCCCGCGCCATCCTCCGGACATAGGCAAGGCCCGGCTCCACCGGATGAGGGCGCTCGTCGATATGGGGCTCGATGACCGTAAAATCGATGCCGGCCTGTTTCAACAAGGCGGCGCGGCGTGGGGAACTCGATGCGAGATAGATCATTCTTGGGCGCGGTGATAGGGTTTGTCGGTAAGCGTCGCAAAGGCCCGGTAAAGCTGTTCGGCCACGAACACACGCACCAGGGCATGCGGCAAGGTGAGCGGCGACAGCGACCAGGAGTCATTGGCCCGCTCGTGACAGGCGGCGGGCAACCCTTCGGCGCCGCCGATGACGAACGTCACCCGCGACGCGCGCAACCAGGATCCGAGATCCTGCGCCAGCGCCTCGCTTGAGCGCATGCGGCCGCGCACGTCGAGCGTGACCACAAAGGCCTCTTCGGGAATGACGCCGAGGATGCGTTCGCCCTCCTCCCGCCGCAGGCGGTTGAGATCGGCACCCCGGGTGCGGTGACCGGCCGGTATTTCCGTGAGTTCCAGCCTGTAAGGTCCCGTCAAGCGGCGCGCATACTCCGCATAGCCCGCCGTCACCCAGGCGGGCACGCGCGTGCCGACCGCCACCAGCCGCATAGCCATCAGGAGCCGGGCAGCGCCTCGCGCCGCGTCTCGTCGGTGCGGCCGAACTCCTCCGACCACAGCTTTTCCAGCGCATAAAAGGCGCGCGTCTTCGGGTGCATGACATGGACGATCACATCACTTAAATCGACCAGAACCCATTCACCCGTATCCGCCCCCTCCACGCCCTGTGCACGGTAGCCCCGGCTGCGCATCTCGTCGTCCAGCCTGCGGGCGATGGAGGATACATGCCGGGTCGAGGTTCCGCTGGCCACCACCATGGTGTCTGCGATCGTGGTCAGCGCGCGCACATCGAGCACGGTAATGTCCTCGGCCTTGGCCTGATCCAGAATATCCCGTATCCATTCCAATTTCGTCATCAATCATTTCCCCGGTACAAACCGTGTTGTGCGATGTATTCCGGCACCCCTGCCGGCAACCATCCCGGCGGCGCCGGACCATGCCGCAGCGCCTGCCTCAGCACCGTGGCCGATTCGGGCCGGTTCAGCGTGGTCACCAGCACCGCCAGGCCGTGATCCGCGCCGGCAAGCGCGGCAGGCGGCGCCAGCCGCGGACGCACCCACGACGGCAGGGGTCCGGTGAAACCGGGCCGCCTGACGATGACCAGATGCGCCATGCCGATCAGCTGGCGCCACCGATGCCAGCCCGGCAGTCCCAAAAACGCGTCCATACCGAGAATCAGCGCCAGCGGCTGCCGGTAATGGCGCCGCAGCGCCAGCAGCGTATCGGCCGTATACGAGGGACCCACGCGCCCGTACTCGGTCTCATCGACTGCGAATTGCGGATGGCCGCGCAGCGCCAGCTTGACCATTTCCAGCCGGTGCCCCGCCGCCGCCATGGGCGCGACCCGATGCGGCGGACGCACCGCCGGCACGAAGAGGATCCGCGCAAGCGGCAGCACACGCATCAGCTCCTGCGCAATCGCCAGGTGGCCGCAGTGAATGGGGTCGAAGGTGCCACCGAAGACCCCGATGAGGGGTGCCTTGCTAACCGCGGATATGCCCATCACCCCAGACGATGAATTTTTGCGTGGTCAGACCCTCGAGACCGACCGGCCCGCGCGCATGAAATTTGTCGGTGCTGATGCCGATTTCGGCCCCCAGCCCGTATTCGTACCCATCGGCGAAGCGGGTCGATGCGTTGACCATCACCGAGGAGGCGTCGACTTCGCGCAGAAACGTCTGTGCCGCACCCCAATCCTCGGTCACGATCGCGTCCGTATGGCGTGATCCATACCGGGCAATGTGCGCCAGCGCCTCCTCGATGCCATCGACGACGCGAATCGACAAAATCGGTGCGAGATACTCTGTTTCCCAGTCGGCTTGCGCAGCCGGCAAGGCCGATGGGACCAGCGCGCATGTCAGCGCACAGCCGCGCAGTTCAACGCCGTGGCGCCCGTAAGCCTCGGCAAGCGGCGGCAGCAGCTCGGCCGCCCGGCTCTTTGCGACCAGCAGCGTCTCCATGGTGTTGCAGGTGCCATAGCGCTGGGTCTTGGCATTGATGGCGATCGCCATCGCTTTGGCGGCATCCGCGCGGTCGTCGATGTACACATGACAGACCCCGTGCAGATGCTTCAGTACGGGCATGCGCGCATGACGGCCGACGAGCTCGACCAGGCCCTTGCCGCCACGCGGAATCAACAGATCAATGACATCGTTCATCTGCAGAAGTTCCATCACCGCGGCGCGATCCGTGGTGTCGACGAGCGTCACGGCGCCTTTGGGCAAGCCCGCCTCCTGCAAGGCGGCCTGCAGAACATCGGCAATGGCCTGGTTGGAACGGAGCGATTCCGAGCCGCCGCGCAGGATACAGGCGTTGCCTGCCTTCAGGCACAGGCTGGCCGCGTCGGCGGTGACGTTCGGCCGCGACTCGTAGATGATGGCGATGACACCCAAAGGCACGCGCATGCGTCCGACGCGGATACCGGAAGGCCGGCTGGTCATGCCGGTGATCTCGCCGACCGGATCCGGCAGGCGCGCCACCTCGCGCAATCCCGCAGCCATTTGCGCGATGCGGGATTGCGTCAGCGTCAGGCGATCCAGCGCCGCCTCGTCGAGACCCGCCGCGCGCGCCGCCTCCACGTCTGCCGCGTTGACCTCGAGCAGGCGAGGGGTCTGCGCCTCGAGGCGGCCGGCGGCCATCTCCAGGGCATCGTTCTTGACCTTCGTCGGGGCGCGCGCCATCCCGGCTGCCGCCGCGCGGGCGGCCTGCCCCTGCGCCCGCAGACGCGCGCCTATTTCACCACCTGCCGTATCCGCCACTTTCATTCCCCTCCCCCGAGACGCAACCCTGCCAGCTGCAAGGCGATGCGCCTGGTCATCAGCCACGCATCCCCTGTCGCACGCCCCTTGTTGACCCGATCCAGCAGGGCACACTGCCGCAGCAGTCCCGTCAGCTGCGCCCGCGTCATCCGCCGCAGCGCCGCATCCAGCAGGGCCTGCCGTGCCGGCCAGACCCGTTCGCGCCGCCACAGATCCTGCAGGGCACGCCGGTCACGCACGCCCGATGCGCGCGCCAGAAGACGCAGTTCACGGGCCAGCGCCCACGTCATGAGTATCGGGTCTCGACCCTCGGTCTGCAAGCGACGGGCACAGCGGTCGACACCGCGCACGTCCCCTTTGAGCGCGCAATCGGTCAGGGCAAAAACGTCGAAGCGGGATTCATCGCTCAAGACCTCCTGGGCCGCCGCCGCATCGACATGGGGCAAAAGCGCCAGGCGCTGGATGGCCTGCCAGGCCGCCGCGAGATTGCCCTCGGTGTAATAGGCCACCGCCGTCGCCACCTCCGGGTCACGGATGCCCGCCGCCGCCAGCCGCGCCCGGACCCAGACGGCGAACGCCGCGCCGTCTGGCACCACCACACTGACGACATGTCCCTTGGCCGCGGCCGCCTCGACCCATTCGGTCTGCTGGGCGGCGCGATCGAGCGCAGGCGTTGTCACCACAAGGAGGGTATCGGCCCCCAGCACCGGCAGCGTGGCCTTCAGTTCCCGCGCCAGACCCTCGCGGCTGTCCGCCCTCAGTTCATACAAGGTGCGGGACGCAAACAGCGATGGTGATCCCATCTCCTCGCGAAATGCCGGCCAGGAAAATCCGCTCTCCAGCGTGAAGCGGCGCCGTTCCGTAAAGCCACCGGCCTGCGCGGCGGCGGCGATGAGCCCCACCGCCTCGCCGACAAGAAAGGGCTCGTCGCCAGCCACCAGATAAAACGGCCGCAGAGGCTCCAGGTGGGCGGCGAGATCCTCTCCCTTAATGCGCATGACGGGTCGCAAAAGGCGCAGGCGGCAGCGGAACTTCCGGGGATGATGGCGCCGGATGGTGGCGAAACGCGATCAGGCGCGCGACGATCTGCCGGGCCGCCGAACGCCGCATGCGGTTTTCGAGATACCGCTCCTCCCGCGCCATGGCCAGGATATTCAGCGGGTTCAGATTATATTCACGCTGCACGCGCGCGACCCCCGGTCCGAGCAAAGTCCGGCCCTGGGCATTTTTGAGAACGAATGATACCGAGTAATCGAGCAAATAAGCGGCCGCACCGCCGTTGCTGTTGATGGTGACGACCACCGGCACGAGCGTCTCATTCAGGAGCTCGACCGTCGGCAGCGGGGCTTTTCCCGGCAACACAGTGGCCCCGTGATCCTGCAGCATCCGGCTCACGACCAGCACGATCTGCGGATAACGCAGGCCGCTGCCGGGCATGGTGACATGCAAAGCAGCAAAACGGGCCGGCACGCGGTCCTCGCGCGCCGTGCGCAGATGAAAGCCGCATCCCGCCAGGACCAGCATCACGACGATGGCGGCGAGCGTCCGCATTCAGGCGACGATATTGATGAGGCGGCCCGGCACGACCACAACCTTGCGCGGGGACCGTCCTTCCAGGTGCCGCTGCACGCCGGCGTCGGCCAGCGCCAGCGCCTCGACATCGGCGGATGTCGAGGCGGCCGGCACCCGGACCTCGCCGCGGCGGCGTCCGTTCACCTGCACGACGATGGTGATTTCCTCCTGGACGAGCGCCGCCGGATCGGCCGCCGGCCACGGCGCATCGATGATGGCGCCCTCACCCATCGCCAGGTCACGCCACAACACATGGGTGATGTGCGGCACGATCGGTGCGAGCAAACGCAACACCAAACCAAAGCCCTCCCAGGCCAGAGGCCCCAGCGCCGGCTTCACCGCCGCGTCCTCGGCAAGCCTCTGCAGCAGGTTCACAAGACTCATGCACGAGGCGATGACGGTATTGAAGTGATAGCGCTCATAGTCACGGACCGCCTGATCGACGAGCCTGTGCATCTCGCGCCGTAGCGCCTGGTCGGGCGCTAGCGCGCTGTGCCGGCCGAGGGTGGCGATCGCCCCCCCAAGCGCCCACAACCGCTTCAGAAAGCGGTGGGCACCGGCAACCGCCTCGTCGCTCCATTCGAGTGACTGCTCCGGAGGGGCGGCGAACATCATGAACAGCCGGGCCGTATCGGCGCCATAACTGGCGATGAGCGCCTGCGGATCCACGGTGTTGCCCTTCGATTTCGACATCTTCGAGCCGTCTTTGAGCACCATGCCCTGGGTCAGCAGCCGCGTGAACGGTTCGTCAACACCGATTAGTCCCTCATCGCGCAAAAGCTTGTTGAAAAATCGCGCATACAGGAGATGCAGGATCGCATGCTCGATCCCGCCGATGTACTGATCAACCGGGAGCCAGTAGGCGGCCCGCTCGTCGAGCATGGCCTGCTGGTTGTCTTTCGAGCAGTAGCGTGCGTAATACCACGACGACTCCATGAACGTGTCGAAGGTGTCCGTTTCGCGGACCGCTTCCCTTCCGCACCGCGGGCATGTGGCCGCCAGAAAATCTGCGCGTGCTTTCAGCGGCGATCCGCCGCGCGCAGCGGGTACGACGTCCTCCGGCAGCACGACCGGCAAATCGGCATCGGGAACCGGCACGGCGCCGCAATGCGCGCAGTTGATGATGGGAATCGGTGTCCCCCAATAGCGCTGGCGCGACACGCCCCAGTCGCGCAGCCGGTAGTGTGTCCGCGCCGTTCCCGCGCCGCGGGCGGCCAGCGCCGCGATGATCCGCTCGCGGGCGACGGCCGAGGACAGGCCGTCGAATTCACCTGAGTGCACGAGAACCCCGGGTTGTGTGTAGGCGGCATCGCGAATCAGATCTTCGGTTGCCCCGACATGGCCCTCCGGCACGATGACGACGGTCATGGGCAGTCCGTAGCGGCGCGCGAAGGCATGATCGCGCTCATCGTGCGCGGGCACCGCCATGACCGCGCCTTCGCCGTAGGACATCAGCACGAAGTTGGCGGCAAATATCGGAATGGGCCGCCCCGTCAGGGGATGACGGGCAAAGAAACCGGTGTCAACACCGTGCTTTTCCATGGTCTCGAGCGCCGCTTCGGCCGTTTGCGCCACGCGGCTTGCGGCGACGAACCGGGCGACCTCGGGACGCGCGGCGGCGGCCGCCAGCGCCAGCGGATGCTCGGGCGCCACGGCCAGATAGGTGACACCCATCAGCGTGTCCGGCCGCGTCGTGAAAATCTTCAGCGGCTCGCGCCCGTCGACGGCAAACTCGATCTCCGCGCCTTCGGAACGGCCGATCCAGTTGCGCTGCATCGTGAGCACGCGCTCAGGCCACCCGGGCAGCCGCTCAAGATCGGCCAGCAATTCGTCGGCATAGGCCGTGATGCGCAGGAACCATTGCGGGATTTCGCGGCGCTCGACCGGCGTGTCGCACCGCCAGCAACGCCCATCGACGACCTGTTCATTGGCCAGAACGGTCTGGTCGGTTGGACACCAGTTCACCGGCGCCGTGGCCTTGTAGGCGAGACCGCGCGCATAAAGCCGTGTGAAAAGCCACTGCTCCCAGCGATAGTATTCGGGCCGGCAGGTGGCAAGCTCGCGGCTCCAGTCGTAGCCGAAACCAAGCCGCTTCAACTGCTCGCGCATGTAGGCGATGTTGTCATAGGTCCAGCGCGCCGGCGGCACGCCGTTTTGCAAAGCCGCGTTCTCGGCTGGCAGACCAAACGCATCCCAGCCCATCGGCTGCAAAACCAGCTTGCCCTCCATCCGCCGCCAGCGGCTGATGACGTCACCGAGCGTGTAGTTGCGCACATGCCCCATGTGCAAGCGGCCGGAGGGATAGGGGAACATCGACAGACAATAGAACTTGGGGCGGCCGGGGTCCTCGCGAACCACGAAACTCTGCTGCGTCTCCCAATAATCCTGCGCCTCGCGCTCGATGCGCTCGGCAGAATACGGCTGATCCATGGTCTAAACGGTTCCGAAACAACGATTCATCGCGCCATTATCCACGGTTTGCGCCAGCGCGTCTTGCCTTGGGCCGCCCTGGCGCACCGCGCACCGGGGCGGCCCACCGGGGAAAGGTCAAGACCCCGCGCCCAAGCCCCTGTGCCTGCCGGGCGCCTTTAGCCAGACCCCTGGCGCGGGGATACGGTCAGGCGCCGCACGATCCCTGCCGCGATCAGCAGGCCACAGGCCAGGATGACGGGCAGGTGGCCATAGCGGTCATAGGGTGTCAGGCCGCGGTAAGGCTGCACCACGGCGGTCAGGACGCCGGGCCGGAAAGCCGGCAGGCGCGCCGCCACCATGCCCTTGTGGTCGATGACCGCGGTGTCACCGTCATTGGTCGCGACGGCGAGATCGCGGCCGGCTTCGGCCGCCCGCAGGCGCGCAATCTGGAGCTGCTGCGCGGCCTCGTTCGAGTGCCCGTACCAGGAATCGTCGCTGACGTTGACCAAAACAGTGGCCGCCGGCATCTCCTCGGTCACCAGCGCGCCGTAGGCGATCTCGTAACAGATGGTCAGGCCGACACGGGCGCCGTCGACGGCAAGGGCGCCCTCGGGCCGGGTCCATGGCGTGAAACCGGCCATCGGAATGTGCAGGACAGTGAGGAGGGGCCCAAACACCGACGGCCAGGGCAGATACTCGCCAAATGGGACGAGATGCTGCTTGCGGTAAAAACCGTCGTGGCGGCCGACACTCATAACGGCGTTGTAGAGGGGCCCATCGCCCCAGGCGTTGCCCTCGACGACACCAAACAGGAAATGGCGGTGGTTGCGCACAGCCATCTGCTGCATCCGCGGGACAAACCAGCGGCGCAGCTGGTGCGTATAGCCCGGGACCGACGTTTCAGGCCAGACGACCAGACGCCCGAACGCCCGTCTCGTCAGATCCAGATAGCGGTCGATGATGCGTGTTTCGCTGGCGGCATCCCACTTGATGGTGGGTGACACGTCACCTTGCACGAGCGAGACGGTAAGCGGCGCCCCCGCCTTGTGCACCAGACGCAAGGTCGCCACCTGCGGTGTCGCCAGCAACAGGATGAGGACGAGAAGCCAAAACGGCTGCGGCCGGAGGCGCACGTCGGCCGCCAAAGCCGCCAGGGCCGCCACCACGAAGCCAAGCCCCAGTACGCCAAGGACCGGCGCCCACGGCAGGAGAGGGCTGCGGTCGAGACTGTAACCGAGATCGAGCCAGGGGAAGCCTGTCAGGAAAAACCCGCGCACCCATTCACCGGCCGTCCATAGCGCCGCAAAAAGCCACGGATCCCAGGCATCCTGATTCCTAAGCCGCGCAAAAAGAAAACCGGCGGCGGCGGGATAGGCGGCCAATATGACCATGAAGCAGGCGGTGCCAAGCAGCGCCATGCCCGGCGGCGCCCCGCCGAATCGGACCAGGGTCAGATAGATCCAGGATACGCCGACCGTGAACAGGCCGATGCCAAACAAAAATCCGCGCAGCGCCTGCCGCCGTGGCGATCCCTGCCCCCACAGGCGGTAGAGGACCGCCAGACACAAAACCGCGAGCCACCACTGCCCATACGGCGCGAACGCAAGGTTCAGGCCCGCGCCGGCGGCAAGCGCCAGCACGTCGAACCCCGCCGCCCGTCGCGCGTCAGCCGGCCACTTGGCTTTCTTCAGCAACAGGGACCACTTTCAGGAGATGAACACGGCGCGAGTCGGCCCGCAGAACCTCGAATCGCATGCCGCCGACTTCGACACGCTCGCCCCTCTTGGGCACCCGCCCGAGCGCCGTCATGACGAGCCCGCCGATCGTATCGACCTCCTCGCTCGCGTAATGCGTACCAAAGTACTCGTTGAATTCCTCGATCGGCGTGAGCGCCTTGGCCACGAACTCATGCTCGGAGCGCTGCATGATCATCACATCATCGGCGTCGAGATCATGTTCATCCTCGATCTCACCGACGATCTGTTCGAGGACGTCCTCGATGGTCACAAGGCCGGCGACGCCGCCATATTCATCGACCACGATCGCCATGTGATTGCGGCTCGACCGGAAGTCCCGCAACAGCACATCGAGGCGCTTCGATTCGGGCACGAACACCGCCGGACGCAGAAGGTCGTGGACGTTCACATGACCGTGCCGTTCCGTGTCGAAATACCGCAGGAGATCCTTGGCGAGCAGGATGCCGACGACCTTGTCCTTGTCGCCATCCACCATCGGAAACCGCGAATGCCCCGTCTTGATGACGCGCGGCAGATATTCTTCCGGCGCTTCATCCTTGTCGATGACATCCATCTGCGCACGCGGCACCATGATGTCCCGCACCCGCATTTCGGCCACCTGGAACACGCCTTCGATCATATCAAGGGCGTCGCTGCCGATCAGCCCGCGGTCGTGGGCCTCCCGCAGCATTTCCATGAGCGCCCCGCGATCTTCCGGTGCGCCCCATAACACATGCCCTAGTCGATCGAGAAAAGAGCGCCCCGATCCATGTCCGTGTTCGTCTTGACTCATAGTTCGTGATAAGGATCCGGAAAACCGAGACTTTTCAGCACCTGGCTCTCCAGCCTCTCCATGACAGCGGCGCCTTCGTCGTCCACGTGGTCATAGCCACGCAGATGCATTATACCGTGAATCACCATGTGCGCCCAATGCGCCTCAGCGGGGATACCGGCGGCTTGCGCCTCGCTGTCTACAACCGGGCCGCAGATCGCCAGATCACCCAGGAACCGTGTGCGGCCGCCGTAGGTGTCATAGGGAAAAGACAGCACATTCGTGGGGTGGTTCTTGTGCCGGTACTGTCTGTTCAAGCCGGCGCCTTCATGAGCACCCACTATGCGCATGCCGACCCGCACGGCGCCGTCCATGTCGGCCACCGCCGCGCGCGCAAAGCGGACCAGGCGGCGGCGCGATGGCTGCGGACCCTCCCACGCCACATGCAGGTCAAGGAAGAGCCGTACCATTCCTCTGCTCGTGCGCCTCGTACGCCTCGACGATCCGCTGCACCAGCGGATGACGGACCACGTCGTCGCTCGAGAAGTGCGTGACCGCGATGCCATCGACACCGTTTAGGATACCGAGCGCCTGGCGCAAACCCGACAGTTCCACGCGCGGCAGGTCAACCTGTGTCACGTCGCCCGTGATCACCGCCGTCGCCCCGAAACCGAGCCGCGTCAGAAACATCTTCATCTGCTCGGCGGTGGTGTTTTGCGCCTCGTCGAGAATGATGAAGGATTCATTGAGGGTGCGGCCGCGCATGAACGCAAGCGGTGCCACCTCGATGACGCCCTTCTCGATCAGCCGCCCCACCCGCTCGGGCCCGAGCATGTCGTGCAGGGCATCATACAGCGGCCGCAGATAGGGATCGACCTTCTGCTCGAGATCCCCGGGCAGGAAACCCAGGCGCTCGCCGGCCTCGACCGCCGGCCGCGCCAGCACGATGCGGCCCGCCCGGCCACTTTCGAGCGCCTCGACGGCGCAGGCAACGGCCAGATAGGTCTTGCCGGTACCGGCGGGACCGACGCCGAACGTCACGTCATGGGTCAGGATCTGGGCGATGTACCGCCGTTGGCTCTCGGTCCGCCCGTGCACACGCTGCTTGGGCGTGCGCAGCTCGGTTGGCGGCTCGATGGGGCCTGGCAAGCGTGAAACTTCCTTCAAGACCATGTTCACCCCCGAAGGTGTCAAGGTGTCTGCGTGTTCGGCCGCGTCGTACAGCGCGGTGATGAGACGCTGCGCATGCTGGACGCGATCGTGATGACCGGTGATGCGGAACTGGTTGCCGCGATTGACGATTTCGACCCCGAGCGTGCCTTCGATCTGGCGCAGATTCTCATCGAGTTGACCGCACAGAGCGGCAAGCCGCTGGTTGTCGGGGGGAAGGAGGCTGAACTGGACAGCGCGTGATTGGGAGCTCAATGGTCAGGAACACCTCTCTGTCAGAGTATAGTCCAGCGACGGGCGCACCGGATCCTCCCGGTCCACCAGTTCACCACGCAGCGAATTGGGCCGCGCCTCCACGATGCGCACGGTGGCAAACCGCCCGACGAGGGCCGACCCGCCCTCGCCCGGAAAATTGACCACCCGGTTGTTCTCGGTCCGGCCGGACAGATCGCCCCGCCCCCGCGGCGCCTCGCGATCGATGAGGATGCGTTGCGTCGTCCCGACCATGCCTTCGCTGATGTGGCGCGCGTGCGCCAGATTCACCGCCTGCAGACGCGCCAGCCGTTCCTCCTTGACCGCGCGGGGCACATCATCGGCAAGCGCTGCTGCCGGCGTGCCCGGCCGCGGGCTGTAGGCGAAGCTGTAGGACAGATCAAATCGCATCTCGTCGATAAGCGCCATGGTCGCCTCGAAATCGTCCTCCGTCTCGCCGGGGAAGCCGACGATGAAGTCGGTCGACACGCTGATGTCCCGCCGCGCCAGCCGCAAACGCGCGATCTTGGCCTTGTACTCCTCCACCGAATGGCCGCGTTTCATCCGTTCAAGCACCGCGTTGGATCCGCTCTGCACCGGTAGATGGAGATGACCCACCAGCTTATCAAGATGGGCAAAGGCGCCGATCAACCGGTCGCCGAACACCAGAGGATGCGACGTCGTGAAACGCAGGCGGCCGATCCCTTCGATACAGGACAGGTATTCCAGCAGCTCGGCGAGATCCGCCATGCGTCCGTCGTGGCGGCGGCCCTGATAGGCGTTGACGTTTTGCCCAAGCAAAGTGATCTCGCGCACGCCCTGTCCGGCGAGCAGGGCGGCTTCGGCCAGGACATCGTCGAACGGCCGGCTGAATTCGTTGCCCCGCGTGTACGGCACCACGCAAAAACTGCAATACTTGCTGCAGCCCTCCATGATCGACAGGAAGGCCCGGGGACCCTCCGCGCGCGGCATGGGCAAATTGTCGAATTTCTCCATCTCCACGAAGCGCACATCGACTGCCGCGGCCGTGCGCCGCGCCGCATTCAGGAGGTCTGGAACCTTGTGCAGCGTTTGCGGCCCAAAGACGAGATCCACGTAAGGGGCGCGGCGCCGGATGTCCTCACCCTCCTGGCTCGCGACACAACCGCCCACACCGATCAGGACATGCGGCCGGAGGGTCTTCCACTCCTGCAGGCGGCCCAGATCGGAAAACAGTTTCTCGGAGGCCTTCTCCCGGATCGAACAGCTGTTGATGAGCAGGACGTCCGCCGCGTCCGGTTCCGGCACGCGCACAAGCCCGTGACTTTCATGGAGAAGATCGGCCAGGCGGGATGAATCGTATTCGTTCATCTGGCAGCCGTAGGTCTTGATGTAGACGGTGCGCATTGCGCTCATCGTATCACACATGCGCCGCGCTTTTGTGCACACGGGCCAGCGCCTGGCCGATGAGGCCGGCACGCCGGATCGCGCACCGGAAAACCCGGCGCCGCCCGTTCAAGGGTGATAGCCTTGCGCCGCCAGGGCCGCACGCAGGCCGTCGATGCAGAGCGCGACGTTGCGGCGGTTGCTGCCCTGGCCCATGAGCCCGATGCGCCAGACCTTGCCCGCCAGCTCGCCCAGTCCCGCGCCGATCTCGATGCCAAACCAGGCGAGCAGATCGGCGCGCACGCGCGCCTCGTCGACACCGGCCGGCACGAGCACGCTGTTTAGCTGCGGCAGGCGGATGGCCGCCGGCACCGCCATCTCCAGGCCCAGGCCCTCCAGCCCCTTGACCAGCCGCTCATGGTTCTGGCGATGCCGCGCAAACGACGCCTCCAGACCCTCCTCCTGCAACATCACCAGGGCCTCGTGCAGGGCATAGAGGAGATTGATGGGGGCCGTGTGATGATAGACCCGCTTGCCCGTTCCCCAATAACCCATCAGCAGGTTGAAATCCAAAAACCAGGTGCGCGGCTTCTCGCGCCGCCCCTTCACCTTGTCCATGGCGCGCTCGTTCAGGGTCATGGGCGAGAGACCCGGCGGGCACGAGAGACACTTTTGCGTACCCGCATACACGGCATCGAGTCCCCAGGCGTCGGTCTCGACCGGCACGCCGCCGACCGCCGTCACGGTGTCGGTGAGCACCAGGGCGCCGGCACGATGGGCAACCTCGGCAAGCGTCTTGGCGTCGGACAAGACGCCGGTCGATGTCTCCGCATGCACGAAGGCCACGACTTTCGTGTCCGGATGCCTCTTTAGGGCATCAGCCAGCTTGTCGGGATCGACCGCCTCACCAAACGCGTTGTCGACCAGCACGGGGGTCCCGCCGATACGGCCGACGATGTCTGCCATGCGCGCGCCGAACACGCCGTTGCGGCAGACGATGACCTTGTCACCGGGTTCGACCAGATTGGCAAGCGACGCCTCCATCCCCGCGGAGCCGGGCGCGGAAATCGGCAGGGTCAGGCTGTTGTCTGTCCGGAATGCGTATTGCAGGAGCGCCTTGATCTCCTCCATCATGTTGATGAAGGCCGGATCCAGATGGCCGATGGTCGGTTGGGCCATGGCCAGCAAAACCCGCGCCGGCACATCCGATGGGCCCGGACCCAGAAGAACACGTGCCGGGGGGACGAAGCGGGAAATTTTCATGCAAACGAGTATGCCGCAGCCGCGATCCTGTCTGCAACGTCACGGCGCTGCGAGTTGCACCATCTGCAGTTCGAGCGGCGCGCCGGTGCCTGTGTCGAAATCGACGGCGGCCGCAAGTCCGGCCTGCGCGATCGTGCGGGCGTCGGCGCCGGAGTCATACAACGCGTGCATGGCGCCAAGCGCATACTGCTCGCCCGAACCAAACGCATAAAAGCGCGTGTACTCCAACACCGTGCGGCGCGCACACACCCCGAAAATGCCATACGGGTTGGCGATCAGCAGGTTGACTTGCGTCGACTCGAAGGCATCCTCTTCGCCGTCGCCATCGATCTTGAGGAAATACCCTTCCTTTAGTGTGGCATGTAAATCGAGACTGGTCTTGTAGATATCGTTGACGTCGCGAAACGAACGCCGGCAGCGTGTCTCGAGAAACACATTGCGCAGGGCCATGTCCATGGCCGCATGACCGGTCGCCGCGATCCATGTCCCGTCGACTTCGATGAGTTTGCTGGCATTACGGATATAACGGGCCGATTCACGCTGGTCCCCATAGGTGCCGAGCGTGTCCGCGCCGATCACGGCGGTGGAATCCTTCCTCACAACGACGATGGTGGTCATGACGATCTCTGCGATGGGCAAACGGGTTACGGGTCGGCTGATTTTTGACGTGCGCAGCCGGGCACCTTAGTATGCGGGGCAGTATAGGGACCAAACCGCACATGAGCAATCCATCACCGAGCGGTACCGCCAGACGGCCGTTGTCGCCGCGAATCGACGAATTGCTGCGCGCCTGCGTGCATTGTGGATTTTGCAACGCCACCTGTCCCACATATCAATTGTCGGGCGACGAGCGCGAGGGACCGCGCGGGCGGCTCCACCTCATCAGGGAGGTGCTCGTCGAGGGACGCGACGCGCCGCTTGATCCCCTGGAACACTGTCTCACCTGCCGTTCGTGTGAAACGACATGTCCCGCCGGCATCCAGTACGCCGAAATCCTCGACCACGCGCGCGAACAAACCAATCACCGGCGGCCCTGGGCGGCGCGCCTGACCGACCGGCTGCTTGCGCGCACGCTCGGTTCGCCGACAGTCATGCGCACGGTCTTCGGTATCCTGCGCACCACGCGGCCGTTGACCCCGCACTTAAGCGGCGCGATCGCAAAATCCCACCACCTGGCCTGGCCTGCCGTCCGCCATGCGCGCCAGGTGGGACTTTTGCAAGGCTGCCTGCAGCCGCACATGATGCCCGACCTCGATCACAAGGCGGCCGTCATCCTCGATCACTGCGGCGTGAGCGCCATCCCGCTTGGACCGGCGTGCTGCGGCGCACTGCCCCATCACCTGCACGAGGCCGGCAAGGGAAGGCAATCCGCCCGGGAGCGTATTGATCAATGGCAGCCGGACTGGGTGGGTATTACGAGCACGGCCACCGGCTGCACATCCTTCATGGCGCAATACCCGCGGCTGCTGGACGACGGCTCGGCGCGCACCCGGGCGTTTGCCGAACATGTCGCGGATATCGCCGCGTTCATCGATCCGCACAACCTGCCGCAGCTGCCGCCGGAACGCCGCATGCGGATCGCCTTTCACGCACCCTGCACGCTGCAACATGGCCTGCGCGGACACAGGCGCGTTGAGGCGATTTTGCGCGCCATCGGACACACACTCGTACCCGTAGACGAACCGGCGCTCTGCTGCGGTTCGGCCGGGCCCTACTCCTTGCGGCATCCCGGCTGGGGCCGTGCCCTGGGACGGCGCAAGTGGCACGCCCTGACCGGGCAAAAACCCGAACAGGTCATAACCGCCAACATCGGCTGCCTGCGCCAACTGGCCACGCAGGCCGACCGCCCGGTACGCCACTGGATCGATGTCGTCTACGACGCCCTCACCACCGGGCCGACAGGCGGCCACGATTGAGGATGTGCCGCGGATCGAGGACCGCCTTGACACGGCCGTAGAGTGCCATGGTGGCGGGCGCCGGCGCCGCCCAGACATCCTCCTGGCGATCCGCCCCGGCAAGCCGCACGGCCTGTCCGCCCAGGCGGGCTGCCAGCGCATGCACGACACCGGCGGGTTCTTGTGTCGCCCAGAAGCGCTGCGCCCCGCCCCAGTCCACGACCGACGCCGGCGGATCGAGTGGCGCCGCCGGCGGCACGAGGAGCCGCCACAGGGCCGCCGGCGGCACGCCCAGCGCATCCAGGCGCAGATCGCGCAGGGCAAAAAACGTGTCGGCGGAGCCCGTCTCGCCGCCGATCTCCTGGACCGCCCGCCCGATTGCCGCGGCGCGCCCGCCCAGGCGCACATGGAGGCGGCCTTCGTAATAGCAGGCGCCCGTCAGGGGTAAACGCCCGGTCCAGCCGAGCAACCGGCTGCGGGCGGTTGCCCAGTCACACGCCAAAACACACACGGCGCTCTCCTCGGGCTGCGGATGAAGCCGCAGGCTGACCTCCATGAGGACGCCCAGTGTCCCGTAGGCGCCCACCATCAGCCGCGACACGTCGAAACCGGCCACATTTTTCAACACCTGCCCGCCAAACCGCAGCAACTGGCCCGTGCCGGTCACGATGCGCGCGCCGAGGATTGCGTCCCGCAGTGATCCGGCATAGGGACGGCTTGGACCCGTAAGGCCCAGCGCCACTGCGCCACCGATGGTCGACGGCCCGGCCCCCCGCGGCAACTCGGCGGCAAGCGTCTGTCCGTGCGCCGCCACCGCCGCCTCGATGTCGGCAATCGGCGTTCCGGCGCGCACGGTGATCACGTATTCACTGGGTTCATAGGCAACGATGCCCCGGTACGAAGCGAGCACGAGCGGTTCGCCGATTGGCTCCCGCCCCCAGTGGCGGCGGCTTCCACTGCCGACGATTTCAAGCGGTGTGCCGCGTTCATAGGCGGTCTGCACGGTCGCACAGACCTGCTCGACGGCTTCAGTGTGGGACGTCATCCGGAATCCGGCCTGATCCTAATAGCGTTCGAGATGGCCAAACGGCACGCGCCCGCCATGGACATGCATGCCGCCGGGCTCCACGCAGCGCGCAGGTGTCGGGATCGCCTTGCCGCGATTGAGCAATTCGTAGGGGTCAAAAGCCGCCTTCAGTGCATGAAACGCGACCAGTTCCGCGGGCGTGAATTGCGCACACATCCCATCGAGCTTCTCCACACCCACCCCGTGCTCGCCGCTGATCGTACCGCCGTGCGCAAGACACAGCTTCAGGATGTCGCCACCCAGTTGCTCGACCCGGGCCAGCTCACCGGGGCGGCGGGCGTCATAGAGGATCAGGGGATGCAGATTGCCATCACCGGCATGAAACACATTGGCAACCGGCAGACCGTATTGCGCCGACAAGACCGCGATCTGGGCCAGCACCTCGACCAGGGCGCGTCTTGGAATCGTGCCGTCCATGCAGTAGTAATCGGGTGCCAGGCGGCCGACGGCGGGGAATGCCGACTTGCGGCCGGCCCAGAGCAGACGGCGCTCCTCGCTGGTGCGCGCCTCGTCGAGGGCAAACGCCTTTTGCGCTTTCAGGATCGCGCGCAGATGGGCGTATTCCAGGGCGCAGGTCCCGTCATCCCCGTCGACCTCGGCCAGCACCACCGCCTCGGTGCCGGGCGGATAGTGTTGTCCGGTATAGGCGCCAGCGGCCTGAATGGCGAGCCTGTCCATGAGTTCGAGACCGGCAGGCACGATGCCGGCGGCGATGACCGCGCTGACGGCACCGGCCGCCTGCTCCAGCGAGCGGAAGGCGGCGAGCAGCGCAACCACCGCCTGCGGTTTCGGTTTCAGTTGCACCGTGGCTTCCACCACCACGCCAAGGAGGCCCTCCGACCCGACGACCAGGGCCAGCAGATCGAGCGGCCCTTCGGCGGTTGGACCGCCCAGTTCGTGAAGGACGCCATCGGATGTGAACATCTTTACGGCCAGCACGTTGTGCACCGTGAGACCGTATTTCAGGCAGTGCACGCCCCCTGCGTTTTCCGCGATATTGCCGCCGATGGTACAGGCGATCTGCGAAGAGGGGTCGGGCGCATAGAAAAGACCATAGGCCGCCGCCGCTTCTGATACGGCCAGATTCCGCACGCCCGGCTCCAGCCGCGCCGTCTGATTTTCGGGATCGATGGCAAGAATCCGGTTTAACCGGGCCAGACTCAGGACGATGCCGTCGGTGCGCGGCAAGGCGCCGCCCGACAGGCTGGTTCCCCCGCCGCGGGCCACAACCGGCACGGCATGGCGGTTGCAGATACGCAGCACCGCGCCGACCTGTTCGCGCGTACGCGGCAGCGCCACCGCCAGCGGCCGTGCCTTGTAGACGGTCAGGCCATCGCATTCATAGGCGCCGAGATCACCCGGTTTGACCAGCAGGCCATCGGCGGGCAGCGCCTTGCGCAGTTCGCGCCAGAAGGCGGCAGGCGGTGTCGGAGACGCGGGAGAATCCTTCATGGGCGTATACTGCACGGCATTCCGCCCTCGGGCAAGATTGAAGAGGACACAGATGAGCCACACGCTCCCCCTGGTCACGATCGAGCAACTGCACGACTACCGCTTTGCGGTGAACTTCGAGAACACAAACGGCTTTTGCACCGATGAACCGCCGCCGGCCGGTGGCGGAGACGGTCCGTCACCCAGTCAGTTGCTCGCCGCGGCCGTCGGCAACTGCCTGGCGGCAAGCCTCTTTTTCTGCCTGAAAAAAAGGACGGCGGCGCTAACGCCGATTCGCGCCACGGTCAGCGGACGCGTCGAGCGCAACGCGCAGGGGCGGCTGCGCATCGGCGGCTTTACCGTGGTTCTCGACGTATCGGCGGCCGACGCGCGCTGCCTGGATCTGTTTGAGCGCTACTGCACGGTCACCGAGAGCGTGCGCAATGGCATCCCGGTCCATGTGCAGGTGCGGGATGCCGGCGGCCTCCTTCTTTACGACGACGCAAACAGCTCCTGATCCGCCCAGGCCACACCGCAGCCACCGGTAACCAAGGGGGCGGCCGGCCATCCGGCGGGTCCGGAGCGTGCCGTCGGCGGGATGATCACCCGGGGTCTTGTCGGCGCTCTTGTGTCAGTCCAGACAATGGGGCGGCGTCGACGGTGAGGAGGCAATGGTCGCAACCCCGGAGGAGGGTGCCGTTTGCCGGTCCATGCACCGCCCCGGCATCACCTTTGTGGATGGCCAGGACCGAAGCGCAAGAGGCCTGGTGCCGGCCGCACCGCCCCGGCACGGGAGGACTCAAGGCCGGCGCAACGCCGTCTTGCGCGCCGGCAGGTGCCAGACGGAACGCAAATACGCCCGCACCGGCCGGCGTTTGCATGACCGAGCCGCCTGGGGCCGTGACGGGAATGCGGCCGGGTTGTTGCGTTGGCCAGACAGGAGATGGGCCGGCACTGCGGGCTGCGCGGCCTATGAATCCGGCGCCGGGCGGGAACCGTTCAAGGTGTAAGGCGGCGGAAGTCTTGCGACGGCGGGGCGCAAAGTGCGCGCGACACCCTAAGGTTGGCAGGGGCGGAGAGATACCGGGCAAAGAGTCACTCGGACTTTCGCTGGTTGTGTGGCGTCTCAAGGGCTCGGTAGAGTCTTGCCATCGGCGTGCGCCGGTATGTGGCGGCCGCCGACGACTCTTTTATTCTCATGAAAGGACACATGACGATGCGAACGGGAACGGTAAAGTGGTTCAACGAAACCAAGGGGTTTGGATTCATCGCGCCGCAAGACGGGAGCCCCGATGTATTTGTTCATTACTCGGCCATCCAGGGTGAAGGATTCCGCAACCTCACGGAAGGACAGATGGTCGAGTTCGAAAGCACCCGCGGCCAGAAAGGGATGCAGGCAACGCACGTCCGCCTGACGCGCTAGCCCGAACGCACCGCCAAAAAACAGGGGGCCTTGCGGCCCCCTGTCGTTTGTTGCGTCCTCTACATGCCCTTTACTTGATCGAGATCAGATGCATGGTGAAGATGAGAGTGGCGTTGGGCGGGATCGGCCCGTTGCCGCGTGGCCCATAGGCGAGATGCCCCGGGATGTAGATACGCCACGTGGAACCAACGGGCATCCGCACGAGCGTATCCTGCAGCCCCTGGATCAGCCCGCGCAACGGAAATACCGCCGGCTTGCCTGCCGTCTTCGTGCTGGCAAACACATGGCCGTTGATGAAGCTTCCCGTGTAATCCGCGACGACCGTCTGATCGAGCGCCGGATGGCGGCCGCTTCCCTGATGCAGGATCTCGTACTGAACCCCGTCGGGGAGAACATGCACGCCCCGCCGCTTTGCATTCTTTTCCAGGAAGGCGCGGCCTGTCGCCTGCTCCTGTGCGGCCAGCGCACGGACCGCCGCTGCGTTACGCGCGGCCATCTCCTTCTGGAAGTTTTCCACCGCCGCCGCCATTTCCTTCGGAGGCAGCAACGGCTTGGCGCCCCTCAGGGCGTCACTGATGCCCCGGGTGAAAATGCGGGGCTGCACCGGAATGTGGTTGTTGCGGACATTTTCGCCGAACTGATAGCCAAGGCTATAGCTCAGCCGTTCCTGGGGGGACAGACCAGCCATGGCAGACGCCGTCATCATGCAGCCGGCAATCGCCAGGGCGATAGACTTCTTGATCATGCACGCTCCTAGCTGAAGAAGACGGATCGCTGGTTCGCCTACCTGCCTGCTCGGGATCCGAAAAGAGCCGGCGCGTTTAGTGTACCGGTCCGATGACGCAAAACATAGGCCCCCCCGCGCGCGAGCGCAGGGGGGCCGCCGATCCGGGGCCCTTAGCCTCCCTTCTTCGAGCTGACCGTCGCGGCGAGACCGAAATCCGCCGTCCGGGCGCGCTCGAAACGCGCGGCAATATCCTTCCAGTTCCAGACATTCCAGATCGCCTCGAAAAAGCGCGCCTTGTCGTTGTGATACTGCAGGTAATAGGCATGCTCCCAGGCATCCAGCACCATGATCGGGATACCGCCCGTGGTGGTCTCCGACTGGTGGTCATGAATCTCGGTCGTCATCAGCCGCTTGCCGGCCGGATCCCAGACCAGCGCCGCCCAGCCCGAACCCATGGTGGTCATCGCGGCATTGGTGAACTGACCCTTTAATCCCTCGAACGAACCGAAATCCCGGTCGATGGCCTGGGCGAGCGCGCCATCCGGGCGGCCGCCGCCATGCGGTGACAGATTTTTCCAAAAGAGGGAGTGCAGGATGTGTCCGGACAGATTGAAGGCAAGCGCGTGCTCCAGCGCGGCGACACGGGCGAAGTTCTTCGTCTCCTGCGCCTCTTTCAAGCCCTCGAGGGCCTGATTGGCCCCGTTCACATAGGCCAGATGGTGCTTGTCGTGGTGAAGCTCCATGATCTTGGCGGAGATATGCGGCTCGAGTGCCCCATAATCATAATCGAGATCGGGCAGGACATATTTTTCCACGTTATTCTCCTTCTGCATTGGGTGTTATAGGTTTTATGACTGACAGCCAGGATACGATACAGCGAACCTGCAGGCCTGGGTATGGCGAAGGGCGAGCCCGCTTGGGTCCGTGCGCGCCGCATGCCAGGGTGCACGGAAATCCCCCGCCCTGGCATTTCTCATGGGGGCCGTAACGCCCCTTTTCAAGGGTTTGGCAGGAGCCGGGCCCGGTACTGGCCTGTGACGGCGTCGTGCACAAGATCCCCCGAACGGAAGGGGAACTCGCCGCGCGCGCGGTCGGCAAAATAAAGCCGCAAGGTCTCGCGGATCGCCGGGAAGGCGATCTCATCCCAGGGGATCTCGCGCTCATCGAACAACGCCACCTCGAGGCTTTCCGTTCCCGGACCGAAATCGAGATCGCGCAGCCGTGCACGAAACATCAGATACACCTGACTGATGTGGGGCAGATTGAAGAGCGTGTAGAGCCCTTCGATATCGACGCGCGCCGACGCCTCCTCGAGCGTCTCGCGGGCGGCCGCTTCGCTGGTCGTCTCTTCGTTCTCCATGAAGCCGGCGGGCAAAGTCCAGAATCCGTAGCGGGGCTCGATCGCCCGCCGGCACAGCAGGATGCGCCCCTCCCAGGAGGGCAGACAACCGGCCACCACCTTTGGATTCTCATAATGAATCGCGCTGCAGCTTACGCAGACATCGCGCATCCGCGTGTCGCCCTCGGGCACACGCCTGACCAGTACCGCGCCGCATTCCCCGCAAAATTTCATGACGCCATTCTAGCGCGACTTGGGCCGAAGCTCATGCCTTTACGGCGGACCGCGCGGGAGGGCCCGGCACCCGGACGGGGATTGACCCCCGCCTGCGGGCGGCGTAGCGTTCGTGTATGAGTGACACTAACACCAGACCCGCCACCGCGGTGGTGCTGTTTACCATGGACCGGGTCCTCAAGGTCCTTCTCGTCGGCGGCGGCCGCTGGCGCTTGCCGTTTGGCCCGGTGGCCGACGGGGAAGGCCTCGATGCCTGCGCCAAACGGATACTGACGGACTCCATCCGCCAATCGGACACTTATCTGGAGCAGCTCTACACGTTCGATGGGGCGACCCTGGGCACGGGAGGCGCCGGCATCGTTGTCACCTATTACGCGCTCGCCCCCCTCGACAAGGTGGGCATACCGCACCGGGACAGCCGCTGGTTTGCGCTCACCGATGCCCCCTTGCTGCCAGATGGGCATGACCGGATTGTCGCTTGCGCAAGTGACAGACTGGTGGCAAAACTTGCCTACACAACCATTGCACACCAGTTTCTACCCGATCAATTCACCCTGGCCGAGCTTCAGGCGGTCTATGAAGCCATCAGCCAACAACCGCTCGACAAGCGCAACTTCCGCAGGCGCCTGCAGTCTTCCGCCCATCTCGTAGAGACAGGCGGTATCCGGCGCGAGGGCCGCCACAGGCCAGCCCGCCTGTACCGGCTCCGGCAACCCGATCAGGTAGCCACTTTGAAGCAAGGAACCCCGAAATGAACATGACCCAGCCGCTCATCCGTGGTGTACCCGGCAGCACGTTCGACCGCGCGCAGCAGATCCGCCGCATCAAGGCGCTCCTGAAAAAGGAGGACGCCGTGCTTGTGGCGCACTATTACACGGATGCCGAATTGCAGGCCCTGGCCGAGGAAACCGGAGGCTATGTATCGGATTCCCTGGACATGGCCCGCTTCGGCCATGACCACCCGGCAGGCACTTTGGTGGTCGCTGGCGTGCGCTTCATGGGGGAAACCGCAAAGATCCTGAACCCGGAAAAGCGGGTCCTGATGCCGACGCTCGATGCCACCTGCTCGCTCGACGAGAGCTGCCCGGCGCAAGACTTCATTGCGTTTTGTGATGCCCATCCCGACCGCACGGTGGTCGTCTATGCCAACACCAGTGCCGCAGTTAAGGCACGGGCCGACTGGGTCGTGACCTCGAGCATCGCCATGCAGGTCGTACGCCACCTTGCCGCGCGCGGCGAAAAGATCCTGTGGGCGCCCGACCGCCACCTGGGCGATTATGTGCGCCGCGAAACGGGCGCCGACATGCTCATCTGGAACGGCGCCTGCGTGGTGCATGAGGAGTTCCAGCGGGAGGCGCTGCTCGAACTCAAGCGGCGCCATCCCCACGCCGATGTGCTCGCCCATCCGGAATCCCCCGCCCCCGTGCTGGCCGAAGCCGACATGATCGGATCGACGTCGGCCATGATCGAGGCGGCACGAAGCCGGCCGGCGAAAAGCTTCATTGTCGCCACCGACCACGGCATCCTCTACAAGATGCGCCAGGCCGCGCCCGACAAGGAATTTCTCGAGGCGCCCACCGGCGGCCACGGCGCCACCTGCAAGTCCTGCGCGCATTGTCCGTGGATGGCCATGAACAGTCTGACCACTCTTGAGTACGCTTTGCGCCATGGCGGTCCGGAGATCACCATCGCCGAGCCGATCCGGGCCGCGGCGCAAAAGTCCGTCGAACGCATGCTGCGCTTTGCCGCCGACCAGCGCCAATCCGTACTGGGTCTTGGCAACGCCTGACCTGCGGCCTCGCTGTCTGCAGGGAACGCCCAACAGGATGGAAACACATGGCTGTGCGCGGTCAGATGAAAACGCCCGTGTGGACGCTCGCGAACCTTGGCATCAAGGGATTGGTTGCGGGCGTTGCGCGCACCGTGAACGATTGTGAGCTGAGCGGCTACAGCGCACAGCTTGCCTATTATTTTTTTCTGTCGCTGTTTCCGACGCTGCTCGTTCTGACGACCCTGCTTGCCTATTTGCCGATCACGCGCCGGCACGGCGCGTTGCTTGCGTTTCTAGGCCAAGTGCTGCCCGCGCAGGCAATGCGGCTCGTCAGCGCCAATCTCGAAACCCTGCAGTACACCCATAAAGGCGGCCTGTTGTCCTTCGGCGCGCTCTTTGCCGTATACAGCGCCGGCAATGCCCTGATCGCGGTGAGCGCGGGCTTGAATCGCACGTTCGGCGTGCGCGAACGCCGCCGGTACTGGCAGGTGTGGCTGATGGCCGTGGCCCTCATCGGGGCGCTCGCCGTCTTGCTGCTGGTGGCGACCGCGCTTTTTTTCTTCGGGCCGTGGCTCCTTGAGCTGATGGCCGTCCATCTGGACTGGACCGTCGTGCCCGCCGTGCTCGACGCGATTCGTTGGCCGGTGATTCTCGGGGCCTTGATCGAGGCCACCGCTTTGGTCTACCACTTCGCGCCGGATGTCCGCCAGGAATGGCACTGGATCACGCCCGGTGCCGTCTTTTCCGTCGCCGGATGGCTCGTCAGTTCCGCCCTCTTTGCGTTTTACGTCGACCATTTCGGGTCATACAACCGCATGTACGGCTCGATCGGCGCGGTGATCGTACTGCTGACATGGATGTATCTGAGCGGCTGGCTGCTGCTCGTCGGCGGCGGCATCAACGCCGTATTGGCCGCGGCCCGCAAGGCCCCGCCGCCGGCAACGCCTCACACGGACTGAGCGCGGGCCAGCGCCTCACGCAACTGCGCGCGCTCGCGCTCCGGCATGTGCGGCAGGGCGGCGACCGCCTCCACGGCGTGCACACCCAGACCACCGCAAAACGCCGGATCGGTTGCGAGCAGCCGATCCAGATACCGCGCGGCGGCCGCATAGTCGTCCTGCTGCAAGGCAAGCCCGGCGGCCGCAAACAGCGTGTCTGCCTCCGGCGTTTCCGCCAGTGCGCGGGCGATGGCATCGGGCTTTGCGTGCAAGGCCCGCACGATCAGACTCAAGTGCGCATGCAGATTGACCATCTCCCCGGGGCGTACCGGCTGGGGAATGGCCTCCAACAGGGCAAGTGCCTCTTCCGGGCGTCCGTCGAGAACAAGCAATTTCGCGACCCGCAGGGCCGAAAACGGGTCTTCCGGATGATCCAAGGCGGCCTGCGCCGCCAGCGCCGCGGCACGGCCGACGTCGCCACGGACATAGGCCTGATCGGCCCCATCGGGCGCATGCGCATAGCGCCCGAGAAAGTCACGCAGCGCCGATTCCGTCTCCACGCCCTGCAGGCGGCCGACGACGGCGCCATCGCGAAACATCTGGATCATCGGCAACGCCCGGATGCCAAGCTCACGGGCCAGACGCGGATGCGCGTCCACGTTGATCATGACGCCGAACACCCGCCCGCCATAGTCACCAAGTACGCGCACGAGACGGGGCATCAGCACCATGCACGGACCGGCCTGCGGCGACCAGAAATGGACCAGTACCGGCCCGCGCCGCGAGTTCTCGAGGACGACACGGGGGAAATTCTCCGCCGTCCCGTCCACGACATAAGGGAGGATCGCCATGTGTTCAGGGAAGACGGCTGCGGATGCCGATGAAGTTGGTGCCCGTCTGCAGCCCCCGGGCGTATTCCAGGCGCACGCCGCCAAGCTGCAGGCCGACACCGGCGCCGAGTGTGCGAATCGGATGCAAAGGTACCGGACTTATGATGCCCCCCTCGGCACAGGCGCGCGCGAAGGTCTTGCAGGAGCCGAGATCGGGCTTTAGGACCAGCGACCCGGCGATGCCGGACCGTGCCCCCATGCCAACCGGGGCCTGCACGAGCCGCGCCGGATTCAAGATGTCGGCAAGCGGCGTTGGCGACTGACCCAGCACCGACGCGGGGGCGATGTGTGTCACCATGTGCCGCGCCGGTCCGTGCGTGACGGCCTGCGCCCCCAACGGGACGATCACGCCCAGCAACCCGAACCATCGCCGCAATGCACACACCAATACAATCTCCCGGCCGCGTCAACGCCGGCCCGCCCGCGCACCATCATGCCTTGATCCGCGGCCCAATCAAAGCCCTGTCTGTCCGGGTCAGATCCCAAGCCTAAGCGCTCTTTAAGACCACCGGATCGGCAAGACGTTCAGGCGGACCCAGACAAAACGGCATTTCCCCGGCCACGCCAATCTCCTACACTGCAGCCAGACGCCGAGGCGGGAACCGGTTTCGGGGACACGGTCCGTTTCGCATCAATACACCCCCGACACAGAGATAGCGTTGCCGCAAGGAGAGATGTGGGAATGGGGCGGCCTGCGGCCGTCGCGCTATCCCTTCCCGGTATGCCCCGAAGAGATCTTTTACGGGGTTGTGCCGGGATGTCCCGCACAACCGGATGCAGATCGCACACGACACCCTCGTTGCCTACAAGAACCTGCCGCTGGAAGACCGGCTGGCGCTCGCGCTGAAGACCGGACTGAGCAGCACCGAACGCACCTGCATCCTGTGGCACGAACAGTGGATGCAGGTGCGTTGTTATTTTGCGCGGCGCGCCGATCTGGCCCCCGGCGAGATCGCCGTTCTCCTCGACGACCCGGATCACGTCATCCGGCTGTGCATCGCCAAACGCCCGGACCTCAGTGGCGACCAGGTGTGGCGCTGCGTGCGTGACCGCGATCCGAATGTCCGCTACTTCATTGCCCGCAATGCCCTGCTCGAGCCCGGGCAGCGCCAGATTCTCCTCGCAGACGCCGATCCGCTGGTCCGCCGGGCGGCAGCCCGGGGACCGCGCCCGGCCCGCATCGAAGGCCGCCCCGGACAGGCCTCGCTGGTCCGCTAAAACCACTTGCCCGGGGCACCCCGCACAGGCGGCCACCCGCGGGGGCGCACCGCGGCGCGGATTGCCACGCCAGCCCGTTGCGCTTAGTGTCCGTGGATTGCCCGGTGCGCCGATGCGCTCCAAGGAGCGACGATGATCACGGATACCGAGTCCCCGCAAATCGCCGACTATGCCTTCATCAGCAACACGACCACCGGCGCCCTCGTGGGGCGCAACGGTTCCATCGACTGGTATTGTCCGTCGCGTATCGACGCGGCGGCCTGTTTCGCCGCGTTGCTGGGCGGTCCCCAACATGGCTATTTCCAGATCGCGCCCACGGCCGCGGTGACGGCCTGCACCCGGCGCTACCAGCGGGACACGATGATCCTGGAAACAGACTTTGAAACGGCGCAAGGCGCGGTCCGGCTGATTGATTTCATGCCGCTTGAAGACGAGGAAGTTGCCACGAGTTCGCATATCATCCGCATCGTCGAAGGACTGCAGGGGCGCGTCGAAATGGCGCTTAAGCTGGTGATCCGCTTCTATTATGGATCGATGCGGCCGTGGATACGGGAGACCGGCAGTCTCTACACCGCAGTCGCCGGACCCGACAGTCTCGATGTCGCCGCCTCCGTGCCATTGCATGCCGGCGAGGGCTCCCTCGAGGCGCGCTTTGCACTGGAGGCCGGTCAGCGCGCCCATTTCCGTCTCTCGTACCGGCGCTCCCATCACCCCTACACGAAGCCCTTCGACATCCATAAGTCGCTGCACCAGACGGTCGCGTGGTGGCGGACATGGACCGGGCAATGCAGCTACCAGGGCCCCTGGCGCGACGAGGTCGTGCGTTCTTTACTCACCTTGAAGGCATTGACCTCGCGCACCACAGGCGGCATCGCCGCCGCCCTCACCACCTCGCTGCCGGAGCGGATCGGCGGCACCCGCAACTGGGATTACCGCTTTTGCTGGCTGCGGGACTCCACTTTCACCTTATGGGCGCTGCTGCGCAACGGCTACCGCCAGGAAGGTGTTGCGTGGGGACACTGGCTGCTGCGCGCCGTGGCGGGCGATCCCGCCGACCTGCAGATCGTCTATGGCGTCAGCGGCGAGCGGTGGCTCGCCGAGCGCGAAATCCCCTGGCTCAACGGCTACCGGAATTCGCGGCCGGTGCGTGTGGGCAACGCCGCCTCGGGGCAGTTTCAGATCGACGTGTACGGCGAAATCATGGATTCCCTGCATGTGGCGCAGGCCGAAGGCATCCGGCCGGAACACCATGCCTGGGACATCCAGTTGAGCTTGATGGATTTCCTGGAGTCGCACTGGCAAAAGCCGGATGATGGCATCTGGGAGGTTCGCGGCGGACCCCGCCACTTCACGCACTCGAAAATGATGGCCTGGGTGGCCTTCGACAGGGCCGTGAAAGACGCCCGCCTATACCATCCGGATGCGCCGATCGAGCGCTGGACCCGCATACGGGACGCCATCCACGCCGAAGTCTGCGAGCACGGCTTTGACAAGGACAAAAACAGTTTCACGCAGTACTACGGCTCGCCGGCCCTCGACTCGAGCCTGCTGATGATGCCGCTTGTCGGTTTTCTGCCGGCTTGCGACCCGCGCGTACGCGGGACCGTCGAGGCGATCGAACGTGAATTGATGGAGGACGGCCTGGTGTTGCGTTACCACACCAACCCGGACACGGACGGTCTGCCCGAAGGCGAAGGCCTGTTTCTGCCTTGCTCCTTCTGGCTCGTCGACAATCTGGTTCTGCAGGACCGGCGGGAAGAAGCGGAGCGGCTGTTCGAACGGCTCCTTGGATTGCGCAATGATGTGGGGCTTTTGTCGGAAGAATACGACCCCCGCACGCGGGAATTGGTCGGCAATATCCCGCAGGCCTTTACACACGTCGGTTTGATCAATTCGGCCCGTAATCTGGCAGGTGACGGTTTGGGCGCGCGGCGCGCCCGCCACGGTGAGGCCACGCACCCGAAAAGCGCCTGATGGAGGCGGATAGGCCAGGGCGCTTATGGCAAAGTGACGATACACCACGGCGGCAAGGCGGCTGCAGCCTTCCTGACATGAAAGTGTCACAATGAGTGCGGAAAATGCGCTCGTCGACGATAACGACTATTCATTTCAGGGGGAGTCATGAAACCAATCCATTGGGGCAAGCGGACCACCGTCGCCATGGCCTGCGCCTGCGCCCTTGCCGTACCCGCCGCCCACGCCGAGACGCTGGGCAGCTTTCTCAGTCAGGGGCACTACGACGGCGTCGTACGCGCCTACTATTTCAGCCGCCTCTATGGCGCCAAGGTACCCAACGCCAACGCCTTCGCGCTGGGCGGCATGTTCAATTACACCACGCCGACATTCTGGGATGGGTTCGGGGTGGGCTTGAGCTTCTTTACCGCAAGCGATGTCGGCACCCATGGCGCCAACCCGGCGACCACCGACACCACCCTCATGGGCCTTGCGCCAAACCTGAACGCGCTCGGTCAAGCCTACGTCCAATACGCCATTCCGCACCATTTGGTGATTCGCGCAGGTGATCAGGAAATCCACAACCCGTGGATCAACGGCGGGTTCGGCTCGCGCATCCTGGAATCCACGTATCAGGGTGTCACCGCAGAATTCTCGCCGGTACGCCGCCTGCACCTCTACGGCCTGGACATCACCAACTGGAAGAGCCGCACATCCTCGGGTTACAACAACGACAACCTCTATTACCCGACGAATTACGGCGGCGACACGCTCTATGGCGGCGAAACCAAACTCGGCATCGGTGCGCCACCCACCACCGGCACCGTCGCGTTCGGCGCCGAGGGCAAAGTCGCAGGCCTGGGCGCACAGCTTTGGTACTACAACTTCAACCAGTTTGCGCGGATGTTCTATACGAACGACATCTACACACTGAAAACCGGCGGCGCGGTCAACCCGTTCATCGGGGGCCAGTACGTGCGTGAAACCAGCGGCACCTCGCTGCTTGGCAACGTCAACAGCCGCGTCGAGGGTGCCATCGCCGGCATCCAGATCCCCAACGGATCCTTCAGCTGGGGCTACGACCACGTTCCGCTGAAGACGGGCGCCTACGGTTCCGGCAGCGTCGTCTCGCCGTACACGGCCGGCTACGCCACCGATCCGCTCTACAGCACCTCGATGATCCGCGGCATGGTCGAACTCGGGCCCGGCAGCGGCTGGCGCGCCAAGTTCGACTACAATCTGGTGCACAACAAGGTCCATGTCGGTGTGGCCTACGGCCAGTACAGGACCTACCTGGAAGGCGCAAGCCATGATGTCTACGCGGACTTGATCTACACCCCCGGGGGACGCTTCAAGGGGCTGTCGATCCGTGACCGCGTCGAAGTCTCGGAAGGCAAGCCCAATATCGGCGGCCGCTCCTTCATCTATAACCGCGTGATGCTCGCCTACGCCTTCTGAGCCACCCCGCCCGTTTTGTGCTTCCCGGCCATCCGCCCCCCGGATGGCCTTTTTTTTGGACTCGCGCGGCGAAAGTGCGCGCTTGACCGCCGGTCAGGTGGTCTTTTTCTTCCTTTCACGCATCCGCTAGCATGTCCTGTGCGGTGGCATGCGGCACCCGCCTCAGTCTGCGCCCGAGGCGGCGGGAGGCCTGCGGCAGCACGGATACCCTTAAGGTCTTGCCGGGCCGCGCCCCGCTCACGATGCGCAAGGGGAGATCCCGCGCTTGGGCGCACACACACGAAACACCCTTGCGGGACTTCCAGGGACAGCCTGAATTCAAAGGAGGGAACAGCGCCGGCGCAGTACACGGCAAAGGAAAAACAAAGACAGAGAGTCGCGCGATGAATCTGGACAAGGGGGACATTCGGATCAGTCTCATCGGAACCGTCATTCTGGCGATCCTGACGGTGGCCGCGGGGACTTTGACCTATCTTGTGATGCAGGCGGAGGCCCGGTCGATCCTCAAACGCAACGTCAGCGCCCTGCTGCAAAACGACGCCCGCTTTTTCCGTCAGGAAATCCAGCGCGACAATCACCTGGCGAGCGTCGTGGCGACGCGCCCCTTCGTCGTCGACAACATGCGCAAGACCGACGCGCATCCGCGCAACCGCCGCGCGCGACACAATCTGCGACGTGTCGCCCGCTCCTTCCTGTCCCTGGGTCTCACCGCGGTCACGTTCTACGACGCCCGTGGACGGCTCGTGGCACACGCCGGCCGGATCGACAATCCGCCCTTTGTCGTGCCTTTGCATGGCCGCCGTGAGGCCTTTCTCCTGTGGAACCGGCACCCGATGGTGCGCACGGTCATGCCCATCCGCTTTGGCAGGCGGCGCCTCGGTTCCGTCATCACCCAGGGGCACGTCGCCTTCGCCGGGAAAATGGCCCCCATCGTGCGCGCCTTGGGACGGACGGCGGACCTGAAGCTTTGCGCTCCCGTGGGGCCCGGATCGATGCGCTGCCTGCCGGATACGCGGCTTGCCCGCCACACTGACCACCCCGTCCCCGAAGTTCGCGACGGCCACCGGCTGCCGATGTGGCATGCCCTGCGCGGCGCCACAGGCTATGTGTATGCACGCGACCGCGGTGGGCATGCCATCATCGCCGCCTACACGCCCGTTCCCCACACCGGTCTTGGCATGGTCCTGACCATCCGCCAGTCCGACCTGTTCCGCGACATCACGGCCCGATTGGTCGACGTCGGCGCCATCCTGCTTCTCTTGCTGGTCACGGGGATGGTGATGATGCGCTGGCTGGTATTGCCGCTTTTACGCCGGCGCACCGAAGCCGAACAGCAGACACAGATGGCCAACATCAGGCTGCGCAACAGCGAGGCCCAGATCCAGGGTCTTCTCGGACACATGGCCGACGGCGTCATCGTCATAAACGAAGACGGCCTTATCCAGATCTTCAATTCGGCCTGCGAACGGATCTTTGGTTACAAGACCGCCGAGATGATCGGACAGAATGTTTGTGTGCTCATGCCAGAACCCCATCGCAGCGCGCATGACGCCTACCTCCAGCACTACCTCGAAACGGGCGAGGCCAAAGTCTTGAGCCGCAGCCGCGAACTCCTGGGGGTGCGCAAGGATGGGCAGCAGTTCCCGCTCGAAATCCGCGTAAGCGAGGTGCGCAACGACAGTATGCGCCTCTTCATCGCCACGGTCCGCGACGTCACCCTGGAGAAGGCCGAGGCGCAAAAGGCGCTCTACCTGGCCACGCATGACGCACTGACCCAGATCCCCAACCGGCTGCTGCTTGGCGAACGCCTCCAGCAGGCGCTCGGCGCCGCGCGCCGGACAGATGGCAAAGTGGCCCTCTTTTTCCTGGACCTGGACGGATTCAAAGGAATCAATGACCGTCTTGGTCACGATATCGGCGATGCGCTTTTGCGTATAGTGGCGCAACGCCTGACTGCAAGCCTGCGCGCCGATGATACGGTGGCGCGGCTGGGCGGCGATGAATTCGTCATCATCCTGACGGGGGCGCTCTCGCGCGGCAACATCGAGGCGGTCGGCCGCAAGCTCCTGGCCGCCATCCGCACGCCGTACATGATCCAGGGTCACACTCTTTATGTCGGCACAAGCATCGGCATCGCGCTCTTTCCAGACGACGGGACAGACAGCGAGACCTTGCTCAAAAACGGCGACATCGCCATGTACCGCGCCAAGGAAGCCGGTGGCAACCGGTTCCACTTCTTTGCCTCCGATGTGCGTGCGTACGACGCGCCCTTGTCTGCGCTGAGCGCCGATTGGCTGGCGGCGCGCGGGCACGGGCACGGGCACCTGAGGCTCCTCTACCAGCCCGTGCGCAGTCTCGCCGACGACACGGTGGCCAGTCTCGACGTGCTTGTCGTCTGGCAGCACGCAACCCGCGGCCTGCTCGGCCAGGACACCATTCTCCGGGTGGCCGAGGAGACGGGCACCATCGTGCCGCTTGGCACATGGATCCTGCAGACCGCCTGCACCCAGTGGAGGAACTGGACCGCTGAAGGCGCGCCGGCGCCACCCCTCTCGCTGTCGTGGACCGCCGCGCAGTGGCAGCAAGACGCGCAAGTCCACACCGTCCAGAAGATCCTCGCGGAATGCCGGATGCCCGCCGATCATCTGATCATGGGGATCGGCGAGAACCTGATCACCGAACACGATGGCGTCGGTGGCGCGCTGCAAGCCCTGCGCGCGCTCGATGTGCAGATTGCGATCGATGGGTTCGGCGCGGGGCTCTCCAGTCTTACCAGTCTGCGCCGCCTGTCTCCGCAGATTTTGCGCATGGATCCGTGGATCGTGCACGGACTTGCCACAAGCGAAGGGGAGACAGGTCTCCTCAAAGCGATCATTGCGCTCGCCCACAGCCTGCGCATGACCGTCGTCGCCAAAGGCGTAAGAAACGACGTCCAGAGGCTGCTTTTACGGGAACTCGGTTGTGATGCCTACCAGGGTGACGAATGGGACCAACCCCTGTCGGCCGAGGAAACGGCGGCCTTTCTTCAGCAGAATGCGCCGCACTGCCCGGCCTGAAATCGCGCGGCGGCCGGCGGGTGACCGGCCCGCCACCGGCCATGCGCGGCGCAGCCCTCCTGCGGGCCATCACTTCGGCCTTTGCGGGCGGTGTCCTTGCGTGCGCGCAGGCGGGGATGCGCTGGGGGTGTTACCACACGAAATCCCGCAGGATCCGCGCAACCTGATGGTCTGTGCAGGCGCGGCGGCAAACCAAGGCGGTCATGGTCCCCAGACCCCGGAGGCCGAGTGGGCGGCATCCCAAACCCCGTGGCGTGGCCTGCGCAGGCCGGCACATGGTGGACGCAGGGCCCGGCGCCACGCAACATCGGGCGCGGCCCGCGGGACTTGGCGGAGAACGGGAGTGGATTACTTCTTTGCCTGATCCTTAAGGCGCGCAAGTTCCGCGTCGACGGCATCCGTCGTGCGCAGCTTGTCGAGTTCGCGTTCGCTGCGCGTGCGGCCATCCCCGTCATCGAGCACACCGGTGGCGGCCAGCGTGTCGACCGCCTGCGCCCGCGCCTGCATCTGCGCGGCCTTGTCCTCGGCGCGGCGAATGGTCTCCCCGACCCCGCCCAGTTTGTTGCCAAGCCCGGTCAGGGATTCATTGACCTTCACCTGCGCCTGCGCACTCCCGTACTGACTCTTGATCACTTCCTTTTGCGTACGGAACTGCTCGATGCGGTCCTGGAAGGTCTGCTCATACTGCGTGAGCTTCGTGACCTGCGCCACGATGTTGTCATGGGCCTGCGTGAGCGAGGCGATCTTGGTCATCTCCGCCTGCTTGTCGGTCAAGGCCGCGCGCGCCAGATCTTCGCGATTGGCCGCAAGGGCCATCTTGGCGTCGTTCTCGTGACGAGCGGCCTGCGCCTGCGCGCTGGCGATCTGCTGCTCGAGCATTTTCTGCTCGGTGACCACATCGGCGAGGTGCTGGCGGGTTTCCTGCAGACCCGCCAGCATCTTCTCGTACGACAGATCGAGACTCTCGTTGGGGTCTTCGGCGGCATTCAGCAGTTTGTTGATCTTTCCTTCGAAAATCTCCGTGGCGCGTTTCAAAAAGCTCATGAATCCTCCTTCAGTCATTGACTGGGATGACGATCTGCGGCGTCATTTTCTCGGGAATGATGGCAGCATCCTCGATCGCCTTGACGGCGGTGCCGACCGCGAAAAATTCGATCACATGCGGTTGCCAGTTATGGGATCCCTCATGCAGCTGCACGCCCACCACACCTTCTGCGGCTGCCTCCTGCGCCTCGTGCTGCATGCGCTCCATGGCGAGCTCCCGCGCGTCGTACATGGCCTGGGTAAACTGCGGGATCTCGACGTTTCGGCCGATATTGCCGAGGGACCGGAACACGCCCTGATGGGCGACATGATAGACACAAGATCCCATGACCATGGCAAGCGGCCGGTAGCCGGACTGCAAAAGCATCCACAGATCCTGGCCCGACAGATCCGACGTGAAGGGCTTGCCGTTCACACCCTTGAAACCAGGATGCCCCTGCCGGTGCGCAATGGCTGTACCGATGGCGAGAAATTCAAGGATGTCCTTGTCCCAGTCCATGCGCTTGACCTCGAGGCGCACGCCCACGACACCATCGGCCAGCAGGGCCTGCGCCTCTTCCTCCATGCGGGTCATGGCCAGTTCGCGGGCTTCATACATTGCCTGAGACAACACGGACATCTCTTGATTCTTCGCCCACGCGGCATACTGGATGCCGGTATGATAGATGCACGAGCCGACCACCAGGCCGAGCGGTTCGAAGCCCGCCTCGCCCACCATCAGAAACTCGTTGACCGAAAAATCCGATGTGAAGATGCCGCCGCGGCGGCTTGTGTCCCTGAGCCCTTTCAAGCGCTCAATGGCATGTTGGGGCAGTCCCTCCAGTGCATCAGCCATCAAATAACCTCCTTTGATTTGTCATCCGGAACCAGGCGGCCCGCATTGCCCGCGTTGATGACCGGCACCACGCCCATCCGCTTCACCGTGCGCCCGTCATGCAGAATAGCCGTACCAATGGCAATGTGCCGCACAAGGAAGCGTGGATAGGGATTCTCCTGGTCGGCTGGGAATCCGAGCAGCTCCGAATGCTGCGTCTGCCCGAGAATTCCAGAACCGATGCGCAGCCCGTCGTCACGCATCTGCTGGATGGCCTGGCGACGCACCTGTTCGGCCAGCCGGGAAAGGGCCACCCACTCCTGGTTCCATCCCATGCCGCCTGCGCCCATGCCCATCGGGCCCGCGCCGGACATATTCATGCCAAACCCCGTCATGTTTCCGCCCAGGCCCGCGCCCGGGGTCAGCCAGCTGTATTGCGCGCCGATCGCCACGCCCACCGGGACGATGCCGGCCTCGAGCAATCGCAGGAATTCCAGGGCCGATACGGTGGCTACGGCGGGGTTGCTCGATTCGGGCAGTCCGTCCAGGCGCACCGCCGTGCCGATGACCCCGTAATCCATGTGATCGGCGTTTTCCGGGCCCGGCATGCGGCGGATGCGCATGGTCACATCGACCACGGCATTGGCGCCCATCAAAGCCGCCTCCTGCCACAGCCTTTGCAGCGCCGTCTTCCAGCCCCGATAGTGGCCATGAGTCCATGAATAGCCGTAGTGGAACCAGCAGTTGCCCGATACCATACCGAGGGGACGGATGCCGCGCAGCCTCTGCGCAAGCAGGCTCCCTGGCGCGCTCGTACTGATCCACGGCCGGCGATTCTCCGCCGTCTCCTGGAGACGTGTCTTTACGAATGCCGGCAGTTCATTGCGCTCAAGCGCGGTTTCCCACTCACGGGCGCGCGCGGCCGCGTCCGTGCCGTCGCCGGTACTGCCGAAAAGGCCGGAGAACCACCCCATGCGCCACCCCTCAGGACGTTAGAAATTCATGCAACACCTGGCTTGCGTCGGTCATCGTCCCGGACAGGTTCCGGAGATCCTTCTGCAACGCGCCGAGCCAATCGGAAATGGTCATCGTTTCTGTGCGAACGACGATGCCGCGGACTTCGTGCTGGCGCGTGACCTCGACCTCGGCGCCGCGCGTGCTGAGACCGTAGCGTCCACCGCCCGTACTGATACTGATTCTGCTGACGTGCTTGCGTGAACTGAGGAGACCGTCTCTTTTCCGCTCTATTTCGACGTGCCCGGGGAGGGCCGTTTCGAGCCTGACCGCCAAGGCCTCTATAAACGCTGTGAGATCCGTCTGCGCCCTACGCACCCACGCGGCGTGCAGATCAAACCCGTCGATCTCGTCCATTCATTCACCCGTGCGCAATCTCTGTACCGGTGAGTAGTTGACACCAACACACCGGTCATTGCAAATACCAGATCGCGACAAGCAAACAATCCCCGCGCCGATCCGGGTCCCGCGCGCTGACCCGCGGTCCCAGTATAACAAAAACGCAGAAGCGGGCGGGCGGCCTGGAGACAGGAAGCGCGCGTCGTGGTGACAATCCGTATGCGCCCCATAACCCTTTCAATTCCTTACAAGTTGCGCACCAAGCTTAAAAGCCCAACGCGCTATCCAAAACCTGACATGCCGCGCCAGATCGCGATATTGCCCAGCCGATGATCACGCGCCCGGTCGAGAGAGCCGCCGAGGCGCGCAAGCTGCCTCAAGCCGGATCGGATCGTGGAGGTAAGCGCCGGCCGCGGGCGCCTTGCTGGTCGGCCGCAAGGCGGGCAAGGAGCTCGATTTCCAGGGACGCGGACGGGTGAGGTCTTGGCGCATTCGGTCACGCCATTCAACATCGTCAGTCAAAAGATTCGCCAACTCGAAATACAGAAAAGAACCCGGAGATTGACGGGGTGCTCGGCCGTGCGAAGCCGGGATCGTTGCGCTGCGCAGCTAAATTTCAGGATCTTGTGCAAGGTCTCGATCTGTAAGTGCCGCCGTATCCATCAAGGCCACGGTGATCCGCACCTCGGTCCGGTGTGGCCCCCTACAGGGTACTTCCGCCATTTCCTTTGCAATCGCGCAGCCGCCATCCCCCGCGCACCGATCCACGCAGGGGCGCAACAAAGACCGTATCCAGACTCCCACGCTTTGCAAAACAGATTTTAGATACCGCTGACTACGACCGGCTGACCGCGATCACGTCTTGCCTCCCGGCCCAATGGCGCGGACTCCTTGAAGAGGATCATTGCGGATCTCATGGCAAAGCAGGATGCGGAGCTTGCCAGCATGACGAAAAAATCGCCGCCCTCACCGGCCACGCCGATCTTTTGCGGGAACAGTGGATCAAAGGAGGATGGTCCGTGGAACAGACCGCGGTACGCGCAAGTGGAGCGCATACGAGGTCCGCTGCGTAGGCACCACTCCAATCCGCGCTCTCCCACGCAAAGGAGGATGTCCGTGATCCGGATTCAAGCACGATAGGGGCGCCCGGCAACACTGGGGGTCGTACCGCCGGACGGGATAGAACAGGCGGGCACGCCAAAGGCCTGCCTGCTGCTCACGGCTCTCGCAGAACCGCCGGCTGGAGCGCTCCGTGCAACAAGGAGATTACAAGCTGTATATCCGCCGCCCCGCAACCCCGCCTCCACGCCGCGGACGGCTCGCTGCAAAGGGCCGGCCGTCTACCGCAAAAGCCCGTCGCCATCCCGCAAGCAGGATGGCTCAGTCGAACCGCTGGACAATGGCCTCGAGCGCCTGACGGCTTTTGGCGGGCTGCGCGTCGCTGCGATAACCGAAGGCGACCATGCAGCTCACCTGCATCTGCTCCGTGTCGACACCGCACTCTTCGCGCACGATGGTATTGACCGCGTCCATCGGGAATCCCTCGATAGGACAGCTGTCGATACCGAGCAGGGCGGCCGCCGTCATCATATTGCCCAAGGCGATGTAGGTCTGCCGCGCCGCCCATTCAAAGAGCAGCCTGTCCGAATCGAGCAGATGGAAATCGGATTCCTGGAAGTTTTTGACGAGGGCCTCGCGTCTTTGCAGATGCGCCTCCGGCAGATGATGGATATCGCGCATGATGTGCCAGATGTAGGCCGCATCGTAGCGCATGCCCTTGGCGGTACGGGCCAGAATGACAACAAAATGGCTCGCGGTGGGCAAGGACCGCTGGGCGCCCCAGGTCACGGTGCGGAGTTTCTCGCGCAACGCCATGTTCTGCACGACCAGGAACCTCCAGGGTTCAAATCCGTAGGAACTCGGACTCAGGCGAGCCGACTCGAGGATCGCCTCGAATTGGGAATCGGGTATGCGCCGGCCGGCGTCAAACACCTTGCATGCATGCCTAAAACGCATGGCATCGAGAACCGTCTTCTCCGAAACCGCAGGGACACTCATGCTGTGACACTCCTCTCGCAAATGGGTGTGATCGGGCGCCGGACCGGAACGCCCCCGGGAAGGGTAGCCCACCCAATGACCGCAAACAATTGCCATCCCTTTCCGGCCTGATGACCAAAGACTTCGGCCGCCCTTGGAACGATGGTTGCCATCTCAGATCGCCTTGGCTGGTTCCCGGTTCATGGAGCGGCCCGGCGGCACCGGTCCTTTGTCAAAGGTCTTTTTGGGGACAGGCCGCCATGCGCGATCCCCGCGCCGCTATGTTGATCTCCCCGGCCACATCGACGCGGTCTGCGCGTTCCCCTCCGGCACAGACAGACTTCGCAGCCAAAAATCCTCGACGTACGCGAGCGGGTAATTTTCCTGATGGCTGTCGTGGTCTCGTGCGGGCAGTCGCGCGGACGCCCAGGGCGCCCTGGCCCTGCTGCAAACGGTGCCCGGCGTCGATCTGATCGGCGCGGCCATGCTGCTCGTGGAGATCGGTACCGACATGACCGCCTTCGGCAGCGCCGACCGGCTGGCCTCCTGGGTGGGCGTCTGTCCCGGCAACAATGAATCGGCGGGCAAGCGCAAGTCCGGACGCGTCCGCAAGGGCAACCTCTATGTCCGC
>JAJYPD010000036.1 GCA_021795715.1 Pseudomonadota bacterium
CGATAGGCGTCGGCGGTGATGGCGAAACCATCGGGGATGCGCACGCCAAGTGGCGTCAGATGGCGGTACATCTCGCCAAGCGACGCATTCTTGCCGCCGACGAGAGGGAGATCGTCGATGCCGATGTCGGAAAAGAAGCGGACATACCGGGCCTTTTTGGTCATGCGGTGTTCCTTTGCCATGTGGCCTCTTGCATCCAGAGTCGTAGGCGGTGTCGGCGCCTTGGCCGTTCATAGGAGCGTGCGCGCGGCATGGGAGATCCCTTCGGCAGCCATCGGGTGCTGGTCGGGGAAGCGGGCCAGATCGTGGGCCGACAGGCCGGCGGCCACGGCGAGGCCAATTTCACCGATGAGCTGGGCTGCATCGATGCCGACGACCCAGCCACCTCGCAGCCGCAGGTTGCCTGTCTCGAAAAAGAGATGGATGCCGCCACCGGTGTCGCCTTGCATTTGGGCGCGGGCGTCGTCGCAAAACGCATAGGCGGTTTCGAGCAGCTCTGGAATGGACGGCCCGGCTTTCGCCACCGCACCGGTCAACCCGACCTGGGCTGCGGGCGGTATCGTAAAGAGCGTAACCGGTACCGCCGTGTAATCCATGTAATCACAGGGCGTGTTGCCGGCAAGGATGTTGTGGCTTGCGACGAGTGATTCGCGCACGGCTGCGTGGAAGAGCGGCAGGCGCCCATTCACATCGCCGCAGGCGTATAGGTGCGGCAGGTCTGTTTGCATGGCCGCATTGACGCGTATGCCGCGTTTGTCGAAGGCGACCCCGAGTGCGCCAAGACCTTCAGGGAAAACCGGCTGGCGGCCGATGGCCATGAGCACCGTGGCGGCCTCCTCCTGCAACGCCTGGCCTGCGCATGTGTAATGCACCCGCAGCCCGTGGGGCGTGCGCTCCACGGCCGTGACGTCGGCATCCGGGATGATGCGGATGCCGGGGTCGAGAAGCGCGCGCAAGGCAACGACCATGTCCATGTCCATGCCGGCCAGAATCTGCGGTCCGCGCTGCAGAATCGTGACACGGGTGCCGAGGGCCGCGAACAAGGAGGCGGTCTCGACGCCGATGGCGCCCCCGCCGATGATGATCAGGGACGCAGGCCGTTCCGTGAGCGTCGGGTTGCGGCGAAAGAGGTCACGGCTGGTCAGACAGAGGTCTGTGCCGGGCAGCGCGGGCAAAAACACGTCCGCTCCGCTTGCCACGATGATGTGGCGCGCCTTTACGGTGGTGCGGCCCATGTCGTCGTCGATTGCGAGCGTATGCCGGTCCACGAAGCGCGCCACGGCCTTGCGCAACGTGACAAGCGGCGCCGCCGCCAGTTCGCGCCCATGCTGCGCATAGCGGGCCGTTTGCACGGCGTCCTTGTGGGCGACGATCCGGTCGTAACCCACGTCGGCCAGGTCGCCGGTCAAACGGGCATGCAGCCGGATGTGGGCGGCCATTTCGCGCATCGTCTTCGACGGTATGCAGCCTTCCGCCAGACAGTTTCCGCCCAGTGCGCCCTTGGGGTCGGTCAGCAGTACGCGCAGTCCGGCGCGCGCCAGCCGCAAGGCCGCCGGGTAGGCGCCGCCGCCTGCACCGATCGTGACGACATCGAACTCCGCATCGGGCATCAGCCTGCCTCCCAAAACCCAAGGACACACCGGCTACCACGCTCCCCTGAACCCGGCCCCGTTGCACAGGCCGGCGGCGCATGAGACCCATCAAGGAATGCTGGGCGATCCTTTTTTAATCCTAGAAGGATATGCTGGCCCTGACAACGATCAAAATACCGATCACTGTCCCATGTCAGGACGTTCCGCCGGGGCCCGACGCCTGCCGGTGACAGAAAGGCGTGCGTGCGGGTCCCCACGGGCCGGTCAGCCGTTTCTTTTGCCATGATAAAACGGTAGGCTTAAACGATGCGGCTGAGCTCTGTTGGTGGCGCGATCACAGTCTGTATGTGCCTTGTCATGACAGGTTTGCAAGCGCGCGCCGAAAGCCTGCTTTGGGCCTACCGGGAGGCGGTGGCGCATGATCCGCTTCTGGCCAAGGCGCAGGCGCAACTGGCCGAGGACCAGGCAGGCCTGCCGGCTGCCAGGGCGGCTTTGTATCCGCATCTGAGCGCGGCGGCCAGTGTGGGCGGCAACCGGGCGCACGTGACAGGCATAGGCCTGCCGGTCCTGACTGATTACCTGTCGGACAGCTACAGCGTCACCCTCACCCAACCGCTGTTCAATGGCCAGGCGCTAAGCGCCCTTGGCGTCGCGCGGGCGCGGGTGCGGGCCGGCGCGGCGGGACTCGTCCAGGCTGAACAGCATTTGATAGAGGCGGTGGCGGATGCCTATTTCGGCGTCCTGAAGGCCCAGGCGGATGCGCACGTCGCCCGCCAACAGCAGCGCCTGCTGCGGGACATCTACCGGCAGACGCGTGCGTTTTTGCGGGTCGGGACCGGCGATCCCATCGCTGTCCAAGAGGCGCGCGCCAACCTCGAAGCCGCCCGTGCACGTACCATCGTGGCGCACAATGCCGTGCGGGTCGCACGCGAGGCGTTGATACGCCTGACGCACCGGCGGTTCCGGCGTCTGCGCGAACTCGGGCCCATCCGCGCGGAACGGCCGCACCCGGATCATGTCGCCCCATGGCTCGCGGCGGCCTTTGCCGATCAACCCCTTCTCAAGGAGGCCCGGGCGGATCTGCGCGCGGCGCGGGCCACAGTCCAGTTTCGCGAGCGGGCGCGCTGGCCGACTCTGACGGTGGTCGGTGTGGCGCAGCACGGACTTGGCCTGCTGCTACCGCGGGTCGAGGTCAACCAGGTCGGCGCAAGCCTGCAACTGTCGTTGCCCATCTACCAGGGCGGCGGGGTGTCGGCGGAAACGGCGCAGGCACAGGCCGCAGAGGCGGTCAGCCGCAATCGCCTGCGCGATGTGCGGGATCTGATCCGTCTCGACACCAAGACCGCGTTTTTCAACCTGCAAAGCAGCGTATCCGAACTCAATGCAGCGCGCGCAGCCGAGCGTGCGGCGCGAACGTCGTTGCAAGCCACGCGCAAGGGCTATGAGGTCGGGACGCGTTCGATCATCGATTTGCTGAGCACCGCCACGCAGTATGCCGCGGCACAGCGCAGCTACAATCTCGCGCTCTATAATCAGATCGTGGCGCGCGTGGCGTTGAAAGGGGCGGCGGGCGTGTTGAGACCTGCGGACATCGTCGCCATCAATGCCCTGCTCATCCGCCGATCCGCCGCCGGTGCGCGGCATTCTTGAATGTTCTGCCGGGAGTCCGCATGAAGCGCAAGATTCTGATACCGGTCGCCGTAGGTGTGATCGCAGCCGCTGGTCTTGGACTCATCCTGCTGCTCGGCAAAGGGCGCAACGAAGCGCGCGCACTTAGGATTTACGGCAACATCGACATCCGCCAGGTGCAGCTGGCCTTCAACGACACGGGACGCATCAAGCGGCTGGATGTGCAGGAAGGGGCGGCGGTACATGCCGGCGAGCTCGTGGCGGAGATGGATGCGGCCCGGTTTGCCGACGCGGTGCGGCGGGCGGCCGGCCAGATGGGTGAACAAAAACAGATTCTCGCGAAACTGCTGGCCGGAAGCCGTCCGGAAGACATCGCCGCGGCGAAGGCGCAGGTGGCAGGCGCGCGGGCTGACTGGCGCAACGCCGTGCTCAACTATCGCCGCATGGTGACCCTCTATCGTGGCCATTATGTGTCGCGCGAGGCGGTGGACAATGCCCGGCGCACGATGGACGCAACCGCGGCGACACTGAAGGCAGCCCGCCAGACCTGGATTCTTGCGGTCAAGGGGCCGCGCAAAGAGGATATTGCCGCGGCGCGCGCGGCCCTGGAGGCGGATCAGGGGTCGCTCGCGCTGGCGCGCCGCGAACTCGCCGATACGCGCCTCTATGCGGCGGCGAATGGGGTGATCGAGGACCGCATCCTCGAGGCGGGCGACATGGCGAACCCGGAAACCCCGGTGTTCACCATCGCGCTCACCAATCCGGTCTGGGCGCGCGCCTATGTGCCCGAAACCGATTTGTCGCGTGTGCAGCCCGGCATGCGCGCCTACATCGAGAATGCGGATCTTCCCAACCGCCGCTTTTCGGGGTGGGTCGGCTATATTTCGCCGACGGCGGAGTTTACGCCAAAGACGGTCGAAACCACGGAGTTGCGCAGCCAGCTTGTTTACAGTGTCCGTGTGTACGCCTGCAATCCGACGGGCGCATTGCGGCTCGGCATGCCGGTTACCGTCGTGATCCCCCGGCACGATCGCGCCGCGGCGCTGCCCGCCCGGCCTTGCGGACCGTAATCATGGATGCGGATGCGCCGCTTCTCGAGCTGCAGGACGTACGCAAGACCTTCCGCGTCGGACGCGCGTCCATCACGGCGGTGGCAGACGTCAGTTTCCGCGTGCGTCCCGGGACCATCACCGGCCTCCTTGGGCCCGACGGAGCCGGCAAGACCACGCTGATGCGTCTATGCGGCGGCTTGCTGTTGCCGGATGGCGGACGAGTCGTCACGCTCGGCTTTGACAGCGGCAAGGAGGCGGACCGCATCCAGCAGTCGGTCGGCTATATGCCGCAGCGTTTCGGCCTCTACGAAGACCTTACGGTTCAGGAGAATCTGGATCTGTTCGCCGATCTGCAGGGCGTGGCGCGCGCGGCGCGGGCCGCACGCTACGGCGAGCTCCTGCGGCTCACGGGCCTTGGCCCATTCGGCGGACGCCTGGCGAGAGATCTTTCGGGGGGCATGAAGCAGAAACTCGGTCTTGCCTGCACCCTGATCCGTCCGCCCCGCCTGCTGCTTCTTGATGAGCCTACCGTCGGTGTCGATCCGATTTCGCGGCGGGAATTGTGGCTGATCGTAAGCGAGCTGGTGGCCCGGGGGGACACCGGGATCCTCATCAGTACGGCGTATCTCGACGAGGCCGAGCGTTGCGGGCATGTTCTGCTGATCCATAAGGGAGAGGTGCTCGATCAGGGGCCTCCGGCGGATTTCCGTGAGCGCATGACCGGCCGCAGTTTCTTTGCCAGCGCCACGGGTTTGTCCGGCCGCGCGATCCACGCACAGCTGGCCGGGCAGGAGGCCTTTCTTGACGCCGTCGTGCAGCGCGACGGTGTGCGCGTGGTGACGCGCCCTGGCATGCCGCTGCCCACACTCCCCGGCATCGTCTTTACGCCGGTTGAGCCGCGCTTTGAGGATGCCTTTGTCGAGCGCCTGCGCGCCGCGTCGCCGGTGGTGCCGCCACCCGTGCAAGCGCCCCCGCCCGCAGTGCCAGCGCCACAGCCGGCGGGTGCGCCGCAGGTCATGATCGAGGCGCATGACCTGCGCCGTTTCTTTGGGACTTTTGAGGCCGTTCGGAGCATCAGTTTTCGGGTCGAGCGTGGCCGGATCTTTGGTCTGTTGGGTGCCAATGGTGCCGGCAAGACCACGACATTCCGCATGCTCTGCGGTTTGCTGCCGCCCTCGTCCGGGACGCTCACGGTCGCCGGCGTCGATGTGCGTGCCGCCCCGGCGATGGCCCGCGCGCGCATGGGCTATATGTCACAAAAGTTCTCCCTGTATGGCGATCTGAGTGTCGCGCAGAATCTGGCCTTCTTCGCCGCCGCGTACGGGTTGAGGGGTGAGCGGCGGATGCAGCGGCTGCGCTGGGCGGCGGATGCCTTTGAGCTTGCACCTTTCTGGAGCCGCAATGCCGACGATCTGGCGCTTGGGTTCAAGCAGCGCCTGGCGCTCGCCTGTGCTTTGATCCACGAACCAAAAATCCTTTTTCTCGACGAACCGACATCGGGCGTCGACCCTTTGGCGCGGCGCGAATTCTGGGGACGGATCAATGCGCTTGCCGAAGACGGTGTGACGATCATGGTGACGACGCACTTCATGGAGGAGGCGGAATACTGTGATGAACTGGTTTTGATGTCGCTTGGTAGCATACTGGCGGCAGGTACGCCGGCCGAGATCCGCGCCCGTGCCCGGACGGCCGAGGTGCCGGATCCGACCATGGATGATGCCTTTGTCGCACTCATCGAGGCCCATGAAGCGCAGACGAGGCGCGCATCATGAATGCCCAGCGGTTGCGCGGCCTCATCCGTAAGGAGGCGCTGCAGATTCTGCGCGATCCCTCGTCGATTGCGATCGCCTTTGTCATGCCATTTTTCCTGTTGCTGCTCTTTGGGTACGGGGTGTCTCTCGACGCCCGCCATGTGCCCATCGCGCTTGTCACCAGCCAGGTGACGGCGCAGACCAGCGCCTTTTTTGGCGGATTCCGGCGGTCGCCGTATTTCCAGCCACGAACCTATGCGGATCTCGGCGCGGCGCGGCGGGCGCTCATGAGGGGCGACGTCGATGGCATCGTCTGGCTGCGGTCGGATTTCACCCGCAGGGTCGTGCGGGGTGCGACGGCGCCCGTCGCCGTGATAGTCAACGGGGTCAACGCCAACAACGCGCGCATCATCGAAGGCTATGTCCAGGGTGTCTGGGGCTCCTGGCTGGCCGCGCAGGCGCGGGAACGGGGTGCGCCTCTGGCCGTGCCGGTGGACGTACGCAGCCGCGTGTGGTTTAACCCGGCCTTGCGCAGTCATGACTATCTGGTGCCCGGACTCATTGCCGTCATCATGACGCTGATCGGTGCGTTGCTCACTGCGCTTGTGGTGGCGCGCGAGTGGGAGCGGGGCACCATGGAAGCGCTCATGGCGTCGCCGGCCACCATGGCCGAAATCCTCGTTGGCAAGCTGATTCCGTATTTTTTCCTCGGTATGGGCGGCATGGCGCTTACGGTGGTGATGGCCATGGCAGTCTTTGCGGTCCCCCTGGTCGGCTCCCTGTGGCTGCTGTTTTTGTGCGCCGCACTGTTCCTGCTGACGGCGCTTGGTATGGGCCTTCTGATCTCGACAATTGCGCGGAATCAGTTCGTCGCCGGTATGATCGCCCTGGTCACGACCTATCTGCCGGCCTTCATTTTGTCGGGTTTCATATTTGATATTCATTCCATGCCGTGGCCGATCCGCATCCTCACGCACATCATCGCCGCGCGCTATTTCGTCTCCACGCTGCAGACGCTGTTTCTTGCCGGTGACGTCTGGCCCGTCATTGGCCGCAACATGGCGGCGCTTGCACTGATCGCGATGTTTTTTCTCGTGCTGGTGGCGCGGATTTCGCGTAAGAGGCTCGACTGATGAACTGGTATCGGGTGCATGCCCTGGTGATCAAGGAATTCCTGGCGCTTTTGCGCAATAAGGCAAGCCGCATGGTGCTGATCGGCCCGCCGGTGATTCAGCTCATCGTTTTTAGTTACGCGGCAACCTTCAATCTGCGCCATGTACCGGTCATGATCTACAACGAGGATGCAGGCGCGGCGTCCCGGCAGTTGATCGCGCGATTCCAGGGTTCACCCTATTTTGCCGTCGAACGGATGCTGACAAGCGGCAGACACGTGGCGGACATCATCAGCGACAAGAAGGCGCTTCTCGTTTTGCGCATCGGACCGCGGTTTTCCCGTGATCTCGCGTTGCACAGAACTGCGCGCATAGAGGTACTGATCGATGGCCGGAATTCGAATACCGCCCTCATCACGCTCAATGATGTCAATGCAGTCATTCAGTCCTTCAGCAGCCAATGGGCGGGTACGCACGGCTGGCGCACGGCGCCCGCGGTTTTGGTGACGCGGGCATGGTTCAATCCCAACCTGCGATCCCGCTGGTTCATCGTGCCCGGGGTGGTCGGGCTCCTCACGCTGGTGGTGGCCATGCTGGTGACGGGACTCTCGGTCGCCCGCGAACGGGAAGCCGGGACCTTCGACCAGTTGCTGGTGACGCCGCTTGGCCCTTGGGAGATTCTGCTCGGCAAGGCGCTGCCCGGATTTCTGATCGGCAGTCTGGAGGCCACCTTGATCATCGTCGTGGCGGTACTCTGGTTCCGTGTGCCCTTCACGGGGGGAGTGCTTGCACTGTATCTGGGGCTCTTCCTCTTTTTGCTCGCGGCGATCGGTGTGGGGCTTGCCATATCTTCCGCGTCGGCGACCCAGCAGCAGGGTCTCCTCGGGGTCTTTCTGTTTCTGGTGCCGGCTGTCATCCTGTCTGGTTTTGCGACGCCAATCGCCAATATGCCGCGGCCCGTGCAATATCTGACCTATCTGAATCCGTTGCGGTACTTTCTGATCATCTTGCGCGGTGTATTTCTGGAAGGCGACGGCATGACCATTCTCTGGGCCCAGTACCTCCCTCTCATCGCCATCGGCTTTGCCACCATGACCCTGGCCACATGGCTTTTTCGTCACCGGCTGACATAGCGAGAGCGGCAGGCGCTCCTTGCAAGCCGGCATGTTCGTGAAAGACGCGGATCTTGGCGATCGCCTACACCAGTAATTTTGCCAACTATAACCTATTAGGTTAGTATTGGCGCATGGAAAAACGCATGCCCACCCTGCCCGCTCTCCATCGTAAAAACCTTACTGGAGGCGGGCAGGGTGCGCACCCCGCACGCGGCCCGATCGGGAGCCAATGACTTAGGGTTGGATTTGGCGGGCATGCTGGTCGTGGTGAAGGCGCTTACGCCTACCGATTTTCATAAGAGCATGACAACGCATGCGGATCATCAGATTTGGCAGGATGTTTATCGGCCGAAGACGGAAGTTGGGGACGTGTATCTGAAACTGACAGTCATTGATGATGTGCTTATCGTGTCCTTTAAGGAGTTATGACGATGAAATGTCCCGTTTGTGGGGCGGCTGAACTGATTCACGACACGCGGGATTTGCCCTATACGTACAAAGGGGAATCGACCGTCATTCCGGATGTGGAGGGGGATTTTTGCCCCGCTTGCGCAGAGTCGCTTCTGGGCGCAGCGGAGTCTGAGCGCGTTATGCAGGAGATGCGCCTTTTTTCAAAGCAGGTCAACGCCGCCATTGTGGATCCGAACTTTATTATCGGCGTGCGCAAGAAACTGGCACTGGGTCAACGAGAAGCAGCGGAGATATTCGGAGGTGGGGTCAACGCCTTTTCGCGTTACGAGAATGGCAAGACCAAGCCGTCCTTGGCGTTGGTGAAGCTTTTAAGGGTCTTGGACCATCACCCGGATCTCTTGAACGAGATCCGGGACGGGGTCTAACGGCGCTTTAGAGCGATACAGACACCTCCCCGAGGACAATTTTGGTCGATGCGCCCGGTGACACGCGGCAGACGGGATTGACAAGCTCACCCATCCCCCTCCTCTTGCGCCGCGATTTTATAGAAGTGAGACAAAATCGCGAACCGGCGTTTGATGGTGATCGGGCCGTATCCTTCGGAGAGCGACGCATCGGGGTACAGAGCCAAAGCTTTCCCTTGCAACGATTCATCCAGACGCGCCTGAATGAGCGGCCTGTAAGGGTCGATCAACCGGGTCACCGGTGACCGCGGCCCGTAGCGCCGGGACCGTCATCGAGCTCCCGCTCGAGTTGTCTGGTCTCGATTCAGTGGTGAACCGTCCGGCGGCTCACACGCAAGGTGCGCGCGATCCCAGTTTTGGTAAGACCCTGCCCCCGGAGCTTTTCAAGATAATTGAGGGTTTCGACAACATCCTGGGATCAGTCCGCAGGCAACCTATTGTGGGGCGGACGGCATCCGGCATAGAGAGGGCGTGACGTGTCATCAGGCTCGGATACGGAACTTGGGAAGCTGTCGTGCGGATGTTAAGCCCGCTTCCCGGCTCGATGACCTGGCGCAGGTAACGGACTCAAGGTCTCCGCCAAGGTCGTGTTGAAGGCCTCGACGCGCGAAACAGACGCCCCGATCCATCTCCGTTTCGATCTGCCGGGCCCAAGTATCAGCGGCAGCCTTCGTATCGAAGATCCGTATTTGTTGCGGCCAACCTTTTCTACGGACCAGCGCTTGCCAGACCTGCCGACCACCCGGTCCCTTGCGTGGTACGCATGTCGCCATGCGACACCTCCGACTGTGTTCATGAGGGGTGTATACCCCTTCACTGTCGCAAGATTGCCGCAAATGGCGCCAGGAGGAGGTTAGCCTTTTCGCTAACCCCCTGATAAATATGGTGGAGCGGAGGAGGATCGAACTCCCGACCTTCGCATTGCGAACCCAAAATCGGCCCTTTACAGAACAGGCACTTACGCAACACAAGGCCATAAATCAATAACTTACGCGGACACAAGCGGAAACAAGAAGAAGCGATTTCCGATCTCCGGTTACCACCAGGTTACCAAAACGCCGTTACCGTAACTAAATACACGCATGGCCCGCATTGCCGTTCGTCTGCCATTCTCAGCCGTTTGTCGGCTGCGCTCTACCGCTCATGTTAAATAGTATGCGTCTCTTATTTCGCACTCGCCCGCCTCGTGTTCCCCGCAAAATCAACAGGTTACCACGAATCGCCCCTTTTCGTGCGGTGTAGTGTGCGTATGTTATGCTGCATTTATTGTTATAAATCAGGGACTTGGGATTAGCCAAGTGGAGGGAAATGGCCTACGTTGGGGGTGTAACAAGGTGATGCCGAGAGCGTTGACGCGCTCCCGGCATCGGTGCCAACAAAACACGCCCCCGTTAGAGCGTTCCTGTGTGGCTTTTGTAGCATAGCACGCCTGCGCGGGGTCCTTTAGAGGACCCTTTATGAGCATGACACTTTCGGTCAAGGAATTGGCGGCCGCCTTGCACGTCACTCCCCGAACCCTGCACACCTTGGTCGTCACAGGACAGATACCCATGCCGGTGAGGATCGGCCAACGCCGGATCGTCTGGCGCGTCGCAGACATCGAAAAGTTTTTGGAACATGGCGGCACGCCCGGACTACAACAGAAGGCGAGGCCCGGCCGCCCCCGCAAAAATGGGGGTGCCTCGTGAGCGCAATCGCGACGGTCACTAAAAAGAAACGGCGCCAGCACCGTGGGGTGGTCGCCGGATTTATCGACGACCTTATTAAGCCCGGGTGGCAAGACTGGATGGAGGTGCCGGCGTGGCCGGAGACAACCTCCACAGTAATATTTGGCTTGACCCCACTTCGGTGGGAGCAGCTGGCGGATCTGGCCCGGACCATCCAGGAACGCGAAATCGCGTTAATGCTCGGCGACCATTCCACCGTGGCGGAGGTCGCCGACGCCATGCGGCTCTCGCCAAAAAGAGTCGAGCAAGTCGCGCGCGGCCTGTTCGATCGTGTGGCCAAGCCCAAAGCGCAGATCCAGGTCGATATGTTCGAGGCCGACGGGGGTGACGCATGAGACACCCCATCACCCTCGTCTTACCTCGCCTGGAGGGCATCACGCTCCTGCACGACGGATCCTGGATGGCAAAGTGTCCATCGCACGACGATAGAAGCGCATCGCTTCACATCACTGAGAGGCCGGACGGGAGAGTCATTTTTCATTGTCACGCCGGGTGCGGTGGGGCGTCCGTTGTGGAGGCCTTAGGGTTGAGGTTCAGCGACCTCAAGCCAGACGGCTGCGAGTCTGCCAAGGCCGAGCCCGCCGAGCGGAATGCGCGAGAGAGCTTGCGCGCCGTGGGGCATGCGGCGCTCGTTGTTGCAACGCTGTGCAATACCGTGGCAGCGGGGAAAGTCGTTACGGAAAAACAGGCGGGTCTGGCTGGGCGGCTGGCGACCGAGATCCTGGCGGCGATGGACGCGGCCGGGGTCCGGCCGGCTGTTGCCTACGAGCGGAGGGCGCGGTCATGAGCGCTACCATAGAGTGGTTGGATGGGGCCGATCTCCTGACTGAACAGCCCCAGCCTATCGACTGGCTAGTCGAGGGAATCTTGCCCTCCGGCACAGTTGGAGACGTGTTCTCCCCGCCAGGCACAGGCAAGACGAGCCTTCTCACCTCCTTGATCCTCACCGTTGCTGCCGGGAAACGGACGTGGTTTGGCCGCGCGTGTGCGGCGGGCCCAGTCATGATCCTGGGCGGGGAAAAATCCTCGCGGGCCGTGTGGGTGCGTGACCTTCACCGAGCGACAGGCGGTGAGCGATTCGAGGTTGAGCGTGGCCGAATCGCAATCGCCCCATCGACCATGGGGCCACTCTTCCAGTGGCACCCGCGGCGCCACATCTGGGAGCCGGGGTCTGGGTATGAAGCCACACTGACAATGGCCGCGGCATTGCGGCCGGTACTGACTTGCATCGACACGTTAGGGCGCGCGGCGTGGGGTCAAGACCCGATCAGCATCCCTCAGCAACAGGCCTTGGCGCAGGCGCTAGAGCACCTCGGGCGCCAGATCGACGGGACGCTATTGACTGTCTCCCATACCTCCCAGGCGAGCGGCAGGGAGGATGTGCAGCGGCGCCTGGATTACACGGCACGCGCCGGCAGCAACGGGATCCCAGGCCACTTTCGGTGGCTGATGGGGATAACCAAGCTCGACGGGCGGGAGGCGGCCAAGCTCTTACATATGGACGATGACGATGAAAGAACTATCGGCGAGTTGGAAAAACGCAACATCCTCGCCGCGGCGGTCAGCAAGCCCAGCGAGATGGCGCAACCGAGTCCGGATTGGAATCGCTACAGCCCATCGATTTTTGAACTGTTGATTGACGGCAGCATCGTAAAGCTCGAACCACAAGAGCGACGGGCGCTCCCTTCGCAGGTTGTTGTTTTGAGTGACACCAAAAAAGCGGCCAAGGCGACGGACGGATTTCAAAAGATTGACGACGACGAGGACTTGTCATGGTTAAAATAGACCCAGCGACGGTTCCCTGGAAAGAGAGAAAAATGCCCACCACCTACGCTCGGTCGTCGCGCTGGCGGATCTTCCAGTGGATGCGGCACCCGAAACCGGACGATTGGCGGGAAATCGAGATGGAGTTGCCGGGCTTTGGCCCGGTCCGGGTGCGTACCGCTGTCGGACAGCAGCACGCCCTGCTTATGGAGGCCATACAGTTTTGGGCACAGAAAGTGCACATATTGCCCAACGGTGTGACCTGTGTACTGGTGGACATGCACGACCTTAGAATGACTTTGGCTCATGGGAGTAGCCGATCCCGGTACGGAAAGAAAGGGGTGGAGCAGCTCGCGGAGGAGTTGCGGCAGGTCACGGTGTCGGGGATTAAAACCACGATGGTCGACGGGATTCTCGACCGACTGGTGCCCGCAGAGGAGGCGCGGGTCAGGCACCCCGTCACGGGCGCGTCCCGCCCGCTCTGGCGGGCCGAGCTGACCCCCTCCTGGGGCGCGTGGTCGCGCGCGGACCCGATCCCCCTCCATTACGACCCGCGACCGCTGGCCGCCATCCGGAGCGGTATCGCGGCGGCTATTACCCGCCATGTCCTCACGCATCGAGACCAGCCGGCGGGTGGCTGGAAGCTGGACACGCTGATCTTAGCGGTAGGTGCTCAGCCGGCGGGATGGATTCGGCAAGATGTGCGGAGGGATAAGGCGGCAATGGCGGGGGCTGGGGTGCTGCTCAACGGGGATCGGGTGTTTATCCCCTCAAAACAGGAGGGCGTAGCTTCCTTGCCCGCTCCCGTAGCCTCCTTGCCCGCGCCGTAGCTTCCGTGCCCGCTCCCGTAGCTTCCTTGCCCGCTGTGGTAGGAGTATTCCAGGAGACTCCCTTCAGGAGACTCCAGGAAGAAGCCAAGGAAGGGGCTTGGCCCCTCCTTGGCTTCCGAGCGTTGCGTATCAGTTGACAAAATCTTTGACGTCGATATGCCCGGCTCTTTCCGAGCCGGGGAAACCCCAAAACCACGACCACATGAAAGACAAAACCAAAACCGGGACGTGAAGCCACGCGCCCCCCGGGCGGGGGTGTGCTTTAACGGCGGATGACGATGCACACCCTCCCCCTTGGGCAGTTGCCTGGGAGAAACGCCACCGTGTTCCCCCATTGGAACTCAGTCTCCCCGGGAAATCTGGCGATCGTGGCCGGCGGGTTGTCAGCCGGCCAGGCCTTGGCCAGCGCGTGGCCAACGTAGGCGCCTATGGCGGCCATCAGGATCATCCCCAGCAGTATCCCTCCCATCAACCACCATTCCCCGCGCCTGGCCCGTGTGGCGGACTCCTGGGCCGCCGTGGCGGCCAGGGCCGCACGCCACTCGGCGAGGATTTGATCGCGCTGCGCGTTCGCCGCTGCGGGCAGTCCCACAGCCGCGGCCTTGAGGGCCGTGGCCCCACTCTGCGCGGCGTGGTTGATTACGGTAACGAGCGCCTGCCCGGCTTCCAGCGTTTTTGTCTCGATCGCGGTGGCGGCCGTGGCGGCAATGTCTTGGCCGGCCCGTTGGGCCTGTCTGAACACTTGATCGGCGACCTCGCGTGTCGCGGCCTCGATGCGGCCGGCGGCCTCGGCCGCAACAACGCCCGCGGCCGTGGCGTCCCGCACGGCCAACGTGAGGACCCATGCGGGGTCCCCTTCCGTTATTCCGTAACGGGTTGCAATCCGCGCGATCGCCGGCGCCTCTGGCCCGGCGTGGGACATGACCTCTCCCATGGGGTCGGCGCTCTCCGGCGCTTGAGGCAAGGCCCCCGAAGGGGCCTCCTCGTTTTGCGCCTCTATCTGAGGCATGTCGTCGTGATTGGCGCCCATCACTCGCCTCCGAATATCGGGGCCATGGCGGTCATGACCGCCTTGTGCCACCGAAAGACCGAAGACTTGTCGAGGAGCATCCACCCATCACATCCCGGATACGGTGGCACGATCAGATGAGAGATACGTCCCGGAGTCGCCTCCAGTTTTTTTAGCGCTGACCGACTCCCCAATGCGGGGAACACGATTTCGTGGGCGCCTATCGTTTCCCTCGCGGGATGCGTCATCCACTCGAACGTCTCAGGGTTCCCCTTGTACGCTGGGATTATGATAAATCGATCCTCAGGGGCGACGTGCGACATGAGCCCGCTCTGAAACGACTCCACCATCTCCTCGGTCGCGACCCTGTTTTTTTCTAGGGAATAGGTCGCGATAAGTCGGTAGCCCAGACCGTCGGCCAGGTATCGGATCTGGTCTCCCAGGAGGTCGAGTGTCTCCCCGGCCCCGGCAGGGAGGTTGACGATGACGTGGTCACCGCCTTTCTGCTCTAGCCACTCTCCGAACTCGGAGACGCTATTTTCTGCGTCACCGGCTCGGTTGAGACTCAAGGCCCCGACGGTCACATTCGGGTCGTTGAGATAGCGGGCAGCAACATCCGGCTGGGTTGGATCCGCCTCGACGATCGTGACGTGGCATCCTGCGGCAAGCATGGCCTCGGTCCCTGCGCAGGCCATGTAGCTCTTCCCCACGCCGCCCTTGCCGCCATGAGATATGAATAGGGTCTTAATCATGATTTACCTCCAATCTTCGGTATCGAGTCAAAGAGCCTTTTGCCAGCCGCGGCTGGGCCTGTGCCCGGTGATGCGACCTGAGCCTGCGATGGCTGGACCTGCGTCCGGGCCGGCGGCTGGGCCGCTTGCTGCGGCTCCGGTAACGGGATCTGCGCCGCCTCATACCGGCACCGCTTGACCGCCTGCCTCACTGCGGCTGGCGGGGCCTGCACCCCCAAGGCGCGGGCAATGTCCGCCCACGTCAGTCCTGCGGCGCGAGCCGCCGTGATCGCCTCCTGATAGGGAGCCACTCGGGCGGTTAAGCGTGTGGCCCTGTCGCTCAGTGATGTCATGCTGTGTTCCTCCGTCCGTTTGGAGCGGCCAGCGTAGCGATGCCGCTCTCACTATTAGGGGCTCCCTGGAAATCTGCACAACTTGGCTTTGTGTGGTGTCAAACCCGCACAGCCCCGCTTAGGCAGAGAACATAGCGCATACAAAGCCGATTACAAGTCGATCGTTCCACCCTTTTAGGCGCATGTTTGACCGCTTTTGTTCTTTAATGATCTTGTTGCACGCGGGTTTGACGCCTACCCCTCCGGGGTAGGCTGAACACACCGTCGCACCCCTTCGGGTGGATGGTGTGTCTGGCCGTGGGCCAGACGTTAAAGCGGCCAGCGCAGCGGAGCCGCGACCTTCTGTTCCTGTTTTTCACGTGGTCGGCGGGGTTGATTTCCCCGGCCGGAAAGGCCGGGCATATCGGAGCGGCTGTGGCCAGATTTTGGCCAGAATCTGGCCAACGTGAGCCGTCCATTTCCGCGCAGCCCCTATTAGTAGGTAACCACATCGGGGCACAACATGCTGAGTTTGAAATCTTTGAGCGGCAAGGCGAGTGGGGTCATCGATTACCTGGAGGGGCGGGAGCACATCAAGGTCAAAGGTCAAAACCAAAACCAGGAGCGGGGCTATTACGCGGGCAAGGGCGCCCCATCGATGTGGGGCGGCACGTTGGCGACGGAGCTTGGCCTCCAGGGCCACGTTTACGCCAAAGACCTCAAAGCCCTTTTGGAGGGTCGGCTGCCGAGTGGCAAACGCTTCGCCAAGGAGAGCGACGATCGGAGGATGGGCGTCGATCTGACCTTCAGTGCCCCCAAGAGCGTGTCCGAGTTTGCTCTTTGCAAAGCCAGCCCAGAGATGCGGGACAAGATCCTCGCCGCCCACGACCGATCGGTCGCCAAGGCCATGGCGCTCGCCGAACGGGAGTTCGTCTGCGCTCGTTACGGAAAAGCGGGGAAGGAGTCAGTCAAAACAGGGTCCATGGCCTGGGCCGGATTTCGCCACGAAGATGCGCGGCCGGTCGGTGGCCTGGTCGCTCCACAGATCCACACCCACGGCGTGGCGCTTAATATGACTCGGGGAAAAGATGGTGAATTGCGGGCGATGGATCTTCAATTCGGCGACGCCGGGGTTAAGCTCCTGGGTGCCGCCTACCGTGCCCATCTCGCCGCGGAATTGCGGTCGATGGGTTTTGATCTCCGTAAGACCGAGGAAGGCTACGAGTTGGCCGGGGTGAGCGACGAGCAGATCGAAGCAGGTAGCCCACGCCGGCAACAGATCGACATGGATCTGGAACGTAAGGGGCTGAGCCGTGAGTCCTCCACGGGCGCCCAACGATCCGCCAGTAACCTCTCCACGCGCGAATCCAAGAAACAGCTGACCCAGGACGAACAGCGATGGGCGTGGCGGGAACTGGGTCGAGAGATCGGGCTCGACATGCCCGACCCCACCCCGCCTCAAGAGCCTATACCGGAACCGGACGCTGCCGAAGCTTTAGCGTACGCGACCTCGCATCTCAGTGAGCGGGAGTCGGTGATTAGCAGCCAAGCAACCCGCCTGCACGCTCTCTTGTACGGTATGCATCAGGGCTTGACCATCGACGACATCGACAGGGAGGTCGAGCAGGCCCGATCCGAAGGGTGTCTCATCGACGCCGGCGCCGGGCGCCTCGTCACCCGCGAAACCCTGGAGCGCGAAGCCTCGAACCTCCAAACAGTGTCCGCCGGACGCGCCACCCTGCCCCCACTCACCGACGAGGCCGGGGCACTGGCGCGGATTGCGGCCAGCGAGGAGGCGGCTCGTGTCCAATTCAAATTGGACAAGTTTGAGTTCACCGCCGGCCAGCGCCAAGCCGTCGCCGATGCCCTCACAACCACCGATCAGTTTTGGGGCATCCGAGGCGCTGCGGGCGCCGGGAAATCGACCGCGTTGGCGGCCTTATCGGACGAAGCCAAATCGAAAGGATTCCGCGTCATCGGGACAGGCCCCAGCCAGACCGCCGTTGACGGCACAGCGGATGCCGCGCCCGACGACGCGCGGGTGTTGGCGTCGTTTGTGATGCGCGAAGAAAAGGACGATGCGCCGCGCCTCATCCTACTGGACGAGGCAGGCATGGTGTCTTCGAGAGACATGGAAACCTTCATACAGAAGGTGCGCCCACAGGATCGCGTGGTGTTCATCGGCGACCCCTTACAGTTGGCCGCCGTCGAGGCGGGGTCACCCTTCATGCAAATGATGAAGGAGAAGGTGATCGGCTTCTCCGAGATCACCGAGATTAACAGGCAGAAAGACCCCGCCCTTCTCGCCGTCGCCCAGGCCTTCGCGGACAACGGCGTCAAAG
>JAJYPD010000010.1 GCA_021795715.1 Pseudomonadota bacterium
GGGCGCCTGCCGCCACGCGCCGCCCTCGTGCACCTGCGCCGGCACGCGCTGGCCGTAGAGGAGCGCCCGCATGGCGGCCAGGCCGCGGGGACAGCCGCGGCCGTAGGACACGGCGATTTCGATGCGGTCGATACTGTCAAAGGGGTCTACGACGGCATCCATCAGCACCGCCGACAACGGCAGGAGCGAGCCGCCCCCCGAGACGACAGCCGCCCCCGAACCCGCCGCCTGCGGCGACAGCTTGGTGATGCCGAGCACATAGCCGCGATCGGTGGCAAGGTCCACATAGTGCACACCGCGCCGTGCGCAGCGCTCGGCCACGGTGTAATCCTGCCAGTGAAATGGTCCGCAGGCGTTGACCACCGCAAACACCCCTTCGAGTGCCGCGTTCAGGGAACCGGGCCGGGCGATGTCAACGGACACGAATCCGGCACCGAGCTCGTCGGCCAGCGCCTCGCCGCGCACAGTGTCGCGCCCGCCGATCACGCAATCGACGGCTGCGTCGCGCGCCAACAGCCGGCTGATGTGGCTTCCGCAGGCGCCATAACCACCGAGCACCAGAACCTTTCTTGTCATGGGCGCACAGAATAGATGGAGACGGACCCGGAACTCAAGAAAACGGTGATAACCGCCCGCATGCCGCCCTTTGGTCGGCCGCGCACGGCTCCCGGTCGGCTCATGGGCCCAAGACCCGCCCGGCGCGCTTGTGTATCATACGGCCTTCGCGAGCCCGGAGGATTTATGTTGTCGGACACGGAATATGAAGACGCCGCACACGCCCTCATGGTGCACCTGGAACAGCTCATCGAAAACAAGGCGCCGTTGATCGATTTCGAGTCGGAAAACGAGATCTTGACCCTCGAGTTTCCCGACCGCTCCCGCATCATCATCAACAAGCAGCGCCCCTTGAAGGAAATCTGGGTGGCGGCGCGCAGCGGCGGCTATCACTACCATTATGACGACCGCCGTCAGGCGTGGCTGCGGGAGGGCGGCGGCGAACTCATCAACGACATCGAGCGCTTCGCCAGCGATCAGCTGAAGGCACCGGTCATCCTGACCTAGGGGCGCAAATCGCTATTCCCAGGTGTCCCCGGACCGGTGTGTGAGTTTCGCCGGTTCGCCGCACTTGGGGCAGGGCAGGCCGGCTGCGTCATCGGCCACGAGCACGACCGCGTCGTGATAGCACCAGCTGCAGCGGGGCGTCTTCCCGTCCTCGATCCAGCAGCTGCCAAACGAGTGGCAATTGGGGCAGCTAAAGAGCCGCAAAAACGGCGTCGGCGCCCGGCCCTGCCCGACGCCCACGTCTTTCTCCTCATACCGGCAGTGCCGGCAATAGAAATCCACGAGATGTCCCATCACTCTCCAATCGACGGAAAAATGAGCGCCGCGACGTCCCGGTAATGCCGCACGTAGTGCACCTTCAGGCCCTTGCGGACGTTGTCGGGCAGCTGCTCGAAGTCGCTGCGGTTGCCGTCGGGGAGGATGATTTCCGGGATCCGCACCCGCCGCGCGGCGATGATCTTCTCGCGAATGCCGCCCACCGGCAACACGGCCCCCGTGAGCGTGATCTCTCCGGTCATCGCGAGCGCGCGCTTGATGCGCTTGCCGCGGGCGAGCGACAACAGCGCGCTGGCGATGGTGATGCCGGCGCTCGGGCCATCCTTTGGGGTGGCGCCCGCCGGAACGTGCACATGCAGATAGGCCTTGTCGAAAAAATCATCCGGGCAGCCGTACTGACGGCAATGCGATGAGACGTAGCTGTAGGCGATCTCGGCGGATTCACGCATGACCTCGCCGAGCTGGCCGGTCAGCCGCAGCCCGCGATTGCCCCCATGCACCCGGGTCGCCTCGATGTCGAGGGTTGCACCTCCCATCGGCGTCCACGCCAGTCCCGTGACCACACCGATGCCGCGCAAAGGCCGGATCGGCTGGAAGATCGGCCGGTCGAGATACTCCTCGAGATTGCGCGCGGTCACCCGGATGGGGGGCTCCTTGCCGTTCATGACCGCCACGACCGCCTTGCGGGCGATCGATCCAAGCTTTTTCTCGAGACCGCGCACACCCGCTTCGCGCGCATAACCCTCGATGATGTCGCGGATGGCCGCGTCTTCGATGCGCAACTGGCCGCGCTTTAGACCCACGCGTTCGATCTGCCGCGGCAGCAGATGATGCTTGGCGATGGCCAGCTTCTCCGAGGTGATGTAGCCCGCGAGGCGGATCACCTCCATACGGTCGAGCAACGGCCGGGGGATCGTATCCAGCTGGTTGGCCGTACAGATGAACAGCACCTTCGACAGGTCGAACCGCAGGTCCAGGTAGTGATCCAGGAAGTCGACATTCTGTTCCGGATCGAGCACCTCGAGCAGGGCGGACGCGGGATTGCCCTGGTACGACGAGCCGATCTTGTCGATCTCATCGAGCATGATGATCGGGTTGCTCACGCCCACTTCGCGGATCGCCTGGATGAATTTGCCCGGCATGGCGCCAATGTAGGTGCGCCGATGGCCCTTGATCTCCGCTTCGTCGCGCATGCCGCCGACCGAGAACCGGTAAAACCGGCGGCCCAGCGCGCTCGCGATGGAGCGGCCGATGGAGGTCTTGCCGACACCCGGTGGGCCCACCAGCAGCAGAATGGAACCGGCCACCTCGCCCTTCATGGCGCCGACGGCCAGAAATTCGATGATGCGGTCTTTGACGTCGCCGAGCCCGTCATGGTCCTGATCGAGGATCGTACGCGCCCGCTTCAGGTCGATCTTGTCGGTCGAATAGACGCCCCAGGGCAACAGCGTGCACCACTCGAGGTAGTTGCGCGTGACCGCATACTCGGGCGAACCCACCTCGAGGACCGCCATCTTTTTCAGTTCCTCGTCGATACGTGCCCGGGCGGCCGGCGGCACGGTGAGCTTGGACAGGCGGTCACGAAACGTCTCGATCTCGGCTGTGCGGTCGTCCTTGGCGATGCCAAGCTCCTTCTGGATGATCTTCAGCTGTTCCCGCAGGAAAAACTGGCGCTGCTGTTCATTGATTTTTTCCTCGACACGCTCGCGGATGCTCGCCTGTGTGCGCGCGATCTCGACTTCCTTGCGCAACAAAAGCAGGACCTTCTCGAGCCGCTCGTCGAGCACCACCGTCTCCAGCACGTCCTGGAGCTCCTCCTTGCTGGAACTTGTCAGGCTCGCCGCGAAATCCGCAAGCCGCGACGGCTCCTCGGGCCCAAAGCGGGTGAGGAAAAACTTGAGTTCCTCGCCATAGAGCGGATTTAAGGGCAGGAGCTCTTTGATCGTATTGATGATTGCGAGCGAATAGGCGCGGGTGTCGTCGGTTTCCCGGCGGTCACTTTCGGGAAAATAGCGGGCACCCACGGCAAAAGGCCGCTCCTGCGACAGCCACCGGTCGATGCGAAAGCGCTGTATGCCCTCGACAAACACCTGCAGCTTGTCCTGGTTTTGCACCACCTTGTGCACACGGCAGGCGGTACCCATGGTGTAGAAATCCTCGCGGCGCACGTCACGGGCATCGTCGGTACGGACGAGCACGAGACCGACCAGCTTGTGCGCCGATTCCACGGCGAGCGCCACCGTCCGCTGCCACGGTTCACGGTCGAGCACCAGCGGGATGGCCTGCGCCGGAAAGAAGGGCCGGTTGGTGATGGGCAGCAACTGGATGGTCGACGGCAAAACGTCGCCGGCCAGGGCGAGAGCGCCGCCCTCAACCGCCTCTTGCGAGGCCTCGGAATCGGTCGTTGTCATATTCACCAAGCCTTTGGATACTCCCTTCCAAATGGGGGCTCGAACGGAGCCTTCAAGAGCTCCCCCGCGAGGGCCTAGTCAACACCAAGGGGAAGCGCTTAACATAAAACGCATTGCGCAGTCGAGATAGGGCCATGATGCGACGCCTCATCGTAGTGAGCATTGTCCTGCTGCTGGGCGGGTGTGCGGCACCGGTGCCCCCGGCGCTGCGTGTCCCGGGCGTCACGCGCACGACCGTGGAAGCCGCCCGGGCCCGCATCGTGCCCTTTGGGGTGACGGTACGCTGGGGCGGCATCATCAGCCATGTCACCAATGGACCCCGCGCCACCTCGCTGCAGATCATCGCCCTGCCCCTGCACGAAGACGGCCGGCCGCGCCGCTTTGCGCATAGCGGCGGGCGTTTTCTCGCCCGGGTGCCGGGATTCCTCGACCCGGATGTCTACACGATCGGCCGGGAAGTCACGGTGGTCGGCACGTTCACCGGGCTCAAACGCGAGGCCATCGGCAAGTACCCCTACGACTTTCCGGTGGTCGCCGTCCGCTCGCAGTTTCTGTGGCCGCCGCGTCCGCGGATCCGTTACGAATACGCCACCCCATGGCCCGCCTGGGGCTGGATGGGGCCGATGTGGGTGGGCCCTGGCTGGGGCTGGGGCATGGGCTGGTCGGGGGGCTGGGGCTGGGACGGACCCGATGACGACTAGGGCGGCCGCGAAAAACTTATGCGAGCGCGCGCTGACGCTGGTTGTGCTCGGTGCGGCGCTCGCAGGCTGCGCAGGCGAGCCGCTGCCCCAAGCGGCGCGGGTGGATACCGCCGTAACCACGCAGACGGTGCTCACCAACCCCGCGGCGGCCAGGGGCGCACGGGTGCGCTGGGGCGGACTGGTCGTTCGGGATACCGTGGGGGCGGCCGGGAGCACGCTCACGATACTGGCCTATCCGCTCGCGCCAAACGGGCGCCCGCGCCTGGCGGAACCCCCCTTCGGGCGCTTTCGCGCCGCGGCCCGCGGCTATCTGGACCCCATGATCTATGCGCGCGGCCGCCTCATCAGCGTAGTCGGCATCGTCACCGGCACCACCACCGGGCTGATCGGACAGGCACGCTACACCTATCCCGAAATCCGTCTCGTGGCAGCCCATCTGTGGCGCCGATACCCCGGCGGGTACGCGCGCCCCTACTACCGCCGCCCGCGATGGAACTTCGGGCTGGGCATTGGCTTTGGCTTCTAGACGCCGCGCCCGCGCCCTCAGCTGCCGGGGTGGACGCGGATGAGGCCCGCGCATTCCCGCGCGCGGCGGCGCGCCGTGTCGACATCGGTGGCGCGCGCCAGCGCGACGCCCATGCGGCGGTGCACAAAGCTTTCCGGCTTGCCGAAAAGGCGCAGCTTGGTGTCCGGCACGGACAGCGCCTCGGCCACACCCTCGTAACGGACAGCCGGCGCGTCGCAGCCGCCGTAGATCACGGCACTCGCCGCCGCCTGGAGGAGCTGCGTCGAAACGGGCAGGCCGAGGAACGCCCGCACGTGCAATTCGAATTCGCTTTGCTGCTGGCTCATGAGCGTCACAAGACCGGTGTCGTGCGGACGCGGACTGACCTCGGAGAACCACACCTCGTCGCCGTCGACAAAGAATTCGCAGCCAAACAGCCCGCGGCCACCCAGCGCCGCCGTGACGCTGGCCGCCATCTCGCGGGCCCGGCACAGGGCCTTTTCGCTCATCACATGCGGCTGCCAGCTCTCGACGTAATCGCCCCGCTCCTGCCGGTGGCCGATGGGCTCGCAGAAGTGGGTTTCGATCGTCCCGTCCGCCGCGCTTGCGCGGATCGTCAGGAGCGTGATCTCGTACTGGAATTCGACGAAGCTTTCGACGATGACGCGCGCGAGATCGACCCGCCCCTTGCTCTGCGCCAGCTCCCACGCGGCGGCGAGGCCGTCTTCCGACCGCACCACCGACTGGCCCTTGCCGGACGACGACATGACGGGTTTCACCAGGCACGGAAAGCCGGTCACCGAAACCGCCTGGCGCAAGTCCGCGAGGCTCCCCGCAAAGGCGTAGCGGGAGGTCGGCAGGCGCAACTCCTCGGCGGCCAGCCGCCGGATCGCCTCGCGGTTCATGGTCATGCGCGCGCCGAGCGCCGTCGGCACCACCGCCGCAAGTCCTTCGCGCTCGATCTCGACGAGCGTGTCCGTGGCAATGGCCTCGAGCTCCGGCACCACGAAATGCGGTTTCTCACGCACGATGAGATCACGCACCGCCTTGCCGTCGCGCATGTCGATCACGTAGGAGCGGTGGGCCACCTGATGCGCCGGCGCATTCGCGTAGCGGTCGACCGCCACCACCTCCACCCCGAGCCGCTGCGCCTCGATGGCCACTTCCTTGCCCAGTTCGCCGCTCCCAAGCAGCAGAATACGCAGGGCAGCGGGCGTATACGGGGTCCCAAAAACGATCATGTCGCGCTCCAGAGGCAAACGGTGTGCGCGGCATGATACCGGCCATCCGGGCCCTGTCAATCAAGGTCGGCAGGGCCCGCGGAAAACCGCCGCCGGCCGTGCGCGCCCGGCGAGGCTCTTATATACTTGCGAGAAGGATTGTACGGCGCAGGAGGGGAAGTGCATGGGGCCGACTCTGTATCAATTCTTTCATCGCCACATCCAGCACGGCTTCCGCCAGGCCGGGCTCGCGGAACCCGCAACGGTCGATTATGTCGCCGACATCCTGTCCCGCTTTGCGCAAACGAGCGCCGTCTACCCCATCCGCGACCACAACCAGCGCCACCTGACGACACTGACCCAGTTTTTGACGGAACTGCGGCTGGCCCAGGAGCAGGATCGGGCGCGTGCCGCGCTGATCATTCGCCACCTGGGGGAATACTCCCTGTTCATGAGCGGCTTCTTCCGGGAGCGCCTGCGCGCCCGCGGGCAGCTGGCCTATTACGTGGACCATGGCCGCAGCGCCTTCGGCCAAAGCGCCGACCTCGAGAGCGACCATCGCCAGGCACGCGTGTTCTGGCGGCTCCAGCGGGATTTCCCGCGCGTGGCATTGGCGCTCGATACCATCCGCCAGCGCCAGCTGCCGCTGGCGGCCGGCACCCTCACGGAGCCGGCCGCAGCCTTGTGGCGGATGTGACGGGGATCGGTCCGCCCGTCAGCGGCGCGCCCAGCGCCGCACGGCGGCGGCGTGACGGCGGCTGACGGCAAGCCGCCGCTCCAGGCCCTTCAAGGTCACATGCCAGGTGCCGCTCGTGTCCTTCTCGATGCCGCTGATGTAAGGCGTCGCCACCAGGGCGTTGCGATGGATACGCAGGAAGCTTTCGCCGAACTCGCGCTCCAGATTCACGAGCGAGTCCTCGATGAGATGCTCTTCGGCGGCGGTCCGTACCGTGACGTATTTGTTGTCGGCGAGGAAATACAGCACATCCTGCACCGGCACCAGGCGGATGTTGCCGCGCAGGTGCACGCTCAGATGCGTACGCACCACCCGCCGCTCCTGCGCCTGGTTCAGTTCCTGGAGTTGCTGCAAGGTCAGCTTGCCCGCCTTGCCCAGCGCCTTCTCGAGACGATCCTTGCGGATGGGCTTTAGGAGGTAGTCGATGGCGCTCACCTCGAAAGCGTCCAGCGCATGCTGGTCATAGGCGGTCGTAAAGATGACCCCGGGCGGCGCATCGAGGCTCATCAGATGCATGGCGGCCTCGAGCCCGTCCATGCCTGGCATGCGGATATCCATGAGCAACACATCGGGATTCAGGCGTTCGGTCTGCTCGATGGCCTCATTGCCATTCATGGCCTCGCCCACCACCGTGTGTTCGCCGATCTCCCCCAAAAGCTCGCGCAGGCGGTCTCGGGCCAGCTTTTCGTCGTCGACGATCAACACCTTCATCGCATCCCTCCGCGACTCGTTTTGTTGCCCCATCTCTCTCATCATCATCATCGTACAGTCTCCGCAGTCAGTCTTCCCCCCTGATTGCGCACAATCGGCATTTTTATCTTCACATGATACTGGTCACCCTCTTCGAACGTCTGCAGGGTCGCACTGTCCTCGAAATGCGTGGCGAGCCTCTGGCGGATGTTGTCCATGGCAATCTTGTTGCCGCCTCCATGCGCGTGCTTGCGCACTTCCGGAAGCGGATTACTGATGAGCACGTTCAATGTGTCACCATTGTCTGTCCACAATTCTACACGCACGGTACCGCCACCGAAACGGGGTTCGATACCGTGATAAATGGCATTTTCCAGAAGCGGCTGCAAGGTCAGCGTTGGAATGAGCGCGTTTTTCGGCACATTGGTCACACGCCAGACCACGTGGAGGCGGTCGCCCAGACGCAGTTTTTCGATCTCCAGGTACTGCCGCGAGATTTCCTGTTCGGCTGATATGGGCACCAGTTTGCGCGCATCGGCGAGCAGCACACGGAAGAGATCGGCAAGATCCTGCAGCGCGGCCTCGGCGCGCGGCGGATCGCTGCGCGTGAGACTTGCGATGCTGTTCATGCTGTTGAAAAGAAAATGCGGGCGGATCCGCGACTGCAGAGCCTGCATGCGCGCCTCCTGCTCGAGTTTGGCGTCTGTCTGCGCCTTGTGGGCGACGAAGAAATAGCGCAGCGCAAGAAGCATGACGATGGCGCCGATGAGGAGGCTGTGGACCAGCATCGGCAGATGCCAGGCGGGCCAGCGGTGCGCAATGAAGCCGGCCCGGTGAAGCGCGTAGATCAGCGCCTCCGTGACCGCGACGATCACCACGAGCAGCAAGGCGACCACCGCCGCGGAACCCTGGGCGATCGACAGCCCGCGCAGCCATTGGCTGGCGATCTTCAGCACGGCGATGCTGAAGATCGCGATGGCGAAGGTGTAGGCGGACAAAAACAGGAATTCCCGGATCACGTTGGGACCCCAGGTGTCGTTGAAGCTGATGGTAAAGATGACCGCGATGGCCTCGGCCAGGACGAGGATGCGCACGGCGGTCGCAGGCGACCCGAAATCGGGAAGAAAGGAACCGGCTGACTCTTTCATGGGCTGTTGATCCGCTCGCAAGACCCGCACGCGGGCGGGCGACGCATCAGGCTACCTAAAAAAAACGCCCCTCGGAAAGGGTCCGAGGGGCAGAATCCTGGTCCGGTGTTTCGGGGTGGGGGTGCACATAAGGAGAGTCCGGCACCAGGAACAACACGGCAACCTTAGCCAAACCGGCGGCGGCACTCAATTTATGACCGATGATTGGCGCGCCAGCACGGACAGGCGGCAAGACTTACGCCGGCAAGCATCCATCCGGTAAGATGGGGGTTTTGCGGACCAAACCACCATGTCCACTTCCGATAAGGCCTGGAAGGGCCGGTTTAGCGGGCCCACCGACGCCTTCGTCGAACATTTCACCGCCTCTGTCGGGTTCGACAGGCGTCTTTATCACCACGATATCCGCGGGTCGAAGGCCCATGCCCAGATGCTGGCGGCAGTCGGCGTCCTGACCGGGGACGAGGCGGCGCGGATCTGCGACGGGCTTGCGGCCATCGAGGCGGAAATCGATGCCGGGCAATTCGCATGGTCGGTGGCGCGCGAGGATGTGCACATGAACATCGAGGCGGTGCTGACCGAACGCATTGGCGAGACCGGCAAGAAGCTGCACACGGCGCGATCGCGCAATGACCAGGTGGCAACGACCATCCGGCTGTATCTGCGCGACCAGGTCGATCAGCTGCTTGACCGCCTGCATGCGCTCATGCAGACGCTGGTCGGCATCGCCCGCGCGGAGACGGATACGGTGATGCCGGGCTTTACGCACCTGCAGGTCGCGCAGCCGGTGACGCTCGGACACCATCTGCTCGCGTGGTTTGAGATGTTCATGCGCGACTACGCCCGCCTGTCCGACGCACGGGTCCGCATCAACGTGCTGCCGCTTGGCGCCGGCGCGCTTGCCGGCACGAGCTTCCCGATCGACCGGCATCTCACGGCGCGGCTGCTCGGTTTTGCGGCGGTGACGGAAAACTCCCTGGACAGCGTCGCGGATCGCGACTTCCTCATCGAGGTCACGGCGGACGCGGCGCTCACCATGGTGCACCTGTCGCGCATCGCCGAAGAGCTGATCCTCTGGTCGACACCGCAGTTTGGCTTCATCGAGCTTGCCGACGGCTTTTGCACCGGCTCATCGATCATGCCGCAAAAAAAGAATCCGGACGTGCCGGAACTGTTGCGCGGCAAGACCGGCCGCGTCACCGGCCACCTGGTCGCCCTGCTGATGCTGATGAAGGGCCAGCCGCTTGCCTACAACAAGGATAACCAGGAGGACAAGGAAGCCTTGTTCGATACGCTCGATACCCTGTCAGATAGTCTGCGGGCGCTCACGGAACTGCTGCCGGCCACCACCTTTCATCGCGAACGCATGCGCGCGGAGGCCGGCCGCGGCTATGCGACCGCCACGGATCTCGCCGATTATCTCGTCCGGCACGGGATGCCGTTTCGCGACGCCCATGAAGCGTCGGGCAAGGCGGTGCGCCTGGCCATGGACCGCGGGGTCGACCTGGCGGCGCTGTCTCTCGATGAACTGCGCCAATGCGCCGCCGTCATCGGCGAGGACGTGTTTGCCGTTTTGACACTGGACGGCTCGCTCGCCGCCCGCAACCACTTCGGAGGCACCGCACCGACGCAGGTGCAGGCCGCCGTGGAGCGGGCGGCCGCGCGCCTGCGGGCCTTAAAACAGGTTGAATAGGTCGTTGACGAGGTCGTCTGCCACGGCAAAGCCCGCGCCCATGCCCAGACCGCTGGTGAGCGCGCCCATGAAGCCGCCGCCGCTGGCCTGATTGGCCCAACCGGTGGGCTGGACGGTCGGGGCGGGGTGTGTCGCCATCTCGTTTTCCAGACGCCCGATGTAGTCGGCCATCTGGCTGATCAGCAGGGTCGTCTGCTGGGTCTGCGCCTGGATGGCCATTGCCATCTCGCGCAGATCCATGGCCCATTCGCGGCCGGTGGTGGCATCGGGCGCCGCTGCACTCAGCTTTTGGGCAAGCGCCTGGACCTTCTGCATGACGAGCTGCGACTGCTGCTGGACCTGTGTCAACTGGCCTTGTGCCTGCTGGTAATCCATAAAAAGTCTCCTGAATACGTTCAGTTCGGCAGGTTAAGACCGCATCGCGCGCCATTTGTTGCGGGGATGCGGACAGGACCTGGCACTCTACCAACAAACGGGGGGCACGCCAAATGAACGGCCGGCCGGCGCGTGCGCCCGTGTGGTACAGTCAGGGCCTGTGCCAGGCCAGAAGAGGGCGATGGGGGGGTGGAATGTCGGGTCTGAACGATTTACGCGAACAATTGGCGGAATTTGCGCGGGAGCGGGACTGGGAGCAGTACCATTCCCCGAAGAATCTGGCCATGGCGCTGGTGGTCGAGGCAGGCGAGCTCGTCGAGCAGCTGCAGTGGCTGACGGAGGCGCAAAGCTATGAACTGTCCGGCGCCCAGCATCAGGCGGTGAGCGAAGAGGCGGCCGACGTCCTGCTCTATCTGATCCGCTTTGCCGACCGCGCCGGCATCGACCTCGAACGCGCTGCGCGGGAGAAGATCGCCAAAAATGCGCTGAAATACCCAGCGAGCAAGGTGCGCGGCAGCGCCCGCAAATACACGGATTACGAGTGAACTATCAGCACGGTTTTCATGCCGGTTCGGCGGCGGATGTCCTAAAGCACGTGGTGCTCACCTTCTGTCTGGAGCGCCTGATGGAAAAGGCAAGGCCCCTCTTTGTGCTGGACACCCACGCAGGCGACGGCCTCTACCGCATCGCCAGCGCACCCGAGGCGCAGGAGGGCATCTTGCGCCTGTGGCCCGAACGGCACAATTGGCCGGAACTTGCGGCTTATTTCGCCGCGATCGCGCGCCACAATGGCACGGCGCTCAAGGTCTATCCGGGCTCTCCCTTGCTCATCAGCAGCCTGTTGCGCAAAGGCGACCGGCTAATCGCCGTCGAACAGGCGCCGCGGGCGCACGCCGCCTTGCAACAGGTGCTGCGTTCGCCGCAGACGCAGATCTTTCTCGGTAGTGCCTGGCAGGGCCTGAGCGCACTGCTGCCGCCAGCGGAGCGGCGGGCCCTCATCCTCATCGACCCCCCCTATGAGGCCGCCCGCGAACGGCGCGAACTCGTAGACGGGCTCAAGCAGGCTTTGGTCAAGTTCCGGCAGGGGGTCTATCTGGTCTGGTATCCGGTCAAGGAGCGGCGCGAGGCCGACCGGTTGCGCAAGGGGCTGGAGGAACAGGGACCGAGTCTCTCGGTGGAGTTGCTGACCTTCCCGGCTGACGTGCACAACCGCCTGAACGGGTCGGGCATGGTGATCATCAATCCGCCGTTTGGCGTGGAAAACCGCCTTGGCGAGGTCTTACCGCGCCTCGCCAAGGCGCTATCACAAGACGGCGTGAGCCGTTATGTGATCCAGTCTAGGGCTGAATCTGCACGTACCCGCGCTGCACGAGCTGAATGATGCGCGCAAGCGCGCCGGCATTCACCTTCACATGCGCCAACAGCTGCCGGTTGCCCCAGTGAAAGGCGCGCATCGTCACGCCGCAGGCCTCGATGTCGACCCCCTTGCGGATCAGATTTTCGATCTGTCCCGCATAAGGGTTGCCGGTGCGCACATGCATGAAGCGGTCATAGGCCTTGTTGTTCAGGACCATATAGCCGGCCGCTCCCTGAAAGATCCCATCGATCTTCCAGTGCGTGTGGTCGCCATTGAACTTGGCCACCATCATGCGCATCTGCGACAGACCGACCGGTTCGCGGGTGCGCCCAACGAAGGCCAGGTGATCCATGTTGAAGACCACCTTGGCCTGCTTCAACACCACCGGCACCTGAATATGCAGCGTATGCCAGTGCGCGAATCCGCCGGCGGCCTGCGCCTGAACGGCGAAGGCCGTCAAGGCGCCCGCCAGTAACCAGTGACTCGATCTCATAGGGCTCCTTGTGCAGGTTTAGAACATCAGCGTCGTTTGCAGCGAAATGACGTTGTCCATCGAGTTGGCGATGGGGTCGGCATTGGGGCCCGCGGCCTTCGGGTAGGGCACGATCAGGCGGTTGACAGCGTAATTCAATGTCACGCGCGCCATGGGCGAGAACCAGTACTGCATGCCAAACGTCCAGGTCTTGAAGATGCGCTCGTTGGCCGGGCTGTTGATCAGCCGGTTGTACTGGTCATAGCGCACTTCGAGCTGCACATTCCGGGTCGCGAACACACCGCCTTGCAGATACCAGCCATCGGCTTCGTTGTTGTGGCCGGGGTAGATCGAGCCCGTGCACAACGGATTGCCCGTCACGCCGGCACCACACGTGGCGCCGCCTGGCGGCACACCGAACGCCGCCGGCACCAGGATCCAGCCGTTGCCCCGCATCCATTCGCCGGTCGCCGACATCGCGCCGGGGGTCATGAAGCTGCTGCGGAACTGGGCGCCGGCACCGAACCGCTCATAGGTGTAGTTCTGGCTCGAATAGCCGGTGGCCGTCGGGGTGGTGGTGGTCGCGGTGCTCACATTGAGCCGCCCATGTCCGACATGGCCCCACAGCCAGGCTGTCACACCGGCCTGATGCGGCCCTTTGCTGTGATGGAAGATGTAGGATTCCTGGACGCGCGCGTAGTAGCTTGGCTGACTCGCGGTCTGCGTGCCGTTGATGGGCGCGCCGTTGCCGACCATGCCGGCATAGGTGAACTGCCAGGGACCGTTGTTGAACCAGTCGAACACCTGTACACCGATGTCGCGCTCGACGTCGTTTTCCGCGACGTTGGCCGCATAGCCGCCGGCACCACCCTTCAGCGGACCGTCCACATAGACATTGCCGTTTGCGAATTCATTGAACAACAGCTGCTGGGTGACGGTGGTGAAGTTGACATAGTCCATCGCCGGTATGCCCATCATCATTTCTTCGGCACCAGGCGCCTTGAACAAACCGACGCGGACGCGGGCGCCCGGGATCTGGTTGAAGGTCACCGACGCATCCGTCAGACGCACCACCGAGCCGCCCGGCACCTGGGTGGCGCCGTTGTTGCCAAACTCCGCCATGATGAAATAATCGATCTTGTTGCTGATCGGCAAAACCGTGCCGCGCACGGCGATGCGCGCGCGCATGATCTCGAAGCTCGAACTGGAGGTGTGCTGGGGCGCCACCAGATTGAAGTTCGGCGCCGTGCCGTTAAAGGGTGCACCCGCGGCGGTAAGACCCGATACCGTCGACCCCCCGGTCGAAAAGTAGGTCGGCTGGATGAATCCAAACACCTTGTAAAGCGGTGCCGTGCCGTTTGGCTCCGTGCCCTGCAGCTGGAACCAGTTGGTGGCATGGGCCGTGCCCATGCAGGCCACCGCGACGGCGGCGGCCAACAGTGACTTCTTCATGAAACCTTCCTCCTCGGAAATATGTCTTTTTGTGCTCGTTCTTTTATAGTTTCTGCATCACCTGCCCGCAAGCATGATGATGGCTCAGGGACGGATATAATTCCAACCTTCGCTTTCCCGGCGCATGATTTCCACCACGCCACCCGGCACCACGTGCGCCACGGGGTTCAGGTCCGCCTTGGTCAGATGCATCTTCATCATGGTGTTATGACAGGCGGCAAATTCGACGCCCTGCGCATGCAGGCTCCGAATCGTCGCCCCATTCACGTTGTGTTTCAATAGCAACCGCAGGCCCGGACCAAAGGCGACGATCTCCACCTGGACCTTGTCCGGCCCGAAGTAGTTCAGAACATTGCCGGCATTGGACAAAACCAGGGTCTGGGCCGCGGCGGAACCATTGCTGATCTGAAAGACGACATGATGGGTGGCGAAGGCATGCGACACCAGCCGGGCAAAGCCCGGGGCCGCGAACATCCAGAGGCTCAGGGCGAAACCGGCCATGAGCCGGGCGTGAAGCAAGGGTTTTTTCATGAGTGTTCTCCTTTTGTGGTGTATGAAGGGTGTCGCGCCGGCGGACCGGCCGGCAATTGGGCGCATGCGCGCATCGCCTTGTGGAGGGCCGCCGAGAGATAGGCAGAATAAAAGTCGGGTGTCGAAAGGCCAAGAAGGGAATGTGCCACCTCGCGCCCGCGGCCATCGAAAAACCGGATATCGGGCACGAGGCGGATGTGATAGCGGGCGGCGAATCCGGCTTCGGTGGTGCGCGCCCCCGTGAAGTTGACAAGCGCCTTGTGACTGTCGATGTAGACGCTGCGAAAGAGAATGTGCCGGTATTGCGGCTCCTGCGCCGCCGGATCCAGAAACTCGCGCGCCACCACCTCGCAGTAGCGGCAGGTGTGCGAACGAAAGAGGATGACGATCGGCGTGTGGCGCGCAAGCGCCGCAGCTCCCAGCCGGTGGAGATTGACGGCCCTCGGCAGGGCCTGCGCCGGACGCAAAGCGCAGGCGAACAGGACCAGCGCCGCCAGCATTTGCGTCAGCGCCATCAACCTTTTACGATTACGCCCCTCAAACCTCAATAGCCGGGCCCCCCTTTGACGACCCTATACCTCGGCACCCGCAAGAGCGCGCTGGCCCTGTGGCAGGCCAATCATGTGCGCGAACGCCTGCTCGCTTGTCATCGCGATCTGACCATTACCCTCGTGCCGATGACCACGGAAGGGGACCGGCGTCTGGGCGGGCCGCTCGTCGAGACCGGCGGCAAAGCCCTGTTCACGAAGGAGCTGGAACAGGGTCTGCTAGAGAGACGCATCGACCTGGCCGTTCATTCCATGAAAGACGTGGTCGCGGAGCTGCCGGCCGGCCTGGTTATCGCCGCAATCCTCGAACGCGAAGACCCGCGCGATGCGCTCATCGCCGGTCCCGGCGCCACATTGGCCGCACTGCCGGCCGGCCTGCGCGTCGGCACCGAGAGCCTGCGGCGGCGCGCACAGATCCAGGCCGTGCGCCCGGATCTGCAGCTTGCGGGGTTGCGGGGCAACGTAAACAGCCGCCTGGCGCGGTTCGACCGGGGCGAATACGGCGCCCTCATTCTCGCCGCCGCCGGCCTGAAGCGGCTCGGCTTCACCGACCGCATCAGTTCCTACCTGGAGCCAGACATCAGCCTGCCGGCCGCCGCCCAGGGGGCCATCGGCATCGAATGCCGCGCCCATGACGACGCGACGCAGGCCTATGTCACCGCCCTTCACCACCCCGACACCGCCGTGTGCGTACAGGCCGAGCGGATCGTAAATGCCGTACTGGCCGGCGGCTGCCGTCTCCCCATCGGCGCCTTTGCCACACTCGAGGGCCCGGACATCCGCATCCGCGGCCTCGTCGGTGAACCGGATGGCCGCCACCTGCTGCGGGCCGAACGCCGGGGTGAGCGTGGCGCGGCGGCAAGCCTCGCCCGCGCAGTCGCCGAAGATCTGCTCCATCAGGGCGCCGGCCGCATCATCGATGCCCTGCGGAACAGTGCGCCATGAGGCTTGACGGATTGCGCGTACTGGTGACGCGGCCGGCCGAACAGGCACCGGCGCTTCTTGCGCGGCTGACCGAGGAGGGGGCGCATCCGCTCCATTTCGCGGCCATCGAGATCCTCGACCCCCACAACCGCCAAGCGCTGCTCGACGCGATCGGGCGCCTGGCCGACTTCCACTGGGTGATTTTTGTCAGCCCCAATGCCGTCCATCGGGCCATGGCCCTCTGGCGGGCCCGCGAGGAGACGTGGCCAGCCCACGTCCGCATCGCCTGCATCGGCCGCGGCAGCGCGCGCGAACTGCAGCGCTTTGGGATCCAGGATGCACTGGCGCCCACCGGACGGTTCGATAGTGAATCCTTACTGCTGCTGCCGCCGCTGCAGGCGGTGGACGGTCAGAAAATCCTCATCTTTCGGGGCGAAGGCGGACGGGAACTCCTCGGTGACACCCTGGAGACGCGGGGCGCGCAGGTCACCTACGCCGACTGCTACCGGCGCGCAGCGCCCACGGCGGATGTCGCGGCCTTGCTGCGGACCTGGGCGCGCACCGGCGTTGACATCGTCGTCGTGACAAGTGTCGAGGCACTTCGTAATCTCTATGAGGCACTGGGGCAGGTCGGCCAGCGCTGGCTCGCCAGGACGCCGCTGCTTCTGAGTAGCGAACGCATTCGCGCCGCCGCCGCCGATCTCGGTCTGGAGGGCGCAACCGTACTGGCCGCCAACGCCACGGACGATGCGCTCCTCGAGGCCTTGCGCACCTGGCGTGCACAAACGGCACCCGACAACTAGACTCCACAGACAGGCTGATATGACCGACGAACCCAAGACACCACCGCCCACTCGCCCCCGGCGCTCGCCCGCTGGCGGACTGGCCCTGCTTTTGTCGCTGATCACGCTGATCGGACTCGGCTATCTGTGGTACCTGCTCGGCTACCAGGACCGCATCCTGGGCATCCCTGTCGCGCAGCGGCTCACGGCGATCGAACGCGCCCATACCGGTGTCGAGCGCAAGCTCACGGCCCTCGGCGTGCGCCAGACCATCGCCGACGAACGGCTGCAGCGTCTGCGCAGGGACGTCCGCCAGCTGAGCACGGCCGGTCAGCACGCACAGCGCTTCGGTGTGCGCGAAGCCGAGGATCTCCTCCTCATGGCCGGCGACCGCCTGCATTTTGACCACAACGTCCCGCTTGCGCTCGACGCCTTGCGCGAGGCCGACCACGATCTGGCCCGCGAGCGTGACCCGCGCCTGCTGGCGGTGCGCCAGGCGATCGCCGATGAAATCGTCGAAGTGCGCGCACTGTCGCACGCACACACCGCATCCGCGGCGCTGAGACTGGTGGCCCTGGCCCACGCCGTCGACAAACTGCCCTTGAGCGTGCCGGCCCATTTTGCGCCACCGGCGGCGGGCAAGCCGGCAAGCGTTCCGCAAAACTTCTGGGCACGCGCCTGGGACGGTTTGCGCCGCGACATGCTGCGCCTGATCCGGATCCGCAAGGAACCGGCCCCCGAGCGCATCCTGCTTGCGCCAAAGCGCCAGTATTTCCTGCGCCAGAATCTGAAGCTGCGGCTTTATGCTGCAGAGCTCGCCCTGCTCGACCACGATCCCGCAGCCGCCCGCGCCAACCTCGACGCGACGCAACGCTGGGTGCGCCGGTACTTCGCCACCGGGCATGCGTCCGTTGCGGCGTTCCTTGGGGAAGTGGCCAGCCTGCGTACAAGGACCGCGGCCGTCAAATGGCCGCCGCTGGACCGCGCCCTTGTCTTGTTGCGCCAGATCAAGGACCACCCATGAGGACACTGACCGGTGTCATCATTTTGCTGCTGGTCACGGCCGGCGCGACCTTGCTCGCCATGCACAACCCAGGCTATGTCCTGATCGAGCGCGCGCCCTACAGCATCGAAATGCCGCTTACGCTTTTTGCCGTGCTGCTCGTCACGACGGTGGCCCTCTTGTACTTCTCGATCCACGTCGTCCTGCGCGTGCTGCACATTCCGCGCGCCGTCAGCCTGTGGCGCCTGGACCGGCGGGTGCGGCTGCTCCAGCGGGCGCTGCACGACGGCCTGGTCAAGATCGTCGAAGGCGATTACGCCGCCGCCGAAAAGGAACTGATCGGCGACTTCAAGGCCGACAGCGTTCCCGGCGTGCACTATCTCGCCGCCGCCTACGCGGCACAGGCGCAAAACCAGAACGAACGCCGCGATGAATACCTGAGCCGGGCCCAGTCGATGCGCGGACTCACGCTGGCAACGGGTCTTTTGCAAAGCCACCTGTATGCCATGGGCCGCGAGTACGAGCGGTCTCTTGCCACGCTCACGGCGCTGCGGGTCGCCCATCCTGGCAACCGGACCGTGCTGCAGGAACTGGCCAAGCGCGCGCGGGCACTGAAGGACTGGACTGCCATCACCCAGATCATCCCGGAACTGCGCCGCCACAAGGCGCTCGAGCCGGCGGAAATAGACAGCCTCGAACTGGATGCCCACCGCGAACTGCTGACCGCCGCGCTCGGTACCGGTCCGGGCTGGGAGAACGCGTTTCGCACCCTGCCGAAATCACTGCGCCACCACCCCGTCGTCGTCGCGCTGCAGGCCCGCGGGCTCACCCAGAGCGGCGAGATGCGTCGCGCGGAATCCCTGCTCATACCCGCCCTCGAACACACCCCGCACGAAGCCTTGTTTGCCGCCTATGGCGATCTGCGCAGCGCCGATCCGCTGCGGGCCTTGTCGCAGGCGGAGAGCTGGCTGATCGCCGCACCGGAAAGCCCGGCGCTGCTCGTCGCGCTCGCCAAACTGGCGGTTGCGGCCCAACTGCCCGGCAAGGCGCGCGAATACGCAGACCGGGTGAGCCATCTCGAATCCACGCGCGAAACCTTCGTGCAGCTGGTCGGTTTGATGGACCAGCTCGGCGACACCGGCAAGGCCGCTGAATATTGCCGACGCAGCCTGAAGCTCGGCCGGCGCGCAGCCGCATCCTAAGGCATGAGACGCCGGCTGCGCGGTGGGCGCCGCCTGCCCTAGGAGTGCTGATGGATGGGGATGACGCGGCCCTGGTGATGCGGCAGATTCAGGATCTCCGGCTGCACCGTGACATGAGCGATGCCAAACTCATGGAGGAGGGTGTTTTGCAGCGTGGTCAGCAGATCCGTCCAGTCGGTGCCGCGCTGGACCACCACATGGGCTGACAGCGCGGGCGTCCCCGACGACAAGGTCCAGATGTGCAGGTCGTGCACCGACACGACTCCGGGAATCTCCGCCATGCGCCGCCCCACCGTGGGCAGATCGAGATGCTCGGGCACGCCCTCCATGAGGATATGGACCACCTCGCGCAGCAACCGCAACGTCGAATAGAGGATCAGAAGGCCGATGACGAGCGACAGGATCGGATCGATCGGCATCCAGCCCGTGTAATAGATGACCGCGCCCGCCATCAGGGCCGCCGCCGAACCGACCAGATCCCCGAGGACGTGAAGAATCGCGCTGCGCGTGTTCAGGCTGCGTGCTTCGTGGCTCAGCGCCAGCACCACGCCGATGTTGACGACGATGCCGCCTGCGGCCACCGCCATGACCACGGCGCCGGCCACCGGCCGGGGGTGCTGCAGGCGCGCGATCGCCTCCACGGTGATGGCCGTGACCACCGCAAGCAGGATGAGGCCGTTGGCGAGCGCGGCGAGGATTTCGGTGCGCGCAAGCCCGTATGAGTGGCGCGCCGACGGCGGCCGCCGGGCAAGCCACGAGGCAAAGAGCGCCAGGGCGAGCGCCAGCGTATCCGAAAACATGTGGCCCGCATCGCTTAGCAAGGCGAGCGAATGGGCCCACAGGCCGGCAAACGCCTCGCAGGCCGCAAACAGGAGCGTCAAGCCCAGACCGACCTGAAATCCGCGGCCGTTGGCCGCGCGCGGCGGATGATGGTGTCCCTCATGCGCCGGATCGGCGTCATGGGCGTGATCGTGCATCTGATACCAATGGGAATCGCTCACACACTGTCTCTCCGCGGCGCACTCAAGGGCGGACGCCTCGCGCCCGCGCCAACCCGCCGGCACCGCCACCGGGGCCAGGGAAGATCCATTGGACACAAGCCCGGCCGACAAGACAAGACGGCACGCCCTTTAGCCGGGATCGCGGGCGTATTCGAAGGCGTCATAATAGAGGCGGTCGTCCGGCAGTCCCGCCTTCTGGAACGCCTGACGGGCCGCTTCGATCATCTGCGGCGGTCCGCAGGCATACACCTCGTGTCCGCTTAAGTCGGCATAGTCTTCCACCACGGCCGTGTGCACATAGCCCACGCGCCCTTCCCAATGGTCGTCCACGCCCGGCTGCGACAACACGGGCGTATAGCGGAAATTGGCGTGTGTGCGCACCCACTGTGGCGGCAGCTCGGGCAGATAGAGGTCGGTGCGGGCGCGCACGCCCCAGTACAGATGAAAAGAGCGCGTGCTGTGGGTGCGGAATGCGTGCTCGAGAAGGGCCTTCATCGGCGCAAAACCGGTGCCGCCGGCAACCAGGATGACCGGCCGCGCGGCATCGTCCTCCCGCAGGAAAAACGTACCGAGCGGCCCCTCGAGGCGCACGAGCGCCCGCTCCTGCATCGATTCGAACACATGCCCCGAGAACAGGCCGCCTGGCACATGCCGGATATGCAGCTCGAGCAATTCATCCTCCTCCGGCGCATTGGCGAGCGAGAACCCGCGCCGCCGCCCGTCTTTGAGCAGGATGTCGATGTACTGCCCCGCCAGATACTGCAGGCGCTCGTTTTGCGGCAGCTTCAGCATCAGCCGCATGACGTCAGGGGCGAGGCGCTCGAGGCGCACGACCCGCGCCGGCAGCGTCTTGATGACGATATCCTTGGCGGCGCCGATCTCGCGCGCCTCGATGACGACGGCCGTCTGCGGCACCGCGCGGCAAAACAGCGCCCAACCGGCCTGCCGGTCGGCCTCGGTCAGGGCCTTCGCCTCATAGTCGCCCAACGTGACGTCGCCCTCCAGCACCCGTCCCTTGCAGGTGCCGCACGCCCCATTGCGGCAGCTGTAGGGCAGCCGGAACCCTTCTCTCAAGGCCGCCTCGAGAATGGTCTCTCCGGGCAATGTCTCGAACTCGTGCCCGCTTGGCTCAATGCGCACTTTCACCTTCAACCCCCCAGCAGCAAAGGGATGCATTGTCGCCAAAAGGCGTCTTTTGCGAAAGGGTGCCCCCGTTCGATCGGCCGCGCCCGCCGGCCGGCGCGGATCACGGGGGGCGCGGCCGCCGCTTTGCATACATTCCATATATACGGAAATGAGGCAAGGGCGCGGGGCGGACGCACCGGGCGCGGGCGGGTGCGTTGACAAAACGCCCCCGGCAGCCTTTAATGCCCGCATGACGGTCCCGACCACAAGACCCCCCCTCGCATGAACGGCCAGGTCCTCGTCGAAGTCGAAGGCGTCAGCCGCTTCTATGGGAAGACTGCGGCGGTCGCCGATGTCAGCTTTCTGATCCGGCGCGGTGAGGTGCTGGGCTTCCTTGGCCCAAACGGCGCAGGCAAGACGACCACCATGCAGATGCTAAGCGGCAACCTCGCGCCGAGCCGGGGGCGCGTCAGCATCGCCGGATGCGACCTCCTCGAAAATCCGACCCGCGCAAAAAGGCATATCGGTTATCTGCCCGAGAATCCGCCGCTCTACCGGGAACTCACGGTGGATGAATTTCTGGATTTCTGCGCGGCGCTGCATGGGCTGTCCGGAAAGGACAGGAAGGCCGCCCGCGAGCGCGCCAAGACACGCTGCGGACTCACCGAGGTCGGACGCCGCCTGACCGGTCATCTGTCGAAAGGCTACCAGCAGCGCACCGGACTTGCGCAGGCGATCATCCACAATCCGGATGTGATCATCCTCGATGAGCCGACCGTCGGTCTGGATCCCATCCAGATGCGCGAGATCCGCAGTCTCATCCGTGAACTCGGGCGCGAACATGCGGTCATTCTGTCGACGCACATCCTGCCGGAGGTGCGGGCGAGCTGTGATCGCGTGCAGATCATCAACCGCGGACGGTTGGTCCTGAATGAAAGCATCCAGGATCTCGATCGCCGCATGCAGTCGTCGGTGCTCGCCGTCACCTTCAGACGGCCGCCCGCGCCGGAGGCGCTGGCGGCGCTGCCTGGAGTGGGCGCCGTCACGGCGGAAGGCGAGACGCGCTTTAAGCTTTTCCATGACCCGGCGGCGGACCCGACCGAAGCGCTCATCAAGCTCGCCACCGACAAGGAATGGGGCATATACGAGATCAGTCCCGAGCGCCAGTCACTGGAGGCGCTTTTCGTCGAATTGACCGGACAGGCAGGTGAAGCATGATGTTTGTCATAGCGCGACGGGAACTGCGCAGCCTGTTCCTGTCCCCCCTGGCGTGGATGATCCTCGCCATCGTGCAGCTCATCATGGGCTTTTTGTTCCTGAGCCACGTCAACATTTTCCTCAGCGTGGCGCCGAAACTGCCCCTGATCCATGACGCGCCCGGCCTGACCGGACTGGTCGCGGCGCCGACGCTTGGCAACGCCGCCGTACTGATGCTCTTGATCGCGCCGATCATGACCATGCGCGTGGTCGCCGAAGAGCGGCGCAATCACACGCTGACGCTGCTCTACACGGCACCGGTGTCGCGGCTGACCATCGTGCTCGGCAAATATCTGGGCATCCTCTCCTTCTTCCTGATCCTCATCGCCCTCATCGTCCTCATGCCGCTGTCTTTGCTCGTCGGCGGCCATTTGGATTTCGGCATGCTCGCCTGCGGCGTGCTCGGCCTGATTTTGCTCGTCATGGCGTTCGCGGCCGTGGGGGTTTTCATGTCGACGCTGACCAGCCACCCCACGCTGGCCGCCATCAGCACGTTCGGCGTGCTGTTCCTTTTCTGGATCATCGACTGGGCCGGCCGGGGCCACGGCGCCGGGGGGGCGGCGGTCGCCTATCTGTCGGCACTCAATCACTACGAGCCGTTTCTGCGCGGCCTGTTCGACACATCGGCGCTCGCCTACTATCTGATCGTGACGGCGGCATTCCTTGGCCTGGGCGTGCGGCGGCTCGATGCCGACCGCGTGGGGGCCTGACCCGATGTCGGCGCGCCGCAATCTGATCGCCGCCAACCTCGGCTTCATGGCACTGTGGCTTGCGGTCATGGGGCTTGGCCTCTACACCACGCACCGCTTCCGCTACGAGGCGGACTGGACGGTCACCGGCCGCAACAGTCTCGCCCCGCCCAGTCTGACCGTGGTGCGGCAGCTGAAAGGACCGGTCTTCATCCAGGCGTTCGCACCGCCGGGCACCACCCGCCACGCAATCCGCGTACTGATCGGCCAGTACCAGCGCGTCAACGGCGCCATCCATCTGCAGTTCATCGACCCCAACAAGCATCCGGGGGCCGTCCGCCGCAACAACATCAGTTACAACGGGGAATTGCGCATCCGGTATGGCCACCGCCAGGCGACGGTTGTCACCCCCAGCCAAAGCGCCATCACCAACACCTTGTTCAGCCTCGAACGCACGGGCCTGCGCAATCTGGTGTTCCTGGCCGGCAACGGCGAACGCAGTCCCCTCGACACGGCGCCTTATGGCCTGTCGGCCTGGGCCGGGGAGCTGCGCGACCGGGGATTCACCGTCAGCACACACAACATAGGTGACGGCCCGCTGCCCCAGCCGGGCACCGCGGTGGTGGTCATCGCCGACCCACGCAGCCGCTTTTTGCCCGGCGAAGTCGCGCGGCTCACCGGGTATGTGCAGGCCGGCGGCAATCTCATCTGGCTGCTCGAACCTGGCCACGTCGAGGGACTGACACCGCTCGCCCAGACGCTCGGCCTGCGCGTCGCGCCCGGTTTTCTTGTGGATCCGGCCTCCTCGCTGCTCACCGGAGACATGCCGAACTTCATCACCGTCGATCATTATCCGGCCGTGGGCCCGGTCCACGACATGCATCTCATCACCGTCTTTCCGACGGCTGCAGCCCTCACGCTCAAGCCGCAGGGTCCGTTCCGGAAAGCGGCGATTTTGCGCACCGCCGGCAGTGCCTGGCTGCAGAGCGCGCCTCTGGGCAACGTCATCACACCCCCCCGCGGCGGAAAGTCCCGTCCGTATGTGCTGGGCGCGACCTTCACCCAGACAAAAGGGACGCAGACCAGCCGCGCCGTGGTGATCGGCGACAGCGACTTTGCCGCCAACACCTACCTCGGCGAGGGCGGCAACCTCGCGCTCGCCATGAACATCGCCAACTGGGTGGCGAACGACGAAGCCTTCATCAACATGCCCAACCGGACGTCGCCGGATCTCACGTTGCGCCTGTCACAAGATGAGCTGTCGGTCATCGCCTTCGGTTTCATGGTCGTGCTGCCGCTCGTGTTCGCCGGCAACGGCATTCTGGTCTGGTGGCGGAGACGGAATCGCTAAATGCGCAAGCGCTGGATCATCAATCTGGTTTTGTTGATGGCAGCCGGAGTTCTGGTGGCCACGCTTTGGTCGAATCCGCGCCCGCACGCAGCGCCCCTGCCAAAGCTCACATCCCTAAAGCCCGGGGCGGTCACGCGGCTGACTTTGCAGCGCACCGGCCATCCGACCATCCGTCTTGTCCGCGACGCCCATGGCCACTGGCGGCTCACCGCACCCTTCGCGGCACGGGCCGATCGCTTTCGCGCCGCCGCCGTGGCCGACATCGCCGGCGCCACCGTGCAGGATCACTTCGCGGCGCCGGCCGACCTCGCCCGCTACGGCCTGGCCTCCCCGCGCGCGGTTTTGCGCCTCAATGGCGTGACCATCCAAATTGGCGCACGCCATCCGCTGGCGCCGCTGCGCTACGTTCTTATCGGCCATACCGTGGACCTGATTTCGGCCGAGACCGTGCACCCGGCGCGCCTCACTGTAGACAGCTTCCTGTCGACGCGCCTGCTTGGCCGCCACATCCACGCGCGCGCTTTCCTGATGCCGGCCTTCACCGTGGCGCGCGTAAAGGGCATCTGGCGCCTGACACCGGCGTCGAGCCGCATCTCCAACGATCATATCAACAGCTTCGTCGACAAATGGCGCTACGCGCGGGCCCTGCAAGTGACGCGCTACCACGGCGGCGAGCCGGTTCTCGGTCGCGTCACCATCCGTTACGAAAAGCGGGCCGGCAACCGGCTCCAGCATGGCCTTTTGCATATCGACATCCTCGCGACGACACCCGAGGTCGTTTTGCTCAGGCCCCGGGAACGGCTGGCCTACCACTTCCCGCAGGAGATCGGCGAGCGGATGCTGCACATCGCGCCCTGATGCCGGAACTGCCCGAAGTCGAAACAACCCGCCGCGGCCTCATGCCCCACGTGAATGGGCGGCGGATCACCAGCGTAACCATCCGCGAACCGCGCCTGCGCTGGACGGTCCCCGCCACATTGGCCCGCGAGGTGCGCGGACAGCGCATAGAGACCATTACGCGCCGCGGCAAATATCTGCTGTTTGCGCTGGACGACGGCGGCTGCCTCATCATCCATCTCGGCATGTCGGGCAGCTTGCGCCTGGTGGACAGAGACTGCGCCGCCGGCCGCCACGAACCCTTCGACATCGGCCTGGATTCTGGAATGAATCTGCGCCTGCGCGACCCGCGGCGCTTCGGGGCCCTCCTCTGGACACGGGATGCGCGCAACCATGCGCTTTTGAAGGATCTTGGTCCCGAACCGCTCGATGGCGTGCTCGCCGGTGACTACCTCTACGACGCGTCGCGCAGACGTTCGATCGCGGTCCGCGATTTCCTCATGAACAGCCACGTCATCGCCGGCATCGGCAACATTTATGCCAACGAGGCCCTGTCGGTCGCGGGCATCGATCCGCGCCGGGCCGCCGGCCGCATTGGACGAGACCGTTACAGTCGCCTATCATATGCGTTGATCAAGGTTCTCGAGAGCGCAATCGCCCAGGGCGGCACGACCCTGCGGGATTTTGCAGGCAGCGATGGGCAGCCCGGCTATTTTCAGCAAGCCTTGCGTGTGTACGGGCGCGAAAGGGAGCCTTGCCCGGACTGCGGCGCGCCGATCGTACGGCAAACACTGTCCGGCCGGAGCTGCTTTTTCTGCCGGCACTGCCAGCACTAAAGAGGGGCCACTGACGCACGCGCTGCGGGGTCTCTCATAACAGGGGGTTCCATGGGCGCAAACACAGCGATCGAGGCACGCTTCGAGGCCTATAGCCGGTGGCGGGTGGACCTGACGCGCGAACTCGAGCGGCTGCGCGGATGGCTGACCGAACAGGGACTCGCCCAGGGCCAGAGCGAAAACCACATCAATCGCATGCTGACGGCCCTGCATGACGACAAGCTCCATCTGGCCTTCGTCGCCGAATTTTCCCGAGGCAAGTCGGAACTGATCAACGCGCTGTTCTTCGGCGCCTCCGGCCAGCGGCTGCTCCCCTCCAGCGCCGGCCGCACGACCATGTGTCCGACCGAGCTCTTTTACAACGCCGACACGGCGCCGTCACTGCGGCTGTTGCCCATCGAATCGCGGGAAAACGGCGCGCCGATCACGGAACTGAAGGGGTTTCCGGAACAGTGGCAGACCCTGCCGCTGCCCCTCGACAACCCCGGGGCCATCGCCGCCGCCCTGCAACACATTGCCCAGACCAAGGCCGTCAAGGCCGCCCGCGCCCAGGCGCTCGGCTTTACCGTCACCCAGGACGCGGGCCAAAACGGCATCGTCGCCAACGAAAAGGGGGAGGTGGAGATCCCGCGCTGGCGCTACGCCCTGATCAACTATCCCCATCCGCTCCTGAAAGACGGTCTGGTGATCCTCGATACGCCGGGCCTGAATGCACTTGGCGCGGAGCCGGAACTGACGCTGAACACGCTGCCGAATGCGCACGCCGTCTTGTTCGTGCTCGCCGCCGACACCGGCGTCACGCAGTCGGAGATCGGCGTCTGGCGCCAGCACGTCGAAGGCAGTCACAAGGGCCGGCTGGTGGTGCTGAACAAGGTCGACGGCCTGTGGGATGACCTAAAGAGCGAAACCGATGTACAGCGGGAGATCGCCCGCCAGGTCGACGAAACGGCCCGCCATCTCAATGTCGCCCCCAACCGGGTGTACCCGGTGTCGGCGCAAAAGGCCCTGAGCGGCAAAATCAAGCACGACACCCCGCTCGTCACCCGCAGCGGCATCGAGGTCCTGGAGCGCGCGCTCGCCGACGAGCTGCTGCCCAGCAAAGGCGGCATCGTGGCCGAGACGGTGGCCGCGGAATTCCGCGAGGTCGAAGCCAGTGTCCGCCAGCTGGTCGACCAGCGCCTGCGGGGCTTGCGCGAACATTTCGACGAACTGAACGGCCTAAACGGCAAGAACATGGATGTCATCGAGCACATGATGGAGAAGGTGCGAAACGACAAGGTCGAGTTCGACCGGGCGATGCAGCGCTTTCATGCGACACGCAACATCTTCTCGCAGCAAAGCGCCGCGCTCTATGACTGCCTCAGTCTGAAGAGCTTGGACCGCATGATCGCCGAAACCAAAAAGAGCATGGAGCGCAGCCTGACCACCGGCGGCCTGAAGACGGCCATGCAGGGATTTTTGACCCACACGGCCACACAGATCGACACGGTCTCGCGCCATGCCCACGAAATCAAAACGCTCATGGACGGCGTCTATCAGAAGTTCCAGAAGGAACATGGACTCGCCAACATCCGCCCAAGCGGGTTTTCCGTGTTGCGCTACAGCCGCGAGATGCGGCGCATTCAGGAAAAACATGAGGCCTTCATTGGCGGCCTGTCGCTGTTCATGACCGAGCAGCACAACGTGGTCAAGGGCTTTTTTGAAACCGTGATCAGCAAGATCCGCGCCATCTATGTGAGCATGAGCCGGGATGCCGATGACTGGCTGAAGGACATGATGGCTCCCATGGAGTCGCAGGTGCGGGAACATCAGGCGCAATTGCGCCGGCGGCTCGAAAGCGTCAAGCGTATCCACCAGGCCAGCGACACGCTCGAAGCGCGCATGACCGAACTCAAACAAATCCTCGAGGAAATCGGCGAACAGCAGCGGGCCGCACATGCAGCGCTCGCCCGCATCAGCAGCACGCTAAACCAAGTTCCGTGACAGCGGGCGTCGGCTCCCGGTTGCCATGGCGGCTGCGGGCGCCCTGGCGGCGGCTGCGGGCGCTTTTGCGTCACGAGTACTGGCGGATGCGGTTCGCGTTCTGGATGGGCGCGGCCCTGATCGGGATCGGCGCCGCCGCGCTGGCGGAAATGGCCACCCTGGCGACCCATGCCCTCACGACCCTGCAGCGGCACTGGATGTGGGCGCCGTTTTTCATATCACCCGTGGGTCTTGTGACCTCGCTGTGGCTGACACGCCGCTTCTTCCCGGGTTCCCAGGGCAGCGGCATTCCACAGGTGATTGCGGCCATGCACGAGTCACAACCCGATACGAGCCGGCTCGTATCCCTGCGCATCGCCATCGGCAAGATCTTTCTGACCGGCCTGAGCCTCTTTTCCGGCGCCTCGATCGGCCGCGAGGGGCCCACCGTCCATGTCGGCGCCTCGATGGCGGCCGTGGCCGGGCGGTTAAGCGGCATCCGCAACCGCCACACCCTGGAGCGCACCCTGGTGATGGCAGGCGGGGCCGCCGGCATCGCCGCCGCCTTCAACACACCCATTGCCGGCTTCATGTTCGCCATTGAAGAGCTGGCGCGGGGCTTTGAGGAGCGCGACAGCGGCATCCTCATCGTCACCGTTCTGATCTCCGGCCTCACCGCCACAGTGCTCGAGGGCAACTATACCTATCTCGGCATCGTCCACACCGCGCTGACCGGCCGCCAATGGGTGCTCATTCCCGCTTGCGCCCTGATCGGGGGCGCCGCCGGCGGGCTCTTTAGCCGCCTCTTGCTCGATATCAGCGGACACCTGCAGATGCAGACCCGGGCCAGACCCTACGGCGTCGTCATCGGACTGGCGTTCGTGATCGCCGCACTCGGCACGCTCGCGCACGGCACCACCTATGGCACCGGCTATAGCGAGGCGCGGTCGCTCGTCCACAACACCATGCACTACCCGTGGTGGTTTCCCATGGCGCGGTGGCTTGGGAATCTCGCCTCCTACCTGTGCGGTGTGCCCGGCGGCCTGTTTGCGCCGGCGCTGGCCACCGGTGCGGGCATCGGCGCCGATCTCGGCCGCCTGCTTCCCTACGGACCGCTGCCGGCCGCCGTCATTCTCGGCATGGCCGGCTATCTGAGCGGCGTGGTGCAGACCCCGCTCACGGCCTTCATCATCGTCGCCGAAATAACCGGCAACCGCGACATGCTCATTCCACTCATTGCGACCTCGTTCCTTGCCTATCTCGTGTCGCGCCTGATCTGCCGCGAACCGGTCTACCAGGCGCTGGCGGTACGGCTGCTGGGTCCGGCCCCACCCGCATGACCAGGCGGCCACCGAGCGTCCGCATCATCGGCGGCGCGTTCCGCGGCCGCCGCATTCCGCTCACAGCCCAGGCCGCGCTGCGGCCCACGCCCGACCGGGTGCGCGAAACCGTGTTCAACTGGCTGGCGCCGATCGTGCCGGAGAGCCGCTGCCTCGATCTGTTCGCAGGGTCCGGGGCGCTCGGACTCGAGGCGTTGTCGCGCGGTGCGGCCACGGTCACGTTCGTTGAGCAAGATCCTGAAAGCGCCGCGGCCCTGCGCGCCCTGCTCGCCCGGCTCGACGTCGCAGCGCTTGTGCATGCGGGCGAGGCCCTCGCCTTCCTCGACCGGCAGCCCGCCGGCGGCTTTGACATCGTCTTCCTCGACCCCCCCTTCGCGGCCGGGCTGCTTGCGCCGGCGCTTGCGCGGGTGCGTCAACGAGACATTGTGCCAAACGGGGGCTTTCTCTATATTGAAACCCGCCGCGACACACCCTGCGTCCTGCCAACGGGGTTCCGCTGGCATCGGCAGGGCCAGGCCGGGCAGGTGGCCTTTGGTCTTGCGGTACATGAGGAGTAGCCATCGATTGCGGGCCATCTATCCTGGGACGTTCGATCCCATCACCAACGGCCACACCGACATCGTCCGGCGCGCCACCAAGCTGTTTGGGGGTGTCATCGTTGCGGTCGCCGAAAACCGGCGCAAGCGCCCGCTGTTCGACCTCAAGACCCGCGTGCGCCTCGCCCGGGAAGTGCTAAGCGGTATCCCGCAGTGCACGGTCATGGGCTTTGATACGCTGCTTATGGATTTCGTCCACGAGCAGGGCGCCGACGTCATCATCCGCGGTTTGCGGGCGGTCTCCGACTTCGAATACGAATTCCAGATGGCCGCCATGAACCGCCAGCTCGACCGTCAGATCGAAACGGTGTTTTTGACCCCCTGCGAAAAAGAAGCCTATCTTTCCGCCACGCTCGTCAAGGAAATTGCCGAACTGGGCGGCAATGTGGACAGCTTCGTCCATCCGGTGGTCAAGGATGCGCTGCAATCCATATTAAGATAGACTAATAGAAGGAGGGCGAATTCATGGCCTTGATGATCACAGAGGACTGCATCAATTGTGACGTGTGCGAACCGGAATGCCCCAACGGGGCCATTTCCCCCGGTACCGACACGTACCGTATCGACCCGAATCTGTGCACGGAGTGTGTTGGTCACTACGACAACCCGCAGTGCGTCGATGTGTGCCCGGTCGACTGCATCCCCAAGAATCCGGATCGGGTCGAAACCAAGGAATCCCTCTACGAGAAATACCTTGCGCTGACGCGCAAGACCGGCTGACAAGCCTCCATGGCGCTCTTTCGGCGCGCATCACCCAAAGACGGGGGCGGCAAGCCGGGCGTACTCGCGCGGCTCACGGAGCGCCTGGCCAACACCCGTCAGGCGCTCGGCCAGAATCTCGCCCAGCTGCTGCGCGTGCGGCGACCCGTCGACGCCGCGCTCCTCGAGGAAATCGAAACCACCCTGATTACCGCCGACCTCGGTTTTGAGACCGTCTCGGTCATCATGGACGAAGTCAACCGCCGTGTCTCGCGGCGCGAAATCGGCGATTCCGTGGCCGTCTACGCGGCACTGCGGACGATCCTTCTGGACATCCTCACACCCTGCGCCAAACCCTGGCCACAGGGCGCGCCACCCCAGGTCGTACTCATGGTCGGTGTCAACGGCGCCGGCAAGACCACCACCATCGGCAAGATGATCCTGTATTTTCGGGAACGGGGTTTGCGCGTCCTGGTCGCCGCCGGCGACACATTCCGTGCCGCGGCGATCGAACAGCTCACCACATGGGCCGAACGCGGGGAGGCAAGCGTGATCAGCCAGCCGCGGGGCGCCGACGCCGCAGCGGTGGCCCACGACGCCCTCCAGGCCGCGCAGGCCCGCAGCGCCGACATCCTGTTGATCGACACCGCAGGCCGCCTGCACACGCAGTCCGGACTGATGGACGAGCTCGGCAAGATCCGGCGGGTGCTCGCCCGGCTCGATCCGGCCGCCCCGCACGAGGTCATTCTCGTGCTCGATGGCGGCATCGGCCAGAATGCGCTCGCGCAGCTCGAACATTTCCACAAGGCCATCGGTGTCACCGGCCTGTGTGTCACGAAACTCGACGGAACCGCCCGGGGCGGTGTCCTGTTTGCCATCGCCAAGAAGACCGGTTTGCCCATCTATTTTCTGGGTGTCGGTGAAGGCGAGGAGGATCTGCGTCCCTTCGACCCCGAAGCCTTCGTCGACGCGATCCTGCCGGCCGGGAACGACGCATGATCGAACTGCGGCACGTCTTCAAGCGCTACCACGGCGGCGCCGACGTGCTGACCGACATCAACTTCACCATCGAAGACGGGGAAATGGTGTTCCTGACCGGACCGTCGGGCGCCGGCAAGAGCACGCTTTTGAAGCTTATCGCCCTGATCGAGCGGCCCACGCGCGGCCAGATCTCGGTCAACGGGCGCGATCTCGCCAAATTGTCCCGCCGGCGCATCCCCGCCTTCCGCCGCGAGATCGGTGTCGTCTTTCAGGACAACAAACTGCTAAACGACCGGACCCTGTTTGACAACGTGGCGCTGCCGCTGATCGTGCGCGGCGTGACCGGCGACGAACTGCGCCGGCGCGTGCACGCGGCCCTCGACAAGGTCGGCCTGCTCGCGCGCGCCCGCAACCATCCCCTGACGCTGTCCGGCGGCGAACAGCAGCGCGTGGGCATTGCCCGCGCCATCACCAACCGCCCGCCGCTTTTGATTGCCGATGAACCCACGGGCAATCTCGATGCCGCCCTGTCCGATGAGGTGATCGACCTGTTTTCCGATTTCCATGCGCACGGCACCACCGTGCTGATCGCCACACACGAGAAGCGGCACATCGAGCGATTGCGCAAACGCGTGATCACGCTGCGCAAAGACCACAGTCTGGAGGCGGCGTGAGCGGCTACCTCAGCCGGCACGCGCAGGTCCTGCTCGCCACCCTGGGCGACATGCTCCGCGAGCCGGTGGCCAGTGCGCTCGCCATCGCCGTCATCGGGATCACGCTGGCCTTGCCCGCAGGCCTTTTCACGGCGCTCGCCAATGTGCAACGCTTGAGCACCGGCTGGCAGCGAAGTGCCGCCTTTTCGGTCTACCTGCACCGGCAGACGCCTGCGCCACGGCAGATCGCAACCGCCATCGGCCGCCTTCCGGGCGTCAAGTCGGTGGCCTACGTAAGCCCCGCGGCGGGCCTTGCCCTGTTCCGGCGGCTGTCGGGTTTTGGGCCGGCGCTGGCCACCTTGCACAGCAACCCCCTGCCCCCCGTGGTGTTGGTCACACCCCGCCGCGAAACGCCCTCGGCCCTTGCGCAGCTGACCCACGCCCTGCAGAGGGTGCCGGGCGTGGCCAGCGTCCAGTCGGATCTCCACTGGCTCGAGCGCCTGCAGGCCGGACTCGCGCTCGGGCGGCGTCTGGCGCTTTTGCTTACCGCTTTGCTCGGACTTGCCGTGCTCCTGATCCTCGGCAACACCATCCGTGTGGCGGTCATGAACCGGGCGACCGAGATCGAGGTCATCCAGCTTGTGGGCGGCACCGACAGGTTCATCCGCCGCCCCTTCCTCTACGCCGGCGCCTTGCAGGGAATTCTGGGGGCACTGGCGGCCTTCGTCATCGTCGAGATTGCGGTCCTGATCCTGGACGGTCCCGTCCGGCACCTGGCTGATCTCTACGGCAGCCCGTACCGCCTGCAAGGCCTGGGGTTGCATGGACTGTTGTGGCTCGTTCTGGGCGGCGGAGCCCTCGGCTGGACCGGATCCCGCCTGGCAGTGGCCCGGGAACTGCGCCGCCGCCGCCTGGCCTAAGGGCCTATCCCGAGGAACTTTCCCCGGCATTAGCACTCTCAACCGGAGAATGCTAAAATGCCATCAGCTCAACGCCCAGGGGGTTTGCCCATGACAACACAGGCACTACCGGTTGCTCTCAATGTCCAGGCGGAAGGAGGTCTTGCGGCCTACATGCGCCTTGCCAATGCCGCACCCATCCTGAGCGCCGACGAAGAACGCGCGCTCGCCGTCGATTATCGCGAGCGGGGCGATCTGGAAGCCGCCCGGCAGCTCGTCTTGTCGCAACTGCGCTATGTCGTGCGGGTCGCCCGCGCATTTGCCGGCTACGGTCTGCCCCAGGCGGACCTGATCCAGGAAGGCAACATCGGCCTGATGAAGGCCGTCAAACACTTTGATCCCGCACACGGCGTGCGCCTGGTGTCATTTGCCGTGCACTGGATCCGCGCCGAGATCTACGACTACATTCTGCGCAACTGGCGAATCGTCAAGGTCGCCACGACCAAGGCCCAGCGCAAACTGTTTTTCAACCTGCGCCAGTCCCGCGCCCGCATCGGCTGGATGAACCAGACCGAGATCGACTCGCTGGCCGCCGAACTCGATGTGCCGACAGCGACGGTCAAGGAAATGGAGTCGCGCATGTCCTACCCGGACGTGTCGTTCGACGCCCATGAGGACGCAGACGACGAGGAGTACCGGGCGACACCCGCCGGGTATCTGCAGGACATGCGCTACAACCCCGAGATCCTCCTGTCGCGCGCCGACGACGAGGTGTCGCAGCACAACCAGCTGCAGACGGCCCTGGTGGCGCTCGATGATCGCAGCCGCGACATCATCAAGCGGCGCTGGCTTGGCAACACCAAACCGACACTGCACGAACTGGCCGCCGAATACGGCGTGTCGGCCGAACGCATCCGCCAGATCGAAAAGAAGGCGCTCGACACCATGAAAGGGGTGATCGCGCTGCCGGAACCGGCCTAAGACCCCGGAACACCCGCCTGATCACGACATGCCGCCCCCCGGTCATGCCGGGGGGCGGCGCCCTCACCCGCAGCCTCCCTGGCCCAGCCGCAGATTCCACACGAACGTGCGCACATTGCCGGCGGCATCGGCGAGCGTCAGCGTCATGGGCGCCAGAAACTCCGGTCCGGTAAAGACCGACCAGGTGCCATTGGGCAACACGTTCACCGCCCCTCCGACGAACCACGCCCCGCTGATACCGGCCGGATCCGACCACCTCCCGCGCAGTGTGCCCAGTGTCGGCTGCCCGATGAACGACACGACGCACGCCTGTGGGCCGCCATTGTCAAAGCCCACGGTCGCCTGCGCCTGCCCTTGCTCGCCGGCACCATCCACCGCATGGACGGCCAGCTCGTGGACACCATCGGCAAAATCCGGTGTCGCGACCCGAAACGCAAACGCACCCTGCGTGGTGACGGACTGGCCGGCCTGCCCGTCCACCGTCAGCGTCACCGCGACCGGCAGCTGCAAAGGATCGTCGACACTCCCCTCGATTGTCAGCGGACCGCGTGTCCAGGCCGGCAGCGGCGCAAGCGAGACCGCAACCGGTGATGAGGCGAAAGCCGCTGGCGGATCGCCCCCAAAAAGCGGCGAAGCGCTGTTTGCGAGCGCCTTGGCGTAGGCCGTGATCGCCTGCGCAAGCGGCGTCTGCGCCGTTCCCATCAGGCCGCCGGCGACCGCGGCCTGCAGCACCCCCTCGGCCAATCCGCTGCGATAGGCATCGGCCGACAGCGGCAATGCGCCAAGATGCAAAGGCCCGCTGGCGGCCGCGCCGTTCAGAAAACCGTCGTCCGCCACGTCGGCTGCCATGAGCGCTGTGACCGCCGCCGTGGTCTGTCCCTGCGCATGCGCCCAGGCCGACAGGCCGGCCAGCGTCAGTGCCGCCTCGTTGGCTGCCGACACGGTTTGCGCGCCCGCGCCCACCGGTTGCGGCAGCAAAAGCGGCGGATACCCAAGCCACGCAGCGAACGCCGCATCGGCGTCACGGAGGGCGGACGGGGCGGCAATGCCCGTGCCCTGCAGATAACCGGCGAGCGCCGCCGCCGCCGTGCTCCAGGGCGAGACGGCGAGGGTCTCGCTGACACCCTGCTCATACAGGATTTGCGCATCGAGCGGCCCGCTCACTTCCTCCTCGCCATCGGTGGCGCGGACATAGGCGACACCTTCGGTGCGCACCGTCAACACGGCGCTTGGCACCTGCACCGCGACCGTGAAGTGGCCGCTATCGTCCGTGCGCGTGGTGGCGATGATCCGGCCACCGTCGAGCACCGTGACCGGCGCTCCGGCCAGCGCCTCGCCGCCGATGACCATTCCGCTCAACAGGCCCCCCGGTACCGGCGGCGGGACCGGGACCTGTCCGACCTCGCAGCCAACAAGACAGGCACACAACGGCCACAACACCCAACGCGTCAGTCGCATCTCATCTCCTTGATTTACACGATCCGCCACATGAGCGATACCGTCACCGTCGACAGCGGATGCGGTCCGACCGCGGACGCAAGCGATAACTGCACCGCCAGACGGGCCGGCAACGGCGCCACGGCAACCACACTCCACACCGGCAACCAGTTGTCCCGCGCAGGCTCGTGGATTTGCGCATACCCCAGTGCGTCCTTCACGTAGCGCCGATTGCGCTGCAGGCGGTCCACGCCCAGACCCACGCCCCACCACGGCCTCAGGGCATAGGTGAGCGGCAGCCGCCATTCCCATACGCACCGGCCGCGCCATGCGGTGATGGTCTCGACGCGACGCGCCGGCAGCGGCGTGGCCAGACGCGATGCGCCCAGAACAAACGCGAAGGCACGCCCGGCGAACGGACGATCCGAAACGACCGCCTGCGCACTGACACCGCGCATGCCAAGCACACCCCCAAGGCCCGGCGCCTGCGCCCAGTCGGCGCCTGCGCCCACCGACAAGCGCCAGGCGTGCGCCGTACCCGTCGCCAAAATCCACCACCAAGACGCCGTCTTTTTCATAAAGACCCCTCAAGCTGGACTTCAACGGATTGCGGCGGCACATACAGGATCAGGCGTTGGCGCCGCCAGCGGATCGATGTGTTGAGCACGGAGCGCCCGGCGCGGCCGAGGGCGGCGGCCGCCGTGGAACCGCCCCCGCCCACCAGCGACAACGCCTGATCGGCGCTTTGCACCAGCGATTCGCCGAGCGCAAACCACGCGCGTGACCGTTTTTTCTTCCGGACAAACCCCGGCAGGCCCATGCGATGGGCGCGGCTGAACACAACCCCGGTCACGGGCAGGGTGCGGCCCTGCGGCGTCACCACCGTGTGGACGGTAAGCAGCAGGCGGTCACCCACCACTTGCTGCGCCTGCGCGAGCAGACGGGATCCCGCCGCCAACACACCACGAGTGCCCCGTACCGGTGTTAGCGTATGCAGCACGACGAGCGCCGTGTCCGCGCTCGTGACCGCGCGCGCAAGACGGGCCGCCACCCATGTGCCGGCGGCGATCCCCAATCCGCGGCCCCCCGCGCGCACGATGAGCAGCCGTCCCGCATGGGGGTAATAGGTAAACACCGAGACAGGGTGCGTACGCGCAGCCGCCGGCGCCGGGGGTGCCGGTTCGGGCCTTGGCAAAAACCGCAGCACGCGCGCCCACGGACTGGTCCCGCGGACGGGTGCGTAGGCCAGACGGCGGACCTCCTGTGCCGGCGTATGGCTTACCATGAGACGCGCACACTCCCGCGCCCGGTCACCAGCACCATATGCCAGCGGCGCACGGGCCTGTGCGGGCGCCTTGCCACCACCATGCAATCGGTGTACGGGTCCCGGCTTGCCTCGCAGTGAAAGCGCGCTGCGCGCGCACGCCAGGGGCGGCCGTCGTAGACGGCAAGACCCAGAATCCGCACGGGCCGCGGTGAAGCGCGGACGCGCGCGGCCAGCAACTCCTGTCCGCCGATGACGGTCTGCGACCGCACCTCGAGCGTCACCGCCTCGGCACCCATCCACCGCATGGCCCGCTTGCGAATGACCCGCCGGCGTGGCCGTGCGCACAGAAGCCGTGTCGCCCATGCCGCCCACGGTGATGTCCTGCGCACCGCACGGGGGGCAGGCCCGGTGGGCGGTGCCACGAATATGAGATCGCTCGCGTAATGGCGCACCGCATCGCTCGTACAGACGAGCAAAGACACCCGGAAGCGGTGGAGGGCGGCAAACACATTGCCGCAATAACGGTGATGAAAGCCGCCACGCGCCGTCAGCACCACGCCGCCTGCGCGGGGCAATGCCGTCGCCCGAAACAGCGGGTTGGTGACCGCCAAAACCAGGGCACCGGTCCATGCCGGCGGAAACACGAGACGCAAGCCGAGATTGGGAATCATCGTCGCCCTGACCGCCGTGTACGGTCGCAAAGTCACATAGCGCGCACGCGGTGTCACCGCGGCCACCGGCACCGGCGCGATCATGTGCCGAGGAAACGCAAGGCCATGACGCGCGCGCCGCTTTCGTTATGCCGGCTGCGCCGCGCCGGCACGAGGCTCAGCAAGACGGTGAACGGATCGCGGATTTGCCGCCCGTCGGCGCGCACGACATGCAGCACACCCGCCACCCGCACGTGCGCGGTGTGTCCTGACCATCCGACGAGGCGCGGCCGTCCTGCGCCTTCACCCAAAGTGATCCATGAGCGGGTCCGGTCATGCCGGACGCGCGCCAGATACCGCGTGGCGCGCAGCGCCTTCACCGTGCGGCGAAGCAACGGCCCGGACATCATGGCCAGCGCTGCTGCGTAGTCATGCACGATGGTGTCGCTGTTGGCGCTCAGATAGTCACGCACGAAACGCACCGCCGCACGCACCATCGATGGGCCCGGACGCACCGCGCGACCGCGCCAGACGATGCGCCCCAGAATGCGCCCGCCCGGGCGCACCGCCACCACCGCCGGACTCTTCAGGGCCACGGCAAGGCTTTCCAGGGCGAGCAGGGTGCCGCTTGCCGCAAACAGCAGCCACCCCGCGAGAGCGTGGCGGGCGAGCCTCTGGACGAGAAAACCCTGCGGCCCATGCTTGAGCCACGGATTTTGATCAAGACGCATGTCGTCATTCCTTTGGTGGGGGTTTGTCGAACTCCGGGTCCAGATAATTCGTCCTGGGCACGTCCTCGTTGGCCAGACTGTCATGGAAATCGGGATCCGGCGGCACATGCAGCTCGGGCATCGGGCGCGGATCGAAGGCCATGGGCGCCCGCTCCTGCGGCCATTCCTCGAGCCGCGCCCGCACATGGCTTTCGAGGCTTGCGGCAACGGCAAGACCCGTACCGCCGAGGGCGGTGAGATACGGCGCGAGAAAGGGCTGCATGGCGCCCGCGTTCTCGATCAAGGCCCCCGTCACATAGGGCGCCGCCAGCAGCACCGTGCAAAGAAGGAGATTGAGGACGGTAAACAGCATGTGCGCGTACACAACCATGTAGTCACTCGGCCCCACCACCTGCATGAGGGTCTTCAAGGCCTGCGTAAAAAGCGGCGCGAACACGGCCAGAAGAAGGGCCTGCACGACAGGCCAGAGCAGGAAGAACCCCATGAGCTTCGCCCATCCGCGCGCGAGGCTAAACGTCGAACTCACGGCGAGCGGCAGCGCGATCAACCCGTAGAGAAACGCAAATTCGTAACCAAGCACCTCGGCGATGCGCAGCAGCGCCTCCAGAAACGCCGTGACCACCAGCGTCAGGTAGTAGATCGCGACCGTGGCGATCTGCATCGGCAGCGCATTGATTTCCTCGAGGCTTGCCCAGGCGCCTTGCGGGCGGCGCTCGGCGAGCTTCAACAAAGCGGTCATCTGCGCGCTCACGGCGCGCAGGGAGCCGACATCGCCCAGCGCCGCGTACAAGCTGTCCAGGTAGCGCCCGACGAGACCGCCCAGCAGCGCGTAGAAGACGAGCAGCGTTCCATACAGCGCGATGTCGCGCAGTGCCAGCGCATAGCGTCCGGACCCACCGATCATGGCCGCCTGCGTCTCGAAGAGGCGGACGTAAAGGGCGATCAGAAAGAGTGTTGGCGTAGCCGTCACCAACAGCATGTCCATGACCGGCCGCGCGAGTTTCTCGACGATGCCGGGATTCAACGCCGACAACAGCGCCGCGACCAGGGAAGCCGGGGTCATGGCCGCCCCAGGGCCGCATAAATGGCCGCCGTCTGCACCGACACGCGGGACCCGTTGCGGCGCTCGGCGGCCCGTCTCAGCGCGCGTTGGGCGCGCGTTCGGGCGGCTTGCGCAGCCAACGCCGCCAGTGTTGCCGTGGATTGCGCCGTGATGTCCCCGCTCGTGCGCACACCGAGGTCGCTTGCGGCCTCACCGACATCGGCGCGCACACCGCGTTTCAGGATGCGCAGGCGCGCCACCCGTTGCAGCCGGCGCAACTGCCGTTGGAAATAGAGGAGTGTCTGGTGCGCAGGCGCGTTGCCTTGCGGCATGGTCTGCACAAGCCGGACGAGAACAGGCGGCACGGACACCGGCAGCGTCTTTACCGTGTAGCGCAAAAGCGAGGTATTCAGTACGCGGTGGACGTTGGCTTGCGCCGACTGCAGCGCCGAGTGGATCTGCCGCAGACGGCTGATCTGCCGGAGCGTGCTCCTGTAAAGGCGCACGGCCTGCTCGTACAGGGTGACAAGTTCGGCATGCACGGCCGGATCGAAGGTCACGTCACCCACGCCCAGAAAGGCCGCGCAGGGCGGGCAGGCAAGGAGCCACAGCAGCAGGATCCAGACAAGGCCTCTCATAACGCCGCGCGCAGCGCCCGCAGGCGTTCGAGCGGATCGGCCGACCGGGCACCGATGCGGGCCTTGGCGGAAAGTCCTTGTGGCGTCGTATCCGCCAGATCGAGCAACATCTGCGGAAACGTGAGCCGGACCGAAAAGTAATCAGGACCGACCGAGCGGACCGCGGGCCGCCAGGGCATCGCCAGCGGGTATGGGAAGGCCTTCCAGATGGCCAGGGCGGGCGCGGGCATGCCGATGCGCGCAGCGATCTCCTCCCAGCCATCGGTGCGGTACAAAAGCGAACGCAGCGGCATGGAATTTACGATCTCTTCTTCCATGACGTCGATCTCCTGCAGACCCTGGGTGACGATGTCGATCGACGCGTTTTCCTTGCGCCCCATCCGCGCGACCTCCGAGACCAGACGGCGCATGATGTCGGGGGCGTGCGCCACGAAGCGATGCACTTCGTCGAGAAGGATGCGCGCCGGCGTGCGCTGGGCAAACGCCAGATTGAGAAAGCGCAGACAGATGAACACCAGATAAAAGGTCAATATCTTCGCCCCGGCGCGATCGATTTCTTTCAGATCGACACCGCTGATGCCGGGGCTCAGCACCACATTGTCGGGGCCGGCGAATATCGCACCCTCGGGGGTCGACAAAAAACTTTCCAGATTGCCGGCCATGCGCGCGGCGGCGCGCCGCTGATCCCGCGGAACCGCGGTCAGCGCCTGCAACGCCGCGAGCAGATCGGCCAATCCGGGATCGGTGGCACCTGGCTGCGCGTACAGGCTGCCGAGCGCCTGTCCAGCGGCCGCCGCTTCGTGGAATTCCAGGGTCGTGCGGCCGTCGGTCAGAAGAAAGGCCAGAACGTTCAGGGTGGCCGATGCCAGGGCCGGCGGCAGGCCCGGGCCGGCAGCGGCCCGGGCCGGCAGCGGATTGACTGCGGACCGTTCCGGATCCAGACAGGTATACGTCCCGCCCAGGGCCTCGACGACCCAGCGATAGGTACCCCCGATCTCGAGGATATACCAGTCGATGCCGAAAGGATGGGTTTCGGCGATGGTCGCCACCTTGTCCACACCCTTGCCGGCGCCGGTCATGGCCACCGTAAAAGCGTGGCCCACGGCCTGCCCGCTGTAATCGAAAAACACCGGCTGGCCGGCCATGCCCAGACGCAGACTCTCAGCCCGCGCAGCGCCGGTACGGAAGACCTGCACAGGGGCCATGGCCGCGATCTGGCGCGCGTGATCCGGCCGCCACAACGGCACGCGATAACCCTGGCCCGGCTGGGCGGCGCGGAAAAACGGCAGCTGTACGAAGCGGTCCGCGCGCACATGACCGCCGGTATTGAGGGCCGCAACGATCCGTGTGACCGCTGGTGCATACCGGGCCTCTCCGGGTACAACCAGAACATAGGCGTTGCGATGAATGCTCAAATCCCTTTGCGCCACCAACCGGCGGAAAGCCTGCATGTCAGCCAGCGTTTCCATCTGGCGTTCGCGGCCGCGATGGCCTATGGTGCCCATCGCCAGACGGTCGGCGCGCTCCAGCGCACGCAGCGTGTGCTCCGTATCGGCGGCCACGGCGATCTGGCTTATGTGCAGCGGCACCGGCGCCGACACGAGGGGAAGGACCCAGCCGGCCTGCGCGTCGGGATACCACTGCAGATACAGGATGCGCTGCACACGGCCGTCGACACGCAGGCTTTCGTCATCGAGTTCGGGCGGGACCGTCACGAGCTGTTCGGCAAGCGACAGCCATGGATCGCGGCAGGCCCGCGGGGATCCGCCGTAACTTTCGGCGATCAAAGCGACATAGTCATCGGCCGCCAACAAGCGCGCATGGGGGAGCCCCTGGACAAGGGCGGGCACCCGCGCCTCGAGTTCCACCGCCCTCTCGTGTTGCGTCGCCAAGGACCGGCGGATACCGCGCAGCCGCGGGGGCGGCAGAACACCCACCACGAGCGCCACCCGGTTGACGAAGATCTGTGCGGCCAGATGGTCTGCCAGGGCATCGCGGACAGCGGCACCGAACGCGCTGGGGCGCGTTGCCTGCGCATAGTGGGCCCGATAAGGCGCCGCCGCCTCGGGCGCCGCACGCCGCCACAGATGGCATTCCAGCCAGTGGCCGCGGGGCAAAGCGCCAAGCATCTTCTCGATCGCCGAAAACGCCTGGTTGCACGCCGCGGACGTTGCAAACTCACTGTCGATGCCGGACCATTCGACAGCCACCGACACGGCGCCATCGGTGTGCGCCAGCGCATGCGCGGTAAGCGGGTGAGACCACGTATACAGATCGCAGTACCGGCGGGCGCTCATGCGCGTTCCTCCCGGGCGGCGCAACGGCGTTCGGCAAGAGCCGCGATCATCACCGGCCAAAACCGCAAGTCATCGCCAAGACGCTGGCAGACCAGCGCGAGCCCAACACACAGCGCGGACACAGGAAAAAACGCCGGGAGCGCCGTTATGATGCCAAGCAGCGTCGTGGTGCCCGCCGCCAGCCATCCGATTGCGGCAACGAGCGGCATGCCGGCGATGCGCGGCACCGCCAACCGGCGATTGAAGGCCGACATCAGACGGGACTCGCAACGAGATTGGCGATGCCGTATGCGCAGGCCGCCAGAACCAGCGCGATGACACTGCCGACGACATAGCTGCGGCCGCGCTCACTCTGGCCGGTCGCAAAGTATCCCGCGCCGATGAAGATGCCGATGATCGCCAGGATGCTGACGATGAGCGCAATCACATCGGTGATCGAGTGCGCCCGTTCTTCGAGGGCCACACGAAGATCGGCGCCCTGCGCGTAGTCCGGCAACTGCAAAGACGCCCACGCACACGGACTGGCTGCCAGCATCAGCAGAACCCACCACTGTCGCATATGATCCCCTCCCTGGAGCGAGGCGACACGTTAAGACGTGCAGACGCCCCGCGCCACCGGGATGATCAGCAACACCGTTTTGGGGCCGCTCTTTGGCGCTTGGAGGAAACGGCGAGAAGAGGGTACAAGTCGAGGCATCCGGCCGCGTGGCGCACACTCGCACCCGGTGGAATGATACCCAGACAGGGCGCGTCGATCGCGCGCTTTAACGTGTCGATATTGCCTTGCCGGTAAGCCATGCGCGGATCGCGGACATCGACGACAAACCCCGCAAGCGGCATGCCGTAAGCGGCGATCGACTGCACGGTGAGCAAGGCGTGATTCAAGGCGCCCAGGCGCAGACCGACCACACAGATCACCGGCAGCCGCAGCGCCACCGCAAGATCAGCGACAGAGGCGCGCGACCCGAGCGGCGCAAGCCAGCCGCCCACGCCTTCGACAATCACGGTGTCGGCCTGCCGCGCCTGTGCGCGCAGGGCGGCGCGGATCGGCGCCCAGCCGATACGGACACCGGCCGTGGCGGCGGCCAGATGCGGGCTGATGGCCGGCGCAAACGCATATTGGGTCATGTCTTGCAGGGACTGAGGTACGTTCACCTGGGCGTGCAACCGCCGCGCATCCCCGCTGACGAGCGCTCCGGCGTCGCGGCGGCATCCGCTCGCGACGGGCTTTAGCGCCGCCACCCGCCAGCCGGCCCGGACCAGCGCCTGGATCAACGCCGCCGCAACGAAAGTCTTGCCGGCGCCGGTGTCGGTGGCCGTCACGAAATAGCCGCGCGCGATCTTCATCGGCGCCTGCGTCCGCCGATGGCCGACAGCGGCACGTGCGCGCTGCCGTCCGCCGATACCGTACCGCGCCATGCCTGCCCATACACGACCTCGTAGGTGAGGGGCAAACGCCCGTCTGAGCGCATGGTTTCATAGGCGTCGACGAAACGCTGAAAGGCGGTCTTGCCCGTCAACCCCGAAAACCGGCCGGTACGCACATTGTGCGCGCCGATGCGCTTTAAGTCGCGCAGGGCGTCCGTGGCCTTCTCGTAGGTCAGCGTAAAGCGGTCCACGTCCAAAACGGGGTCGGCAAAGCCCGTGTGCACCAGCGCATCGCCGAGATCATGCATATCGACAAAGGAATGCACATGGGGGCGATCATCGGCGGCCGCCCAGGCGGCGCGCAGTTCCATCAAGGTGTCGGGGCCGAACGTGGAAAACGTAAGCAATCCGCCCGGACGCAACACGCGCTGGAACTCCTGGAAGGCCGCCACGGGATCCATCCACTGCAGCGCGAGATTGCTGTAGAGCACGTCGATGCTTGCGCCGGCCACCGGCAGATGTTCGCCGTCGGCGGCCACGAGGGGACTGCGCCGCCACAGCCCGCTGCGGGCGCGGGCCACCTTGAGCATCGCCGGCGCGATGTCGATGCCGATGACCTGTGCCTTGCGAAAACGCCGGCGCAGCGGGGGCAGGCCGTAGCCGGTGCCCGTGCCGACATCGAGAATGCGGCGCGGATCGATGGTGACCCACTGAAAACGGTCCAGCAATTGATCGGCGACGCGCCGCTGCAAGACGGCCGCCCGCTCATAGCTCGATGCCGCCCGCGCAAACGACGCGCGCACCTGGGTGCGGTCAAGTATCATGCGAGAAAATCCCGCACCGCCGCGGTGAAAGCCGCCGGCGCGCTTAGAAACGGAGCATGCCCGCTGCCGATCGGCAGGCACCGGGCGCCGCGCAGATGCGCGGTGAGATAGCGGGCGGCTTCGCTGGGCACCAGACGGTCGTGCGCACCCTGAATGATGAGCGCCGGGCAACGCACCGGCGCCAGCTGGCCGCGCAGATCGGTGTCGCGCAAAACAGCAAGGCCGGCGGCGAGCGCGCGGGCATCGGCCGCACCGTGCGCCTTGAGATGGCCGACGAGCTGGCGGACGACCGCCTTGTCGCTGATGCCGGCCTGCAGTGTGAGAAAGCGCTTGAGCGTCCCCTGCGGGTCTTTGACCAGATTGTCGCCGAAGGCGGTGAGCGTTTCCTCCGGCATGCCGGCCGGCCAGTCGGGGGCCGCCGTGAAGCGCGGCGGCGTGGCCACGAGCACCAGACGGTCGACGCAGGCGGGGTGGCGCATGGCCAGCGTCAACGCCACCATCCCGCCCAAAGACCAGCCGAGCCACGCCGCAGGCTCGGGGTGGTGCGCCGCCAACCGGTCGGCCAGATGCGCAAGATCCCAGTCGCCATCGGCGTAGGGCGCGCCGCCATGGCCGGGAAGATCGAGCGCCTGGGCGGGCGCGAGCCCCGCCATCAGATCGGCAAAGACCCCCCCGTTGAAGCCCCAGCCATGCAGAAGATACAACATCATGAGCCACCCGCCGGCAAGGCGGCGAGCCCCTCCAGGAGGCGCTCGATATCGGCGGTCTCATGGGCGGCCGACAGCGTGATACGCAACCGCCCCTGCCCTGCGGGGACGGTCGGCGGGCGCACGGCGCCAACGAGAAGGCCGGCCTGCCGCAACTGCTCTGCCGCCGCCATGGTCGCGCGGTTGCCGCCGATCAGAAGCGGCTGGATGGCGGTGTCGGAAGGCACGAGCCGCAGACCGAGACGGGCGGCTTCAGAGCGGAAAAAGGCAATATGCTGCCGAAGGCGCGTGCGCCGGAATTCCTCCTCGCGCGCAATCCGGACCGCAGCCGCCGTCGCCAGCGCCAGCGCCGGTGGCACCGCGGTCGTATAGACGTACGGCCGCGCCGTCTGGATCAGGGTTTCAATCAAGTCGGCCGTGCCCGCCACGAACGCACCGAGGACACCGAGCGCCTTGCCGAGGGTGCCGACAAGCGCGATGCCCGCGCAGGGCGACAGGTGGGCGGCGGCCAGCGTGCCGGCGCCCGCCGGACCGATGACACCGAGCGCATGGGCATCATCGACGATCAGGCCGAGGTTTTGCGCATGCGCGAGCCGCGCAAGCAAGGCCACGGGCGCCACGTCACCGTCCATGCTAAAGACGCCATCCGTCACAATGAGACCGCGGCCGGGTAAACGGGCCGCCAGGCGCCTTTCGAGATCTCCACTGTCGCGGTAGCGCACCCGCCGCGCGTGCGCAAGCGTCACCGCGTCGATCAGCGACGCGTGATTGCGGCGATTCTCATAAACCGTAAAACCGCGGCCGCTGAGCGCCGTGACCACCGCCAAATTGGCCATGTAACCGGTCGAAAACAGCAGCGCCCGCTGTGCACCGACCCAGTCGGCCAGACTTTCCTCGAGCGCCTCATGAGCCGGTGTATGCCCGCCCAGCAAATGAGAGGCCCCGGCGCCGATACCGTAGGTGTGCGCGCCCTGTATCCACGCCTCGACGAGACGCGCATCTCCAGCAAGCCCGAGATAGTCGTTGCTTATGAAGGACACAAGGGGTTTACCCTCGACGCACACATGGGGACTGACGGGTCCGTCACGGCGGGCGCGGCGCCGCCACGCGTCGCGTTGCCTCACGTCACAAAGCCGTGTGTGCAGATCGAACGGATCGTCGTACAGGGGATTGGTCATCTTGGCCTTTCGTCCAGCATACCGGTCCGCTCGCGGCCAGGCAACGCGCGCGGCACGCCCAAGTGCGCCGGCGGGCAGACGAACAGGCCATCGTCCGCACAAGGGCCGCGCTATAGTCGGCCACGCGATTTGCCGTCTTGCGACCCGACAGGGCTGGAATCTTATGAAAGCACAACCGACATTATACCCGGCGCCCCGCAATGGCCGCACGCCGCGCAATCCACCGCCAGCGCGGCGGCGCAGGCGCGCCGTGGCGATCACGGCCGCCCTCGCCGTGGCCGCGGCGGTCTTGTCTGCGCCGGCGAGCGCGTCTGTCGGCATCGCCGCGAGCGCCGGCACCATGGGGCTTGGTCTGGCACTCGCGTTGCCGATCGTGCCCGGCGTCTTTAACGCCCGCCTGCTCGCCAACGGCGGCCGCCTCCATCACACCTTTGGCGTCGGCGGCCTCGCCTATGGCGCAACCGGACGGTTTCGCAACGCCGCCCTTCTCGGCGACTACTACCCCTTCGAGGATCTGTTCCACATCTCCGCCGGCGTCTACTACAACGACAATGCCGTGAACCTGCGCGCGATACCAGATCACGGTTATTACAATATTGATGGATTTTCCGCGCCTGCCGCCCTGGTCGGCCCGGTCTCGGGACAGGTGACCTTCGCGCGGTTTGCGCCCTATTTCGGGCTCGGCTGGGGAAACATGGCGACGGGCCGCAGGGGTCTCGTCTTTGGCGCCGACATCGGCGTGATGTGGCAGCGGCCGCACACCACCTTGAGCGCACCGGGTGCTGCGAGCAACCCGGATCTCGCGGTGGCTTTGCAGGATGCGCGCGACCAGGTGCAAAACGTCGCCAACCGGTTCCGCTTTTATCCCGTGGTGACAGTCAGTCTCGGTTACCGTTTCTAAAGGGCTTTCCCGTCAGGGCAGCTGCGCGCGCTGTTCTTTGACGAAGCGCAGCAGCACGGGACTCAAGGGACACCGCAGCGCGGCGGCGAAGGCGCGTTTTGCAGCCGCCGGCTGTCTGCGCGCCACATCGCATATGCCAAGTCCCGTCCACAGCACACCGCTGTGCGGATACCGCACCACACCCATCCGGTAGATGGCGGCGGCCAGATTCGTCTGCCCCGCGCGCATCGCCGCACCCGCATACAACGCGATGAACGGCTCGTTTGCAGAGGGACTGCTGGCAAACGGCTTGAGGAGCGCGACGGCCGCGCCTGGCTGCTCAAAGTGGAGATCGACCTGGGCGAGCAGCATCGCGGCGGGAAGGGCATGGGGATGCAGGATCAACCCCTGCGTGAGCCATGCGCGCGCCTGGCCGTAATGCCGCTCTTGCATGGCCAGACCCGCGAGCAGAAGACGGGGCGGCATCAAGGCCGCATCGGCGGCCAGTGCACGGCGCAGCAAAGCTTGCGCAACCCGGCGATGGCCACCCTCGAGACGGCGCACCGCCTCATGGTAGAGCGTACGGGCCTGCTCGGCCGGCGTGAGGACGACCGGCGCGCGCCAAACCGGCGACTTGGACGGACTGGATGTGCGCGCCGTGCGGACGGGCGCAAGCGGGGCGGTCACGGCCTGGGGCCGCGCCGTGGGGTGCGCGCGGAGGCGCCGGGGGACGGGGGTCATTGGCGGGCGGGCGGGATGGGGTGCGGCGGCCGGTTTTGCCGGCGCGACCACGGTGGCCGGCACGGGGACCTGTGACAGCGCCCCCCGCGCCAAGGCCGGCGGTGGCGCCGGGACGAGACGGGGGGAGACGCTTGCGGCCATGGGGCGCGGGGTACGCGCGTGCCACCAGAAAACCGCGGCGGCGGCGATCAGGATACCCAGAACCATGACAAGCCAGGGCCGCGTCCGCTGTGCGGGCGCCGGGCGCAACCCGGCGAGAATCGTCTGCGGCGATGCCGGTGTCTGGCGGTCGCGCGCCTCGAGATCCTTCAGCATCTTGTTGATCAGACTCATCGGTGTCCCCAGAAACGGAAGACCAGCCGCGCGTACGTACCCGTGCGCAGCGATTCGGTGTCGTCGCGCGCACACACCAGATGCCGGTAGCGCACCAGGCGCGCACCCTCCCCATAGGCCGCCATGAGCGCCTTGTGGGCGAGGATGTTGACGAGCCGCGGAATGCCGCCAGACGCCCGGTACAGCATGCCGACGGCCGGGCGGCTAAAAAGCGGCGGACCCGTGTAGCCGGCAACCGCGAGGCGGTGATGCAGGTAGTTGCGCGTGTCGCGTGCGGAAAACGGCGCCAGCTGGCACGAAAAGGCGATGCGCTGACGCAACTGGCGGACCTGATGGCAGGCCAGACGCTCGTCGAGCTCGGGCTGGCCGAACAAAACGATCTGGATGAGCTTTTGTTTTTCGGTTTCCAGATTGCTGATAAGACGCAAGGCCTCGAGTGTCGCATCAGGCATCGCCTGTGCCTCATCCAGGCACAACACCAGCCGGCGGCCGGATGCATGGACGTCGGCCAATCGCAGGGTCAGGCGACGGGCAAGCGCATGCTCCGTTTCGGCGGCAGACACCGACAACCCCACCTCCTCGGCCAGCGCCCGCATGAGCGTGCGGGGGTCGAGATAAGGATTGGGCACGTAGGCCGTGGCAAAGCCCGGCTCGCGCGCAAGCGTGCCGAGGAGCTTGCGGCACAGCAAGGTCTTGCCCGTGCCCACCTCGCCAGTCACCTTCAAAAAGCCTTCACCCATGCGAATGGCCACAAGCAGCGTATTCAGGGCCTCCTGCTGGCTTGCGTGGGCAAAGTAATACTCAGTGTCCGGCGTGATACCGAAAGGCAGTTCGCGCAGACCGTAATAGGCCGTGTACATCAGTGGCCGGCCATGCGCCGGATCTGACGCTGCGCCTGCGTGAGCTCGCGTCCCCAGGGCGCTGCCAGGTTGACGACGGTGGGCTTTAGCAGGATGACCAATTCCTTCTTTTCGTGCACGACCCGCTTGTCCTTGAAGAGATTGCCGATCACCGGCAGATCGCCGAAAAACGGGATATGCGCGTTCTGGTTGGTGGCATCATCTTCCATGAGGCCGCCCAGGACGATCACCTGGCCGCTGCGGGCGCGCACCACGCTGTCGGATTCCTGCACGGAGCTCGACGCAAGCGGCAGGTTGAATGCCTGGCCCGATACGCTGAACTGCTGGTTGACCTGCGTGACCTTGCTTACCGACGGGTGGATGTAGAGGATGATGGATCCGCGGCGGTCGATTTCCGGGGTCACGTCCAGGGCGATACCGGAGAAAAACGGCGTCAACTCGACCGACGGCGTGGTCACGGCCGACACCGCGCCCAGCAACTGTTCGCTGTTGGTGACGCCGGTCACGAAAAACTGGTCGCCACCGACCTTGATGACCGCCTTCTGGCCGTTGATCGTCGAGACGCGCGGACTCGACAGCACCTGTACGCGCCCTTCGCTGCTCAGCAGCTGGATGAAGCCGGCGAAATTGCTGGCGTGGATGGCCACACTGAAAATGCCGCCGAAGGCCGACGCCAGCGTGCCGTTGATCGGCAGATAGGATTGCGGATTGATGTTGCCCACCTGCCCCGCGGTGCTGGCAGCCCCCGACGTGACAAGCCCGCCACCTCCGGTCTGCGCCGCCGTGACGGAGGCATCGCCCACACGCCCGAGCTGGGCCCAGTCGATGCCGCTTTGGTAACCGCTTTTCAGATCGACTTCGAGAATCTTCGCGTCGATGACGACTTCGCGATCGACACTTGCCTGTGTCTGGCGCAGAAACCGCGCCACCGTATGCAAGGTCGCCGCATCCGCACGCACGACCAGGACGCCCGCCGTCGGGTTGACGATGACCCGCCGCCCGCCCTTGTCGCCGACAAGAGCCGTCACCGTTTGCCGGAGCGTTTTCCAGAAATCGCTGCGCGACGTGGTCTTGACGGAAATGGTCGGCGCCTGGGACTGCGACATGCCGCCGTTTGTCCCGGGCGCGCCCATGCCACCGCCGATGCCGGTCGTACCGACGCTGGTCAGGTTGTTGCCCGACAGGCGTGTCTCGGAAACGGCCGTGCGCACGATATTCAGGTAATGGACCCGGAAGAGGCGCGTCATGAGGCCCGAACCGAGCACAAAAAACTGGTTGCCGTCGCGCTGGTACTGGTAGCCGGCCTCGCGCCGGATGATGCGCATCGCTTCGGGCACGGTCACGCGCTTTAGGCGGACGGTGATGCGGCCGCCGAGATGCGGCGGCAACGCGATGCTGTAAGGCGTCCCCCGCATCAACCCCAGAAACACCTGGCGCGCCGGGGCATTCACGGCGGAAAAATCAAAGCGCGCCGGCAGCCGCATGGCCGCCCGATGCGGCAGCTGGATGGTGACAGCTGGCACCAGGGCCGCGGAGACGGATGACGGCAGGCGGGCTGCGTCGGCTTTCTGTGCCGCCGCCAGGCGGGCCTGCATGCGCGCACTCAACGGCCGGTCAAAACCGCTTTGTGCGCACCCGCTCAGCACACCGGCTGCCACGGCAGCGGCCCACCATAAGGTTGCGCGCTTCATTGCTGCTCCTCACTCAAAACCCAGCTCTTGCGCACACCGTGTGCACGCAAAAGCGGCCAGACCTGCGCGCCCGAGGGAAAGCGCAAGATCACGCTGCGCCGGTGGATGGCCGCCACATAGCCGCGGCCGTAGGGGCTGCCGCGGCCGACCAGGTGACCGTTGATGAGCGCAAGCCGCTCGCCGCCCCGCACCCAGATGGCCTCTACCGTGGGCGGACGCACCGCCACGGCGCCGCCGCAAAACCAGGGCGGGCAGGTCGGGTCGACAAACGCATAGGCCGGCGCGGGCCCGGCGAGGAGCGCAAGGAGACAAAGCATGTGGCGCCAATTTCCGGTCATACCCAAACCCTTCAAATTCCGTGCCAAAGCCATCAACGGAGCCACGCCCGCTGCAAACTCAGCGTATAGAGCTCCAGGCGAATGGTGGAAAACGGATAGTGATCCGCCGTCAGATCAAACGGCCCCCACAAGACGCGCTGTTTCTGCCGGGCCAGCCGCTGCAAGTAGTCGACGAGCGGTCCATAACGGCCCCGCACCTCGACAATCAGGCCATGGCGGTACAGCACGGGCGCGCCCTTCTCGTGCGGGGCAATCGCGATGGGCGGCACATTATGCAACCGCATGATCATCACGCCCGGGGAGTGGCGCAGCACATGCTGCACGAGCCGGGTCATGTCGCGCGGCGGCACAAGCCCGCTGGCAAGGTGGGCCAGGCGCTGCTGCAACGTTTGCACTTTCTGCTGGAGTGCCTGCAGCTGTGCCAGCGCGCGCGCATGCGCCCTGGGGTTGGCGAAGTGCCGCATCTGCCGGTCGGCCGCCTGCGTCTGCTTTTGCACCACCTGCAACGCCACGCCGATCGCGCGCTCGTGGCGCTGCAGCGGTCTGATCAAAAGCCCGTACACGCCGCCATAGACGATCGCCAAAGCAAGCGCGAACAGGAGGGCGCGCTCGCGCAGCGGCAGGCCATCCACCCACTCGGCCGCCGATCGCCATGATGATCCGAGATCCATCATGATGGCCGCCCCAATGGCTGCGTGCTGGCGGTGAAGGCGACATAGGGCGCGTACCGGCGGGCGCGGCGCGGGCGGTCGATGTGCAGGCCCTGGAAGGTGATATCCGTCCACAAACGTTCCTGCGCCAGGCGGCGGAGGAACACCGGCACTGCAGAGGGGCGTTCACTGTGGCCGTGGATGACGAGGAGACGCCGGGCGCGATCGAAATGCACGCTCCCGATCCAAAGACCGGGCACGACGCTGCGGCCCAAGGCCAGCATCACCGGCCCGTCACCCTGCGCCGCCTTGTGGCTCTGCAACAAAATGGTCTGGAGGTGACGCAGCGCGTCAGCATGCCGCTTGAGTTTGACAATACGCGCCTGCAGCGGCCCAAGGCCGAAGAGAGATGCGGCACGGGAGAGCCGGGCATCCGCCCGCTGTTGTGTTTGCCGCGCACGGATGAGCTCGGCTTGCAGATTGCGCATCTGCCAGAAGTCGAAGCCATAGAGGAGAAGGCCCGCCGCCAGCAGCACCACCACCGCCTGCAGCATGGCGGCCGCCGAGAAACGCTTCGGCTGACGCCGGAAAATCGGGTGATAAAGATTGATTTCCTGTACGGTCATAACGCCATCTTCTCGGCGCGCAGCGCCGCGCCCAAAGTCATGAAGCAGACATCCGGCACTTCGATACCGTCACTTCCGTGCACGATCTCGCCGTACGCCAGCGCACGGATCCGCTGATTCAGGTTGGCCTGCAGATACGCCACCAGATCGCCCGGATGGACACCGGCGACGACGACGTCTGTGACCGGCGCCTGCCGGAACGAACTCTCGAAGAAATCCAGCGAGCGCTGCAGTTCGAGAAGCAGATTGTCACGGGAGACGGTCTTGTCGAGGCCGCTTGCGCCGATCGCAAGCGCCCGCGACAGATACAGGACACCGCCGCGGGTGATGGTGATGAGGCCGGCGTCTTGCGCAAAGGAGACCAGGGCCACACCCCCGGCATCCTCGGGCAGGAGGCGTGCCACATTGCGCTGGGCCATGTCGGGTATGTCGATGATATCCAGCGCGATGCCGGCGTCTTGCATCAGATCGGCGCGCGCCTTGATGACGTCATTGCGGGCCACCACCGCATACACCGGCCGCGGCCGTCCGGGATGGCCGCCGGGCACGTCGAACACATCGAGCGTGGCGTCGTTGACATGAAAATCGATGAGATCCTTGATCCGCCAGCGCAGCGCCGCCTTGAGCTCGTCTGGCTTCACATCCGGTGCCTCCGTCTGGATCAGACGATATTCGCCGTTTTGCAGATAGGTCGTGCAGCGCAGGTGTTTGAGGTTGTAGTCGTCGGCAAGCCGCGCAAGCGCCCGGGCGGGCGTGGCGCCATCCCATGACCGGTACTCCGCCGCCAGAATCGACACCCGACGCTCATGCCGATAGACAGCATGAACCAGAGACAGGCCATCGGCATGCAAGCCGATGCCCACCAGACCCCCCGCCGTGCGCCCCCGACGCATAAGACCCCACATACCCCTCCAAACGGCCTGTAATGGCTCTTTTTTTCCAGACCTTTTCACAGCCGACCCGCGCTGTCAACTTCTACGGAAAATCGCGCGGATCCATAAGAACCTGATAACGGACCTGGGTGCCGGCGGCGGTCACGGTCAGCGACACGGCGACAAAGCGAACCGCCGCCGCGGTGGGCGCGGGTGTCGCGCCATCGGCTTCCCAGTACTGAACGGCGAACTGGCTGACATCTTGGGCCAGCACTTGCGGCGTGCCGCCGTTTACGGACTGCTGAAGAACCGTGCCGACCAGGGTGTCGCTGTAGGTCGTGCCGCGCAGTGTCGTGAAAGTCAGCGTATTGGCGCCAAGCCCGAGATCGGCTGGCGTGGGCGAACGCACCATGCGCAGCTCCCGGTCGATCCGGTCGAGCGCGACACGCGCCTGCCAGGCGGCCTGGTCGATCCGTTGGCCGTCATCGAAGCTGCCGAGGCCCCGGCCGACGAGCAGTGCGCCGATGCCAAACACGATGCCGACGATGACGATGACGACCACCATCTCGATGAGACTAAAGCCCTGTTCCCTCTGCGCGGCCATCAGTATTCCGCCACGACGTCGGTGAGAGTGGCCAGAACCCGTCCGTCGGGGGCCGTAACCTGGACGACGAGCGCGGTGAGCGCGGGGTTCTTGCCGAAATCGGGCACCACGGTGGGCTGCGCGATCTGGTAGCCGGGCGGCAGCTGGCACACCGGCGGCGGCGTGGTCCCCGCGCAGGGATCGGTCAGCGTGGCGAAGCTTTGCACCTCGCTTTGGCCGGCAAGAAACTCAAGCCGGCTTTCCGCGAGCTTGGTGGCCTCGAGAATCTGAATAGGCGTGGCCCCGCCGCTTTGGGCTTGCGTGAGGGCCTCCATGACCCCGGCGGCGGCGATGCCGACGATGACGAGGAACACGATCAACTCGATCAAGGTGGCACCGCGCTGACGCGCCCGCAGGCTCATGGCTGCACCACCCCGGTTTGGGGCGTGATGAGAAAAGAGTAGACCGCCGGCCCGTCGGTCACCGACACGGCGGCCGAAGCGGCCAACGCCTGGCCTTGGGTGCCGGCGGCGGCGCCGCCGTAGGGCACGCCGTTGCCGGAGAAACTCACGTTGTTCGTCGAAAGGCCGCTCCACGCAAGCGTCATGCCGTTTGGCAGGTCCACGGTCGTCTGGCCGGTGACCGGGTCGGCCACAAGTTGCGTGCAGTCCTGCGTGGCGAAGGCATAGCCGGTGGCGCTGAACTGGACGCAGTAGCGCGCCCCCTTGGTCATGGAATCGAGCTGCGCCAGGCGCACCGCGGCCGCCACCTGCCGGGCGACCGCCGCGGCGTCGAGCGGCGCCGCCGGATCACGCGCGGCGACGTCGGCTGCCAGAATGGCCGTGAGGATCAGCACAAGGATGAGTTCGATCAGTGTATAGCCCCGCGGCATCACAACCCCCTGCCGCTCGGCGGCACCGCCGCCGGCGCGGCGCCGTGCGGCTGCCAGGGTGCCGCAGGCGTGGTGGCGCCAGATCGCCTGTGCCGTGCCGCCCGGTCGCGGAGGGCGCCCGCATCCTGCGGGTACCAGTAGGCCCGTCCGGCGGCGAGCAGCGCGCGGGCGGCCAACTTCTGATGAGAGGCCCGCAAAAGCCGTGCGCCGAAGAGACGGGCGGGATAAAAGCGCGGGTCACGCGCAAGCGCTTGGTAGACGGCGTGCAAAGCCGCGCGGCGCGCCCCGGGCCCAAGCCACACGCGCTCCTGCGCAAGCAGCTCGGCGCGGATGAGAAAGGTTTGCGGCTGCCAGGGATTGAGCTGCTGCGCGCGCGCCAGATCGCGCCAGGCCAGATGCGCCAGGCGCCCGCGCGCCGGATCGTGCATTGGCAGCGTGTCCGCCCAGTGCCGCAGCAGGTCGGCATTCGTAAACCAGAAATTGCTCAGACCCGGAAACCGGCGCTCGGCGCGTCCAAGGGCCCGGTCGGCGGCGACCAGGCGCCCCTCGGCCGCCCGCCTGAAGGCCTGCCGGTAATCGTTTTGCGCCAGACCCACGCTGCTGGCCATGGCCACCGCGCCCACCGTCCCCAAGGCGATGATGGCGCGCAGCCCCCCAACGGAAAAAAACCGGCCGGGCCGCCAGACATAAAGGCGCCCCTGACCGGCGAGCTCATCCAGACGCGAAAGACCCAACCCGGCAAGGAGCGTGATCGGCATCACATAGAGATTGAAGTCCACCAGACTGTGCACCGCCACGGCCAGCAGGCCCGCAAACAGTCCGGCCGCTTCCAGGCGGACCGCCTGGGCGCTTTGCCGTGCGTAACCACGCACGAAGGTCGCGGTGGCGGCAACGAGCACCCCGATCAACAGGAAAAGACCGATGAGTCCGGCTTCGATGGCGATTTGCAGGTAGTCGTTATGGACATAAAAGCCGGCGCTCGTGTCGCCCGGCAGCCGGTACGGCGGATAGGCGAGGAAAAACGCGCCGAGCCCCACGCCCCGCCAGGGCGCCTGCCAGAGAAGATGCCAGGCGCCGCGCCAGATGACGAAACGGGTGGCACCCGCGGCGAGCGGGGCACGCAGAGTACTCAAGCGCGCAAGCGCCGCGCCGCTTAGCATGATCTCGGCGCCGGCAAACGCTGCGCCGACCACGCCAAGCAGTCCCCACGGCGAGCGCCCCGCGCGCCGGGCCAGCACCGCCAGAACCGCCAGCCCGAGCGCGAAACCGACGAACGCGCCGCGCCCGCGGGTCAGAAACATCGTAAAGACGAGCAGAAACACCATGAACCACAACAAAAGATCGCGCCGGTGAAAAGGGCGCGCCAGCAGAAAACCAGCGAGCGGCAGACTCACGAGGTTCAAGAGCGCAGCAAAGGAATTGATGTTCAAAAACATGGCCGTCGGCGCCTCGCCCCAGGCGGCAGCCTGCACGATGGCATACCCGCACAGGAGCGCGACCGAGGTGACGACGATGGCCCCCAGACGCGGCCAGAAGCGCCCGGTGCGCTCGGTGAACGCGTAACCGAAATAGCCAAGACCGAGTGTCGACAGCCACCAGGCGTTGAGGGCACTCAAAGCCGGCGTGCGTGTCCACAAAAGCGTCAGGAAAAGCCACAGACAGAATGCGGCCACGCTGGCGGCGAGAACCGTCACGCGGATTGGGTGACCGGCTGGCGCAGACCACAAGGCCGCACCCAACCAGAACGCAAAAAGGACGAAGGCCGCGGCATACAGCGTCAGATGCACGCCCTGGAAATAGAGACTCGCCCAGAAGGCGCCTGCGACAAGCGGCAGCGCCGCCGCATGCAAAAAACGGCCTTCACCAGGCGATGAAGGCCGTTGTATCGACGCCAGCCCATTCATGAAACGGGCCCCTGGCCGCAATCAGCAGCCGGAAGTCTCGACCGACGCAAGCGGAGCGGTCGCAGAATCCGGGTTGTTGTAGACGACGCCGCAGTTGGCGAGATTGTCTAACAGGAAGGTGTCGGTCCCGGTCGTCCCGGTGCTGGTCGGCGTGAAGTCCGCATAATCCGACAGCGCGAGCTGGATACCGTTGGCGTCCGTCGTCGGATAGCCGTTGACCATGGTCACCGTCTGCGATCCCATCTTGACGGAATCGTTGATGGAGAGGTTGTTGGCGATCTGGTAGGCGTGCGCCAAAGCCGCTGCGCTGCGCATGCCGCCGGCCAGACCCTCGACTGCGGCCACACGGGCATTGCTTGTCACGTTGATAAAGCGCGGCAACGCCGTTGCCGCCAGAATACCGATGATGACGATCACAATAACGAGTTCAATGAGCGTAAAGCCTGATTCCTGACGTTGCATAACCCACCCCCTCCCGAACATGAAATGATTTAGTCGCCCATCGCGTGCCAGACGTATGAAGGCATCGGCACGAGACGAAGCCCCGTCACCCGCTCCCTGGCCCCCTTGCGGAGAAAAACCACCTGCAATTGCCACCGGATCCGCTTGGGCCGCAAAGGCGTCTGCAGCCCACCCGCGTCGGCCGGCCTATATACCAGCATGCGGTCGGTCCGGTCAAAATACCATGTACCGGGCTTGATGCGCCGCGATGCGAACGTCTTGACGACACCGACGTAATTGCGCGGCGGTACCGCCAAAAGCCGCATGGGATTGCGCCCGGCCCATGCGGCCAACTGCACCATGTGACCCCGGCTCATGCAATAAGCAATCTTCATGCCAATCGCATCGTGCAGCACGCCGACCGTGTTCTGGAAGGCGACCTGCTCGGCAAAGGCGCGCAAAAACCAGATCCGGTGAACGGCCACCGCCATCAGCACAAGCACCAAAGTGCCCGCCACCGTCAGTTCGAACGCCGCGGGGCGTCGCAGGGACGGCCGGTATGTCGGCACCGGAAGCCGCGGGGCGTTCGCCACTAACCCCCCGGATGCATGGCGGCGCGCGCCAGATCCCACATCGGCAGGAATACGCCGAGCGCCAGAATCAGGACCAGGCCGCCAATGGCGACGATCAACAGCGGTTCGATCGCCGCGCTCAGATTCTTCAGATCGTAATCCACTTCGCGTTCATAATATTCGGCGACATCGTTCATCAGGGTATCGACCGTGCCGCTCTCCTCGCCGACTGCGATCATCTGCAGCACCAGCGCCGGAAAGAGACCGGCCACCTGCGCCGTGCGCGTGAGCGTCTCGCCGCGCTCGATGCCATCGCGCATCTGCAGGACACGGGCGGCGACGTACTCGTTGTCGACGGCACGGCTGATGACCGTAAGCCCCTGCACGAGCGGCACACCGGTGCGCGCGGTGATGGCCAGGGCGCGCGCAAAACGGCCGAGCAGCGCGCCGTAGAAGATCGGCCCCACGACGGGCAGGCGCAGGCGCAGGCGATGCCACCGGTAACGGCCCTCCGGCGTGCGCAGATAGGCGCGCACCCCGGCCACCACAAGCACCATGAGCGCCGCCATGTCGTACCAGTAGGTCACGGTAAAATGGGACACAGCGATCAGAAGGCGGGTCGCCCACGGCAGCGGTGCGTGGAAGCTGGCGTAGATGCGCGAAAAGGCCGGGATCACAAAGATATTGATGATGAAGACGGCGGCAACGATGGCGATCACCACAAAGAGCGGATAGCGGCTCGCCGCATGGATGCGGTCACGCGTCTCCTGTTCGCGTTCGAGATAGCCCGCAAGCTGCAGAAAACTCTCATCGAGGGTGCCGCTCGCCTCGCCGATCTGCACGAGACTCACAAACAGGGTGGAGAAGACCCGCGGGTGCCGTTTCAGGGCGGTCGCCAGATCGAGACCCGCGTCGAGCGCCTCGCTCAGCTGCCCGATGACGGCGGCAAGCGCCTTGTTGCTGGTGGAATCGCGCAGGCCGCGCATCGCCTGCAGGATCGGTACGCCCGACTTCGTCAGCGTATGCATTTGCCGGCAAAACAGGATGATCTCGGTCAACTCGATGCGCTGCGCGCCGAGCCGCCGTCGCCACACGGATTCGACGGCGCCGGCGATGGCGTGGATGTCGATCGGCGTGATGCCCAGATTGAACAGCTGATTGGCGACGGCTTCGCTGCTGGCCGCCTCGACGATGCCGGTGACCGCCTCGCCCCGCGGATTGCGGCCCTTGTAGCGGTAGGCGCCCATTTCAGCCGGTTCCGTACACGGCCCGGAGGGCCTCGTCGAGCGTGGTGTTGCCGCGTGCGACCTGTGCCAGCGCCTCCACCTTCAGGCGATGGTAGGAGGGCTGCGCATTCGCTTCTTTCACGAACACGTCGGGCTTGCCGCTTTGCAACGCAAGCGTAAGCGGCTCGTCGATCTCCAGGAGTTCGTAGACGCCGATGCGGCCGCGGAATCCGGTGTGATGGCAAAACGCGCACCCGCGTCCCCGTCGCAGCACGAAGGGGGCATCGCCCCCCAGCGCGCCGCGCAGCAGCGCCGTTTCCGACGGTGTCGCCGGCACGTCCTCGGCGCAGCTGTCGCAGACGCGCCGCACCAGCCGCTGGGCCAGCACGCCGCGCAGGGATGCGGCCACCAGATAGGGTTCGGCGCCCATGTCCATGAGCCGCAAGGCGCTCGAAACGGCGTCGTGCGTATGCAGTGTAGACAGCACCAGGTGCCCGGTCATGGCCGCGCGCAGGCCGATCTCGACGGTCTCGGCGTCGCGCATCTCGCCGACCAGGACCACATCGGGATCCTGGCGCAGAAAGGCCCGCAGCACGCGCGCAAAGGTCAGGTCGATCTTGGGGTTCACCTGGACCTGGTTGACGCCTTCCAGGCGGTACTCGACCGGGTCTTCGACGGTCAGCAGCTTGCGGCTGGGGTCGTTGAGCTGCGCCAGCATGGCGTAGAGGGTGGTGGTTTTGCCGCTCCCCGTCGGACCGGTCACCAGCACCATGCCGTGCGGCTTTTGGATCATGGCACGCAGACCCTGAAGCAACGGTTGCGGCATGCCAAGGCGGTCCAGGGCGAGGATACCGGTCGATTGATTGAGCAGCCGCATCGCCACCGACTCCCCGTGCTGGACCGGCAACGTCGACAGGCGCACGTCGATCTGGGCATCGCGCACGCGCACCTGGCAGCGGCCATCCTGCGGCAGCCGCTTTTCGGAAATATCCAGTCCCGTCATGAGCTTCAGGCGCGACACCAGCGCCTGGGCGATGCGCCGGTCCGCCACGGTCTGCACCCGCAACTCCCCGTCGATGCGAAAACGGATGCGCAACGCCCTTTCATCGGGCTCGATGTGGATGTCCGAGGCATGGACCTGGACGGCGTCTTCGAACACGGTCTGCAAAAGCTTGACGACCGGTGCGTCGGTTGCCGCTTCGGCAGCACCCAGGCCAAGGTCCACATCATAGGCCGCCAGTTCCTGCTCGAGCTCGGCGGCAAGACCGCTGATCTCTTCCGTGCGGCGGTAGACGACATCGATCGCCTTCAGGAGGTCCGTTTCCTTGACGACCGCCGGCCGCAGCGGCCGCTGCACGAGGCGGCTGATCTCGTCGTAGGCGAAAAGATCGATCGGATCGGCAAAACCGACCAGAACGGCTTGGTCTTCGCAAGCCAGCGCAATGGCCCGGAAACGGCGCGCGTGGGCCTCGGGGATCAAGCGCACGACTTCGGGCTGAAACGTGTAGTGGCGCAGATCCACAAACGGGATGTCGAGCTGGCGCGACAGGAAATCGAGCAGCTGATCCTCGGTCAGAAATCCATTCTCGATCAGGACCCGCCCGAGCCGGCGGCCGCTCTTGCGCTGATCGGCGAGCGC
>JAJYPD010000064.1 GCA_021795715.1 Pseudomonadota bacterium
ATCATCGGTTACCACCCATGAGGCCACACGCTTCTTTGCCAGCTTCTTCGTCGCCATCGCCACCTCCCGCGCCGCGTCAAAGGCGGCTCGGGAAGGTATTATATATTATTTACGGATAAGTGCTTAACGGCGACCTTCGCGCTCCGGCACAACCCCATCCTTCGAGAACGATCGCTCCCATTCGTAGGCCGACCGGCAGATCACCTCGAGACTCTGGTGCTGCGGGACCCATCCCAGCACCTTCCGCACACGCTCGGCGGCAGCGGTCAGAAGTGGTGGATCACCCGCGCGCCGCCCCGCCTCCTGGACCGGGACGGCTTGTCCGCTCACGCGCCGGACCATTTCGATCACCTCGCGCACACTCGATCCCCTCCCATAGCCACAGTTCAGTACCTGGGCAGGCTTACCGTCCCCGAGATATCGCAAGGCAAGGAGGTGCGCGGCGGCGAGATCCTCGACGTGGATATAGTCCCGAATGCAGGTCCCGTCCGGGGTCTCATAATCAGTGCCGAAGATATCGATGTGGGAACGCAGACCGCATGCGACAAGACACGCGGTCTTGATCAGATGCGTCGCATCGGGCGTTGCCTGCCCCAGTCGCCCGTCAAGACGTGCGCCCGCAACATTGAAGTAACGCAGGGCGATGTACCGAAAAGGCCGCTGGGAACCGACCGTCGCGACCGCCAGGTCCCTCAGCATCCATTCGGTCATGAGCTTTGAGGCACCATAAGGACTGATCGGCGCCGTAGGGGTTTCCTCGTCTGCCGGTACTTTCGCGGGGATACCATACACCGCGGCGCTCGAGGAGAACACGAATTCAGTGACACCCTCAGCTACCGAGGCCTCCATGAGATTGCGCGACACGGCGGTATTGTTGTGGTAGTACTTGAGAGGATCGCGCACCGATTCCGGCACAACAATGTGGCCGGCAAAATGCACGACGGAAATGATCCCGCGTTCGCGCAGGAGCGCCCTTACCTTATCCGTGTCTCCGGCATCGCCGACAATGAACTCGGCCTGCGGGTGCACGGCCCACCGGTGGCCGGAGTACAGGTTGTCGAGCACCGTGACCTCGTATCCGGCGTCGACGAGCTGCCATACCGTATGCGATCCGATGTATCCAGCCCCGCCGGTAACGAGCACGCGTTTGCGGTCCGCTCTGCTCCGCCTCGTCATACGCCCTCCGATTCAACGCTGATCCGGTGACCCCGAAAGCTTGTGACCCGCGAAGCACCGCGCCAGAGCCATAGGCATCACGATCCTTGTCGGATCGGCGATCAGATAGGCAATGGACAAAACATGCCCGGGAAGGAAATAAATGCTTTTGTTGCCCATAAGGTCCCGGTATTATGCACGAAGCCCGGCCTGAATGCTTCGATCCGCGTCGAAATATCGACCACACTGATCAAACAATAATACGCATCCTGCAGACAGAAACACAGAAAATATCACGATGCGAAAGGAGGATGCCGGTCCTTGCCCCGGAGCGGCAGGCGCTGGAAAACACACCCGCGGTGTTGCTGATCGACGCACCCTGACCCTGGCCACGCTCTGTCTGGCTGTGCTCATTGCCCAGGTGGACACATCTGTCGTCAACCTGGCGGTGCGTTCAATCGGCGTCTATTTTTCGGCGAACGTCGCCACCCTCCAGTGGGTCGTAGACAGCTACAACCTGGTCTACGCGGTCTTCCTCCTGACTGGCGGGCTGCTCGCTGATCTCTACGGCCGACGACGCATCTTCATGGTCGGTGCTGCCATTTTTACCGCAGCATCGCTCTTGTGCGCGTTTGCGCCCACCGTCTGGCTTTTGGTCAGTGGACGAGCACTTGCGGGGCTCGGAGCCGCCTTGCTGCTCCCCGCATCATTGGCCATCATTCGGGTGGTATGGCCTGACCGCGCCGCGCGCGGCCGCGTCCTTGGCATATGGGCCGCCTGTAATGGGGTGGCACTGGCGATCGGGCCGACGCTCGGCGGTTTGTTAATTCCGCAGTTCGGATGGCGCAGTGTCTTTCTGGTCGTCGTTCCCCTGGGATTCGCTGCCTTTGTGCTGGCGGTACCCGCCATTCCGGAGTCCTCCAATCCGAAAGACCGTCATTTCGATATGCCTGGCCAGATCCTGGGCGCAGCCGTACTCGGCGGTCTGGTCTTCGCCAGCATCGAGGCGCGCGGCGCAATCCTGACTGCTCTGGCAGCCCTAGGGGTGGCCATACTCGCGCTTCCGCTCTTCATGCTGGTCGAATCAAAACGGGGTGCGATGGCACTGGTCCCGCTGGATATGTTTCGTGTCCGCGAGTTTACTGGTGCAATGACGGCAACGATCGGCATGACATTCGGCATGTATGGCGTCTTGTTTCTGTTGCCGCTGACGTGGCAAAGCGTCGATGGGTTTGATCCGCTGCGGACAGGCATAGCCCTCATGCCGATGGCGCTCGTTTACGTGTTCGTTTCACCCTTTTCCGGCGCACTCTCACGCACACTTGGGACACGGTTTATGATCACCAGTGGCCTGCTCGTGATCGCGTTGGGGCTCCTGATCCTCGGCGTGACCGCCGATTGGGAATCAATCATCATGGCGGAAATTGCGCTGGCACTGACCGGTCTCGGCATGGGACTTGCCACCGGACCCTTCCTTGCCGTCGCGCTTAATGCGGTTCCCGCTGCGCGCTCGGGCACTGCGGCTGCGCTTATTAATGTGGCCCGAATGACCGGGGCGACGATTGGCGTGGCCGTCCTGGGCGCCGTGTTTTCCTCTGCGCAACACCGCCTGGTCGGATTGCGCCATTCAATGGTGCTGGGAAGTCTGGTTCAGCTCGCTTGTGGCATCATCGTGTTGGCAACGACGGGAACCACCCCTGCATCGGCCCTTGACGAGGCATTGCCGTCGCCTGACGTTTCCACACCGGCCAAATCAAAAACCTCCGGCAAGCAATAGATCAAGCCAAGCCATCGTGGCCAGATCCTTTAAAAAAAGACACCCGTGCGCGGGCGCGGCTTACGGATCGCGTTGGCCGGGCGTTGCTGTCGCAACCCTGTTGAGTGGCTGAATGGTGTCACAGACCCAGCCTCCGCCGCTGCCACAGGGTGTAGACGGCAGGAACCACCACCAACGCCAGCAGTGCGGCACTGAACATGCCGCCGACCATGGGGGCAGCAATACGTTTCATCATATCGGCGCCGGCCCCATGGCTGAACAGAACGGGCAACAGACCACCCACCACCAGCGTGAAGGTCATGGCGAGTGGCCGCAACCGCAACATGGTGCCCTCGATGATGGCTTGTTGCAGGTCGGCCCGAGACTGCAGGGTGCCCTGTGCCTGCCGGCGGTTCAGGGCTTGATCGAGGTACAGCAGCATCACGACCCCGAATTCTGCGGTCACCCCTGCTAAGGCGATAAAACCCACGGCCACACCCACCGACAGTTTGTAGCCCAGCCAGTAGACAAGCCAGAAACCGCCCACCAGGGACAGCGGCAGGGTCACCAGGATGATGGCCACCTCCACCCAGTTCTGAAAATTGAAATAGAGCAGCAAGGCGATGAGCAAGATAACGCCGGGAAGCATCAGTTCGAGCCGCCGGGCGGCTTGCTTCATGACCTGGTACTGACCGACCCAGGAAAGCGTGTAGCCGGCGGGCAGCCGGATCACCTTGGCGATCGCGGCTTTGGCATGGGCGACATAACTGCCAATGCTGGTCCCGGGCATCAGATCGATATAGACCCAGCTATCGAGACGGCTGTTGTCGCTGGTCAGCATCGAAGGACCGCCCTCGATGCGGACGTCGGCCACTTGCGCCAGGGGGATCTGAGCCCCGTTCGGTGTCGCGACCCGGCTGGCCATCAGGGTCGCGAGCGACTGACGCAGGGCCCGCGGGTAGCGCAGATTCACCGGGAAACGCTCCAACCCTTGCACCGCCGTGGTGAGAACCCGCCCGCCGATCGCGGTCGCCACCAACCGGTTCACGTCCGCCACCGACAGTCCATAACGGGCCGCCTGGGCCCGATCGGTATGGATGACGATATAGCGCC
>JAJYPD010000011.1 GCA_021795715.1 Pseudomonadota bacterium
TGAGCGAGTGGGATTCAAGACGCTCGAGGACGGCCGCAGGGTCCGCGTATTCAAGCGGTCCGGCGAGGCCGTGGACGCCTAGGGGATAGCATGAATCGGTTGCAAGAGCACTACGAGAACACCATTCGGCCGGAACTCATGAAGCAGTTCGGCTACGGCAATGTCATGCAGGTGCCGCGGATTGTGAAAGTGACGCTGAACATGGGCGTTGGTGAGGCGCTGGCGGACAAGAAGATCATTGAAAATGCCGTGTCGGACATGCAGCGCATCAGCGGGCAGCGGCCGATCGTGACCCGGGCGCGCAAATCGATTGCAGCCTTCAAGGTTCGTGAGGACTGGCCGATCGGCTGCAAGGTGACTTTGCGGCGCACACGGATGTACGAGTTCCTGGACCGCCTCATCAGCGTGGCGATTCCGCGGGTGCGGGATTTTCGGGGACTGCCGAGCCGGGCTTTCGACGGCATGGGCAACTACTCCATGGGTGTCAAGGAACAGATCATTTTCCCGGAAATCGATTACGACAAGATCGATGCGGTGCGGGGCATGGACATTACCATCACCACCAGCGCGAAGACCGACGAAGAGGCACGGGCTCTCCTGTTGGCATTCAAGTTTCCGATCCGGAGTTAAGGACAGCATGGCCAAAAAGTCGAAGATCCTACGCAATCAGCAGCGCGCCGCCACCGTCGCCAAGTACGCGAAACGCCGCGCGGAATTGAAGACCGCCACGGTGAACATGCGGCTGACGGAAGAAGAGCGTCAGCAGGCCATGGCGGAGCTTGCGAAGTTGCCGCGGAATGCCTCGCCGGTGCGCGTGCGCAATCGTTGCTACATGACCGGGCGGTCACGCGGCTATTACAGGAAATTCGGTTTGGGGCGGAATAAGTTGCGCGAAATGATGATGCGTGGCGAAGTTCCCGGTGTTGTGAAGGCGAGCTGGTAGGCAGGTAACGACTATGATGACCGATCCCATCGCGGACATGTTGACGCGGATTCGCAATGCCCAGAAGGCGGAGAAGGTGAGCGTGCGCATGCCCTCTTCGAAGATGAAGGTGGCGATGGCCGAGATCCTTCGTCAGGAAGGCTACGTGGGCACCTGCCAGGTCCATCCGGGCAGCAAGCCGGAGCTCGAGATCGAGCTCAAATATTACGCAGGACGTCCCGTCATCGAGCGGATTGAACGGATGAGCCGCGGCGGGCGGCGGTTGTACAAGGGTCGGGATGCATTGCCGACCGTCGAAGGGGGTCTTGGGGTGGCCATCGTGTCGACCGCCCAGGGCATCATGACCGACCGCGCCGCGCGTCAGGCCGGTATCGGCGGCGAGATTCTCTGCGTCGTCGTCTAAGGGGTTCGGATATGTCACGCATTGCCAAAAACCCAGTGATCCTGCCCGCCGGCGTCGAGTGCGCCCGGAACGGCTTGGAGCTGGTGATCAAGGGTCCCAAGGGACAGTTGCGCCACGGCGTGCACCCGCTCGTGACCGTCGAACAGGCATCGAGCACACTCAAGTTTTCGGCCGTCGATGCGAGCGCGCAGGCGGATGCGCTGTCGGGCACGACGCGCGCCCTTGTGCAGAACATGGTGACGGGGGTCAGCCGTGGATTCGAGCGGCGGCTGACGATCGTCGGTGTCGGTTACCGCGCCGCCGTTCAGGGGCGCGCGCTCAACCTGACGCTCGGATTTTCGCATCCGGTGGTCTATGACGTACCGGAAGGCATCACGATCGAGACGCCGAGTCAGACGGAGATCGTGGTCAAAGGAGCCGACAAGCAGCGCGTCGGTCAGGTTGCCGCCGAGATCCGCGCCTATCGGCCACCCGAGCCCTACAAGGGCAAGGGTGTGCGGTATAGCGACGAGACGGTGGTGAAGAAAGAAGCGAAGAAGAAGTAAGGCGACCCTATGAAAGATAAAGCGGCATCGCGCAAGCGGCGGGCTGGTCGGATTCGGCGGCGCATTCATGGTCTCGGTGTGCAGAGACTGTGCATTCATCGGACGCCGCGGCATATGTACGCCCAGGTCATCGGGGCAGACAGCCGCGTGATTGCGAGCGCATCGACCGTGGAAGCCGAGGTCCGGGCGCAATTGAAAGGTGGCGGCAATGTGACCGCCGCGCAGGTGATCGGCCGGCGCATCGCCGAACGGGCGAAAGCGGCGGGGGTTGTGAAAGTGGCATTTGATAGGTCGGGATTCCTCTATCACGGGCGAGTCAAGGCGCTGGCGGAAGCGGCGCGTGAAGCCGGGCTTGAGTTTTAAGGAGGCGCTGTGGCAGCCGTTTCGGATTCAGAAGGGTACAACGATAACCTCCAGGAAAAGCTCATCAGCATCAATCGCGTGGCGAAGGTGGTGAAGGGTGGTCGGCAGTTCGGGTTTGCTGCCCTGACGGTGGTGGGCGACGGGGACGGGCGTATCGGTATCGGGCAAGGCAAGGCCCGTGAAGTGCCGGTGGCCGTGCAAAAGGCGATGGATGATGCGCGCCGGAACATGGTGCGGGTGTCCCTGAAGAGCGGGACCTTGCACTATGGCGTGAGCGCCAACCACGGGGCGTCACGGGTGGTGATGCGCCCCGCTTCGGAAGGAACGGGCATCATCGCCGGCGGCGCGATGCGCGCTGTGTTCGAAGTCGTCGGCGTGCGCAACGTCCTGGCCAAGTGCCTGGGGTCGACGAATCCGATCAATGTGGTGCGCGCCACACTGAAGGCATTGCAGGAAATCAATAGTCCGGCAGAAATCGCGGCCAAGCGCGGCAAGACGGTCGAAGAGATCACGGGCGGCTAGAGGCGGTTATGACAAGCAAAAATACCAAGCGACTGCGGGTCACGCTGGTGCGCAGCCCCTTCGGGACGGGTGCCCGGCATCAGGCCTGCGTGCGCGGACTCGGTTTGCGCCGGATGCATCATAGCGTGGAAGTCGAAGACACACCGGCGACGCGTGGCATGGTGCGGGCGGTGTCGTATATGGTCAAGTGTGAGGAGGTGGGCTGATGCGGTTAAATGGCATGAAACCCACTCCCGGGCGCACGGCGCGCCGGCGCGTCGGTCGTGGCGGCGGATCGGGCCTCGGTAAGACCTGTGGCCGCGGGCACAAGGGTCAGCACGCGCGGGCCGGGGGTTATCACAAGGTCGGGTTCGAGGGCGGCCAGATGCCGCTGCAGCGCCGCTTGCCGAAGTTTGGTTTCACGTCGGCGCTGGCGGCGGTGACGGCGAGTGTCCGTCTCTCGGAGCTGAACGGACTGCCGGCGCGCGTGGATCTGGCGGCGCTGAAGGCGGCCGGCGTGGTGCCTGAGGGCGCCATCCGTGCGCGGGTGTTCGCATCGGGTACGCTGACACAGGCGGTGACGCTCGTGGGCATTGCGGTCACGAAAGGCGCACGGCAGGCGGTGGAGGCCGCCGGCGGGTCGGTCGAGGCATAATGGCGGCGGCGCGGGGTGCCAAGGCGCAGCCGACGCTTACACCCGGCATGCTGGGGCGTCTGAGCGACCTGAAGCAGCGGGCGCTGTTCCTGCTGGGCGCTTTGGTGGTCTTTCGCATCGGGACGCACATCCCGGTGCCGGGCATCAACGCCATGGCGCTGGCGGCACTGTTTTCGCAGACGAAGGGCTCGATCATCGGGCTCTTCAACATGTTTTCGGGTGGCGCTTTGCAGCGCCTGTCGGTTTTTGCGCTGGGCATCATGCCCTACATCTCGGCGTCGATCGTCATTCAGATCATGGCGCCGGTGGTCCCGAAACTGGACGAACTGCGCAAGGAAGGGGGCGAGGCCGGACGGCGCAAGCTGACGCAATACACCCGGTATGGAACGGTGATCCTGGCGGCATTCCAGGGGCTTGGCATCTCGATCGCTCTTGAGCACCAGACCGCAGGCGGTGTGTCGGTGGTGATGAATCCGGGCATCGGCTTTGAGCTGTTCACCACCCTGACCCTCGTCGCCGGGACGGTGTTTTTGATGTGGCTTGGCGAGCAGATCACCGAGCGCGGCATTGGCAACGGAATTTCGATGATCATCTTCGCGGGGATCGTGGCCGGTCTGCCGCAGGCCATCGGCAGCACGCTCGAGCTGGCCAGCAATGGTTCGTTTCAACCGTTGTTCGTGCTCGTGCTGTTCGTGTTGGCGCTCGCGGTTACGGGTTTCGTGGTCTTCGTCGAGCGGGGCCAGCGGCGGGTGACGGTAACCTATGCGAAGCGCCAGCAAGGGCGCAAGATATACGGGGGCCAGACGAGCCACCTGCCGTTGAAAGTGAATACCGCAGGGGTGATTCCGCCGATTTTTGCGTCGAGTATCATTCTGTTTCCGACCATGGCGGCCAACTGGTTTGGCCAGGCGAAGGGAATGGGGTGGCTGCAGAACGTGTCTGCGGCGCTGGCGCCGGGCCAGCCGGTTTACCTGATCGTATTTTCGGTCGCCGTGATGTTTTTCTCGTTTTTTTACACGGCGATGGTGATGGATCCCAAGGACACGGCGGACAACCTGAAGAAATCGGGTGCGTTCATTCCGGGGATCCGGCCGGGTGAGCAGACCCGGCGCTACATCGATGACGTGGTATCGCGGCTGACGCTTTCCGGGGGTGTCTACATCACCCTGGTGTCGTTGCTGCCCGAATTTCTGATCATCAAGTGGAACGTTCCGTTCTATTTTGGCGGCACCTCCTTGCTGATCATCGTGGTGGTCAGCATGGATTTCATGGCACAGGTGCAGGCGCATCTCATGTCGCACCAGTACGAAAGCCTGTTGAAGAAAGCGAACTTGACCGGCGGGATCCCGGGTCTACCTAAGTAGGGGTTATCATGAAAGTAAGGGCATCGGTAAAGAAGCTGTGCCGCAATTGCAAGGTCGTGCGGCGCAAGGGTGTGGTTCGGATCGTGTGCAGCGATGCCCGCCACAAACAGCGGCAGGGTTAGCTTGATCTGCCCGGAATTCTAGGCTAGGCTTTCGCGCTTTTCCGCACGGACGAGGCGCTCAGGAGAGAAGGTACGATGGCCCGTATTGCAGGCATCAACATTCCGAACCATAAGCACGTAGAGATCGGGCTTACGTCCATCTACGGGATCGGCCGCGAGCGGTCGCGGCTCATTTGCGGGGCTGCCGGCGTGCCGGCGACCACGAAGGTGAAGGATCTCACCGACGCCGAGGTGGAGAAGATCCGCGTGGAAGTCGGCAAGTATGTGGTCGAGGGCGACCTACGGCGGACGGTCTCGATGAATATCAAACGTTTGATGGATATCGGGAGTTTTCGCGGCATGCGGCACCGTCGCGGGCTGCCGGTCCGCGGGCAGCGCACAAAAACCAACGCCCGGACCCGCAAGGGGCCGCGCAAGGGGATACGCAAGTGATGAGTGAGGGGATCTATGGCAACCGGTAACGCCGCGGCGAAAGTCAAAAAGCGCGTCAAGAAAAACGTCGCTGAGGGCGTGGCGCACATCCAGGCCTCCTTTAACAACACCGTGATCACGATCACAGACCGCCAGGGCAACGTGCTCTCCTGGGCCACGGCCGGTGGCGCGGGCTTTCGTGGGTCACGCAAGAGTACGCCGTTTGCGGCGCAGGTGGCCTCGGACAAGGCCGGGCGCGCCGCGCAGGAATATGGCGTGAAGGCACTGGAAGTCCGGGTCAAGGGCCCGGGGCCGGGGCGCGATTCGGCTGTGCGCGCGCTGCATGCCGCAGGCTTTGAGATCAGCAACATCATTGATGTGACCCCCATTCCCCATAACGGTTGCCGCCCCGCGAAGCGGCGCCGCGTCTAGTCGGAGAGAAAGATGGCCCGGGATACCGATGCAAAGTGCCGCCAGTGCCGACGTGAGGGCGGAAAGCTCTTTCTCAAGGGCGAAAAATGTTTCACGGACAAGTGCCCCGTGTCCAAGCGGACTTATCCGCCGGGACAGCATGGACAGCGCCGCACACGCCTGTCCGATTACGGCGGACAGCTGCGTGAAAAGCAGAAACTGCGGCGCATCTATGGCGTATTGGAAGTCCAGTTCGCGAATTATTACGCCGAAGCGGACCGCCGGCGCGGTTCGACCGGTGAGAACCTGCTGAAACTGCTGGAATCCCGGTTGGACAACGTGTGCCATCGCATGGGCTTTGGCGCCTCACGGGCCGAGGCGCGCCAGCTGGTGCGGCATAACGGCATTCTCGTAAACGGCGAACGGGTCAACATACCGGCTTATCAACTGCGGGCTGGTGACCAGGTCGAGGTCGCCACTGCGGCGCGCGAACAGTTGCGCGTGAAGGCGGCACTTGAAGCCGCCGAGCAACGCGGCTTCCCGGAATGGGTCGAGGTGGACACGAAGGCGATGAAAGGCACCTTCAAGGCCTTGCCGGAGCGTCGTGAACTGCCGAGCGAGATCAACGAGCAGCTGGTTATCGCGCTCTATTCCAAATAACGGCGGGGGCGAAACGATATGCAATCTTCGGCAGCAGAGTTTCTGAAGCCACGGAATGTCGGGGTCCAGACGCTGGGTCCGACACGCGCACGTATTACACTCGAGCCGCTGGAGCGGGGATTCGGTCACACCCTGGGCAATGCCCTGCGGCGGATCCTGCTTTCCTCCATGCCCGGTTGCGCCGTGACCGAGGCGCGTATCGAAGGCGTACTGCATGAGTACTCGACCATCGAAGGTGTGCAGGAGGATGTCATCGATATCCTGCTGAACCTGAAGGGTCTGGCGATGCGCATGGAAGGGCGCGGCACCGCCCGTCTGTTGCTGGAGAAGAGGGGTCCGGGCGTCGTGACGGCGGCGGACATCCAGTCGGACCAGAATGTAGAGATCGTCAATGGTGATCACATCATCGCGACCTTGACCCGTGCGGTGACGCTGAAGATGGAGCTCGTGGTCGTCGCAGGCCGGGGGTACGAACCGGTGCCGGCCCGCGGGGTCGATGAAGAGCGGCCGATCGGCAGCATGCAGATTGATGCGTCGTTTAGCCCCATCCGGCGCGTGTCGTACACGGTCGAAAACGCCCGTGTCGAACAGCGCACCGATCTTGACAAGCTTGTGCTGGATATCGAGACCAACGGCGCCATCGATCCGGAAGCGGCGGTCCGCCGGGCGGCCAACATCCTGCGGGATCAGATGGCCGTGTTTGTGGACCTCGAAAGCAAGGGCACGGATGTCCGCGAAGAGGTGGAACCCGACATCAACCCCATCCTGCTGCGGCCGGTGGACGACCTGGAGCTCACGGTTCGTTCGGCGAACTGCCTGAAGGCGGAAAACATCTTCTTTATCGGCGATCTCGTGCAAAAGAGCGAGATGGAGCTGTTGAAGACGCCGAACCTTGGGAAGAAGTCGCTGACAGAGATCAAGGATGTGCTGGCCTCCCACGAGCTGTCCTTGGATATGAAACTGGAAAATTGGCCGCCGCCGTCGCTTCGGAACCGCATTCCGAGCGACAGCGTGGACCGCTAAGCAGAAGAGAGGAAACGTCCATGCGGCATCGCAATAGTGGTCGGAAGTTCGGGATGACCAGCAGTCATCGGCAGGCCATGTTCAAGAACATGGCGGTCTCGCTGTTCCGGCATGAGCAGATCGTCACCACCGTTCAGCGCGCGAAGGAGTTGCGCCGGGTGGCGGAGCCCCTGATTACGCTCGCCAAAGAGTCGAGTGTGGCCAATCGCCGCATGGCGTTTGCGCGGCTGCGTGACCGGGAAGTGGTGACGAAGCTCTTTGATGAACTGGGTGTCCGCTACAAGAATCGGCCGGGCGGATATCTGCGCATCCTGAAGATGGGCCTGCGCGCCGGCGACACGGCCACCATGGCAGTGGTCCAGTTGTTGGATCGTCCGGAACCCGCGGACGCGGCGGACAGTCAAACCGAAGCCTGAAAACCCAAAACGGATGGCGGAACCCCGCCATCCGTTGCCGCTGTCCCCGCCTGCGACTCCTCGTTTGGCATTCTCCTCGTGACTCCCGGATGGCCCCGTCCTTAGGCGGATTGGCCGGGCTTGGCCGTGCGCGCTCAAATAGATCCTCATCAGGAAGGCAGGCGAGGCATACGCATGGAGGCGTTGGCGGCGGACGCCCGCATTCTGGTCGTGCGGTTGGGGGCGCTGCGGGATGTGGTCTTTGTGGGGCCGGCCGTGCGGGCGCTGCGGCGGCGCTATCCGGCTGCCCGTATGACGGCCTGGGTGTCGCCGGCGGGTGAGGCCGTAGCACGGTGTCTGCCGGGCGTGAACGACGTGTTCGTCGGCGCGACATGCGACACCGACGAGGGCATCACGGGGGCGTCACGGGGCGGGGCCTTGCCGATGTCGCTTGCCATGCGGCAGTTCGCCGCGGCATTCCTTTTTACGAACGCGGGGGAAACGCCGTATGCGGCGGCCTTCGTCGCCGCCGCCGCCGGGATTCCCGTACGGGTGGGCCAGTCGCAGGAATGGGGCGGCGGGTTGCTGACCGACTGGGTGAAACCGTCGCGGGACGACGGCCATCCCGTGGACCGTCACCTGCATCTGCTCGAGACCGTGGGCGTGCCTGCGGCCGGACGGGATCTGCGTCTTGCGGTGCCAGATAGCGCGCGCTGGCGTGTGCGCAGCCGGCTTCGCGAGGCCGGCATCCGGGGCCGTTTCGTGGTGGTGGCGCCTGGGGGGACGTGTGCGGCCCGCCGCTATGAAGCGCACCATTATGTCGCGGTTCTGGGTGAACTCACGACCCGCGGGCTATCCGTCATCCTGGTTGGCGGCCTGCACGATCGTGCCTTGGGAGCGGCGCTCGCAACCGCGGTGCCCGGCGTGCTCTCCTGGTGCGGCGATTTGGTTTTTCCGGAACTGGCCGCCCTGCTGGGACAGGCGGCCCTGTTTCTTGGGCATGCCGCAGGGCTCATGTATGTCGCCCACGCGCTCGCGCGGCCCATGGTGATTCTCCATGCGGGGACCGAGCCTTTGCCGTCCTGGCTGTCTGACGCCCCGCAAATCACGTCGTTGCAGCGGGCGGTGGCCTGTTCGCCCTGTTACCAGCTCACCTGCCCGCACGATCACCAATGTCTGGACGTGGATCCGCACGATGTCGCCGACGCCGTGGTCCGCCGCCTGCGGCCGGTGCACCCCGCCGGCATGCCGGCGGGCACGCCTTGCCGGATCACGCCTTTGCGGCTAAGCGAATGAACCCGCGCGAAAATCCTCCATCGCCTGACGGATTTCCTGTTCGGTGTTCATCACGAAGGGGCCGTGCTGCACGATTGGTTCATGCAGAGGGCGACCGGCCATGAGCAGAATCCGGGCATCGTCATCGGCTGTGATGACGACACCCTGGGCTTGCGGGTCGTTGGTGAGAATCGCCATGCGCGGGGCCGGTACCGCGTGTCCGCCGACGTGCACGCCACCCCGGTACACGTAGAGAAAGGCGTTGTGCCCGGCGGGCAGGGTCTGCGCAAACTGCGCGCCCGCGGAAAGATGCACGTCCAGATACAAGGGCGCCGTCGTGTCGCGGCGGATGGCACCGCGGACACCATGGCTTTCGCCGGCGATGACCGTAACGGTGGCCCCGGCCTCTGTCTCGAAACGCGGCAGTTCGGCCTTCGGAAAATCCTGATACCAGGGTGCCGCCATTTTCTCTGTACGCGGGAGATTCAACCACAGCTGAAAACCCTCCATGCGTCCCTCGGCCTGTTCCGGAATCTCCGAATGAATGACGCCGCGTCCGGCCGTCATCCACTGCACGCCGCCGCTTTCGAGAAGCCCCTCATGGCCTGCGTTGTCGCGATGCCGCATGCGGCCGGCGATCATGTAGGTCACGGTTTCAAAACCCCGGTGCGGGTGGTCCGGGAAGCCGGCGATGTAGTCACCCGGATTATCACTGCCAAAGGCATCGAGCATGAGGAATGGATCCAGACGCCGCTGCAGCGCCTGCCCCAGTACACGTGTGAGCGTCACGCCGGCGCCGTCCGACGTGACCTGGCCCGTGACGAGCTGTTCGACCTTACGGCTGCCGTGGACTTCTTCCTGTTTCCGAATGCCGTTGTGCATTGTCGTGCCCTCGCTCTTTTTGGGCGGCCCCGACAGGCTCTGGGGGCGGTGGCGGCCTGGCCATCCCGCCTGCCTATGCCGGCCATCTTTGTGTTGCACCGATCCCCTTGAGGGGTGGTGAGTGGCTTCTCTCCGGCTTCTTGCCGCGGCCTGCCCGCCGGGCGAGCCGTCATGCCACCGGGCGCGACCAGGCTGATCCGCGCCGTTGAAGCCGCGCTGCCATCTGGGAATTGTACAACGGAACAGAAGACGCCATCACATGGCCCATTGGCTCTACGGGGCCTGGTATCCGGCCTGCCGCGCGTGCCCGGCACCGGTTTATGGGTGAGGTCCGTTGCGGGATGCGCGCGCAGATGGCGGGGCTGTCTAGGCGGGTTAAACGCCCGCTGGTTCCTTGCGGGAGGGGTTCGGAACATGACAGGAACGACGGACCGGCCGGGCCACGACACCGATCCTTGTCCCCGGACTGAGCCGCGCGGCCGAGCTTTTACCGTGCGGCGTTAAGCCGGTTCTGTCTGCGCATGTTTCAGACAATGCTCCAACCGCTCGCAAACAGACCGGACGCGCGCGGTTTTTTAAGCGGTCATTTGACCGGGGTTTACCAGGGAACGAATCTGCTCGGAGCTTACGGGCTTGCTGAACAGGAAGCCCTGCGCCTCGTCGCAACCCTGCGCCTCGAGAAAGCTCAGTTGTGCCGCCGTTTCCACGCCTTCGGCAACGACTTTGAGGTCCATGGTGTGGCCAAGCGAGATGATGGCCGCCGCAATGGCCTGGTCACCCGGATTGTCCGGGATATCCTGCATGAAGGACCGGTCGATCTTCAGGGTATCGACAGGCAGCCGCTTGAGCTGACTCAACGAGGAGTAACCCGTACCGAAGTCATCGATGGCGATATGGATCCCGAGAGAGCGCACGTTCCGGAGGGTCTCGAGGCTGCGTTCCGTGGTGGAGAGCATCCGTTCGGTCACTTCGAGCTCCAAACGCAGATCGCCGGGGCGCAAGCCGAGACGCCCGAGTGTGTCTTGTATCGTATCGGCCAGATTGCCGTCGAGGATCTGGCGCCCGGACAGATTGATCGCGACGCGAAGCGGCGGTAATCCGGTACGCCATGCCGCCGCCTGTACGCAGGCTTCCTGCAGAACCCAGTCGCCAATAGGCTCCATGAGCCCCGTTTCCTCGGCGACGGGGATAAAGACGTCCGGATCGATCAGACCCTTCAGCGGGTGCTGCCAGCGCAGCAGCGCCTCCACGCCCACAATCGTGCGTCTTCTCAAGTCGAGCAATGGCTGGTAATGAAGCACGAATTCGTTCCTGGCCAGCGCCTGGCGCAGTGCGCCCTCAAGTGCCAGGTGCTCGATCGCCCTGGCCGTCAGCTCCCTGGTATAAAACTCGTAGGTGTGCCGCCCGCGCTCCTTGGCTTGATACATGGCAGCATCCGCGGTCTTGGCCAGATCCTCCGCGTTGCCGGCGTCATCCGGAAAAATACTGATGCCGATGCTTGTGGATGTCACGACATCGCGGTTGTCGATGACCATGGGCTTGCGGATGGATTCGATGATCTTGCCGGCCAGGATGGCGGCATCTTCCGGATGCGTGATGTCATCGAGAATGACGGTGAATTCATCACCGCCGAGCCGGGCGACGCTGTCTTCCGCCCGCACGCATCCTTTCAGCCGCGCGCCCACCATCTGCAAAAGCCTGTCGCCCGCTGCATGGCCCAGCGTGTCATTGATGCGCTTGAAGCGGTCCAGATCGAGAAACAAAAGCGCCACCTTGCGCGTATGCCGCTTGGCGCGCTCCAGCGCCTGTTCCAGCGTGGCCGCGAATGCCAGTCTGTTCGGCAATCCTGTCAGAGGATCATGGTGTGCAAGCTGCCGCAATTGTTCTTCCGCCTGTTTGATCCGGCTGATGTCGGACAGGACGGCTACATAGTTGGTGACCCGGCCTTGTTTGTCCTTGACGACGCCGATGTTCTCCCAGGCGGGATACACCTCACCGTTCTTGCGCCGGTTCCAGATCTCGCCCTGCCATTGACCGTCTTGCTCAAGCGTCCGCCAGAGATCCCGGTAAAACAGGGCCCCCTGCCGTCCGGATTTCTGTAGCCGCGGGTTTTTACCCACGACTTCCGCCGCCGTAAAACCCGTGATATCCGTGTAGGCCTGGTTCACCGCGACGATGTTGCCTTTGGCATCGGTGACGAAGATGGCCTCCATCGTGCCATTGAAGACCGTTGCCGCCTGGCGCAGTTGCCTTTCCGCTCGTTTGCGCTCACTGACGTCGGTGAACGTCGTGACCGTTCCGACCACGGTTGCGCCACGCCGTATGGGATGCGAACGGTACTCCGCGTCGAAGGACGAACCTTCCCTGCGCCAGAGACGCTCGTCGTCCGAGTAAAAATCGGTGTCTTCATGGAATGCCCGGTAGATGGGGCACTGGTCTTCGCGGCAGGGCGTTCCATGCGGGAGCGTATGATGAACCAGAGCGTGCAGCGGCTTGCCGATCAATTGGGTTGCGCTGTCATACCCAAGCAGGCGCAGCCCCGCCGGATTGATGAACGTGCAGTTGCCACGGAGATCGACCCCGAACACCCCTTCGGCCACAGACTCAAACAACAGCCGGAACCGCTCCTCGCTTTGCCGGACCGCCTCTTCCATGGCCCGGCGCGCGCTGATGTCGATGAATGTCACCACCCCCCCATCAATCCTTCCGTTCCTGACAATCGGACGGGTGCGGTATTCGACCAGAAAGCTCGTGCCATCGCGGCGCCAGAACGCCTCGTCGTCGACAAAAAAATCGCGTCCCTCGCGCAGAGAGCGCTGTATGCGGCAGTCTTCAAGGGACAGCGCAGAGCCATCCGGGCGGCTGTGGTGCACGCTCGCGTGCAGATTCCTCCCGAGCAGTTCCTCTGCATAGGTATATCCGAGCAGTCGCAGTGCCTCCGGGTTGGCAAACGTGCAGCGGCCGTCGGCGTCCATCCCGTATACACCCTCGCCGACCGAGTCGAGGATCATGCGCACGCGCGCCCTGGCCTCGTGCAGGGCGGTGATGTCACGGGATACGGCGATCACCGTTCCAACGCCGTTCTTTGCATCGAATTCGGGTACCACCTGCGCCTGAAAGAAACGCTCCCCGCCATCAGGGGCCGGGTGGCTGTACTCAAAGGAGCGTTCTTCGGCGGTGGCAAAGACGGCCCTTACGTTTTCCACCCACAGGGACCGGGCTTGCGGTGGCAGACCCAGCGACCGGATGTCCCGGCCGGCAAAAGACGCAGGCGGCTTGCCCGTGGCCCGCTCGATCGCGGGGTTGATGTACACAAGGCGCAAGTGGCGGTCAAGACGCCCCACCATGTCAGGTGAGCGTTCCGCAAGCGCCCGGAACTCCTGCTCGCGCTGGTGGAGCGCCTCTTCGGCGTTCTTGCGCGCCGTGTTGTCCTCGACAAAGACAACGACTCCGCTGATTTTGTGATCCCGGCTCCGCCACGGCGAAATGGACAACCGAAGCCAGCGCCTGCATGTGTCCTTGCAGACCCACATTCTGTCGCCATCTTCAAAGGTCTCACCCGCCAGGCCTCTTTGGCACGCGCTCTTCCACCATTCGGGCAGATCCGGATGCATTTGATAGTGATTGCGCCCGATGAGCTCCGTGTTTCTCTTGCCGTATTCGCGGGCCCAGAGACTGCTGGCCGCGATGTAGTTCATATGCCGATCGAACATCGCGACGCTGACTGGCGCCCCTTCCACGAAGGCACGCAGCTGAGATCCCGCTGTTCCGAGGTCCTGGTCGGCGCACAAAACGCCTGCACATTCCAAAGGGGATTGCGGCCTTCCCGCATCGTTGTGTTCGCTCACGGCTCCTCCCTTGCGAGGTGGCGGTGCCCAGACAGGAGACTGCGGAGATGACAAGAAAACAATATGCGGACTGGATATAACTAATGTCGTCACTTCCAATGTCCCGGTCGTAGCCGCCATTATACTAAAACGATGATACGGGAACAATGGACGGAACATCGGATTCATCATTGCCAACATGGATGGACGTGCTGAAGACTAATACACCAGACTGATGTGTCTTATACAAGCGCTCAACAAAACCCTGACTTGCCCGATTGTAAATAGCGGACATCGGCCTGATCCATCGTCTGACGAAGGATTGAATGAGGCTTGCGTCCGGTGCATCGGCAGACTTCATGCCGTGCCGGTTGTCGATTGGCAGGTGCCATCTTTCAAAAAACGGTTTCCCGGGATTTCTGGAAAACCTGCGCCATCGGGGCGTCCCATACCGGCACGGCACAGCCGCCGTGACCGGGCGCGCATGTGGTCATGCGCAGGCGGCGATACCGATCGTCGTCGCCGATGGGATCGGCAGGCTGCCGTGGTGTCCGCGCATCGCGTGCACAAGCCCGGTGGCCGGTATGCTTAAAGTGGCCAGGGCGCCGGCATGTGGTCGCCAAGTGTGGCGGGCGGGCTTTGAACCCGGAATGCGTAACGTTCTTCAGGTTGGCGGATTGCCGGGAGCGGAGAGTGAGGACGGCGTGCGGCAAGGCGTCTTTGCGTGCGGATGGACGATTATGCCGTGCAATGACCGGAACAGGTTGGCAGAAAAATCGAAGTTTGGCGGGTATGTCGGGAGCGCAGGAAAGACCGGCTTTCGGCCAATGCAAGCCCATCATAGCACCTGTTTCGAATGCCACCAGCCGCCTCTTTTGGCGCAAGAGGGGCGCAAGAGCGCTTGGCGGGACGGAGCAGGAACACCGGGTGGCTCCCCGGTGGATGATTTGCCGGTGCATCCCGGTTGCGTGATCGCCTGCACGCCGCAGCCTTTGTAAACGCGGGCGTCGGCTGCAGCCAGTATGGGCCGCTGCTTTTTGCTCATAAGCCGTATCGCGGCAAACCTCTTGCGTGCCGCGCAACCGGTTTAGGCCGCATGAGGGGGCTTTGTGCAAAGCCCCGCGGGCCAAAGGCCGCAAGACCAGGTGCGGCCGCAACGGGAGGGAGGCAAAAGCTTGCCGCCCGCGCACCCATTACCGGACCGGCGCCGCCTGCCGCGACTTGGCGCACAAGTCCACGGCCCCGGTCAGCCAAAACCACCCGATGGCATGGACCGGGCGGCCGGTGGGAAACAAGCCCGCGGCGGCAACCGGCACGGCTGGTGAACCGGGACGGCGCGTCCGGTCACAGTCCGGCCTGAACCAGTCCATCCCCGATCAGGAATGATTCGGGTTTTGCCACCGAGACGACAAGCGGGCGAAAGACAGCGGACCGCTCATCGCCTGCGGCCTTGGAGGAAACGCCGATGTGGCCGGTGCGATCCGTGTTGCAAGGGCCGGCATGCCCGGTTAGCCTGCGAAACAAGCGGTGTGATGCCGCAAGCCGCAAGGGTGGACCGAAGCGGCTTAAAGGGCGGCCCCGTGCCCATCTTGGGCGCCACTCGAATCGCCGGCCTTTTGCCGTAAGGGAAGCTTAGGGCGGGCCGGGACGATACCAAGCCCGTCTGTCTCTCAATCGGGGTCGTGGGGACGTGTCCGGGCGTTTGCGGGAGGGCCATGCGGGGTCGTCAGGTAGAGCGCGAGACTCGCGACCTGTGCGTGCGTCAAGGGGTTGGCAAGAGCGGTGACCCGTGTGCCGCGCACGCCCCCCAGAATGCGGATGATGAGCATGCGGGCCCCATCTTTGTCGGCCATGGCAAAGAGGTCGGGGATGACGCCTCCGGGGCGCGCGGCTCTGTGGCAGACGGCGCAGAGTCTTTGGTAGAGGAAGCGGCCGCGTTGCCACCGGCCGCGGTTGGACGGCAACGGCAAAAGACCGCTCATGTTCACGGGGTAGCGGTGGCTCAAGGCTGTCAGTCGCGCGGCCAGTTGCGCATACCGGTGGGCCGCAAGGAGCGGTCGCAGGGTGCGCAAGGATCCAACGCGTTGATCGGCCCGGCCGGGGCCGCGGGCAGCATAGGCGCGGGCCAAAAAGCCGATCAGTCCGACGCCGCTTTGCAACTTCGCCCGCGCGGCTGCAGACGGCGGTATGCGGGCGGCCTGCCGGGCCCGGCGAGCGAGCACCGCCAGGTCCACGCGCAAGCGCGTGCTGCGTCCGGCGTGTGCCGGCACCGATAAACACAGCGTGATCGCGAGAAGACCGAGCGGCAGACAGGACACTGCGGCATGCAGAGCGCGGACCCTGGTTGCCGTGATCATGGCCCGGCAACCTGCCTAGACGGTCATCACCGTATCGCCTGCCAGGACCGCAGCGACCACGGCGTCGCAGTGCTTATCGGTAAGCGCCGCGCTGTGCAGATCATATCGGGATATCCGATGCGCGGACGCCAAAATCTGAAGCGCCTCATCCAGGGCTGTATCGTTTCCCCATAATCCCGTTTCGAGCAAAATGATGTGCATGGAAGTGACCCCGCTCATAAGGTGATGACGGCGGCCGCGCTCACCATCGCGGCCGCGAGCGCAGGCGCGCTGACGATCGCGAGGCCTTGGTCGGCAATGGTTGCCTCGGGCGTGATGCAGGCGAGTTCCAGAGTCTCCGCCTGCAGTCTGTTTTCCGGGGTGTCTGCCACAGGGGAGGTCATGAGTATGAGTCGCACCGTGTGTCCGAAGATGGTGAGGCCCGCCGCGACCCGCATGGCCTCCGTGTGGTCGCGACGGCCCAATACGAGGATGGGTTTGGCCATTTCAGGATGTCCTCACAGGCTGATGATCCGCAGTGCCTGGGCGGCCAGCGCACTGCTGTCGGTCTGGCTGCCCAGGGGCAGCGGGCAGGGCCCGTTACCAAACCGATCCCAGGAATGCTCGCAGACGGCGATGGGCGCGGGCGATGCGCAGATGAGTGTTGCGAGCTCGGGGTTTTGCAGGACCGTTACGCCCGATCCCGTCAAAAAGCAGCCCCAGTCGACGCCCTGACGCTGGCAGGCGCGCAGCAGGCCCGCCAGTATGGGGCCCGACTCGGGATGGGATACGAAAAAGAGGATTTGCACTATCGGCGTCTCCGGAGGCTATACCAGGTGATGGTTGCGCACAGGACCAGCAGGCCTGCCGCCGCCAGGATTCGTGGTGTGTAGTCGGTGCGGGCGGCGGCCGTCGGGCCGGCACTCTTTCCGCGGGCGGGCGCACGTGCGTATGTTTCACTGTCCACCGGCAGATTGGTGTGATCGGACCAGTCGCGCCAGCCGCCGGCAAATACGCGGGCGGGCCAGCCGTCAAGATGCAGAGCGGTAAAGTAGGCAATCGAACGATAGGGATTCTGTGCGTAGGCCACAGTTTGGCGGACGCCCGGCGGCGGGGAAATTCGCGCGCCGAGAGGGGCCAGACGGGAGAATGGCAGCGGCTGGGCGGCCGGAATATGTCCACCCCGCAGGCTGCGGATGCACTGTCCCGTATATTGATTCAGTGGACGGCCATCAAGCAGATAAGGGGGCGCTGCGCCCCGCAGGGCATGTGCCAGCGGGCGCCGGAAGACTACGAGGCGGGTGCGCGGCCAGGCCGTGTAATACACCGTACGAAACAGGCCGTGGATCTGGCCGGGTCCGGTGGCGGCGGGGTGGGAGGCAAGCCACGGCGTCAGGGGCCGTCTGACGATCACCACTTGCCGTTGGCCGGCCAGATACAGGATACCAGCCACGAAATCCTCCGGCGTCCGATGATCGCCGATGACCATCGCGGTCTCCTGGCCGTTCAGGTTCGCGGTGCCGAGCAGCCAGCGGATGTCCTGAAAGTTGGCAAGCCGTCCATGGGGTCCGAGAAAGACGTGTGGCGGCAGGCAGAGTGCGCCCGCCAGCGTCCGGCGCCGGCACAGGGCCCATCGGCGCGTGTCGATGATCACGGTCGCCTGCGTGGCTCGCGGCATGACGGTAACCCACGACAGACCCTGATCGATCCGCATTGCAACCGCGTCCGGAGACATCGTCCGTTCAGCAGCCGCCGATCCGCGGCAGTCGCGCGGGAAGTACGCCGCCGGGGACCTTTGGCGGATTCTGCAGGTAGTAGTTGACGAGCTGGCGGACCGTCACTGTCCCATACAGCCCGCCCATCCGGATCTTCGCGAACCGCCCTGCAAATTGGGGCGTATGGCTGCGGGCGATGGTCCCGGGGGGTACGGCCGCGGCGCGCATGAGCCAGGTGAGACCCAGCACCGTCACCACGATCGTTGCACCGCAATACATCAGAATCTGTCGCGGTGTCATGGTTCCGCCGCCGGAGGAGCCCCTGTTTTGCGCGCCCGAACCGGGCGTCATTCTGGCCCACAGTGTGCCAATCGTATGGGATCCCATTTGCGCCTCCCGTTTAAAAGACATCCGTGGTGAGTGCCACATAGAGTATGACCATCATGATGACGAACATGACGATCTGGGCGATGGTCTGGGTATTGAACATAAGTGTCCCCTAGTGGGCGACGGTCGCGTAGAGTCCCGCGATCGTGTTGCCGCGGTAGTATGCGGCCAGCCTGTTGACATCGAGCGGCTTGCCGCCTGCAGGATTGAGCACGGGGGGCGTGAAATAGGGCACCCCGTTGTGTGTCCGCCGGAGATATCCCGGGGGCGCGGCGAGCATATAGATCAGCGTGCCCACGGTCATGACCGTGGCCAAAAGCGCCAGCACGAACATCTGTTTCTGACCGCGCGGCATCGCCATGTCGCACCCCCTCAGTTCTTGCGCACGAAGACGCGCCAGTGCCGGTCGGCCTTGATGGTGCCAAGATAGACGCCGTCGGTGGCGGCCATGATGGTTGGTATCGCTTCCATGGAGGTCGGATTATCCACAAGGACCTCGATGACGGTGCCCGAAGGGGATTCCGCCAGCGCCTTTTTCGTCATGAGCTGGGGACGTGGACAAGAGTCTCCCAGTACGTCGACGACGCGGCCGATGGTGTAGCACTGGCCATCCGGGAGGGTGACTTTGCCCGCGGGGGCAGGGTTCTCCGGGGGACCATTCTTTCGACCGAATAGACTCATGAAGGACTCCTTGCGTTTGCGTTGGTGTCAAATCGTGCTGTGGAGGGCGTTGCCGAGGCCAGATCCATGCGCATCTTGTCCGCCGCCGGTGTGGGTGCCGGTGTGGGGTTCATGCCCTCGACTGTTGCCCGCTCCCGCCGCAATATGCGGCGGTAGATGGCGAACAGGCCCAAAAACTGGATGACGCCAAAAAAGATGGCGGGCACACCCGTGTCGCGTTGCAAAGTCAGCGCATCGGCCCAGCCAAACTGCAGGCCGGCGACATTCGGCTGTCCGGTCATGGTCTGACCCGCAGGCGGCCAGTAGGAGAACGACCACATGAGCGATGACAGGAAGAGACCTACGATCAGGAAGAGCAGTGCCCACAGGGCGCCGATGTTGCCCTCGCCGGTCTTGACCCAGGACGAGACGGTACAGGCTCCCGCGAACACCATGCCGATCCCGAAGAGAAACAGGCCGATGAACTGGTTGATGCCGACATCGAAGCGCATGGGGTTGCCGTTGCCGACACTGATCATGGCCGTGAAACCCAGAGTCAGGATCATCATCGCCATCAGCAACGCCTTGGTATTGCGGTAGCTCTTGAACAGCATGGCATCCCGCAAGGCGGCCGTGTTGCACCAGCGCGACCGCTGGACGAGTACGCCCACGGAGGTGCCAAACACGAATGCCGCCACGCACTGACCTACGACTGTAATCATGACTAGACCCCCAGAACTCTTTTGTAGGCCCAGGAACCAACCCAGGCGCCGATGACGAGGCCACTGACGGCGAGGTAGCCGCCCAGATTCATTTCGGGAGTCAGGCCAAGAAAGGTGCTGACATTGCAGACGAACGACAGGCGGATGCCGATACCCATCAGGAGGCCGCCGATCGTGATCATGATCCATTCCGACAGGTGTTTGGGGACGCGCCAGTAGAATTCTTTGCTCAGGATGGCACTCACCAGTGCGCCAAAGCCCATGCCCAGACTGATGTAGATCTTCCAGTAGGCCCATGTGGGTTTGAATACCATGTGCCAGAAGGGGATCCTGTTGAGCGCCTTGGCGCCAATCAGGGCGCGCACGAACAGGCCGGCGATCATGGTTTCGCCGCCGCCGACAGTCCATGCGCCGACGATCTGGAACAGGAAGATGTCCATGACGGCGATGATCGCCAAGGCCACGATGGGGTCCAGGGATTTCTTGAAAAATTCCATGTCGGTTTTCTCCGGCGCCGCCGCGGTCGTTGCCATCAATCCGCTTCGATGGCGCTACGCGCTGTTCGCGGGGGGTCGTCCCGCAAGACGGCGGCCACAAAAGGCACTGCGGTCGCGATGTCCCGGCCCCGGCGTCCCGGACGGGGCTTCGATCCCGTGGATTGCAATAGCCGGGCCATCTCATATCTGATGGTTTATCAGTGAGTTACTGGCGATGTCGGCGATTGCCCATCACCACAGTGGTGATCGGTGTCTCCAAACTGGTGACATCACCTGGGGGTTGTGCGGTTCATGCCCAGACTTGGGCGAGGGGTCCTCTGGTCGCGTCCGGCAAGGCAGCAGGCGGCCAAGAGCGGCAATGCTGCGTCCTCGGGTTCGGGCCCCCGGGACCGGTTGGCGGCCGAATGCTGTGGTATGGTCTGCGCGCTTATCCGCCGGGCCGGTGACGGCGCGTCATCGTCCCGCCAGCGGGCGGGCCGGCTGCGCCTTGATCGTGGTGATGGCGATACCGGAGAGCAGCAGGATGGTGGCGATCACCAGATGCCAGGTCAGCGGTTCTGCCAGCCAGAGCCACGCTCCCGCAGCCACGAGCAGTGGGACGGCCAGTTGGACGGTGGCTGCGACGGCCGTCGCCAGACGGGGGACGATCGCATACCACAGCAGATAGATCAGGGATGATGTGACACTGCCCGAGAGCATCGCCCAACCGATACCCTCCCATGTGGCCGATTGCCCGTGGCCGGCCGCCCGCGACCAGGCGAGCAATGCCACGGCCGCGATCGCAGCGTACACAAAATTGGCTGTCGTCTGTGCCAGCGCCGGTGTCCCCCGTCCGTTCCACATCGAATAAAGTCCCCAGGCACACCCGGCTGCCAGCATGCCGGCGACATCTCCGAGCGGGGGCCGGTGGAGCCGCATCCCGACCAGCACATAGAGACCGGTGAGGGCCACGGCCGCGCCGACCATCTGCAGGCCCGTCACGCGTTCCCCGCGTTGCATGCCGACCGCCAGCATCGTGGCCTGCACGGCGAAAAACAGCAGCAAGGCTCCCATGGCCGCGCCCAGGACGACATACGTATAGGAGAACGCGGCGGCATATACCAACAGAAACACTGCCGTCAAAGACGGATGCCGCAGGCGCAGTCCCCGCATGGCCGACAGCAGTATCAGCACCAGCGCGCCGCTTGCCAGGCGGATGGCGGTAAACAGCGCAGGTCCCACGAGATGATTCATGAGGGCGGCCCGGGCCAGCAGACTGTTGGCGGCCATGCCAAAGAGGACCACCAGGGTCGCCAGCGTCAAAGTCGTTGCGGATGTCAGGCGCATGGGGAGACCTCAAAAAAAGCGGAGGATAACACGCCATCCCCGTCAGGGTGTCTGCCGGGATCCCGGTTCTGCCATCACCACTTTGGTGACGCCGATCACCAGTTTGGTGACATGTATATGTCGTTTTCGTAAAGAAATGCTGGTTTTTCAAGGCGTCTCTGCGATGGCCCGACGCTTGCTATAAGCGATCCTGCGACAAGCATAAAAATATTCTTGAACAGGAGGATCGCCATGTCAGTGTATTGGAGACTATGCGCGGCACTGTGCGCGACCTGGGTGTCCGGCGCTGCGCTGGCGGCGCTGCCCGGGCCGTGCGTGACGCCCCACTGGTTATACGCCCACCGGCATGACAGCCGCTTGGTCGTCCTGGACCTGCGTTCACCGAAGGCCTATGCCGCCGGCCATATCCCGGGCGCCATATCGGCCCCTTATGTCCACTGGCGCCGGATGGTTCGCCATGTCAACCGCATGCTGCCGCCCATCCCCGTGATCCAGGCCTATCTGCGTTCCGTGGGGGTCAGCAATCGTTCCGAGGTGGTCGTGTACAGCAATATCCAGACCCCGATGGGCTTGGGGCTCGGTAGCGAGACAAGGGCCTTTTGGACCCTGAAGGTGCTGGGGCATAAGCAGGACGCGATCCTGCGCGGCGGGATCGGCGGCTGGAAAAAGGCCGGCGGGGCACTCACCACCGTGGCCCGTCGTGCCCGTGGCGATCTGGCCGCCGAGTTCCAGCCGAACCTGCGCGCAAGCCTCGCGCAAATGCGTGCCGATCTCCATCGCCACGTTGTGTTGATGGACAACCGCCCGATGCACCAGATCGTCGGCCTGACCAAGGCGCCGTTCGTGGCCCGCTACGGCCATATTCCGGGCGCGGTTCCGTATCCAGTGACCTGGATGGTCAACCAAAACGGCAATCTGTTGCCCAAGGCCCGGCTCGAGGCGCTTGCCCGCGTGGCCGGCCTTCCGGCAAACCCCAATGCCCCCATCGTGACGTACTGCAACACCGGTCACTGGGCCAGTATCGGCTGGTTTGTTGCCACGCAGGTGCTTGGCTACCGGCATGTCCGGCTTTATGACGGCTCCATGACCCAGTGGGCCTACCACCGGGCCGACCCGGTAAATGTGGGTTTTGTGAAGTAAGGGAGGAGGGGCGCCGCGGGTTTGGATCGGCACGATGAGGCGGCCGGTGTGCGCCGCGGCCTGAGAGGCAGGATGGGGCGCATGAAAGCGCAGGCAGGAGGTGCAGTTGCCATCGAACGGCCGCTTCTTTGCGGGCGCGGCATCGGCGGTTGGGTTTGTGTATCCGTCCCCGATCGGCCGGATCCATCCCGTGTCGCGCCGGCCAACAGAGGATGTACACACAACCATAACGATGACTTGTGCGGAGGAGTAGCATGAAAAGGCCATTACAAAAGCGTTCAATGTGGGCGTGTGCGGTGGGTGCTGGCGCGATGCTCGGGGTCTCTGCCGTCGCGACCGCCGGACTGCTGCCATCAATGACGGAAAAGCCGATGGCGCCGTGGACCATGGTGTATGGTACGGAGAAACCCGAGCAGCACCCGACCATGCTGCTATTTGGTGTGGTGCAGCCTGGTTACTCATATATTCAGGCCAATTCCGGCAATGTGCCGGATGCGACCGTCAAGGGAAACGCAGAATTCAAGTTCTACCGGGTGCGTCCCGGTGTGCGCGGTTCCATCGGTCCCAATATCGATTATTACTTCCTCGCCGAGTTTGCCAATAATCCGGCCGATCCGAACAACGGCATCATCGGCCATGCCCATGTCCTCGATGCATCCGTGACGTTGAACTACATTCCCGGGGTCCATGTGCAGATCGGTCAGATGCTGGTGCCGTTTGCCGAGGAGGGGTTGACGGCTGCGCCGGTCCTGCCGTGGATCAATTATTCCCCGATCACCTACAACATCGACTACAACGAATTCGCGTCCACGCCCGCTTACAACGGCATCGCGGGTCCCGGTTCCGGCCTGTTCAATGCCGGCGGTGAACTCGGCATCATGGCCTTCAACGGCATCAGTCATGGTCCGCTGTCATTCAACTACGCAGTCGGACTTTTTAATGGTACCGGTGTATCGGAACTGCAGAGCAGCATGGGTCATCCAGACGATGCGCTCGTCCATCTGGGGGCGGATTACGGCCCGCTGGGCGTGGCGCTTGGCTATGAGAATGGCCGTCAGGTCATCGGCCCGTATGTGGCCGGAGGCATCGACAGGACACCCATGGCGATTCCGGGAATGAGCTACCAGCAGCAGAAGTACGCCATCGACCTGCGCTACGGCAATTACATGACCGATCCGCTGTGGCTCTGGTACGAATACCAGCATGCCAAAAATACCCAGCAGCCAGGCGTGGCAGGCAGCGGTACGGCGCGCGGCTGGTTCGCGGCCGCCGGCGTACGGCCTCTAACTGACGTCATGGCGGTGTTCCGCTACAGTACATACAATACGGAAAACATGGAACCCGTCGCGGTGAGCACCGCCGGTCCGGTGTTGGCGCCGCATTATGCGGGAGCGGCAGGTGTTACGACGAGTCTCGATCAGGAGAGCCTGATCGGCGTGTATCTGGCGAATAGGGGTGTCCGCTATTACCTCGAATGGGATCGAACCAGCTACAACAACAGCGGCGCCCCCACGGACAATGCAGTCAGCGTCATGGTCAGCCTGCCATTTGGTGCCCGCCTTATCCATTGAGCAGGTGTGATGGTCCTCCTAGGGGGTCTGATTGAGGGGGGGAATCCCCCCTTTTTTGAGTCATTGGATGATATGAGACGACCGTGCGCATTGGTGGACAGGGGCAGACACAAAGGCGCATGGGTCATGGTCCCCCGGTGTGCCGCTGTGGCGGCCAAGCGGACGTTCACCCGGCTTTGTGGCGCGGGTGCGATGTCGATCGTGGCGCTTGCCTCCTGTGCGGCGGCGACCGCCAGGCCGTTGCGCTTCGGGGTTCTGCCCCTGCAGAATCCGGTGTCGCTTGCGCGCATGTTCATTCCCCTGTGCGCACGGCTGACACACGTTCTGCACCGTCCCGTGATATTTGCCACCGCCCCCGATTTTGCGCGATTCATGACCCGCGCGAACGCCGGCCTCTACGACATCATCTTTCTAAATCCCTTCCTGTATCGGCATGTCCGTGGCTATCGCGCAGTGGTCCGCATCAAGGGTCTTCCGTTCATTGGTATCGTCATCGTCCGCCGCGGCAGCCCGATCCGGACTCTGACTCCGAAGACCCTCACGGGCCGCACCATCGCCTTCCCCGACCGGCGGGCCCTTGCCGCGACGCTTATGGTCAAGGAATACCTGCGCCGCCAAGGTGTGGTCGTCCATCGCATCATGCGTCCCCTCTACCTGCGCAACCAGGATTCCGTGATCCTCGCCGTAGCGCGCGGCCTCGCGGATCTGGGTGGTACGTGGCCGTGGTCGCTCGACCAGGAGCCACGCGCCCTGCAGGCGAAGATCCGCATCATCGCGCGCACGCCGGCCGGTCCGGAGATGCCCATTGCCGTCCGGGACACGCTGCCGCCGGCCACCGTGCTGGCCATTCGCCGTGCGCTCGTTGGTCTGAGCGACAGCCCGGCCGGACGGAAGGTGTTGTCCGGCCTGCACATGCCGGCCGGTTTCGTGGCGGCCAGTCCCGGCGAATACGCGCACATTCGCCATCTCGTGCGCTCGCCCGTGACGGGCGGGCAGACGCCATGACGTCTCTGCGCTATTACCAGACATTCCGTTTCAAGGTGGTGGTTTCCATCACGCTGGTCCATGTGGTGCTCATGCTGGCACTGGTGGCCGCCGTCGTCGAGCGCCAGCAGCAGGCTATGGACAAGCTGTTACACCGGGATGCGCAAAGGCTTGCCAGAACCGTGGCGATCGCCGCACGCGATGCGGTGCTCACCGAGAATCTGGGGACACTCGATGCGATTATACGCTACGCCGTGCGCCGCTCCGGCGTGCGTCGTATCCGTGTGACCAATAGCGAAGGGGTGGCGCTCGGCAGCAGCGGCCCCTTGCACGAAAAGCGGCGCTGGCTCACTGCGCGCCAGATGATCCGTGTCGGCCGCTACCCGGTGGGTGCGGTGACCCTGAGCCTGTCGCGGGCGCGGGTTTTGCGCCAGATTGCGGCCGCGCGCGATTACGGACTGCTTCTTACTTTTCTGGCGGCCTGGATCGGCGGAGGGGCGGGGTGGCTTTTGTCCCGCAAGTTGACCGATGATCTGGAAGGACTCGTGCGTGATGTCCAGCAGGTGCAGGCGGGCGACGAGGGACCGCAGAGCGTCAAGGTGCGCCGCCACAACGAGGTGGGCGTTTTGAGCGAGGCGTTCAACGCCATGCTGGAACGATTGGCCCGCGCCACCCGGCAGATGGATGCCGAACGGCGCAAGCAGGCCGAGTCAGAGCGCCTTGCGTGCCTGGCGGAGACGGCGTCGGTGATCGTGCACGAGATCCGCAATCCTTTGGCGAGCATCGTGAGCGGCGTCGAGCTCATCATAGACGACAAGGGTGCTTCCGAGGCCGAACGGCGGGAATTTGCAGGCATCGTGCGCGATGAGTCACGGCGGCTGAATGCGGTCTTGCAGAATTTCCTGAAATGGACGAGACCGGCGGAAACGGCGCGGGAAGAGGGCGATCTGAATGAGATCGTGCGGCAGGTGGTGGACCTGTACGATCAGACGCTCAATCGTGAACATCAGCACGTGTTTTCCATGATGCTCGCCGAGGACGTGGGGACGGTCTCGTTTGATGCCGATCAGATACGGCAGGTGGTCTGGAATTTCATTCTGAACAGCGCCGAGGTCATGAAGGACAGCGGCCACATCCTTGTCACCACGTCCGGGGATGAGGATTGGGTCTATATTAAGGTTGTAGATAGTGGTGGCGGATTTCAGGGGAATCCAGAACGCTTTTTTGTGCCGTTTTATACGACCAAAAGCGAGGGTACGGGGCTGGGGCTTGCGCTGGTACGGCGGATCGCCAATGCGCACGGCGGTTGGGTGACAATCGCCAACACCCCGGAGGGTACCGAAGTCGTATTTGCCATATCGCGCGAGGCGGGCCGTGACCGACATACTGCTGGTGGATGACGAACAGCCTTTACTGAGGATCCTGTCACGCACGCTCGAGCGTGCCGGTTACGGTGTGGTGAGCGCAGACTCGGTGGAGGCAGCGCTTGCTCATGCCGCGCACCGCAGCTTCGACATCGTCATAACGGACTTGAAGATCCAGGAGGCTGATGACGGCCTGAAGGTGGCGCAGGGTGTGCGGGCGCTGCAGAGCAACATCGGTGTGTTGATCATCACCGCCTATGCGACCGTGCCTTCGGCGGTCGAGGCCATGCGCATGGGAGCGGACGACTACCTGATGAAGCCGGTTGAGACGGAGGAACTGCTGGTAAGAATCGCCGGTGTTCTCGAGCGGCGGCAGTTAAGGCGCGAAGTGCAGAAGTTGCGTTCCCGGCTGTGTGCGGACCGGGATGCCGGCGTGATCGGCGCGGAAACGGGGCTCAAGGCGATATTCGGCTCGCTGGATCGCGTGGCGCTGTCCGACCTGCCGGTGCTCGTCCAGGGGGAATCCGGTACCGGCAAGGAGCTGGTGGCCCGGGCTGTTCATGAGCACAGCAACCGTCAGGGCCGGGCATTCGTCGCCGTCAACTGCGCGGCAATGCCGGAGCACCTGCTCGAGAGTGAATTGTTCGGCCATGTTCAGGGCGCGTTTACCGGCGCCGACCGGGCCCGCCGGGGATTATTCGAAGAGGCCCACAACGGGACGCTGTTCCTTGACGAAATCGGCGATATCTCGCCCGCACTCCAGGTGCGGCTGCTGCGTGTTCTTCAGGAGCAGGAGATCAGGCCGGTCGGTGCGAATGTCAATCGCAAGGTGGATGTCCGCGTCATTGCCGCCACCCATCATGACCTTGCCGCCCGGGTCCGGGACGGTGGTTTTCGTGATGATCTGTATTTCCGGCTCAATGTCCTGCCGCTGATGGTGCCGTCCCTGCGAAGCCGGCGCGACGACATTCCTGAGTTGACCGCCTATTTCGTCGAGCGCCATTGCAGCAAGGCCGGCCGTCCCGTGCCGCATCTGACGGCGGAGGCGATACGCAAACTGGCCGCCTATCAGTGGCCAGGTAACGTCCGGGAGTTGCGCAACGTCATCGAGCGCAGTCTCACCCTTGCCGCCGACACGGACGTCCTGGATGCTGCGGATATACGTCTCGATATCGGTGCGCACGAGGGCGACTGGGATGTCTTCCGGCACCTTCCAAGGCTCATGAGCCTGGCCGACCTCGAGCGGCATTACTTCTCCTATGTACTCGAATGTACCCAGGGCAATCAGGTAAAGGCTGCCGAAATTCTGCAGGTGGGCAAAAACACTGTCTGGCGACGGATGCGTGATCAACGGTCGCCGTGAGGCATTCCCGATCCCGCGAGCGCCACTATTGCCAACGCCCTGATTCGCTCCCGCGCGAGGCCGCAGACGAGCGGGCGTCCCTGTTCTGCGCCGCCTATTGTCCTAGGACAGACAAGGAAGACCCGCATCTGAATTGGCATCACATTAAGACGGTCGGTATGGCAGGAAAAGCCGGTCTTTTTGCAGGCGCACCTAACCGATGGACACGCGTCCTGCATCCCCGCGGGCATAGAGGTGAATCAAGGTTTCGGATCTGTGAAAAATAACCCAGACAGTGTTCTGAAAGAGCAGTCCATGCAATGGCATGGCTCTGTGGGCAAAGGCGCGACACGAGAAGTTTGCGGCGATACGGCCGCTGATGAACGAAAGGCAGCGGATATTGGCTGCGGTCGGGGGCGGAGCTAAAGGCGCGGCGAGCCGCAATCGCCATTGCGCGGGACTTCATGCCGTACGAGGAACCGGGAAGCGGCTCCCAGACCATTTCGATACACCACAAGCTACCATACCGTTGCGAATGTGCGGCACGAGCCCGATTGTAACGCGCACCGCCGCATTGGCGACCGGAAGCATCCATCCGTCGTGGAAGCCTATGGGCCGGCCCCGTTTCCCCCCAGCCGTCGCCTGCTGATCCGTATGGACCGTGGGGCGGAAACGGGCGCGTCTTCCTGCCAAAGCTCGGCTGGCGGCGCTACCGGAAGAGCCGGGATATATGCGGTGGGGTGAAAAACATCACCGTGTCCATGCGTGGTGGCAAATGGTTCATCAGCATCCAGACCGAACGCGAGGTGGCCGATCCCGTCTATCCCGCCTCCCGCATCGTTGGCGTGGCTAGGGGTGTGGTAAATTGCGCCGCCCTGTCCACGGGCGAAATCATCGCCCCGATCGACGCGTTCAAGAAACACGCTCGACGCCTTGCGCGCTATCAGCGGGTAATGAGCCGCAAACAGAAGTTCTCAAAAGAACGGGACGAAGGCGAAAGCCCGCGTCCAGAAGCTCCACACCCGGATCGGCAACATCCGGCGCGACCATCTGCACCAACTCCGCACGACGCTCAGCCAAAACCACGCGGGCATCGTGATCGAGGGTTTGCGGGTACGGAATATGTCCAGGTCGGCGTCGGGGCCGGTTGAACAGCCGGGGAAAAACACCCGCGCCAAAATGGGGCTGAACCGCGCCGACCTCGATCAGGGATGGTTTGCGTTCCGCCGCCCGCTTTTGTACAAGCAGTCCTGGCGCGGCGGGATGGTCGTGGTGGTCGATCCACGGAGCACGAGCCGAACCTGTGCGGCGTGTGGGCATGTGGCGAAGGACAACCGCCCGACCCAATCCCGGTTCAAGTGCGTTGCCTGCGGCCACACGGCTCACGTCGATGTGAATGCCGCACGCAACATACTGGCGGCAGGGCATGCCGTCATGGTCTGTGGAGGGGATGAGCCCCAACTGGCACCTCGGTGCCAGTAGGGCAGCCCCGGCGAAGCAGGAGCCCGCTGAAGGGACTTAGTGCGGTCATGCGCTGCACCGAGCGCCGTAGGAATCCCTGTCCTTCAGGGCGGGGAGGATGTCAAGAACTATGGCGCCATCCCATCGTCAATCTCATTGCTGGGACGAAAACTCAGGCTGGCCTTACCGTCAAAGCGCGCCTCGATCGCAAGATATACAAACGCGGAATCAAGGTTTCGTTCCGGCGCAAGAGACGCAGACTCTCGAACTCCATCCCAAGAAATCGTAACAATACCTACTGAGATTCTCTTTACAGATTGGCTCTTGGTAAACTCTCAAAACGGAATATCGTCGTCGAAGTCGTCGCCACTCTTGGTGCCTGCTGCCGGCGCATCCCGCCGCGTGGCGGCCGGGGGAGCGGATGGTTCGTAGCCCATATCGGGCGCGTTCTCCGCGGTGCCGCCGGCCCCACCGCGGCCACCCAGCATCTGCAGTTCGTTGCCGACGATTTCGGTGGTGTAGCGGTCATGACCGTCCTTGTCCTGCCACTTGCGTGTTTGCAGGCGCCCCTCGACGTAGATCTGGGCCCCCTTCTTCAGGTATTCCTGGGCGATCTCCGCAAGTTTGCCGAAGAGTACAACCCGGTGCCATTCGGTGCGTTCCTGCCGCTCACCGGTGTTCCGGTCCTTCCACGATTCGGCCGTGGCGACACTCAGGTTGGCCACCGCGCCACCGCCGGGCGAGTAGCGGATCTCGGGATCCTTGCCGAGATTGCCTACCAGAATAACCTTGTTGATCCCTCGTGCCATATAAAGTTGTCCTCGCCGGTGTCGATTCTGGATCCACAGCGTCTGGAGCCGATCACCTAGTCTAGACGTTTGCCGGAAGGGGCGAAAGTCGCCCCCCACCCTGCGCTCTCCTGGGCGGCCGTCGTTGATCAGGCGGTGAACGGCCGGATCGTGGTGTCCGCGAAAATCTTCGGGTCGATTTTGAGATAGGCAAGTCCCTCGTCGGGCACCACGACAACCTCGATGACCCCGGGCAGGGTGGAGAGATCATGCACGATGTCCGCCGATCGTGCCCGTTCGCGGCTAAGTCGGATTTGCCGGCTTTCGAGCAGTGTCGGTTCGGGGGCCAGGAATGCCAGGCCCATCCAGATGAGAGTAACGATGAGCGAAGCGGCGAAGACCGCCTCGGCGCCGAAGCCCTGAGCCAGGGCGCCCCCCAGGAAACCACCGAGAAAGGCCCCTGAAAACTGGGAGGTGCTGTAGACGCCGATGGCGGCCCCTTTGCTGTGGCCTGGCACCAGGCGGGAAATCAGCGACGGAAACACGGACTCCAGGAGACTAAAACCCGTAAAGAAGAGCCACATGCCGACGGCAAGCGCAATCGTGTGGTTGTGGCCGGCCGCATAGGCGCATTCAGCCAGCACCAGCAACCCCACGGCACCGAAAATGACTTTCTTCGGTGCGCGGTGGCCGAGGTGGATGAAGGGGCCCATGGTCAGGAACGCCGCACCGATGACCGGCAAATAGATTTCCCACTGGCGCGCGAGCGGGATTCCCGTGGTGGCGACCAGCGTACCGGGCAGCACGACGAACAGCGCCGTCAGGGTCATGTGCAGGAAAAAGATGCCTGCGTCGAGCGGCCACAGGCGGCGGTCGCGGATGATATCGCGCAGCTCCGCCGAAGGCTCGAACGTAAGCGGACGCTCCGGGTTCGGCACCTTCCACCACAGGAGGCCGATGGCGATCACCGCGAGCACTGCGGTGAGCTGGAATATGCCGGGCACGCCAAGCGATCCCTGGAGCACGGGACTCAGCACCATCGACAGCGAGAACGCCCCGCCGATGGTGACGCCGATGACGGCCATCGCCTTGGTGCGCTGGCTTTCGCGTGTGAGATCGGCGGTCAGCGCCATGGTCGCCGCCGAAATCGCACCGGCTCCCTGGATCGCGCGGCCGAGAACGAGGCCCCAGATGCCATGCGAGACGCCGGCCACGAAGCTGCCGATGGCAAATACCACGAGTCCGGTCGTCATCACCGCCTTGCGCCCGAAAACATCGGACGCCATGCCCGACGGGATCTGCAGCATCGCCTGGGTCAGTCCGTATATGCCAAGCGCAAGCCCAACCAGGATTGGCGCGTGCGGTGCCAGTGTCGCGGCGTAGGGCGCGAAAACGGGGAACACGAGAAACAGTCCGAAGATGCGAAAGCCGTAGATGCTGGCCAAAACCGCAACCGAGCGCCGCTCAAGCGGCGTCATGGGTGCCGAAGAAGCCGGGCCGGGGGTGATCGTGCGCTTGGTCATGATTTTGCCTTGAATCGAGGTGGGTCGTATAGTAACCAATTTGATTCGGGCACGAAAAGCATGGATCTGATCCGGCTGCGCGGCGTGCGTACGCATAACCTGAAGAATCTTGACCTGGATCTGCCCCGGGATCGCCTGATCGTGATCACGGGCCTTTCCGGTTCCGGGAAATCGTCACTCGCCTTTGATACGCTCTACGCCGAAGGGCAGCGCCGCTACGTCGAATCGTTGTCGGCGTACGCGCGGCAGTTTCTGTCGCTGATGGCAAAACCTGACGTGGACCTGATCGAGGGTCTGTCGCCGGCGATCTCCATCGAGCAGAAAAGCACCTCGCACAATCCGCGATCGACGGTCGGCACGGTCACGGAGATCTACGATTATCTGCGCCTGCTGTTTGCCCGTGTCGGTGAGCCGCGCTGCCCGGTGCACGGCACGACATTGAATGCAAAGACGGTGACGCAGATGGTCGACGAGGCGCTTGCGCTGCCGCCTGGGACCAAGGCGATGGTACTGGCGCCGGTGATTTCCGGCCGCAAGGGCGAAGCGACGGCCAAGCTCGATGAACTGCGCGCAAAGGGCTATGTGCGCGCGCGCATCGATGGCGAGGTGGTGGATCTCGCCGCCGCTCCCTTGCTGGCGAAGAACCAGAAGCACACCATCGAGGCGGTCGTCGACCGTCTGGTGCTGCGCCCGGGCCAGGAGGCGCGGCTGGCAGAATCCTTCGAGAACGCCCTGAATGTATCCGAGGGGCTGGTCGGTCTTGCCGTGTTGAACGATGAGGGCAAGCCCGTGTCCGAGACTTTGTTCTCGGCGCGCTACGCCTGTCCGCAATGTGGCTACAGTCTGGCGGAGCTTGAGCCGCGTATTTTTTCATTCAACAATCCGGCCGGTGCCTGCCCGGAGTGCGACGGCCTGGGTGTGCGTCAGTTCTTTGATCCGGACCGGCTGGTGCAGGACCCCACCCTGAGTCTGCCGGCTGGTGCCATCCGCGGATGGGACCGGCGCAATCCGTTTTATTTCCAGATGCTTGAGGGGCTCGCCAGGCACTATGACTTTGACATCGAAACGCCATTTGGGCACCTCGGCAAGAAGATCCGCGATGTGATCCTCTATGGCAGCGGCGGCGAGCCCATTACCTTTTCATACAGTGACCATGGGCGCCGTCACCGGCGCAAGCATCCATTCGAAGGTGTGATTCCCAACATGGAACGGCGTTACCGGGAGACGGAGTCGGCGGGCGTGCGCGACGAACTGTCCCGGTTCATCGGTTCGCGTCCCTGTACGGCCTGCGCCGGCAGCCGCCTGAAGATCGAGGCGCGCCATGTGTTCATCGAGGACCGGGCGATCCATCAGGTAACGGAGTTGCCGATCCAGGAGGCGCATGCGTTTTTCAGCCAGCTCCTGCTTGAGGGGCAGCGCGGCGTCATTGCCGCCAAGATCGTGCACGAGATCACAGAGCGCCTGAAGTTTCTTATCAACGTCGGTCTCGACTATCTGACGCTGGCCCGTTCGGCGGAGACTTTGTCGGGTGGCGAGGCGCAGCGCATCCGGCTCGCCTCGCAGATCGGTGCGGGCCTGGTCGGGGTCATGTATGTGCTCGATGAACCCTCCATCGGTCTGCACCAGCGTGACAACGGCCGCCTGCTCGCCACCCTCGAGGCGCTGCGCGATCTCGGCAATACCGTGATCGTCGTCGAACACGACGAAGAGGCGATCCGCGCCGCCGACCACATCGTCGATGTGGGACCAGGCGCTGGTGTCCACGGCGGGCGCATTGTGGCCGAAGGCACGCCCGAACAGATCATGGCCAACCGGGATTCGCTCACCGGCCGCTACCTGGTCGGCGAGGAGACCATTCCTGTGCCGGAGGTGCGCCGGACGGGCAATGCCTTCCTGTCAATCAAGGGCGCGCGCGGACACAACCTGCAGGACGTGGACGTCAAGATTCCGGTCGGCACGCTCACCTGTGTCACCGGTGTGTCGGGTTCCGGCAAGTCGACACTCGTCAATGACACGCTCTATCCGGCCGCCGCCAACGCGCTGAACGCGGCGCGGCGCGAGGTGGCGCCACACCGTGCCATCGAGGGGCTCGAGCATTTCGACAAGGTGGTCGACATCGACCAGAGTCCGATCGGCCGCACACCGCGCTCCAACCCGGCGACGTATACCGGACTTTTTACGCCGTTGCGGGAGCTGTTTGCGGCGACGGCCGAAGCCCGTGAGCGCGGCTTCGGTCCCGGGCGTTTTTCCTTCAACGTGCGCGGCGGCCGCTGCGAGGCTTGCGAGGGCGACGGTCTTGTCAAGGTGGAGATGCACTTTCTGCCGGACATGTATGTGGCCTGTGATGTCTGCAAGGGCATGCGCTACAACCGCGAGACGCTCGAAGTGCACTACAAGGGCAAGACCATCCACGACACCCTGCAGATGACCGTGGAGGAGGCGCTGGACTTCTTCCAGGCGATGCCCGCCATACGGCGCAAGCTCGAGACGCTGACCGACGTGGGGTTGAGCTATCTGACGCTGGGCCAGTCGGCCACCACGCTGTCGGGGGGCGAGGCGCAGCGCATCAAGCTTGCGCGCGAGCTGTCGAAGCGTGATACCGGGCGGACCCTGTATATTCTGGATGAACCGACCACGGGTCTGCACTTCCATGACATCCGCCAGTTGCTGCATGTGCTGCACACATTGACAGATCGCGGTAACACCGTCGTCGTCATCGAGCACAACCTCGATGTCATCAAGACCGCGGATTACCTGGTCGATCTCGGGCCGGAAGGCGGCAGCGGCGGCGGTCGCGTCATGGCGGCCGGTACTCCGGAGGACATCGCGCGCCACCCGGCATCCCACACCGGCCGCTATCTCCGTGACATCCTCGCCAAGGAGGCCAGGCGGCGTCAGGCGTGAGGCGTGACCGGGTCGCCCACCGCCAATCCGAGCCGGTCTGCGGCGCTCGCCGAATTGGCGGCGATCTCCCATAAGCCGTTGCTGTTGGCATAGAAGAACGGTTCACCGTGCGGGCGGTCGCTGAAGGTGCGTGCCGGAGCCAGATTCGTGCCGCGGATCGTGAGGCCGGAGAGCGGCGTGTCGGCGCGCAGGCCCGTGAGGGCATTGCCATAATGATCGATGTAGACGATCTCGGCGAGATCGTCTGGCCATGCGGACTTGCGTGACAACGGCCATGGTTGCCAGGGTGGGGTGGCGCCCGTGGCCAGCCGCGCGGCCGCCGGCGCAAAGACATCGCGCCCGTGAAAGGTGGCCGCGGCCGCCGGCAAGACGGCGAGCCGCGCACACTGGTGCACCGGATAGCGCCGTGCTATGAGCTCGAACAGTCCGTTGTCCGGCCCCACGAAGTGGCGTCCGCCGGCATCCAGCCAGATGCCTTCGCGCGCGCCACCCACGCCCGGGTCGACCACGGCGACGACGATGGTCCCAGGTGGCAGGTTCCGGCAATAGGCCGGCACCAGATAGGCGGCGCGCTGCACGGCAAACGCGGGCAGGTTGTGCCACAAATCGATGACGGGGACGCCGGGGGCCTCGCGCGCAAGCCGCACGTGCAGCTGGCCCACGTAGGGGTCGGTCAGGCCAAAGTCCGTCAACAAGACGATCATGAAGCGGCACCGGTCGGGTCGGGGGCGATCACCCCATTTTGCCGTCCGGACCAAGCGGGGTCCATGGGGCCTACGGCGGGCCGGTCCTTGACAAGGGCGCGGTGCCAGCCGATGATGCCCCTCATGCTCACACGCCTCCTTCTCTTCGTGGTTTCCGCGCGGTCCATGCGACTGCGTCGCCTCGCGCGCTCCTGATTGTTGCGGGCTTTTGCCCGTCTCTGCGGTTTTTGTTCGTTTTTTCTTCTTTGCATGGGTTTTGGGGTTACGGGCGATGGACAGGATCATGCTTCGACTGTGCTGCAGCAGCCAGGCCTAGAGCACGTGGCCGCCTGGCTGCTTTGACTGGTCACATCGTGTCTTTCATCGCAGCCAGGAGCTACCCATGATTCAGGATCCACAGAAGAAGTATCGACCCTTTGCGCCCGTGGCCTTGACGGACCGGCACTGGCCGGACCGCGTGGTGACCGCGCCGCCTGTCTGGCTCAGCACGGATCTGCGTGACGGCAACCAGGCCCTGCTCGAGCCCATGGACGGCGCGCGCAAAAAAATGCTGTTCGATCTGCTCTGCCGTATCGGTTTCAAGGAAATCGAAGTGGGTTTTCCGTCGGCGTCACAGACCGAATTCGATTTCATCCGGCATCTCATCACGGCCGGCCGCGTGCCGGCGGACGTGACCATCAGCGCGCTCACACCCGCGCGCCCCGAGCTCATCCGGAGGACGGTGGCCGCGTTGCGCGGCGCGCGCCGCGCGATCGTGCACGTCTATGTCGCCATCGCCCCGGTTTTCCGCTCGCTGGTCTTTGGCCGCACGCGCACCGAGATGATCGAGATGGCGGTGGCGGCAACCTGCGCGATTCGCGAGGAGATTGCCGGTGCGGGGGATACGGAATGGGTTCTCGAATACAGCCCGGAGACATTCAGCGCGGCCGAACTCGATTTCTCCCGGGAGATCTGTGACGCCGTGGTGGACGCGTGGGCCCCCGGCGCCAACGAGAAGGTGATCATCAATCTGCCGGCGACCGTGGAAATGGCGACTCCCAATGTCTTTGCCGACCAGGTGGAATGGATGCATCGGAACCTGCGCAGGAGGTCGGACATGATCTTGAGCGTGCATCCGCACAACGATCGCGGCACCGCCGTGGCGGCGGCGGAGCTGGCCATGGCTGCGGGCGCCCAACGGGTCGAAGGCTGCCTGTTCGGTCATGGCGAGAGGACCGGAAACGTTGACCTCGTGACGCTTGCCTTGAACTTGTATACGCAGGGCGTGCATCCCAGGCTCGATCTGTCGCGCATCGACGAGGTCGCGCGTACGGTGGAGCATTGCACGCGTCTGCCGGTGGCGCCGCGTCACCCTTACGCGGGAGATCTCGTGTTCACGGCGTTTTCAGGATCCCATCAGGACGCCATCAAGAAGGGTTTCGCGGCGCAGACATCCGGTGCTTTCTGGGATGTGCCGTATTTGCCGGTCGATCCGGCCGATGTCGGCCGCAGCTACGATGCCGTCATTCGCCTGAACGGCCAGTCGGGCAAAGGCGGCGTCAGCTACATCCTCGAACGCGACCACGGGTTCGTATTGCCGCGCCGGTTGCAGATCGAACTGAGTCATCTGGTCAAGGCACACACGGATGCACGTGGCGGCGAGATGAAGAGCGCCGACCTGTGGGCGCTCTTTTGCGCGACCTATCTGACCAATGGCGACATCGCGTGCCTGCATCATGAGCTCTACGATGCAGAAGGCGGCCAGGGGGTGCGGTTGTCGCTTCAGGTCGCGGGACAGCGTGTCGAGAGGCAGGGGATCGGCAATGGCCCGCTCGATGCGGCCATGGCGGCGCTGGGCGTACCCGTGCGGCTCGTGCACTATGAGGAGCACGCTCTTGGCCGCGAATCCGGCGCCGAGGCCGCCGCCTTCGTGGAACTCGAGTGGGCGGACCAGGGGGCGCCGTGTTTTGGGGTCGGTGTCAGCCGCAATATCGTCACCGCATCCTATGTGGCCCTGATGCGCGGTCTCGATCGTCTGGCGGCCGCGCACGGCCGGCGCTGGCGGGTCGACGACGGCGGACATCTGCGGATCTCGGAGGACGGGGTCGCCAAAGTGTCATAAGGCGGGTGCGAGCGCTGCGGGCCGCACCATCGCCTGACCGTCTGGCGAAGGTCTCATGCGTAGGCGGACACGCGCTGCTACTGTCGGTCGCTGACTGAGACAAGTGGAGATACCGACATGAGAAAGCAATTCGCAGTGGCAGGAAGTGTCCTGGTCTTGATGAGCATGTTGTCGGCCTGCCAGCAGCACAAGGCCGCCAACGGCGGCACGAGCGGGAGCAGTGGAACGAGTTCTTCGGCGGGACCGGCAAGCGGCAACAATGGAGGCGGTACCGGGAATGGTACCGGTGGCGGTACTGGGAATGGTACCGGTGGTGGTACCGGTGGTGGTACCGGGGGCGCAGCGGGCAGCGGCACGAGTTCGGGCAGCGGCTCCTGAGGCCAGGGGTCTTTAGGCGGTGCGCCGGACGTTGGTGTCGTGCGTGGTGGGTGCCGGCATGGCCGTCGCCCAGATCACCACAAGTCCCGCCCAGGGATCGGGCGCCGCGGCGGTACAAACGGCCCGCAATCTGGCGGATCTGCGCGCAAGCCTGTCCACACTGAACATTATCCTGGTGGATTTCGCGCAGGCGGTGACACCGGTGCAGCGCCAGCAACTGCTCACCGAGGGCAGTCAGCTGATTCGTACCGACTTGGCCTTGATCAACGCGTTGGGCGGGCCGTGCATGCAAGGCGGCCCCGCGGTTTCGCAGCCGGCACCACCACTGCCCAATGGGAGCGTGTCCATACCCCAGGGTACGCCCGTGCCCCCTTCGCTGGGCGCACCCCCTTTCCCCTTCTCGGGTGGCACGATACCGGCGCCCTAGCCTGTTTGTGTGTGCCGCTGTATGCTTTCCGGGGAAGGGGGTAATGGAATGCAAGTCAGACCGGGTGCGCCGGGTGTCGTGACCGGGGTCATCGTGCAAATGGTCACGCGTCCTGTGCAGTTCTTCCGGGCGATGCCGAAGAAGGGCGGATTTCTGGGGCCGTGGCGGTTCGTGGTGGCGATCTCCGTGATCGATGCCGTGCTCGACGCGCTGTTTCTCGTGACGGCGGGCGGGCATACGCTGTTGCCGGAAGCGGGCGCGCTGCTGGTCGTCGTGCCGGTGCTCTTGACCCTGACGAGCTTTTTCTTCAGCGGCATACTGTTCGCGCTGTGGTGGCTCATGGGTTCATCGCAGTCGTTCGAGACGGCCTACCGCGTCTTTGCCTACACAAGCGCCATCACGCCCATCACCACGCTGCTTGGTTTCGTGCCGTATCTCGGTGTCATCGGTCTTGGCTGGTGGTTCGGCCTTCTGGGGCTTGCGGGTGTCTATGTGCATGGCATCAGTCCACGGAAGTCCTTTGCCGTATTCGCCGTGCTGGCGATGGCGGCCGCCGCATCGATGATGCAGTTCGAGCGCCAGATCCTGAAAATGGATGCAGCGCACCTGCCGGCGGCCGCCCGAGACCATTTCGTCACCCATTCCGCCGCACATTCGCTGCCTACCTGAAATCCGGTGTGCGAGGGCGCGGTGGCCGGTATTGTCTGCAAGGAGAAATCGCATGATGCTGCATGTTGCACTGGAACCACTGATATCGCTGATCGCCGGCATCCTGATCCTGGTCATGCCGCGCCTGCTCAACTATATCGTGGCCCTTTATCTGATCATCATCGGTGTGCTCGGCCTCCTCTACGGGGCCTGAGGCGCGCCGCCTGCGGTTCGGCCATTCCGGGCGGGTTGTCGGTGTGAGCCGCGCGCTGATCATCATCGGCCTCGTGTTTCTGGTTGCCGGTGCCGTCGCGCGTCTGGGTCCAAGAGGCGTCTTCGGCCACCTGCCGGGAGACTTTGCCTGGCGCATCGGTCATGTGCGGATTTTCGTGCCGCTTGGCAGTTCGTTGCTCGTCAGTCTCATCTTTACGCTTGTCCTGTGGCTTCTGCGCCGCTAGTCATCGCGCCCAACGCCTTCAAGGGGACGCTGTCGGCGACGGCCGCGGCCGCGGCCATGGTGCGCGGACTCGAGCGCGTGCATCCCGACCGGCCCCGCTTCGTCTGCCCTTTGCCCGATGGCGGTGACGGGACTCTGGAGGTTTTGGCCGCGCGCCTCAACGCAACCCCGCAGCAGACCGTGGTGACCACGGCCGACGGTATGCCCCGGGCCATTCCCTTCGCCCTATGGGAGGCCCGCCGGGGTCCGGTCGCCTTGATCGAGAGCGCCGCGGTGACCGGTTTGCCGGTGGCCGGCGCAGAGGCATCCATGCGGACCACGCGTGGTCTCGGTGAGTGGATTACCCAATTGCTTGATCGGGGCGTGCGGCGCTTTTGTGTAGGCCTCGGTGGCAGTGCCACCTGGGATGCCGGCACCGGCATGCTCGCTGCCCTGGGTGCGCGTTTCGATGGGAACGGTGATCCGCGGCCTGCGCATCTGGCTGCCGTGCGGCGCGTTTGCGTAAGCGCACTCGATCCACGGCTGAAGGATTGCCGGTGGACCATTCTCGTTGATGTCAATAACCCTCTGCTCGGCGCAGACGGCGCTGCGCTCTACGCAAGACAAAAGGGCGTGGATGCCGCGGCGCTGCCGGCGTGGGATGCGGCCATCGCCCATGTTGCCGGCCAGCTGGAGCAATCCGTCCGGCGCGGCCTCGTTTCTTCCCCCGGCGCCGGTGCGGCCGGCGGTCTTGGGTTTGCCTTCGCATTCCTTGGCGCCCGTCTGCTGCCCGGTGCCCCGTTTCTGGCCCGCCTGGCCGGACTGGATCGGGCCATTGCCGCAAGCGCCGCCGTCTTTACGGGCGAGGGCGCCTGTGACCGGCAGACGGCTGCTGGCAAGGGGCCGCGGGTGGTGGCCGACCTTGCCGCCCGCCACGGGCGGCCGGCGATCGTGATCTGCGGACGGATCGATCCGTCGTTTGCGGTGGTGCAATCGCGTTTTTCCCAGAGCGTGGCGCTCATGCCGGCTGCGAATGCGGCCGACGCGGTCGCAGACGCCGTCGAGTGGGTGCTGCGCCAGGGACATTTCTGAACGTGGACTGTATTGCGCCTCCCTCGCGTCTACACTGTAGTAAAGGGCGAGAGCGTCTCTCCTCGTTGTTTCCGTTGATCTGCACCCGATCCCGCACAGGGCGGGTCTTTGTCTGAGAGAACACCTATGACCATGGAACAAGTCACCAATAATCTATTTGGTCTGCTCAAATTCATGCTGTCGCGCAAGGGTTCGGACCTGTTTTTGTCGGTCGATTTCCCGCCGGCGATCAAGATTGACGGCAAAATGACGCCAGCCGGCCAGCAGCGCCTGACACCACAGCATACGAAGGCCTTCGCGCAAGCCATCATGAATGATCGCCAGCGCGAGGAATTCGAAACGGAGAAGGAGTGCAACTTCGCCATCACGGCGCCGGACATCGGCCGTTTCCGGGTGAACGTCTTTGTGCAACAGGGGCATGTCGGCCTGGTGCTGCGCACCATCACCAGCAAGATCCCGACCTTCGATGACCTGCAGCTGCCGCCGGTGCTGCGCGAGGTGAGTCTCGCCAAGCGCGGTCTGGTCATCCTCGTCGGCGGGACGGGCTCGGGCAAGTCGACGTCCCTTGCGGCGATGGTGGATTACCGCAACGAGAAATCCCATGGCCACATCATCACGATCGAAGACCCCGTCGAATACGTGCACAAACACAAAAACTGTCTGGTGACCCACCGGGAGGTCGGAGCCGACACGCACAACTGGTTTGCGGCACTGAAAAACACCCTGCGGCAGGCGCCCGACGTCATTTTGATCGGCGAGATCCGCGACCGTGACACCATGGAGTACGCCATCGCCTTTGCCGAAACCGGGCACCTGTGCATGGCCACCCTCCATGCCAACAGCGCCAATCAGGCCCTGGACCGCATCGTCAATTTCTTCCCCGAGGAGCGGCGCAATCAGCTGCTCATGGATCTGTCCCTGAACACCAAGGCCATTGTCTCGCAGCGCCTCATACCAACGACCAACGGACAGGGCCGCGCCGCCGCCGTGGAGATTTTGCTCAATACGCCGCTCGTGGCCGACCTCATATTCAAGGGTGAGGTGCATTCGCTGAAGGAGGCCATGGGCAAATCACGCGAACAGGGGATGCAGACGTTCGATCAGGCGCTTTTCGATCTCTATGATGCGGGCCGCATCAGTTACGAGGACGCCTTGCGCAATGCCGATTCGGTCAACGAACTGCGGCTGCGCATCAAGTTGAACGGCAAGGCCCCTGCCGGCGGGCAGTCCGCACCGACACAGTTCAGCATGGTGGAGGACGAACCGGCCGAAGAGGCCGCCGCGGCGGCCGATTCCGGCTAGGAGACCATCTGCGACGAGGGGCCTTCGAGCGAGGATTCCGGACGGACATTTTCGCCGAATTCCCGATCGAAGGTCTCCTTGAAGATGGCCTTGTGGACATCGCCGATGCTCAGGATCCCTTCGAGCTTGTTGCCCACGGCCACGGGTATGCGGCGGATCTTGTGCGCGAACATCACCGAAACGGCGCGCAAAATCGCGTCACCCGGTGCGACGGTGAACACGCGGTGACTCATCAGGTCCTCGACATGCAGATTCAGCACGTCACGATACTCGGATTCCAGTTCCTCGAAATGCGGGGTCTGGGCAAGACGCAGCGCCTCGTCCACCTTGGGGTACATGGCGCGCAGGACATCCTTTTCTGATATCACGCCGACGAGGCTTCCATCCTCCTCGACAACGGGCAGTCCGCTGATGCGATTGAAGCACATGACGATGGCGACATCGCGGATGCGCGTCTTGGGGCGGGCCGTTTTGACGGTTTTGGTCATCACATCTTTTACGAGCATGGCGTCTCTCCCGGTCGTCGCCGTGGATCCGGCAGCGAAATCATTGAAATTCAGGTCCCGACCTCAGTCAGAAGCCGCGCCATCATGCGCTCGGCCTGGCCCAGGTAGCCGCCCCCGAAAAGGTTGAGGTGGTTTAGGACATGGTACAGATTATAGAGAGTCTTGCGCACCTGATAACCCGGATCAAGAGGGTAGCAGGCCGCGTAAGCCGCATAGAAGGCGGGCGAGAATCCCCCGAAGAGCTCGGTCATGGCGAGATCGGTTTCGCGATCCCCGTAGTAAACCGCCGGATCGTAGACGATGGCGCGGCCGCCGCAGGCGGCGGCGTTGCCGGACCAGAGGTCGCCGTGCACGAGGGAGGGCGCAGGCCCGTGGCCTGGAAAGAACGCCCGCACGCGCGCAAGAAGCGCCGCTCCCTGGTCCTGAACGCGTCCCGTGTAGCCTTGATCGGCGGCGATCGCGAGCTGCGGGGCGAGCCGCTGGCCGGCCCAGAAGGCGGGCCAGTCATCTGTCGGCTGGTTGGATTGGGGGGTGGTGCCGATGGTGTTGTCCTGACGCCAGCCAAAGTGATCGCGGTGCTGCGCATGCAAAGCGGCAAGTCCCCGGCCGAGATCGGCGTCGATCGTGTCGTTGCGGTCGGCGAGGTCGGCATGTTCCAGTACGAGGAACGCCTGCGTGCCGCTGATTCCGCAGCAGATGGGCCGGACCACCAGAAGGGTGTGCGTGCCGGCCAGTTCATCAAGGCCTGCAGCCTCCGCGCGCAACATGCCGATGCGGTCTGCCGTGTTGTGTTTGACGAAGTACATCCGTTCTCCGTCTTCGACAACCGCCGTTGCATTGAGGGCGCTGCCGCGGGTGCGGACGGCGCGCGCTGCGAACGGTTTTCCGGTGGCTGCGGAAATCTGTTCGGCGACATCAGGCCAGATCGACATGGGGATCCCGCGTTGGGTGGGGCGAAAGCCCGATGGGCATGCCTTGATAAGGGCCCATCCGGCCCGCAGATCCGGGTCATGCCGACATGTTCACCAAAAACGAGTATAACGGCTTGGCCGGGCCGGCGCATCCGTGTGCGGCAAGGCGCCAACACCAAAGTTTCTGCCGGCTGGCAGGCGCGCCGCTTGGCCCTGCCGGGGGCCGCCGGGGACCCCTTGCGCGTGCCGTCCGGGCCGGGGTGAGCCCTTGAGCCGGCGTCCGCTGGTGCCGATTGCAGACTATGCGATTGTCGGCAACGGTTTTAGCTGCGCGCTCATCTCGCTCGAGGGTTCGATCGACTGGCTGTGCTGGCCGGCATTCGACAGCCCCTCCTGTTTCGGTGGCCTGCTCGATCCGGTGCGCGGCGGGTACTTCGCCATCAGCGTCGAGCAGGAGGTGCGGCGGCGGACACGGCGCTACCAGGGCTTGAGCTTCATTCTCGAGACCGAAATCCAGGCGACGAGCGGCCGGTTGCGGCGAATCGAGCTCATGACCGGCAGCAGCCTCGATGCACAGGCCGTGCTGCGGCGCATCGAGGTGGTGGAAGGCGAGGTGGCCATCATCGCCGAGATCGACGTGCGCCCTGATTACGCATTGCATGTCGCCGAACCGGTCGCATCGGACCAGGGGTTTGCATTCGGCGATATCCACCTGCAAAGCCCGCCCCATTTGATCTGGGATCGTGCCGGTTCGGTGCTGCGGACGCGTCACGTCCTGACCGCTGGCGAAACGCTGGATTTGGTCGTCAGCAACACGGCCACACCCTGGTATTTCGACAGTGAGCGCAGCGCCTCGTATGCCTTCTGGGCCGAGCGGCCGCCGATCGCCGGCCGCAACGGCCGTTATGGCCCCTTCATCGAACGCAGCGCGCAGCTGATCACACTGCTGACCTACCGGCCCACCGGCGCGCTGCTGGCTGCCGCAACCACATCGCTGCCGGAACGCAAGGGCGCAGACCGCAATTACGACTACCGGTATGTGTGGCTGCGGGACATGGCCTTTGTCATCATGGCGATGTTGCCGCGAGGGCATTTCCAGCGGCCGGCCAAGCGCTTCATCGACTGGTTTGTGATGAATTGCCTGGACTTGCGGCGGCGTGTGCCCAACATGTTCCCGATCGATGCTCCTGGTGATGTCCGGGAACGCATCCTGGCGCATCTGGGCGGCTATGCGGATTCGCGTCCGGTGCGCATCGGCAATGCGGCGGCCGAGCAGTTCCAGCTGGATTCCTATGGTGAGCTGCTGCAGGCGGTGAAGCTGTACGCCGATCATGTCGGCGCCCTGGAATGGGGGTGGTGGCCCGGACTGACGCGGCTTGCCGACGACTTGTGCCGTCACTGGGCGCAGCCCGATTGGGGGATCTGGGAGGAGCGATCGCAACCGCGCCAGTACCTTTATTCAAAGGCCATGACCTGGGTCGGTCTGGAGGCGGCGATCGCCCTTGCCCTACGTTTTCATTTGCCGGGCAATGTCAGCTGGTGGCAGGAAAACGCCCGCGCCGTGCACGCCCACATCGATGACAACTACTGGAATGCAGACCGGGGGCTGTATGCGGCGGTGGCGGCCGGCGATCAGGTCGACCCCAGCGCGTTGCTGCTCGCGCTTTTTGGCGTGGTACCCATCCAGGATGAGCGGGCCCGCCAGACGGCGTTGCAGATCGAGCGGGATTTGGGTGCCAACGGATTGGTCTACAGGCGGCTCGAGGATGAGTCGTCACGGCTCGCCGAGGGCACCTTCAACCTGTGTACGCTGTGGCTGGTGATCTACTGGGCACGGGTGGGGGACAAGGCGCGCGCCGCCGGTCTCTTCGATGGCTTTCTGGCCCACGCCAACGATGTGCTGCTGTTTTCGGAGGAGATCGACCCGGTGAACGGGGACTATCTGGGCAATTATCCCCAACTTTTCGTACATGCGGCGCTGATCGTGGCGGCCGATGCCCTGGAAGAGGCCTCTTAGCGGAGAGAAGGGGCGGCCTGTCGGCCGCCCGCTCGTATATCAGACCATGCCTTTCAGGGTTTTCAGCGGCTGAATCTTGACTACGTTCCGAGCTGGCTTGGCCTTGAACACCATCTCTTCCTTGGTGAAGGGATTGATGCCTTTGCGGGCCCGGGTTGCGGGCTTGCGAACCACCTTGATTTTCATGAGACCGGCCAGGTTGAATACGCCCGGTCCACCCTTGATGTCGCGCTTGATCACCGTTGCCAGCTCGTCGAACACGGCACTGACATCCTTGCGCTTCAGACTCGTTTTGTCGGCCAGATGGGCCATCAGTTCGGCCTTCGACATGGGCTTCTTTACGGCCTTTTTGCTCGTGGTTTTGCTTCGAGTTGCCATGGTTTTCCTATGTAAGTTGGGGACAACGCAATAAACTTAGCATAAAAAAAGCGCGGAGAAATAGGTTCGCTGGAATTTTCACGGCTAGTACGCGCCCGTTCGGCTTTCCGTTATACTGGCGCACGTTGTTTTTGGGCTCGTCCGTCCCCATTGGAGGGTCCGGGAGCATGAAGTTTTGTGAGGTTTTCCATGCCTATTTACGAATATGTGTGTGAGTCCTGCGGCAAGAGCGTCGAGATCATGCAAAAGATGGGTGAAGTCGCGACGGAATGCCCGTCCTGCCACAAGCCCGGCCTGAAAAAGCAGATTTCGGCGGCGGGTTTCCAGCTCAAGGGTACCGGTTGGTACCAGACGGATTTTCGTGGCAAGGACAAGAAATCCGGCGGCTCCGAGGAGAGCGCAAGCCCCGCTCCGGCGTGCGGAAACGGCACCTGCGGCTGTCACTAAATGGTACGGCTGAAGCGGTACCTCACCGCCGGATTGATGGTGTGGGTACCGCTTGGTGTGACGTTCGTCATCATCGAGGCGGCGGTCGAGTTCATGGACCGCCTGCTTTTGGTGTTGCCTGCCGCCTACCAGCCGAACCACTGGCTGGGATTTGATATCCCGGGGCTTGGCGCGGCCTTGGTGGCCCTGCTGGTTCTGGTTACCGGCGCCGTTGCCGCCAATATCCTGGGTCAGAGGGTGGTCGGTGTCGGCGAAGCGGTGTTGGCACGGATTCCGCTGGTGCGTTCGATCTACACCGGCGTCAAGCAGCTGCTTGAATCGCTCGTCGCGAGCAACGGCAATTCCTTCCGGAAAGTCGTGCTCGTGGAGTACCCAAGGGCCGGTTCGTGGACGGTGGCTTTCCTGACGGGGGAGGGGCCGGCGGAGGCCTCGATCCTGACGGGCGAGGATCTGGTCAACGTGTTCGTGCCGACCACGCCGAATCCGACCTCGGGATTTTTTCTGATGATTCCCCGCAAAGACGCGGTGGAGCTTGCCATGTCCGTGGATGAGGCCTTGAGGATGATCCTGTCCATGGGTATGGTCGTGCCGGCTGCCCCACGGGGGGCGGAACAAATTACTCATCGGGCGACCGCCTAGGGTTTTATGCGTACACATTTGAGTTTGGATTTGCCGGCGCTGGCTGCCGGCGAAAAGGTCGTATTGTGCGGCTGGGCCCAGCGCCTGCGCGATCATGGCGGCGTTTTGTTCATCGACCTGCGCGATCGCGCAGGGCTCGTTCAGATCGTGTTTCATCCGGAGCGCACCGAAGTCTTTGCGCTCGCCGCACAGGTGCGCGCCGAGTTCGTGCTGGCCGTGACCGGGGTCGTGCGCGCGCGCCCGGCGGGTACCGAGAATACGGCGCTTGCCACGGGCGGTCTCGAGATCGAGGCGACCGGTCTGCAGATTCTGAACGCCGCCGATGCGCTGCCGTTCCAGCTCGATGAGGCCGGGGTCAGCGAGGCTGTGCGGCTCAAATACCGCTACCTGGATCTGCGGCGGCCGGAGCTCGCCGGGCGGCTGCGCCTGCGGCACAAGCTGGTGTCGGCGGCACGGCGGTACCTCGAGGGGCAGGAATTCATCGAGGTCGAAACGCCGATCCTGACGCGCTCTACCCCCGAGGGGGCGCGTGACTATCTGGTGCCAAGCCGCACTCACCCGGGGCATTTCTTTGCGCTGCCGCAGTCGCCGCAGCTTTTCAAGCAGATTCTCATGGTCGGCGGGCTTGAGCTTTACTATCAGGTGACCCGCTGCTTCCGCGACGAGGATCTGCGTGCCGACCGGCAGCCGGAATTCACGCAGCTCGACATCGAGACCTCGTTCCTTGACGAAGAGGCGATCATGACCCTCGTCGAGGGGCTGATGGCTGCCGTGTTCAAGGCCACGCTCGATCTTACGATAGCGACGCCATTTGCGCGCATGACACACGCCGAGGCCATGCGCCGCTTCGGCAGCGACAAGCCCGATCTGCGCAATCCGCTCGAGCTCGTCGAGATCGCCGATCTCATGGAGAATGTCGCGTTCAAGGTGTTTGCCGGACCGGCGGGCGACCCCAACGGGCGTGTGGCGGCGTTGCGCCTGCCCGGCGGCGCCGATCTGTCGCGCAAGGAAATCGACGATTACACGGCCTTCGTCGCGACCTTTGGCGCCAAGGGCTTGGCCTATATCAAGATCAACGACACCAGTGAATCCGGTCTGCAGTCCCCCATCCTGAAATTCCTGCCGCCTCCGGTCGTGCGCGAGATCCTGGCGCGAACCCGGGCGCAGGCGGGCGACATCGTCTTTTTCGGGGCCGACAAGGCCACGGTGGTGGCCGGTGCCTTGGGGGCCCTGCGCCAGCGGCTGGCGGTTGACCGCGGGTTCCTGGGTGACGGGTTTCGCCTCACCTGGATCGTGGATTTCCCGCTGCTGGAGTACGATGAAACGACGCGCCGCTTCCAGGCGGTTCACCACCCCTTCACGGCGCCCCGCGCCGAGGATCTGCCGTTACTCGATCAGGCCCCGGGCGCCGTGCGCGCGCGCGCCTACGATCTCGTGCTCAATGGCACGGAGATCGGCGGCGGTTCCATCCGTATTCACGAATCTGCGGTGCAGGAGCGGATGTTCGAGATCCTCGGGCTCGAACCGGACGCCGCCCGCGAGAAATTCGGTTTCCTTCTGGACGCTTTGCGTTTTGGTGCCCCGCCTCATGGCGGACTCGCTTTCGGGGTGGATCGCCTGGCGGCGCTGCTCTCGGGCGCTGAATCGATCCGTGACGTGATCGCCTTCCCCAAGACACAAAAGGCCACCTGTCCGCTGACCGATGCGCCGTCGGTGGTTTCGGCGGCACAGCTTGCGGAATTGCATCTGCGTGTCGACGTACCGCGGGATCGTGATGGCGGCGGCCATCGGTAACAAACGGCCGGAGTCGGTGCTCGTGGTGATCTTCACCACCGGTGGCGAGGCATTGCTGCTGAAGCGGACCGATCACCGGGCCTTCTGGCAGTCGGTCACCGGCAGCCTGGAATGGGACGAGAATGACCGGCTGGCGGCGGCCAAGCGCGAAGTGTTCGAGGAGACGGGCATCGTCGTCACCGGCGGCTGGCGTGATTGGGAGCGGCAAAACCGCTTCGAAATCTTTCCCGAATGGCGCCACCGCTACCCAGCTGGCATCACGCACAACACCGAGCATGTGTTCTCACTTGAGCTGCCGGGCCGGGTGGGGGTGCGCCTGCACGCCCGGGAGCACGAGGATTATCGCTGGGTGTATTTCCCGGAGGCGGTCGCGCAGGCCACGTCGAGCACCAACCGCTGGGCATTGAAGGCCCTGCAGGATGAGCGCGGATTTCATTGATCATCCCCTGGTTCTGGTGCCCGGATTATGGTTCGGGCGCCCGGCGATGTGGCCGCTTGCGCTGGCGCTGCGCCGGCGCGGCGCGCGCGTGCGGCTCTTTTCCTATCCCAGCCGCCGTCTGGATCTTGCGCGCGAGGTGGCGCGGCTTGCGGCCTTTTGCGGCGGGGCAGGCCTTGTCAATCTGGTCGGCTACAGCCTGGGTGGCCTGCTGGTGGCGCAGTTTTGCCGGGAGTTCCCCGCGCGGTACCGCTACGCGGTGACTTTGGGGACCCCCTTCCAGGGTAGCGAAGCGGCGCGCGTAGCCTCGGGTTTTGCCGTAGGACGGGTGCTCCTCGGTTCGGCGGCCCCGGTTCTCACAACCGGCTACCCCTCACCGGCGCCACCCAGGTTCGGTATCATTATAGGCACGCGTCCCGGTGGGCTTTTGCGGCGGCGCGCCTATCAGGGCGATGGCGTGGTCGCTGTCGAAGAGGCCCGTTTACCCGGCGCAACCGATGCGCTAGCGTTACCCTTGTCGCACATCGGGCTGGTGCATGCGTCGAGGAGCGTCGAGGGCATAGAGGCATTTCTCAATCAGGGTCGTTTCCGCGGCAGCAGGAGAGGGTTTTATGGCCGGACATAGCAAGTGGGCCAATATTCGGTTTCGCAAGGGGTTGCAGGACGCCAAGCGCGGCAAGGTTTTCACCAAGTACATCCGCGAAATCACCGTGGCCGCCCGTGTCGGTGGGGGCGACCCGGGGCATAACCCCCGTTTGCGCACGGTCATCGACAAGGCGCTGGGGCAGAACATGCCCAAGGACAACATTGAGCGTGCGATCAAGCGTGGTACCGGCGAACTGGAGGGCGCGCATTACGAAGAGATCCAGTATGAAGGTTATGCGCCCGGCGGTGTGGCGGTCATGGTGGCGTGCACGACCGACAATCGCAATCGCACCGCCGGCGAAGTCCGTCATGCCTTCAGCAAGCACGGCGGCAATCTCGGCACGGAGGGTTCGGTCGGCTATCTTTTTGAAAAGCGTGGCGTGGTGGTTGTGGCCGGCGCGAGTGAGGAGACTTTGCTCGACGCGGCGCTCGATGCCGGCGCCGATGATATCGCCGCGATCCCCGACGGGGGGTTTGAGGTGCTGACGGCCCTGGAAAAACTGTCGAGCGTGCGTGATGCGCTCGAAGCGGCGAAATTTTCGATTGTCTCGGCGGAGACCGTGGTACGCCCGCTGACGGATGTGCGTGTCGAGGGTGAGGAGGCGGAACGGGTGATGAAGCTACTCGAAGCGCTGGAGGATCTCGACGACGTGCAGAATGTCTACACCAACGCGGATTTTGTCGAGGAGTCCGCTTAGAATTCATGCGCATTCTGGGCATCGACCCCGGATCGATACGCACAGGATTCGGCGTCATCGAGCAGCAGCGCGCGCAAGCTCGTTATGTGGCCTGCGGCGTCATCGGCGCCAAAGGCACGGTGCCGGAGCGGCTGCTGGCGATTTTTGCCGGCATTGACGAGGTCATCGAAACCTATCAGCCGGTGGCGGTGGCGATCGAGCGGGTATTTCTGGCGCGCAATCCTGACAGTGCCCTAAAGCTCGGACAGGCGCGCGGCGCGGCGCTGGTGGCGGCGGCGCGGCACGGGGTTGCGGTATTCGAATACACGGCCTTGCAGATCAAGAAGACGTGCGTGGGTGTGGGTCATGCCGACAAGACACAGGTACAACATATGATACGGGTACTGCTGGGGTTGTCGGTTGCGCCATCGAGCGATGCGGCCGATGCGCTCGCCTGCGCCATCTGCCATTTGCATCATCAGGCGGGCGCGGCATCAGCGGGGTTGCGCCCATGATCAGCCGCCTGACGGGGGTCATACTCGAGCGGTCGCCGCCGCAGCTCGTCATCGACGTGCGTGGCGTGGGTTACGAGGTGGAAGTGCCGCTGTCGGCGTTTGCGGAACTCCCGGATACGGGCGAGGTGATCCTCTACACCCAGCTTGTCGTGCGCGAGGATGCGCATCTGCTGTACGGATTTCCCAATCCGGCGCGCCGTGCCTGGTTTAGGCTGTTGCTGCGCGTCAATGGCATCGGTCCGCGTGTGGCGCTCGCCATCCTCTCGACTTTGAGCGACGGCGAACTGGCCGATGCGCTGGCACAGGAAGATGTTGGCCGCCTGATCCGTGTGCCGGGCGTGGGCCGCAAGACCGCCGAGCGGTTGCTGGTGGAACTGCGCGGCCACGCGCCGGTATCGCCGAGCATGCCGGTGCGGGCGGCGGATGAGGCGGTGGGCGCGCTCGCTGTGCTCGGTTACAAACCCCATGAAGCCAGGGCGGCCATTGAGCGCGCCCTGGTCACGCTGGGGTCAAAGGCGGCGAGCGAAGACCTGATCCGCGCCGCGCTGCAGGGGATGGCGCGATGATCGAGACCGAGCGGGTACTGGGTGCGGCAGGGGGCAGCGAAGAGCGCATCCAGGAGTCGAGCCTGCGGCCCAAGCGCCTCGCCGAATACACCGGCCAGCCGCGGTTGCGGGCCAAGCTCGAGATCTTTCTGGCCGCCGCCCGGGACCGCCAGGAATCCCTCGATCACGTCTTGCTGTTTGGGCCGCCTGGCCTTGGCAAGACCACGCTTGCGCACATCATCGCCGCGGAGATGGGCGCCGAACTGCGGCAGACCTCGGGACCGGTTTTGGAACGCGCAGGCGATCTTGCGGCGTTGCTCACCAACCTAAAGCCCCATGACGTGCTGTTCATCGACGAGATCCACCGGTTGAGTCCGGCCGTCGAGGAAATCCTCTATCCGGCCATGGAGGACTATCAGCTCGATATTCTGATCGGGGAGGGGCCGGCTGCGCGCTCCCTGAAGCTCAGTCTGCCGCCTTTCACGCTGATCGGTGCGACCACCCGTGCAGGCCTCCTGACCTCCCCGTTGCGCGACCGCTTCGGTATTGTCGAGCGCCTCGAGTTCTATGAGGTCGCCGACCTCGCGCGCATCGTCGCGCGGTCGGCGCACCTCTTGGGCGTGGAGGCCGATGCGGATGGAGTCGAGACCATCGCGGCCTGCGCCCGGGGTACCCCGCGCATTGCCAACAGGCTCCTGCGCCGGGCGCGTGATTTTGCCCAGGTGCGGGCCGCCGGTCGCCTGACGGGAGCCGTCGCGCGGGAGGCCCTGGCGCTTCTGGAGGTGGATGACCGCGGATTTGATACGCTGGACCGTCGCCTGTTGCAGGCGGTGGTGGGTCAGTTTCAGGGTGGCCCCGTCGGGGTCGACAACCTCGCCGCGGCCATGGGCGAGGAGCGTGGCACCATAGAGGATGTCATCGAGCCGTTCCTGATCCAGAAGGGGTATCTGGCCCGGACTGCGCGCGGGCGCGTGGCCACGGCGCAGGCCTATGCCTGGCTGGGCCTGCCGGTGACCAGGGACCAGCCGCCTGAACAGGATGTTTCCAGCGATGGGGGATGATATCGCCCGCCCGTTTTGTATTTCGGTCCGCGTCTACTACGAAGACACGGACGCAGCCGGCGTCGTCTACTATGCGCGCTACCTGGCGTTCATGGAGCGGGCCCGGACAGAATGGTTGCGCCAGTTCGGTCTGTCGGCGGCTGAACTTGCCCGCTCCGAACAGGTCTTACTCGCCGTGCGTTCGGTCAAGGTCGAGTATCGCCGCCCGGCGCGGCTGGACGATCTGTTGTGTGTCACGGCCGTGGCTGTGTCGGTACGCGGAGCCAGCATGACGCTGCACCAGAACTGCCTGCGCGGAGAGGAGCTTTTGTGCGAGGGGCGGATCGATATCGCCTGCCTCGATGCGGGTGATTTCCGGCCGCGCAAGCTGCCACCGGAACTTGCGCGGGTCGCGACCTTCACTGACATTCCAGCAAGGAGAAACATTTGAGAATCGCCGCTTCCCATAAGGGCGTTGCCCTGTGGTCCATGGTCCTCCACGCAAGCCCCGTCGTACAGCTGATGATGCTGATCTTGCTCGCCGCTTCGGTCGCCTCGTGGACGATGATCTTCCGCAAGTGGTTCATCATGAAGAACGCCTACCGCGAGGCCGATCGTTTCGAGGACCGGTTCTGGAAGGGTGCCAACGTGAACCAGATGTATGCGGAACTCTCCCGCGATGAGGACCAGCTCTCCGGCATGGCCAGCGTGTTCGTTGCCGGCTTTCGTGAGTACATGCGTTTTGAGAAGCAAAGGGGCATGCAGCCGATGAACATCCTTGACGGTGTGCAGCGGGCGATGCGGGTGGCGCTGAGCCGCGAAGTCGAATTCCTCGAGACCAACCTGTCTTTTTTGGCCACCGTCGGTTCAACCAGCCCCTACATTGGTCTTTTTGGGACCGTCTGGGGGATCATGGCCGCTTTCCAGTCCTTCGGCCAGATGCAGCAGGCGACGCTGGCGCATGTGGCGCCCGGGATATCGGAAGCGCTGGTTGCCACCGCGATGGGGCTTTTCGCGGCCATCCCCGCGGTCATCGCCTATAACCGTTATGCGGATGACGCAGACCGGATCGTCTCGCGCTATGAGATTTTTCTGGAGGAATTCGCCAGCGTCCTTCAGCGGCAGGTGTTTGTCGCGAAGGCCGGTACATGAGAAGCGGGCGCCGGGCCAGAATGCGGCCCATGAGCCAGATCAACGTCGTGCCCTACATCGACGTGATGCTGGTGCTGCTCGTGATTTTCATCATCACGGCGCCGGTCCTGAAGCGGGGCGTCAAAGTCAAGCTGCCCCAGGCGGCGGCGAAGGCGATCCCCAATCCCCACCGCGCGATCCTCATTGTCACCGTCAACCGCAACGGCCAGTATTTTCTGGACAACCATCCAGTGACCGCCGCGCAGTTGAGCCGGCGGGCGAGCAATCTCCTGCGGTTGCGGCCGCACACGCCGGTGTTGATCCGCGGTGACCGGGCCGTTCCCTATGCCGACGTGGTGCGCGCGATGGTGTTGCTGCAAAGGGCGGGCGCCAACAGTGTCGGCTTGATGACCAAAGATACAGGATCCTGATTTGTGGATGCGCCAGGGCGGGAGCCGTTGGGTCGGGGGCGGGCAACCGCCTACGCGGTCGGGCTGCATGTGGTCTTGCTTGCGCTGCTGTTCGTAAGCCTGGAGTGGGATATCGATTCGTCGGCCTATGTTCTGCGTAACGGCCCCCATGTGATCCATGCCTACATGGTCGGCCTGCGGCCGGTTGCGACAGCGCCGCTGAAGGTGCCCCAGCCGGCGCCCCCCAAGGCGGCGCCGCAGCAGGCGCAGGCCAAACAGGCTGAACAGAGCGCCCGGCTGGCGGCCGCGGAAAAGGCGCAGGCCGAGGCTCAGGCTAAAGCTAAAGCCCAGGCTAAAGCCCAGGCTCAGGCCAAAGCCCGTGCCCAGGCGCAGGCTCAGGCTTTGGCGCAGGCCAAGGCCCAGGCTCAGGCTCAGGCTCAGGCCAAAGCCCGTGCCCAGGCGCAGGCCAAGGCCCGGGCTCAAGCCCAAGCGCGCGCAGAGGCCAAAGCCCGCGCCCAGGCTCAGGCCCAAGCCCAAGCCCAAGCCCGGGCAGAGGCGGCGGCTGCCGCGGCCCGCGCGCGCACTCTGGCTGCCCAGCAGGCGGCTCAAGCCCAGGGAATCATCGACCGGTATCGCGCACTCATTCAGGCCAAAGTGAGCGCGGCCTGGGTGGCGCCGCCGGGCGTGCACGCCGGTCTGCGTTGCACCGTCGCGGTGCATGTCATCGCCGGTGGACAGGTGCTGAGTGCGCGCATCACGAGCAGCAGCGGCAACGCCGTGTTCGACCGGTCGGTGCTCGCGGCCATCTATAACGCGGTGCCCTTGCCGGTTCCCCGGTCCTCGGCAAAGTTGCGCTACCTGCGACGTTTCAAGTTCGTCTTTACGGCTCCCGTGGAGTAAGCATGAAAGCAGTGCGAAGGAAATGGTGGTTTGCCCTTGTGGGCCTTTTGTGGATGCCATCGGCATTTGCCGTGGTTACCATCAACATCCGGCATGCCTATGGCCAACAGTTTCCGATTGCGATCGTGCCCTTCAAGGGCGAGAGCGCCCTGCCCCCTGCCGACCGGCCGGGCGCGATTGTACGGCGGGATCTCGAGGGCAGCGGCTGGTTCCAGATCGTGCCGGTGAAGGATTATCTGGCGTTGCCTCACAGCGCGGCCCAGGTGGAGTTCAATGACTGGCGGCTCCTGAAGGTGACCGCGCTGGTCATCGGGCGCGTGCAGGCGATCGGCAATGGCGAATACAAGGTCGCCTTCCGCCTCTATGCGGTCGACAAAGGCGAGCAGCTGGCGGGCTTGCAGTATCAGGTGCAGGCCTCGCAGCTGCGCATGGTCGGGCATACCATCGCCAATGCCATTTTCAAGGCCCTGACCGGTGTGCGCGGAATTTTTACGACGCGCATCGCCTTCGTGACCATGTATCCCCGGGGTCTGCCCGGTCACTACCTGTATGAACTGAAAATCGCCGATGCGGAAGGGCACGGTATGCACGTCATCCTGCGCTCGACGCACCCCATCATGGGGCCCAACTGGTCGCCACATGGCCGGCGTATTGCCTACGTGTCGTTCGAGACAGGGTGGCCGGCCATCTACGTGCAGGATGTGGCGACGGGTGCACGGCGGATGGTTGCGGCCTTCCATGGTCTCAACAGCGCCCCGGCGTTCGCCCCCGATGGAACGCACCTGGCGATGTGCCTGTCGAAGAGCGGTTACCCCGAAATCTATGTGATGAATCTCACCACCGGCCATCTGCGTCAGCTGACCTTTGGTCCGGACATCAACACGGAACCACACTGGTCACCCGGGGGGAATCACCTTGTCTTCACCTCGAACCGGAGCGGCCATCCGCAGATCTACGAAATGAATGCCCATGGCGGCGACAAGCGTCGTCTCACCTTCGATGGTCGTTACAACGCCGATGCATCATTCTCTCCGGACGGCAAATGGCTGACTCTGGTAAGTCGTCAAAATGGGCAGTATCATGCTGCCTTGTTACAGTTGGCGGACTCAACCTTAGAGACCCTGACGCAGACCAGCCTTGACGAATCTCCAACATTTGCGCCTAATGGACAAGAAGTCCTCTACAGTACAGTGGAAGGGGGACATCGAGCGCTGGTTACGGTATCGGTTAACGGGCGGGGGCGTCGTGTTTTGGGGTTGCGAGGGGGGGATATCAGTGGTCCCGCTTGGTCGCCATTTCATCATCAATAAATAGTTATTTATTACAGGAAGGAGTGGTGTAATGAAAATTCATAAGAGTACGGTGATCATTGGATGCTTGGCCGCGTTGGCGGGCTGCGCCAACCAGCAGACCAAGCCGACGCAGACTCCGGCTTCGGCAACGGCGTCGAACAGCACCAACACCCAGGCGGCGGGCGCCGGTCAGGGTAGCAGCGCAAGCGGCCAGTCCATCGCCCTCAGCAGCTTCCCGCACCTGGTGCATTTCCGCACCAACAGCGCGGCCATCAATGCTGCGAACCGCAAGATCGTCAAGGAAAACGCGGCCTACATGCTGGCGAACCCGACCGTGCGTGTCCGGCTCGAGGGGAACACCGACGAGCGCGGTACGGCTCAGTACAACATGGCGCTGGGCCAGCGCCGTGCCGATGCGGTCAAGCATATGATGGAAGTGTTCGGCGTGCCCGCGAGCCACATGGCGACCATCTCCTTTGGCAAGTCGCGTCCGATCGCCATGGGCCACAATCCGCAGGCCTGGGCCATCAACCGCCGCGTTCACTTCAACTACAAGTATTTCGCCAGCAAGTAAGGGATGGTGGCAGTGCTCGCGAATCGCGTGTTCCGAGTGGCGCTTCTGGCCGGGGTCTTTGTGACCCCGGCTTTTGCGCAGGATCATCCTGCACCCATCATCTCGTATCCGATCTCAGGAAACGGCGATGGGGTGGGTTCGAGCGCGGGACTTCTGGCCATCATGCAAACGCTGCACGCCATGCGCGCGCAGCTGCGCAGCCTGGAAAATCAGGCCGAGATTACGAATCACAAAATCGAATTGCTGCGTAAACAGCAGCAGGCGTTTTTGGCAGACATCGACCGGCAGTTGCGCCGGTTGAGGAACAAGCCGGGTGGGGAGACCCCATCGTCCGGATCCACCGTTACCCCTTCGATGCCGGGTCCGGTGGAACCGGGACCGGGCGCGCCGCCGCCTGCGGCCGCCCCCGCGCCCCAGGCGAACACGCCCCCGGGGGGTACGAGTGCGCCCGCTTCCGCGCCGCCAGTCCGGCCGCCGGGAGCGGCCAATCGGGCTGACAGGCATTCCAACGTGACCATCGTACCGCCCGATACGGCGGATACCGGTCGGGCGGCCGGGCCGCCTCCCGTTGCGAGTGGCGCACAGACCGCCTATGCCCAGGCCTTCAATGCGTTGCGGGCGGGACAGTACAACCAGGCCGTGGCGGGTTTTCAGCATTTTCTCGTGCGCTATCCGAGCGACAAACGGGATGCCGAGGCGCAGTATTGGATCGCCGAGACGCAGTACATGGAGCGCGATTATGCAGCGGCCCGGCTGTCGTTTCGCACGTTGGTCTATGCCTATCCACAGAGCCGGCGGGTACCCAATGCGCTGCTCAAGATCGGTTACATGGCCAAATGGCGAGGTCGTCCGGGCAAGGCCCGTGCCATCTGGGAGAGGCTGATGCAGAAGTATCCCATGAGTGCGGCGGCCCAGGTGGCGCGCAACGCACTGACCAAGCTGTCTACGGCGACGTCATCATCCGTGCCCGGCCAACCATGACAGTCTGGCCCCTGCCCGGTAAAATGGGGCATGGGTCAGGACCTCCGCATCACGGAAATCTTTTATTCCCTCCAGGGTGAAACACGCAGCATGGGCTTGCCGACCGTGTTCGTGCGTCTCACCGGCTGTCCTTTGCGCTGCCGATATTGCGATACGGCCTACGCCTTCAGTGGAGGCACGCGCTGGAGCGAGGAAGCGATCTTGCAAGAAGTGGGCGCTTACTCAGCATCCTATGTGACAGTGACAGGGGGTGAACCGCTCGCGCAGCCGGCGGTGCTGTCCCTGATGTATGCGCTGTGTGAGCAGGGCTACACGGTATCCGTTGAGACCAGTGGCGCCTTGTCCATCGCCGGCATCGACTCGCGGGTCTCGGTGATCCTCGATATCAAGACGCCGGGATCGGGCGAAGAGGCCCGCAATGATTACGCGAATCTGACCCGCCTGAAACCCATCGACCAGGTAAAGTTCGTACTCACAGACAGAAAGGACTATGAATGGAGCCGCACCTTCATCGCGGATCACGGACTGCACGAGCGGTGTGAAGTGTTGCTGTCGGCGGTAGCCGGTGTGTTACCGCCCGCCGACCTCGCCGACTGGATCCTGGCCGACCGGTTGCCCGTGCGATTCCAGCTGCAATTGCACAAGGTGCTCTGGGGGGACGTGCGTGGACGCTAAGGGGCGCGCTATCGTGCTGCTGTCGGGCGGACTGGATTCGACCACCACGCTCGCGTGGGCTCATCGGGAAGGTTACAGCTGCTATGCGTTGTCCATCGACTATGGTCAGCGCCACGCGGTGGAGTTGGCGGCGGCCCGGCGCGCGGCGGCCGCATGGAGTGCGGTCCGGCACCAGATCGTGCCGCTCGACATGCGCTGGGTCGGGGGGTCCGCGCTTACTGACAGCAGCATAGAGGTTCCTTCGCGTCCGTCTGACGGCATCCCGGTCACCTATGTGCCGGCGCGCAACACCATCTTTCTCGCGCTTGCCCTCGGTTGGGCGGAGGCGCTCGACGCCCACGACATCTTCATCGGCGCCAACGCCGTGGATTACTCCGGATACCCGGATTGCCGGCCGGGGTTTCTGGCGTCCTTCGAGGTGATGGCCAATCTGGCCACCAAGGCGGGCATCGAGGGGCGTCCGTTCCGCATACGGGCGCCGCTCATTGCCATGTCCAAAGCCGAGATCATCCGGACGGGGCTCCGTCTCGGGGTTGACTATGGGGGTACGATATCCTGTTATAGTCCCGATGCCGAAGGCCATCCGTGCGGTCGTTGCGACTCCTGCCGGCTGCGGGCGAAGGGTTTCGCGGATGCGGGCGTGGCGGACCCCGCATTGGCGTTTGACAGCCGCAACCGCCGTAACAAATAATGCACCGCTTGCGGGCCGTTAGCTCAGTCGGTAGAGCATCTGACTTTTAATCAGGTGGTCGCTGGTTCGAACCCAGCACGGCCCACCATAAAATAAATACGTTATACGTTAGCATACCCTCACAAAAAGACGATTGGCTAGCAGATTGGCTAGCCTTTGACACAGCGCGTGCCGTGCTCGCCTCAACGTAAGTATCACCGCTTCAGCCGCCGCCAGAGGGTCGGGCCACTCATGCCGACTGCCGCGGCAGCCTTATACAGGCTCTGTCCACGTTCCATCAGTTTTCTTGCCTTAGCGACAGCTCGGTCATCATCATGGCGCGGGCACCTACGGGATCGAGAATGAGAGCGGTTTGGGGAACAGCGCCCAAACCAACGGGCTCGACTCGGTGCAAACGTCCGCCGTGATCAAAACCACGGAGATCAGTTTGCGGGGTCGGTTCTAAAGACTACCCTCACCGCGGCTAGCAGTGGCCGCGTTTGGCCCCCAGGGATGGGGGTTTTTATGCCGTCCGCCGAAAGGTTAGCTGGAGCCCTAAGGCATGGGCCACTTTCATTACTGTGGCGAGACTGGGATTACCATCGCCCGAAAGCGCCTTATAAAGGCCTTCGCGAGTGAGTCCGGTATCACGCGCCAGTTGACTCATGTTGCGAGCGCGGGCAATGGTTCCTAAGGCGTGGGCCATAAGAGCAGGATCGTTTTCCTCCGCACAGGCCTCCAGGTAGGCCATGATATCTTCGTCGGTCTTTAAGTAGTCTGCGGTATCGTAATGACTGAATTCTTTATCCATGAGAACTCTCCTTCCAGCGAGCCGCGATCGTCTTGGCGTTGGTAATGTCCGTATCTTGTGTTGTCTTGTCGCCGCCGCAGAGCAAAATAATGACGGCTGTCCCCGATTGGTAAAAGTGCCTCTGTTGAATTCCGAGTGGGTACCGATCATGGATAAAATACCGCCAGAGCACCCAATGAGGAGTGGCGGTGATGGCGGAAACGAAGCTCTTTGA
>JAJYPD010000002.1 GCA_021795715.1 Pseudomonadota bacterium
CAAGGCCCGCGGTTATGGCCGATTCTCGACTATCCGCACCGTGATCTTCCTGATCGCCGGTAAGCTCGACTTCTCGCAGATCAACCCGCATATGACGGGTCAACCCACATGAAATTCGACAGAGCCGTAAAAGTACACCCGGTAACCGGGCCCATAGTTGATACGCATTTCCGAGACACCTTCGCCGACCGGCTTCACATCTCCCGGATTTCCGAGTGCCAGCCGATCCAGCTGCATCTGAATACGAGTCCGGGCGCGCACGTCCCGTAGCCTTGTCAGCGATCGAATGTCGCGCTCTTTATGATCTCCATAAACTCGTATTGTTAACTGTAGTTATCATGCTGCCGTCAATAAGGCGATTTCACTCCAATTTCCCCCAAAGCGGATAGAGGTAAGCCCCCCAATTCTGGAAGGGGTATGGAGAGATAAAGATGAAGCGAGTTATGAAAAGCCTGGCCGGGGTATTGGCCCTGGCTATTGTGGGGGCGGCCCATGCAGCCGAGTTCCATGCGTATGCGGGGACCAGCGCCGTGAGCACCACGACCAGCACCTACGGCGTCAGCAACACGACGTTGCTAGGCCAAGGTCCGATGGCGGGTGCTCTCATCAGCCAAAAGTCTGCCCAAAGCAGCGGAATGGTCAGCGGTTTCGATGCCCGCAGTTTTACTCAAGGTCAGCGGGTGAGGCAGGAAACAGGGATGACGGAATGGTTTGGCGGTCTAAACGATCAGTCAGTGGCCGGTATGCAGGGCCTCTTGCATGTTCGTGGGTGGGTCAATTTATCGGGCTATTTTCTGCCCCTCACATTCATTCAGGTGACTCCGGGTTTTGCTTTGGGGTACACGTCTGGCCTCACAGGGAGTGGCGGGGACAGTAGCCGCGTGCGCGTAACGCCGGCGCTGTCGATCGCCTATCAAAATACGGCGCGCCTGACGTACCGTCAAAGCCCCTGGTCTTTGTCCAAGGATTCCCCGGCCAGCATCCGGTCGGCGTAGTCGGTAATCTTGCGAACCTCGCCCCGCGCTTCGAGTCCTTCCAGGGTGAGGGCCGCCCGAAGCCGGGCACTGGCCGCCTTGAGCCGGTCGCGGTCAGGAGTCGAGGAAGCGGCGCAGAGCACGCGCAGGGATTCCGAGTAGAGGCCCCGCAAGACAGCCTTACTCGCCCGCTATCGCCGTTCTTGTGGAGCGGGCCAGGACAGGACGCGATGTAACCCGCACCGGCCGGCCGTACCCGTTCGAGGTTGGCGAGAATCACGTCAATGGGGAGCATGGCGTCCCTCTAGGAATGATCAGATTTTTCGGTGTTATTTTGGCTTTTCGAGGTTCGCCGGTTCGCTTCGAGCCATGCAAGGACGTCGGCCCCTCGGTACAGAGAAAGCCTTCCGACTTTAACGAACGGAGGGCCGCTCCCGTCCCAGCGCGACCTTTCAAACCACGCTCGCGACTTTTTCAGTAGCGGCACCAACTCCGCCTGGGAGTAAAGGGATTCGGGATCGAGCAAAGTGGGCGATGCCATGTGGGCCTCCATCGGATTGGACATGCCCCCAATCCTAACGGAGTTGCCGAAAACGGGTTCAAAAGGGTTCGAATGTCAGGGTGTGTCTAACGATGCCCAACAAAGGAAATGGTTTTATGATATGCGCTAGGCAAGCGTCCCGAGCCAAAGCGCACCCATGATTGTTACCGAGGAGCCACTTTTACCTGGATCGTCGGGATCGGCGCCTGCTTCTGGTGGCGGCCCGTCTGGCCGGAAATGTGGCCCTGACGCTTTTGCGTCTGTGGATGGGCCCGCTCGCGTACGGCTCCGGCTTCATAGTGTCTCTGTTGATTGGCGACACCATGGGTCTTGGGCATCTTGACCGTGATTTCGCAAAGCTCAAGCACAGGGCATTCATGGCCACGCCCTCTTGAAAGACGGGGCGCCAGATGATCCGCCGATAGTCGCCCTGCAGGGCCGGGGCGGCATGCTAGCCTGTGCGTGGGAACCGGTCGGGTCGCTGGGCGGGCCTGACGGAGGTGTATGACAAAGGATCCATCATGCGCCAATCACCAGACGCTGTCCATGACGTTTCCATCAGACCCGCTTCGGCATTTTTGGTTAAATGATCCAGAATCAAGGAGATTGGTCGCGGCGTGCGGGGGGCACGCGGCTTGCGCGGAAAATGGAAAAGGATGCGCCCGCGTCATTGCCAACACGTCATTTCCCTATATGCTGGATAATAGGGTTTGGTTTAACGACAACAACAAGGGGAACGGTCATGTATGCACGCATTATGGTGGCAATAGATGGCAGCACCACATCGGATCGGGCGCTAGAGGAGGCGATCGCTTTCACCAAGGACCAGAAAGCCCAGTTGCGACTCGTGCATGTCGTTGATCAGACGCCGATCATGCAGGCGGACATAGGCTGGCCAGACAATGATGAACTCGAGGACATCTTTGTGAAAAGCGGTCAGCGTATCGTAGACGACGCGGTGCAGAAAGCGGCGAAAGGAGGCCTCAAGGCGGAAGCGAGCGTCTTGCGCTCGAGTGGAAAACGCATAGCCAACGTCATTGTCGATGAGGCGAAGGAATGGTCTGCCCAGCTGCTCGTTGTCGGTACCCACGGGCGGCACGGTGTGGAACGCCTGCTCCTTGGCAGCGTGGCCGAGGGTGTTTTGCGCGCCGCATCCATGCCAGTTCTGCTCATTCACGGACAATAGCGGTCCGCCCGCGCGGGGTCATATCCCGCGCGGGCAGCAAGCGCTACGCACAACCACAAAGGACGGGATGGCAAAAACGGTCGGACCCCATTTTTCTGCATGCGTGACGATGGCGGATCTCATGCGCATTCCCCATCCAGGCACTTGGAAATGTCGCGGTACGATGGACTAGGCGGATAAGCCCGGAACGGTGGTAACGATATAACCATAAGTCCAATGAGGCCGGTAGAAAATTGACAAATGGCACATCCATGTGGATGAATGGGGCCATAATCGACCACGCATGGATAGCGGGACGAAAGTGCGATCATCAGGCTGGTGATCTGAAATAAGAATAACTGTCCGCTGTAGATCGGCTCTCGGCGTTTCATGTCGAGACAAAGAAGGAGCTGGTCATGAAAAGCGACGTGGCGCAAACGGACACCGGGAACGTGTCCGTGCAGGACCGGGTTGTGATTCTCGGGCTCGGGAACATCCTCCAGAAGGACGATGGCGTCGGTGTGCGCGCGTTGCGATGGTTGCGGGCGGATCCGGAGATCGCGCAGGCCGCGGACTTCATCGATGGCGGAACAGCCAGTTTCACTCTCCTCGAAACAATAGAAAAAGCCCAATCCCTTATTGTTGTGGATGCCGTCGTGCTGGGCGGCAGGCCCGGTGACGTCTGCGTATTCGAGGGGGCCGATATGGACCGGCTGCTCGCCCGTCCGCAGGCCGGCAGTGTGCATGAAGTCAGCCTGTCGGAAGTGATGGACATGGCGCGCCTGTGCGGCGGCCTGCCGGCGCGGCGGGCGCTCATCGGCGTGCAGCCTGAAGGGATCAGCTGGGGAGATGCCTTAAGTACCCCGGTCCAGGCGGCTTTGCCGCAGGTGGCGGCGGCCGTCGGCCGCGTGCTGAAAGGGTGGCGCGATGGGCCGGTTTGAGCGGGTGATTCCCATCCACCCGGCCGCCGCATCTTGCGGTACGGGGGTCGCGGACGCGATGGTCCGCGAGATCGCGGCGGCACTCGCCCGCTATCTACGCACCGGGCACAGCCACGTCATCGATCTTACGGGCATGCCGCTTTCGGAGGAAGACCGGGGACGGCTTGACCGGCATCTCGGCCGGGGCGAACTCAGCATGGACATTCACGCGCTTTTGCATACGCACATCGAGGAAACGCGTTACGCAGGTGTGTGGCGTGTGCGTCATTACGGCGCGGATGGCGCCGTGCAGGGTGAGCGGATCGAAATCATCGATGTCCCGGAGATCGCGCGGGCCGCCACCACTGACATCGAGCGCAGCGTGCAGCGCCTGGATGCGGCACGCATCGAGGAGGGCACATGGCAGACGAAACCATAGTGGATGTTCTCATGCGGCGCGGACTGACGCGCCGGGCGTTCATGCAGCTATGCGCCACCGTGACCGCGGCGCTCGCGCTGTCACCGGCGGATGCGGCGGAAATGACAAAACGGCTGGAATATACGCCGCGACCCACCGTCGTCTACCTATCCTACCAGGAATGCACCGGCTGCCTCGAGAGTCTGACACGGTCGTTTTCACCCGGGCTTGCGAGCCTCATCTTCAATGACATCTCTCTTGCCTTCAACGATACGCTGCAGGCGGCGGCCGGCAAGGCCGCGGAAAGTGCCAAGGACACCGCCATGAAAGACGCGTGGGGCAAGTATGTCCTCATAGTCGACGGATCCGTGCCGCTGCCGCAAAACGGCGCTTACTGCACGGTGGCCGGGCGCAGCGCCGTAAGCGACCTGAAGCATGCCGCAAGCGGGGCGGCGGCGGTCGTGGCGGTGGGGACCTGTGCCGCGTTCGGGGGGCTACCGTACGCGTCCCCAAACCCTACGGGCGCAGTCCCGGTGTCGGAGATCGTGCGGGACCGCCCGATCATCAATGTCTCCGGATGCCCGCCGATCGCGGAGGTCATCACCGGCGTCGTCATCTATTACACGACTTTCGGTCTGCCGGCCTTGGATCATCTGCACCGGCCGACCAATTTCTACGGCAACAGCATCCACGACCGCTGCTATCGCCGCCCTTTCTACGACCGGGGCATGTTCGCAAAGACCTTTGACGATGAGGGCGCGCGACAGGGCTGGTGCCTGTTTGAGCTCGGTTGCAAGGGCCCGATCACGCACAACGCCTGTCCGACGATGAAGTGGAACGGCGGTACCAGCTTCCCGATCGAGTCGGGTCATCCGTGCCTTGGCTGTTCGGAGCCGGATTTCTGGGACAAGGGCGGTTTTTACCGCCCGCTGTCGGCGCCGACGGGACACTGGTCGCGGGCTGGCGTCATTGGCGGCGCCGCCGCGGCAGGTGCGGTGGCAGGTCTTGGTGTGGCCGCCGTCGCACGCTCCTACCAGAACCGTGCCCGCAAGGGACGCCCGTCCGATCCAGACCAGAAGAATCCCAAACCATGAGGGACCCGTCATGAATGGAGCAAGTTTGCTGGACTTTGCCCGGGGCCCCGCCTTCGAGGCGGCCGTGGCAATGCTGAGTTTTGGTATCGTATGGCGGCTTACAGGGATCCTCGCTTTGCGGCGGTCTGTGGATCATTCCAGGCCACGGACGGGTTTTGGGTGGATGGGCGGTCTGCGCATGATCGTTTCGCGGTCCTGGCCGCGCCGGGAGTTCCGCGAGCGCGTTCTACACTGGGACATCATCAGCTATCTTTTCCACATCGGCTATGCCGTGGCGATCCTCGGTTATGTGCCGCATATCCTTTTGATCCGCAATCTCGTCGGCTTGCAGTGGCCGGGTCTCCCGGGCGGGGTTATCGCCTTTGCGGCGGGCATCTCGGCGGCCGCCCTGCTGGCCCTTCTGGGTCACCGGATGACTTCGCCGGTCCTGCGCCAACTGTCCAATTTCGACGATTACTTCAGCTGGTTCGTCGCCTTCGTGCCTTTGGTCACCGGTCTTATGGCCTACTACAACATCGGTGACAGCTACCAACTGGTGCTGGGTTTGCACATCCTCTCCGGGGATATCCTCTTTGCGTGGCTGCCCTTCGGAAAGATCATGCATGTCATCCTCTTTGCCTTTTCGCGGGGTACCACGGGGACCGTCTATGGACGGCGGGGGGCTGCTACATGACCACCACAACCACCGGTATGTCCGCCCAGGACGGCGCGGTGGCGCCGCCACAAAACAGGCAGGGCACGCTGCCGGATCGGCAACGTCTGGAACGGGCGATGGCCTCGTTCGTGCAGGATTTCGGCGTGACGGCGGCGCTGTACATGGAGTCCTGCGTGCATTGCGGGCAGTGCGCCGAAGCCTGTCACTATTACGTGCAGACAGGTGATCCGAAATACACGCCGATCTGGAAGATCGAGCCCTTCAAGCAGGCATATAAACGGCAGATGGGGCCCTTGTCACCCCTTTACCGTTTATTCCGCCTCAAAAAGCCGGTTACCGTCGGTGAACTGGAAAAGTGGCAGGAGCTCATCTACGACAGCTGCACTTTGTGCGGCCGCTGCACGCTGGTCTGTCCCATGGGGATTGACATCCCGTCACTCGTTCTGGCCGCGCGCCACGGCATGCAGGAGGCAGGTCTGGTCCCGCATGACCTGTGGGAACCGACCGACCGGGCCGAGCGGGAAGGCAGTCCGCTGGGCGCCACCAAGCAGGTTTTGAAGGAGCGCATCGCGTGGCTGTCTGACGACAACAACGTCAAGATCCCGCTTGATCTCGAGCAGGCCGATATCCTTGTCACCGTGTCGTCGATCGAGATCATGAAGTATCCACAGTCCCTGGTCGCGCTGGCCAAAGTCATGAATCATGTCGGCGCATCCTGGACGTTTTGCAGTGACGGTTATGAGGCCACCAACTTCAGCATGCTGTCGGGAGACAGGAAGGGGCAGCACGATGCCACCATGCTCCTGATCAATGCCGCGCTCGCGGTGAAGGCCAAGACCGTCATCCTGCCGGAATGCGGACACGCCTATCAAGCCTTCCGGTGGGCGGGAGCCAACGTCTACGGGAAGCCGCTGCCGTTTCGGGCCCTGCATATCTCCGAATACCTGGCCGAGGAGATCCGGGCCGGACGGCTGACCCTGAAATCGGATCCGCGGTCGATGACATTTCATGATCCCTGCCAGGTGGCCCGCCGCGGCGGTGTCTCCGGTGCACCCCGGGAGATTTTCAAGGCGCTCGGCGCGGATCTGCATGAGATGAGCAGCACACCGGCGGCCAACTGGTGTTGTGGCGGCGGTGGCGGTGTCGTCACCATCCACCGCGCCGATTCGCTGCGCCATCGGGTCTTCCACCTGAAGATGCAGCAGGTTGAGGACACCGGCGCAGACATCCTGGTGTCGAGTTGCTCGAACTGCCGGCTGACCTTCGATGACGGGCAGGCCTTCTTCCACTGGGACAAAACCGCCCATAGCCTGCTCGAACTGGTGGCCGACAATCTCGCCCAAAGGCACTGAGAGACCCGCACATGGCAAAAAGAACAGTCACGGTGGATCCGGTCACGCGCATAGAGGGGCATCTGCGCATTCAGGCGGACATGGATGGTTCGGGCGCCATTACCCGGGCATCGAGCTCGGGAACCATGGTCCGCGGCGTGGAGATCATCCTGCGCGGACGTGATCCGCGCGACGCATGGGCGTTCGCGCAGAGGATCTGCGGTGTCTGCACGCTGGTGCATGGCATCGCCTCGGTACGCGCCGTCGAGGACGCGCTGCACTATCCGATTCCACGCAATGCCGAGATCATCCGCAACCTGATGATTGCAGCCCAGTTCGTCCACGATCACGTCATGCATTTCTACCACCTGCACGCGCTTGACTGGGTGGACGTGGTCTCCGCCCTGAAGGGCGACCCGCTGAAGGCCTCGGCGCTTGCCCAGTCGATCAGCAATTATCCGCAATCCTCACCGGGCTATTTCGCTGGCGTAAAGGACAAGCTCAAGCGTTTCGTCGACTCTGGCCAGCTTGGCATCTTCGCCAACGGCTACTGGGGCAATCCCGGGTACCGGCTGCCGCCGGAGGCCAACCTCATGGCGGTGGCGCACTACCTGGACGCGCTCGCGTGGCAGCGCGAAGTGGCGAAGCTGCATGCGATCTTTGGCGGCAAAAACCCACATCCGAATTTCGTTGTGGGCGGGGCGCCGACGGCCATCAGCGTCGGGCCCGATCAGAAGGGCGCCGGCGCAACCGCCCTCAACATGACCGGTCTTGAGATCGTGCATGGTGTCATCGGCGAGATCCGCCGCTTCGTAGACCAGGTCTATGTGCCGGATACGCTCGCCATCGCCGGGTTCTACAAGGACTGGTTTCGCACCGGGGAGGGTGTTGGCAATTTTCTTTCCTACGGGGAATTCCCGGAAAAATCGATCAACGACATCGGCAGCTTCATGATCCCGCGCGGCGCCATCATCAACCGCGACCTTGCGCATGTCGAAAAGATCGACCTGCGCGATCCGCAGCAGGTGCAGGAATTTGTCGCGCACTCCTGGTACAGCTATTCCACCGGAAAAGACAGCGGACTGCATCCGTTTGCCGGGCAGACGACGCTCGATTACACGGGCCCCAAGCCCCCCTACCAGAGTCTCGATATGGACGCGAGCTATTCGTGGATCAAGTCGCCCCGTTGGAAGGGCAAGGTCATGGAGGTCGGACCGCTTGCACGGGTGCTGGTGGCATACGCCCAGGGCAACCAGGAAGTCCGCGAGCTTGTCGGCATGGCCTTGCATCATCTCGATCTGCCGCCGCAGGCGCTGTTTTCCACGATGGGACGCACGGCCGCCCGCACGCTCGAGTCGAAGTGGATCGCAGACGCCATGGAGGGCTGGTATCAGGAGCTCATGGGCAATATCCGCAAGGGCGACTTAAAGACCTTCAATGAGACGCTGTGGGAGCCCCATTCATGGCCCGCGCGTGCCGAGGGGGTGGGTTTCACGGAGGCGCCGCGTGGGGCGCTGGCGCACTGGGTCGTCATCAGTGCGGGTCTGATCGAGAACTACCAGGCGGTAGTGCCGAGCACATGGAACGCCGGGCCGCGGGACGCGGCCGGGCGGGAGGGGCCGTATGAGGCGTCGTTGCGCGGCCTGAAACTTGCCGTCGCCGATCAGCCGCTCGAGATCCTGCGCACGATTCACAGCTTCGATCCGTGTATCGCCTGTGCCGTGCACATAGTCGATCCCGAAGGCACGGAGAGGTTGCAGGTGAAGGTGGTGTAGTGGGGTGGTGGGATAAGGCCGCGGAGGGCCGATGCACGAAATGGCATTGTGCGAGAGCCTCATGGCGATCATCGAGGGAGAGGCGGCGTCAGGGGGCTTTCGTCAGGTCCACAGCGTCAGTCTCGAGGTGGGCTTGCTTGCCGGAGTGGAAAAGGACGCGCTGCAGTTTGGTTTTCAGGTGGTGACCCGCGGTACGGTGGCAGAGGGCGCAGTGCTGCGGATCCTGTCTGCCACCGCGCAGGCACACTGTCCTTTGTGCGGCTGGCAGAAGATCGTGTCGCAGCCCATCCGCTTGTGCCCGGCGTGCGCATCCCCGTTGAGTCTGACCGGCGGACGGGACCTGCGTATCCGCGAGATGGAAGTGGAGTAGCGTACGGTCCAATGGAGGTGGAGTGATGTGTGGTGTGTGCGGATGCGGCGGTGCGGATCACGGGCATGGGCCCGAACACAAACACGAACACGAGCACGAGCACGGCCACGGCGGTGATGGCCGGCAGGACCCGGTCGCGGCGGGCATGGGGCACGACCATGGTGGGCATCTTTCGCGTTTTGCCCACGCGCCCGGATTGTCGGCACGCCGCACGGTGCAGGTCGAACGCGATCTGTTCGCGCAGAATCAGCGCTATGCGGATGGGAACCGGCGATCCTTCGAAGAGCGGCGGATCTTCACTTTGAATGTGATGTCGAGTCCCGGCTCCGGGAAAACCACGCTGCTCGTGCAAACCCTGCAGGCCTTGCGCGGGACCGAAGCGGTCGCGGTCATAGAAGGCGACCAGCAGACGGATCGGGACGCACGGCGTATTGCCGAAACAGGCGTGCCGGTGCGGCAGATCAACACCGGCCGGGGCTGTCATCTCGATGCCCACCGCGTAGGTCACGCCTGCGCGGATCTGCCGCTTGCCCAGGATGGCACTTTGTTCATCGAAAACGTCGGCAATCTGGTCTGTCCCGCGGGCTTTGATCTCGGCGAGGCGCGGCGGATCGTCGTCTTGTCCGTGACAGAAGGCGAAGACAAGCCGCTCAAGTATCCCGACATGTTCCGCGCAGCCGACCTGATGATCTTGAACAAGATCGACCTGCTCCCTTACGTGACCTTCGATGTCGAGGCATGCTGCGGTTACGCTTGCTCGATCAATCCGCGTCTGACGACGCTTTTGGTATCGGCCACCCACGGAGACGGGATGGCCGAGTGGCTGGCGTGGCTTGCCAATGAGCGCGCGCAATGGGGGCGTGGCAGGGCGGCGGCCGGCGTCACCGGCGGGTGACCGGCGCCATGGGCAACGAAATCGATCCCATGCACTGGCACGACACACGCAACGGCGACGCCATCGTGTGCTGGCGGCTGCGGGTGCGCGGCCGGGTGCAGGGGGTGGGTTTTCGGCCCTTCGTTTACCGGTGCGCAACCAAGCTTGCGCTTTCTGGCTGGATCCGCAACGATGCAGGCGGTGTCGTCATGGAGGTACAGGGGCCTTTGCGCTCGCTGGGCCGGCTGGTCAATGCGCTCTATGACGATGCGCCGCCTCTGGCCCGCGTCGAGCAGATCGAGATGCAGGAATGCGCGGTGGCGGCCGATCGCGACGGCTTTGCCATCCACCCAAGCACGGGGGGACGCATCAACACGGCGATCCCCACGGATGCGGCCACGTGTGACGAATGTCTGACGGAACTCTTTGATCCTGGCAACCGCCGCTACCGCTATCCCTTCATCAACTGTTCCCACTGCGGTCCACGGTATTCGATCGTAACCGCCATGCCTTACGACCGGCAGAACACGGCCATGGCGCGTTTTGCGTTGTGCGCGCCCTGCCAAACCGAATATGAAGGGCCCGCCGACCGGCGTTTCCATGCCGAGCCCGTGGCCTGTGCGGCGTGCGGCCCGCGGCTGGTTCTTTGCGATGGAAGCGGACAGGAGCAGGCCGTGGGCGATGCGGTCGCGGCGGCCTGGTCTCTCATGCGTGACGGTGCGATCGTCGCGGTCAAGGGCATCGGCGGTTTTCATCTCATGTGTGATGCCCGCAACGCGGCGACCGTCGCTGCGCTGCGCCGCCGCAAGCGCCGCCCGGACAAGCCGTTTGCACTGCTTGCGCTGAACGCCGCGTCCATCCGGCACGTGGTGCGCCTAAACGAGTCCGAGCAAAGCCTGCTCGAAGACGTCGATCGCCCGATTGTGCTGCTGCGCAAAACGGCCGATTGCGACGAGCGCCTTGCGGGTGTCGCGCACGGGCTCGATCGTCTCGGCGTGATGCTTGCCTATACACCGGTCCATTACCTCCTGTTTCACGAAGCCGCCGGCCGTCCGCCGGGAACGGACTGGCTGCATGGGTGCCAGGAGACGCTCTTTGTCTGCACCTCGGCGAATCCCGGCAGCGAACCGTTGGTGATTGGCAACGAAGAGGCGATGGCGCGGCTTGGCGGTCTGGCGGATGCCTTCCTGGTCCATGATCGGGCGATCGTGTCGCGTTGCGACGACGGCGTTGTCCGTGCCAGCGCGCGCGATGTGGTCTGGCTGCGGCGCGGCCGCGGCCAGGCGCCATCACCCATCCGTCTGCCGCGTTCCGGTCCCCCGGTGCTTGCGGTGGGGGCCATGCTGAAAAACACGATCTGCCTGACCCGCCACGACGAGGCCTTCGTGTCGCCGCATGTGGGTGATCTCGGCAGCCGCCCGGCCTATCAGGCTTTCCAGGAGGCTGCAGCGTCGCTGACCCGGCTTCTCGGGGTGCGCCCGCAATGCGTGGCGCATGATCTGCATCCGGACTACCCCAATACCCGCCATGCCGAGCGGCTCGCCGCGCAAGACGGCATCTTGTGCATCGCCGTGCAGCATCATCACGCCCACATCGCCGCCGTTTTGGCCGAACACGGGGTGTCGGGGCCGGCGCTCGGTGTCGCCCTGGACGGAGCCGGTTACGGCGCCGATGGCGGGATCTGGGGTGGTGAGCTGCTGTCTGTACAGGGTGCGCGCTTTACGCGTGTCGGCCATCTGGCGCCCTTGCCGCTGCCAGGCGGTGACCGGGCGACACGCGAACCCTGGCGTATGGCGGCATCCGCCCTCCATGTGCTGGGTTACGGCGACGAGATCGGACGCCGCTTCCACGAACCGGCCGCCGCCGTTGTCGCCGGGATGCTGAAGCGGCGGATCAATGCTCCTTTGTCCTGCAGCGCGGGGCGCCTGTTCGATGCAGCTGCAGGCTTGCTGGGCCTATGCGCATACGCAAGCTACGAAGGACAGGCAGCGATGATGCTGGAAGGTCTGGCCGCGCGGTTTGAGGCGTCCAAACCGCTGGATGGCGGCTACACGATCACAGACGACGGTGAAATCTCGTTTCTGCCGACGCTCGATTTCCTGCGCACGTGTCCGGATCCGGCCACTGGTGCGGCGATCTTTCATGCGACGCTGGCAGCCGGGCTTGCCGCCTGGATCGGACGCGCCATGGAACGGACGGGCATAAGGCAGGTGGCACTTGCCGGCGGCTGTTTTGCCAATGGCATTTTGCAAGAGCGCCTGTATGCCGCCCTCGAAGAGCAGAAGGTGACGGTCTATGGTGCCGTGTGCGTGCCGCCCAACGATGGCGGGCTGAGTCTCGGGCAAGCGTGGGTGGCGATGTGTGCCATGCAGGAGGGGGTGTAAGCATGTGTCTTGCCGTGCCGATGCGTGTGGAAAAGATCCTGCCTGATGAGATGGCGGTCGTGGAAATGGATGGCGTGCGCAAAACGGTGTCCCTGATGCTCGTCGATGGCGTGGCCGAGGGCGATTATGTGATTGTCCATGTGGGATTTGCACTTACGCGGCTTGATACCGATGAAGCCCAAAAGACGCTTGCGCTTTTTGCAGAAATCGCGCAGACGGTTGGCGGCGGCGGTACCGGTGGCCATGAAATTCATTGACGAGTTCCGCAATGGCGGCGTGGCGGGGTCGGTGGCCCGCCGGATCCACGCTGACGTGGTGGCGGGGCGCACTTACCGCATCATGGAGTTCTGCGGCGGCCACACCCATGCGATCGCGCGCTATGGGTTGCCCGATCTGCTGCCAGACTCGATCCGCCTCGTGCACGGACCCGGGTGCCCGGTGTGCGTGCTGCCGATCGGGCGGATCGATGCCGCCATTGCGCTGGCCCGCGAGGCCGGCGTGATTCTCTGCACCTATGCCGACGTCATGCGGGTGCCGGCATCACGCCGCCTGAGTCTCCTGACGGCCAAAGCCGCAGGCGCCGATATTGTCATGGTCTACTCCGTACAAGACGCGCTGTCTTTGGCGCGCGCGCAGCCCCATCGCGAGGTGGTCTTCTTTGCCATTGGCTTTGAGACGACGACCCCGCCCACGGCGGCGGCGATTCTCGAGGCGGAACGGACGGGCCTTGCCAATTTCAGCGTGATCTGCAACCACGTGCTGACGCCTTCTGCCATCCAGAGCCTGCTGGATTCCCCCGAAGTCCGGCGGCTTGGCCGCGTGCAGATCGACGGCTTCATCGGCCCCTCGCATGTGAGCACCGTGATCGGCAGCCGTCCCTATGAATTTTTCGCGGAGGAATACGAAAAGCCGGTCGTGATCGCCGGTTTTGAGCCGCTCGATGTCCTGCAGGCGGTGTGGATGCTGGTGCGGCAGATCAATGAGGGACGGTGCGAAGTGGAAAACCAGTTCACGCGGGCGGTGACTCGCGAGGGCAATGTGAAGGCGCAGGTCCTGGTCGGGCGCGTGTTCGAGCTCGCGCGCACGTTTGAGTGGCGGGGCCTTGGGAACGTGCCATACAGCGCGCTGCGCATCCGCGACCGCTATGCGGGGTTCGATGCCGAGCGGCGTTTTGGCCTGCGGCACGAGAGCGTGCCGGACCACAAGGGCTGTGAATGCGGGGCCATCCTGCGCGGCGTCAAACAGCCCGAGAATTGCCGATTGTTCGGCACCGCCTGTGTGCCGGACAATCCGATGGGTTCCTGCATGGTTTCCGCCGAGGGCGCCTGCGCAGCGCACTATACCTACGGCCGCTACCGGCGCGAGGCGCGGGCCGCGAGACGGCCTGCGGCGGGTGCATCATGAATGCCCGCGTGCGCCGCCACGGCCGGGCCCTCGATCTGCGCGCTGGCCGCGTCGATATGAATCATGGCAGCGGCGGGCGTGCGACCACGCAACTTGTGGAAGAGCTGTTTTTGCGCGCATTCGACAATGAGTGGTTGCGCCCGATGGATGATCAGGCCCGCTGCGACCTGCCGCCAGGGCGTCTGGTGGTGGCCACCGATGCCCATGTCGTCTCGCCCCTCTTTTTCCCCGGCGGCGACATCGGGGGCTTGTCCGTACACGGCACGATCAACGATGTGGCGATGGCGGGCGCCAGACCGTTGTATCTGACCGCGGGGTTCATCATCGAGGAAGGGTTTTTGCTCGGCGACCTAAAGAGGATCGCGGATTCCATGGCGGCGGCGGCGCGTGCGGCGGGTGTGTCGGTCATAGCCGGCGACACCAAGGTGGTGGAGCGCGGCAAGGGCGACGGCGTTTTTATCACCACGACCGGTGTCGGGGTCGTCGATCCGGCCCTTGATATCCACGCGCATCGCGCGCAACCCGGCGACTGCCTTCTCGTCAGCGGCTTTATCGGCGATCATGGGGTGGCGATCATGTCAGAGCGCGAGCATCTGTCCTTTGACGCCCGCATCCTGTCGGATACCGCAGCCTTGCACGGCCTTGTCGGGGCGATGGTGCAAGCCGTGCCCACCATCCATTGCCTGCGCGATCCGACCCGGGGCGGTCTGGCCACCGCCTTGAACGAGATCGCCGACCAGTCCGGTGTCGGCATGCACATCCGCGAATCGGCCATCCCCATCCGTCCCGAGGTCCGCGCGGCCTGTGAATTTCTGGGTCTCGATCCACTCTACATGGCCAACGAGGGAAAGCTCATCGCCGTGTGTCGGGCTGGCGACGCCGAGAGGCTGCTCGCGGTGATGCGTGCGCATCCGCTCGGGGCGCAGGCGGCGATCATCGGTGAGGTGGCCGCCGACCCCTTTCATTTTGTGGAAATGGAGACGGCATTTGGCGGTAGCCGCATGGTGGACTGGCTGGCCGGCGATCCGTTGCCCCGTATCTGCTGAGGCGGACATGCGCATCCTGCTGCTGGTCGAATCGTTCAACAGCCTGAGCCAGCGTGTCTACGCGGAGCTTGCGCGCGATGGACATGAACTGACCGTGGAATTCGCCGTCCACGATGTGACCACGCACGAGGGTGTCGCGCTGTTTTCACCCGATGTGATCGTCGCCCCTTATCTGAAGCGGGCGATACCGCGTAGCCTCTGGAGCCGCTATCCCTGCCTCATCGTCCATCCGGGCATTCCGGGGGATCGCGGTCCGTCGGCGCTCGACTGGGCGATTGGGGAGGAACAGGCCCAATGGGGCGTGACCATCCTTCAGGCCAATGAGACGCTCGATGGCGGTGATATCTGGGCCTTCGAGACATTTCCCATGCGGGTGGCACCCAAAAGCAGTCTGTACCGGCATGAAGTGACGGAGGCGGCGGTCAAGGCGCTGCGCCGGGCGCTGGCGCTTTATGCCGGCAAGACACGCCAGCCGCTGCCGCAAGGGCGCCTTGCGTCCTGCCCGGATATTCCGCGCGGGCGCGCGCACCCGCCGATGACGCAGGCGGATCGCGCAATCGACTGGCAGGCCGATCCGACCGCGGCCGTTGTGAAAAAGATCCATGCCGCCGATGGGGCGCCCGGTGTGCGCGACCGGATCGGTGGCAAGACGGTGTATCTCTACGGGGCATGGCCTGAAGGCGTACTGCGCGGTGCGCCCGGCGCGCTGATCGCGCAGCGCGATGGGGCGGTGTGCCGCGCGACCGTTGACGGCGCCGTCTGGATCACGCACATGCAGGCCGTGGATGCCGATGGCCGTGGCCTGAAGCTGCCGGCGGTGGCCGTGCTCGGTACGGCCGCCGCCGATCTTCCGTGCCCCCCTGTGGTAGCGGAGAAGGCGGCGACCTGGCAGGAGATCACCTGTGAACGGGACGGGGCCGTCTGCCATCTGCATTTCCGGTTCTACAACGGCGCGATGAGCGCTGACCAATGCCGGCGCCTGGCCGATGCCTACCGTGCATTGCGCGAAACCGATGCGCGGGTGATCGTTTTGCATGGCGGGGCCGATTATTGGTCCAACGGTATCCATCTGCATGTGATCGAGGCGGCGGCCAGTCCCGCGGATGAGTCGTGGCGCAACATCGAAGCGATGGACGATCTGGTCCTCGAAATTCTGGCGAATGACCGGCAGCTGACGATCGCCGCTTTGTCCGGGAACGCCGCAGCCGGGGGTGTGTTTCTGGCGCTGGCCGCCGATGCCGTCTACGCGCGGCAGGGCGTGATTCTAAACCCCCATTACAAGAACATGGGCAATCTGTACGGTTCGGAGTACTGGACCTACCTTTTGCCGCGGCGCCTCAATGCCGACGAAAGCCAATGGCTGCGGGCGGGCCGGCTGCCGTTGGATGCCGCTGCCGCGACCGCCATCGGTCTGATCGACGGCGCCTTCGGGCGCACGCCAGAAGCGTTCACAGATGCCATCGCGCGCCTGGCGCGCGCCTGGGCCCACCCACAGACATGGTCGGCGCACATGGCGCGCAAGGTGGCAGAGCGCGCTCGCGACGAGGCGCGAAGACCGCTTGCCTTGTACCGGGCCGAAGAGCTGGAGCAGATGCGCCGCAATTTCTACGGCTTCGATCGCAGCTACCATGTGGCGCGCCATCATTTTGTGCACAAGACGCCGCACTCCCGCACACCCTTGTATTTGGCGGCGCACCGGCGCATGAGAGCGAAGAATGCCGCGCAAGGGCTGCGGTCATGAGGCCTGCGCGCAAAGTGCGATGGCCGCGCCTTCTGCACAAGCCTTTGGGTGTTACGGCGGCCCTGAACGGGCTTGCGCTGGCCGGCTTGTGGGATCTGCGGGCGCTCGGTCCGGTGGCCGTGGGCATGGGTTTGCTGGCCTACAGCTTCGGGCTGCGCCACGCGTTCGATCTCGACCATATCACGGCGATCGACACGGTGACGCGCGCTTTGCGGGATCGCAACCAGAGGTCGGCGGCCGTTGGTTTGTATTTCTCGCTCGGCCATTCGTCGGTCGTCGTGCTGTTGTCGCTGCTGGTGGCGACCTTCGTGCGCGCGGCGCCGCATGCCATGATTTGGCTGTCGCGCACAGGCGCCGTGGCGGGTACGGCCATTTCCTCGGTATTCCTCCTCATCATGGGCGCCACCAATCTGTCGATCCTGATGCGCCTCGTGCGTCCGGCCGGCGGCCGCCGCGCAAGGACCTCTCCGGAGTCGCTACAGCGGCCGTGTGGTCTGCTGTTGCGGTTTTTGGCGGCGCTCTTTGGCCTGGTGCGCCGCGACTGGCAGATGTATTTCGTCGGTCTGCTGTTTGGCCTGGGATTCGATACGGCCACCGAGATCGCCGTCCTCGGCGTGTCGGCGGCGATGGCGCAGCATGGCGCGATGTCGCTTGTGCAGATCATGGTGTTTCCTTTTCTTTTCACCGCCGGCATGACCTTGCTCGATACGCTCGACGGGCTTGCGGTGGCGCGCCTTTATGACTGGACGGTGCGGGATCCCGCGCAAAGAGGCCGGCTGAACGTGATGTTCACCGGCGCCGGCGTGCTGGTGGCGCTCGGGGTGAGCCTGTCGGAATGGCTGCCGTGGGGCGGCGCGCCGGGCGGAACCGGCTCGTGGAAGGCCCTAAGCGGCCTCGGCTTTAGTGCCGCAGGCGGGGCGTTCACGGCGCTGCTGATGACTGTGTGGCTGGCGGGGTGGCTCTGGCACCGGCGGGATGCGGCCGCGCTCAGGAGGAGCGGCCCTGTGGCCACGGCCACGGGCGGTGTGATCGAAGCGGCGGATGCGGGCCACCCCCCGGCCGGCGGCAAAATGGCGATGGATGTCGACGGGAACTGACGGGCGCGCCCTGTGCGGATGCAGGCGCTTTGCGCCGTTGCCCGTCGGTCTTCTGATCCGGTCCTCCGGGACCGGCGGAATCAGCAAGCTCAAGGAGGTTATCGTGACGATTGCGTTGACGGGAAAGGAATTGAAGGATTTCGTGCTGACCGACAAAGAAATCCAGGACATCGACGATTATTGGACGGCCGCCAACTACCTCTGTGTGGGCATGCTGTATCTGCGGGACAATCCGCTTTTGCGCGTGCCGCTGCAGGCGCAACACATCAAGCGGCGGCTGCTCGGTCACTGGGGATCGGATCCCGGGCAGAATTTTGTCTGGGTGCACCTAAACCGGCTGATCCGCAACCGCGATCTCAATGTCGTCTACATCAGCGGCCCGGGCCATGGCGCGCCGGCCACGTTGGCAAACGCTTACCTGGAAGGGACCTACACCGAGGTGTATCCGGACCGCAGTCTGGATGAACAGGGCATGAAGCGTTTCTTTGGGCTTTTTTCGCATCCAGCCGGTGTCGGCAGCCATTGCACGCCAGAGACACCGGGATCCATAAATGAGGGGGGCGAGCTCGGCTACAGCCTCTCGCACGCCTTCGGCGCCGCCTTCGACAACCCCAGCCTGCTGGTGGTCCCGGTGATCGGTGACGGGGAGGCGGAGACCGGTCCGATGGCGACGTCGTGGCACAGCAACAAGTTTCTCAATCCGGCACAAGATGGCGCGGTTTTGCCCATCTTGCATCTGAACGGATACAAGATCGCCAACCCGACGGTCCTTGCCAGGATCTCCACGGAGGAGTTGCTCGACCTTTTTCGCGGCTACGGATACACCCCTTATCTTGTCGAAGGGAGTGATCACGTGGCCATGCATCAGGCGATGGCCCGGACGCTCGATACCTGCATCGACCTGATCGAGCAGATTCAGGCGCAAGCGCGGGCCGATGGTCCCCGCGTGCGGCCCCGTTGGCCGATGATCATCCTGCGTACCCCCAAGGGCTGGACCGCACCCAAGGAACTCGACGGCCACCACATCGAAGGATCGTGGCGCGCCCATCAGGTGCCCATCCTAGATGTCGCCGCCAATCCGCGCCATCTTGCCGTCCTCGAGACGTGGATGAAGAGTTACAAGCCGCAGGACCTGTTTGATGCGCAAGGGCGCCTGGTAGCGCGGTTGCGCGCGCTTGCGCCCGCGGGCACCCGCCGGATCAGCGCCAATCCGCACGCCAATGGCGGTCTTTTGCGCGTGCCCTTGAGTCTTCCCGATGTCCGCGCCTATGCCGTGCCCGTTACGGCTCCGGGCGACGCGTATCGCGAAAGCACCTACGTTCTCGGGCAATTCCTGCGCGATGTGATGCGCGGCAATCGCGGACGGTTCCGCGTCTTCAGTCCCGACGAGAATGCATCGAACCGCCTGCAGGCCCTTTATGAGGTCTCGAAGAAGGCGTGGATGGCCAACGTCCTTGCGGAAGACAGCGACGGCGGCGAACTGTCCCCGGATGGCCATGTGATGGAGATGCTGAGCGAGCACACCCTGGAGGGATGGCTCGAAGGCTATGTGCTCACCGGGCGGCATGGCTTTCTCAGCACCTACGAAGCCTTTGCGCACATCATCGACTCGATGGTCAACCAGCACGCCAAGTGGCTGGAGAAGTGTAAGACCGAGGTGCGCTGGCGCGCCTCCGTGCCGTCTCTCAACATCCTGCTCAGTTCAACGGTCTGGCGCCAGGACCACAACGGTTTTACGCACCAGGATCCGGGTTTTTTGGACATCATCACCAACAAGCAGGCCATCGTGACGCGCATCTACCTGCCGCCCGATGCCAACTGCCTCCTGCATGTCGCCCACAGCTGCCTCGCGAGCATGGATTACGTCAACGTCATTGTCGCCGACAAGGAACCGCACCTTCAGTTTCTCGACATCGAGACCGCGGCGCACCATTGCGCCAAGGGCATCGGCATCTGGCCGTGGGCGTCAAGCGACGCCGGCGAAGAGCCCGATGTGGTGATGGCAAGCGCAGGTGATGTGGTCACCGCCGAGGCGCTGGCGGCCACGGCGATCCTCCGCGAGGCGTTTCCGGATCTGCGCATCCGTTTCGTCAACGTCGTGGATCTCTTCAAGCTGGAACCCTCAACCGAACACGAGCATGGCCTTTCGGATCGTGACTTCGACAGCCTGTTTACGCGCGACAAGCCGGTCATATTCAATTTTCACGGCTACCCGCAGCTGATCCACAAGCTCACCTACCGGCGCGTCAACGAGACCAACATCCATGTCCGCGGCTACAAGGAGAAGGGCAGTATCAATACGCCGATGCAGCTTGCGATCAACAATCAGGTCGATCGCTTCAATCTGGTCATCGATGTGATCGATCGCGTGCCGCGGCTCATGACCGTGGGTGCGCATCTCAAGGAGCACATGAAAGATCAGATCATCGAACATCTTCGCTATGCCATGGAGGAGGGCACGGACAGACCGGACACCGTCAACTGGACGTGGCCCTTCCAGGCCGCCTCCGGTTTCGCTTAAGGGCCGTCCAGCAGCCGATGCGTGTGGCGGGCAATCATCAGGTCTTCGTGCGTGGGGATGACGCGCACCGTCACCCGGCTGCCGGGCGCGGAGATGGTGTCCGCGTCGCGGATATTGGCGCCGGCATCCAGGCGGACACCGAGATGGGCCAGGCCGTCTGCGAGGGATTGACGTACCGGTGCGGCATGTTCACCGATGCCGCCGGTAAAGATCAGCGCATCCAGGCCGTTCATGGCGGCAGCCAAAGCGCCGGCGGCCTTGCGCGCCTGATAACAGAACATCTCGACGGCCTGGGCGGCATGAGGATTCGTGGCGCGCGCCTCCAGCAGGCGCTGCATGTCGGCGGTGCCGCCGGATACGCCGTGCAAACCGGAGCGGTGGTTGACGAGATCTTCTATCGTCCGGTGATTGTAGGCCTTCTCGGCCAAAAGATAGAGGAGCACGCCGGGATCGAGGTCGCCGCTGCGGGTACCCATCATGAACCCGCCGGCGGGCGTCAAGCCCATGGTCGTGTCGAGCGGCCGCCCATCGGCCACCGCCGCCATGCTCGCGCCGTTGCCCAGGTGGGCGATGATCACCCGCCCCTGTCGCGTGGGGGCCGGCAGGACGCTCATGATGTATTCATAGGACAGCCCGTGGAAGCCGTATTTGCGCACACCTTCATCCCACAGATAGCGCGGCAGCGCCAGGCGTGCGGCGATTTCGGGGAGCCGGGCATGGAAGGCGGTGTCCATGCAGGCGACCTGGGGCAGATGCGGATAGTGGTGGCTGACGGCTTCGATGGCATCGATTGCGGTGGGCAAATGCAATGGCGCAAACTGCACCACCCGGTGCAGATCACGCAGAAACGGCGCATCGATACGCGTATGCCGGATGTGGTGGGGTCCGGCGGTGACCAGGCGGTGGCCGACCGCCCGCGGTGTCGCGATCCGGTGCGCGGCGAACAGTTCAAACATCCGGGCGATGGCGGCGTGGTGATCGAGCACCATGTCGATAGGCGTGTGGACCGCCTGCGCGCCCATCTGCAGCCAGATGTGACCTTCCCCGCTGCCGAGATTTTCCACCGCGCCGCGGGCAAGCAGATCCTCTTGCGAATCTCCCATGGTATAGAGCGCAAACTTGAGAGACGAGGATCCGCTGTTGATGCAGAGGATCGGTGCCGGTATGGGCATGGACGTGGCTCCCGTCGAGGCGGGTGCGGCCTTGGCTGTCCCGACGAAAGCCGCGCCCTCGTCTTTTCATTATAAAGCGTCAGGATGCGGGTGGCACCCGATCAGGGAGGGGTGCGGCGCGCATCGACCTTGGTCGGTTGTGTCCGTGCAGGTCCTGCGGCAGTGTCGGGAACAAAAGGCCCGGCGCAGACCGCCATGCGCCTTCGTGCCGCCTGAGAGGCGCGCCTGCGGGCTTGTCGAAGCTTAGGAGACGCGGTGGCCGCAAACATGCCCGCTGAGGGAGCGAGAAGTCTTGCGCTGAGTGCGCAGGAGGCGCTGCGCCGCCGCCACGCGGAAGGCGACAACGTGCTCCCAAGCAGCAGGCCGAGACCGTTGTGGGCGATCGCGGTGGGCATCGTCGCCGAGCCCATGTTCCAGATGCTGCTTGTGGCCGGCGGCATCTACCTTGCACTGGGCGACCGGGCCGAAGCGCTCTTCCTGCTTAGCTTCGTCTTCATCGTCATCGCCACCACAGTCGCGCAGGAGCGCAAGACCGAGCGGGCGCTCGAGGCCTTGCGGGATTTGTCGGCACCCCGTGCGCGCGTCGTTCGCGGGGGGCAAGAGCTCTACATCCCCGCGCGCGAAGTGGTGCGTGGCGACGTGCTGATGCTGCATGAGGGGGACCGCGTGCCGGCGGATGCCATCCTGCTCGAGGGCCGCCTCACCGTGGACGAGTCGCTCCTGACGGGCGAATCGGTGCCTGTTGACAAATGGCCGGGCCCTGCCGATACGCCCCTCGGTTCGCCGGGCGGCGAGAACGCGGCGTCCCTGTTTGCCGGCACCATCACCACGAAAGGCCAGGGGTTTGCGGTTGTGCGCGCCATCGCCACCGCCACGGCGGTCGGGCGCATCGGCCAGTCGCTTGCGCAGGCGCAAGAGCGGCCATCGGGCCTGCAGAGTGCCTCGCGCCGCCTGATCCGCGATCTGACGGTCGTGGGGCTTGCCCTGGCGGCGGTGCAGGTCCTGTTGAGCTGGTTGTGGGGCGGCCGTGCATTTCTCGACAGCCTGCTGTCTGGCATTGCGCTGGCCATGGCGATTTTGCCCGAGGAGATTCCGGTCGTCCTCACGGTTTTTCTCGCCCTGGGGGCGTGGCGTTTGTCACAGCAAAAGGTTCTGACGCGCCGAGTCATGGCCGTGGAGACGCTCGGTGCCATCGGCGTGCTGGCGGTCGACAAGACCGGCACGCTCACGGAAAACCGCATGGAGGTCGCGGAACTGGCCGTGGCCGGCAGCACATTCCGCACAGAGGCGGATAAGGCGGTGCCTGACCGGTTTCATGGGCTCATTGACACCATGCGTCTGGCCACCCCCGCGGATCCCTTCGATCCCATGGAGCGCGCCATCGGCCGGTTTGCACAGCGCTGGGGTCCGCAGCCGCGCGCCCCACTGATCCATGAATATGTATACGATATCTCACCGGCCACGCTGGCCATGACGCATGTCTATAGCCGCCGTGACGGTGCGCAGGTGCTGGCGACGAAGGGGGCGCCCGAAGCCGTCGTCGACATGTGCCGTCTGCCGCCTGCCGAGGTCCGGCGCATCCACGGCCAGGTGACGGCGATGGCCGAGCGCGGATTGCGGGTCCTCGGGGTCGCCAAGGGGGAACTTCAAGGATCGCGGCCGGCGGCGCAACGCGATCTCGTCATGACGTTCATCGGGCTCGTCGGTTTCGAGGATCCGCCACGCCCGGCGGTTCCATCGGCAATCGCCGAGTGCCAAAGGGCGGGTGTGCGGGTCATCATGATGACCGGGGATCACGCGGTGACGGCGCGCGCCATCGCCATTCGCGTCGGTCTGAGCGAGCGGCCGGATGTCATCACCGGCGCCGAGATCGAGGCTTTGCCGGACGATGCGTTGCGCGGCCGCATGCACCAGGTGAACGTCTGCGCGCGCCTGCAGCCGCAGCAGAAACTGCGGTTGGTACAAAGCCTCAAGGACAGCGGCCTGGTGGTGGCCATGACCGGGGACGGGGTCAACGATGCGCCCGCGCTCAAGGCGGCCGACGTGGGTGTGGCCATGGGCGAGCGGGGGACCGATGTGGCGCGGGAGGCAGCGGACCTGGTTCTTCTTGATGACAGTTTCACCAGCATCGTTGCGGCAATTCGCCAGGGCCGGCGGATCTACGACAACATCGGCAAGGCGACCCGTTTCGTGTTCGCGGTGCATGTGCCGATCATCGCCCTCGTGATCTTTCCGGTGCTCATGCATGATGCACCGCTGCTGCGGCCCGTACACATCGTCCTGCTTGAGTTGCTGATCGACCCCACCTGTTCGGTGGTGTTCGAGGCGGAGCCTGCCGATGCCGATGTCATGACGCTTCCGCCACGCCCGCGGTCGGCCACACCGTTTGGCGCATCGAGTCTTGGTTTTGCCTCGGTGCAGGGTGCCGGTATGGCCGCGTGGCTGCTTGCCGGCAACCAGCTGATGGCGGGGCGCGGGCTTACGCCGCCGCAATGCCGCCTGCCTCTTTTCATCGGGCTTGTGCTCGGGCTGCTGCTTCTGATTGTCTCGAACCGGGATCTGTCGCGGCCCTTTTACCGGCGCGCCGGTCCGCACAACCCGTGGATCGTTTCCGTCGCCGCCGCCGCCGTCGCCATGCTTATACTGATGGTGGCGCTACCGGTTTTGCGCCGGCTGATGGCGTTTGCCTGGATCGGACCCGTCCAGCTGGTCTATGCGGCCATCCTGCTGGCGGGGATCGGCGTATGGCTCGAAGCGCTGCGGCGTCTGTGCGGAGGACGGTTGTTGCGTCGCGCACCGTGACGCGGTCCGACGGGGGCGGCGCGGCCCCCGGCTCGCGGCAAGGCCGCCGGCGGCGGCAGGTTGCGGGCGATCGTGGTGATGGCCGCGTCGGACAAGGGAGGATCAGATCCATGGCAACTCAGGAACACGCGCTTTTGCTCGTAGGCGATGTCGGCGGCACCAAGACCGATCTGGCCATCTTCGCGATGGACCAGGGGTTGCGCAAACCCTTGGCGCGCGCACACTTTTATAACGCCGACTATGCCGACCTGAACAGCATCGTCGCGGTCTTTTTGAAGGAGGCGGCGCTTGCCGTCGATGCCGCCTGCTTCGATGTCGCCGGGCCTGTGCTCGGTGGCCGCGCGCGCCTCACCAACCTGCCATGGGAAGTGGATGCGGGGGCGTTGCGGGAGACTCTCGGCCTGCAGAGCGTGTGGGTGGTGAACGATCTGGCCGCCATTGCCCAGGCAATTCCCTTTTTGGGGCCGGCCGATTTGCAGGTGTTGAATGCGGGCGCGCCGGTGGCAGGCGGGGCGATCGCCGTGATCGCGCCGGGCACGGGTTTGGGTGAGGCGTTTCTGGTTTGGGATGGGGTCGCCTACCGGCATTTCCCCTCCGAGGGAGGGCACGCGGATTTCGCGCCGCCATTGCCCGAGTACATGGATCTTTTGCGCTACATGGCCGGCCGGCTGGATCATGTGAGCTATGAGCTCGTGTGTTCCGGCCGCGGCATCGCGCATCTCTATGACTATTTCCGCAGCCAGGGGTCGGCGCAAGACGCGCCCGAGTTTACCGCGGCGCTTGCGGCATCCACCGATCCCACGCCGCTGATCGTGGAATCGGCGCTCGGACGTGGCCCCTCGTCGCCGCTGTCGGTCGCAGCGCTTGGGGCATTCGTGACCATTCTCGGCGCGGAAGCCGGCAATCTTGCGCTCAAGGTCTTGTCGACCGGGGGGCTTTTCATTGGTGGAGGAATCCCGCCGCGCATTCTGCCGGTGCTCGCGGATGGCCGCTTCATGGCCGCGTTTTTGCGCAAGGGGCGTTTTTCCCGCCTCCTGCACGACGTTCCGGTGTCGGTGATCATGAATCCGGATGTTGCCCTGCTCGGCGCCGCCCACTATGCGCAGGCGCGTTGGCTAAAGTCCCCCGAAGGGCTGCCATCCTGAGCGCAGCGCCCGCCGCAGCGGCCTAGCAGCAGAGCCAGACCCGTTCGGTTGCGCGCGTCACGGCGACATACAGGGCGCGGTGGTATTCATCGGCGCCCGACACGGGGATGATGCGGCACAGGTCCGTGACGTCGATGAGGGCGTAATGGAAGGTGCTGCCCTGAGCCTTGTGGGCGGTGACCGCGTAGGCGTGGGAGACGGGTGCGCAGGCGCGCGTCACCGCCCACGCCCGGCGGAAATCCTCTGGTGTGCGCTGGGGATTGGTGCGGTAGGTGTTCCATGCCTGGCGGGTCAGCCGCTGGTGTGCGCGCAGATCGTCGGCGACGAAGAAGTGGACGGGCTTGTTCTCGGCGCCGGTGGCGGTCACATACCAGCTGGGAATGCCCAGGTACGGATGCGGCATGGCCTCGCACGCGCAAACGGCAAGCTCGGTGTTGTTGGCCACGAGGACGACGAGATTGTCGAGGGTGTCGGCCGGCGCCAGCGCCCGCTCCCAGCTTTGCGCGTCACGCGCGGCCATGTCCGCTTCGGGTGGGAAGGCATAGAGCGTTTCCCGCGCCACCAGCACTTCGCCCTTCCAGAAGGGCGCCATGGCAAGGCCCGGCACCGCATCGGCATGGCCGTACAGCGAGGCGAGCCCGCGGTGGACGAAGTGATTGCATTCGTCGACGGCGCGGTTGCGCCAGGCGACTGCGCGCACATCCTTGTCCGGGCGCCGCCGCCGCAGGCGCACGACGCCATCGGCCATGGCGTGCGTGGAAGCCAGGCGGACGGCGCCGCCTAGCGTGTCGCTGTGGGCGGTGACGTAGGCGGCGATGGCTTCACGGTCAAATACCCCATCGCGCTCCCCATCGATATGGCGGCGGATGGCATCGGCAAACTGCACGATGGGGTGCGGCCGCCCCGTACTCTTTTGCCGCACGATTTCGATGAGGTGGTGGCGGGTGTGGGGCCCGTTGAATACAGGGGGCGTGGGTGTGTCGGGCCAAAGGGTTGCGGCAGGGCCGGGCGGCGCCGCCCGGATCGTGACCGGCGGCAGCTGGCCGGGATCACCGATGTAAAGGACACGCGGCCGTCCCTTTCGCGTGGCGCGCTCGATGTGGGCCAACAGCTCCGGGCCGACCATACTGGCCTCATCGACGAAGACCATGTCGTAGGCATCGAAATAGGTTCCACGGGGCCGGCGGTCGAGTTCCAGCTGCAAGGATTCGTCCTCGTGTTCCTTGAGCCGTAGGCCAAGCAGCGCGTGCAAAGTACCGGTCCAGAGGGTCGCGCCCCACTGCGGATCGACGCGTGCGGCGATCACCGCCACCGCCTTGTGTGTGGGGGCGCACACCGCCACCTTCAGCTGGGCATCGCAGGCCGCCTGAATGAGATGACAGGTAAGCGTGGTTTTGCCGGTACCGGCATAGCCTGACAGGACCCGTGTGGTGCCCTTGGCGGGCTGTCCGGTGCAAAAAGGCCGCAAGGCCTCGTACGCCGCCTTCTGGCTCTGTGTCAGCCTGGCAAGACCGGGATTATGCACCGTGCCGGCCCCGCGCGGACCGGGCGTCTGACGGCCGCCTTATCCACGATACATGTGTGGGTCTGCGCGTCCGGCCCGTGAGACATCGGCGCACGCGCACCGCCGGCCGGTTGCGGCGGTTTTGGTGGTCGCGACTTAGAACCATTCCATTATATAATGATGCGCTTGACCTGCGGTGTGGTAAAGCCACGCCGCGCCCGCTTTCGTCATATGACCCAGGAAGGATACGCGACATGCACAGTGGCACCACGCTTACCCAATTCATTATCGAAGAACAGCGCCGTGTCGTCGGGGCGACGGGCGATTTCACATCGCTTCTCAATGACGTCGTCACCGCCATCAAGGTGATTGCGCACGTCGTCAACAAGGGGGATCTGCTTGGTGTTCTCGGCTCCGCCGGCAGCGAAAACGTGCAGGGCGAGACGCAAAAAAAGCTCGATGTCATCACCAACGATGTGATGTTACGCTCCAATGAATGGGCGGGCCACCTGGCGGCGATGGCCTCGGAGGAGATGGAAGACATCTTTCTGATCCCCAAGTCGTATCCGCGCGGCAAATACCTTCTGATCTTCGATCCGCTCGACGGTTCGTCAAACATTGACGTCAACATCTCTGTGGGCACCATCTTTTCGATCCTGCGTGCGCCGGAGGGGGTGGCCGATCCCACCGCGCGGGATTTCCTGCAGCCCGGCACCCGCCAGGTGGCGGCGGGCTATGCCCTTTATGGCCCCTCGACCATGATGATGCTCACGTCGGGGCACGGCGTGAACGGTTTTACGCTTGACCGCGACGTGGGCGAGTTCATCCTGACACACAGGAACGTGCAGATCACGCCGGACACGCGCGAGTTTGCCATCAACGCCTCCAACGAGCGTTTCTGGGAACCGCCCGTGCGCCGCTACGTGGAAGAATGCCTGCAGGGAAAGGAAGGTCCCCGCGGCGAAAACTTTAACATGCGCTGGGTGGCATCGATGGTCGCCGAGGTGCACCGCATCCTGGTGCGCGGCGGCGTCTTCATGTATCCGAAGGACACCAAGGACCCGGGCAAGGCCGGTAAACTGCGCCTTCTGTACGAGGCCAACCCCATGTCGTTTATCGTCGAGCAGGCCGGTGGCCTCAGCACCACCGGACGCGAACGCATCATGGATATCCAGCCAAGCGGCCTGCACCAGCGCGTACCCGTCATACTGGGCTCGCGCAGCGAGGTCGAGCGTCTGATCGCCTACCACGGGTAGGCGATTTTCCGCCCCGGGGCGCGCGCGCCTCCCGGGGCATGGTCTTGGCCGCAGGTCTGCCCCGGGATCATGGCGGTGATGCGGTCCGTGTTTTGGGCGGGCAGTGCCCTGCCTGTGCAGGATGCGGCTTGGGGCGGCGGCGGATCGGGCATGCCGCCGCCGGCATCCGTGTCTCAGGCCAGCAGCCCGAAGTCACCGCTTTGCGGCTCGTAGCCGTAGAGGCGCCCTTCCTCCATATCGAAGTACCAGGCGTGCAGACGGAGCGTGCCCTCGGTGACGCGTGTGCGGATGCTGGGGAAGGTCAGCAGGTTGTTGAGCGAAACGACCATGGCTGCGCGTTCGAGCGCGCGCGTCTGCTCGTCGAGGCTTGCGTCGGCGTGTTTACGGAGGACCTCGGCGCGTGCCGTGGCGGCGATGTTCATCCACGGCCCGATGTAGGTGCCGCCCTCGCCGGTCATGAGCGCGCGGATGCCGCCGCAATGCGAATGGCCCTTGATGACGATGTTTTCGACCCTCAGGACTTCCACGGCGAATTCGATGGCGGCGCTGGTGCCGTGCAGATGGCCGTCCAGTTCACTCGGTGGTACGAGATTGGCGATATTGCGCACCATGAAGATCTCGCCAAGACTGAGGTCGTCGAAGGTGGCTGACGGCGTGACGCGCGAATCCGAGCAGGCGATCATGAGGGTTTGCGGGGCCTGCCCATCACGGACGAGATTCTGGATCACCCGCGACCCGGATTCGTAATATTGATGCCGGAACCGCGAAAATCCCTTTATGAGCTTGTCCGTGTGTCTCACGTTTGGTCCTCGCCAAGTTGGAGTAGCGCCGCTATTGTGCCATGCGCGGGGTGGCGCGTGCTGCCTGATCCCTCTTCAGAGGCGGCGCGGCGGTGGATGGAGCCGCTGGAAGGCGTCGTCCATGCGGTATCCCTGCGTGTCGTAGGCGTGCACGACGACATGGTGGTGGCGCACACCGACGACCACCGTGCATGCAGGCCCCGTCCACCGTGCGCCGGCCCCCGAGCGAAGCAGCCGGAAGGCAGGACCGGGGGCGCAGGGATTGGTGTGATATACCGCATTCAGTTCCGCAACCCATTGTGTCGCCACGGTGAGGGCGGACTGGTCGTCCGGGAAGGCGCCTCGTGGACGTTCGCGCAGGGCAAACCACAGATGCTGGCGCACGGCCTGCTGGCAGATGACGATGCGAAAGCCCAGTGCCGCCGCCCACACGCCATAGAGAACCGCAAAGGCGATGGCGAGCCCGACGAATCGGCGGATCTGGCGCGGACTGGGTTGCGGGGAATCCGGGTTGGCCAAGGATTTCATTTGTGTTTTCCGCGTAAAGACGGGCCAGAGCCGGGGCGGGGCTGCGCCGGGGGCGCGTTTACCGCCGAAGACGGCGTTTCGAATCCGCCCCGATAAGCCCACCAGAGCAGTATGGGGCCAAGCAGTATCATGGGAATCGAAAGGATCTGGCCCATGTCGAGGGGGCCCATGACGAATCCCAGCTGGATATCGGGTTGGCGGGTGTATTCGACGGCAAAACGGAACAGTCCGTAGCCCAGCACGAACAGGCTGCCGACGGCGCCAGCCGGCCGCGGTTTGCGGCTGTAGAGACCAAGGATCAGGAGCAGCAGCACGCCCTCCAGCAGGAATTCGTAGATTTGCGACGGTTGCCGGGGTTGCGGGCCGCCGGCGGGGAAGATGATCGCCCAGGGGAGATGGCTGACACGGCCAAACAGCTGATCGTTGATGAAATTGGCGAGGCGGCCGAGACCGAGCCCGATGGGGGCGGCGGGCGCCACGAAATCCAGTGTCGCCATGGTCGAGCGGCCGTGTTGACGCGCGTAGGCCCAGCAACCGAGGATGACCCCAATGAGGCCGCCGTGGAACGACATGCCGCCGTCCCAGACCTTCAGGATCTGCACGGGGTGGCCGGCATAGTAGGGCAGGTCATACCAGAGCACGTAGCCAATGCGGCCGCCTGCGATGGCGCCGATTGCCAGATAGAACTCGAGATCGAAGACCTGCTCCTTGCCCCATCCCCAGTAGGGCCGCCGCCCGCGCCGGATGAGCCACAGTGTGCCGATGAAGAAGCTGATGATTTCGAGCAGCCCATACCAATGGATGGGCAGCGGACCGATATGAAAGCCGACGGGATTGATGTCCGGATAGGGCAGCATGTCCTTCCTTTTGCCAACGGAACCTGACCGGCACACGGCGCCGGGCACAGCGGCAGTATAGCGATCTTTGGCGCACTTGCGCGACTCCCGTGCGCTTTTGCCTTGCCGCGCCCCGCCGTGCAGACTCAGGGGGCAGGGCGCGCTTGTGAGGCGCCGTTGCAGGGAGGACAGGCGGATGAAAAGGGAACCTTCCGGGTTCGTCGTGGATTGGGCGGCAGCCGCCGACGCCCGGGCGATCGTGGATCTCGTCAATGAAGCCTATCGCACGCCGGGGCCGCAGGCCTGGACAAGCGAGGCCCATCTCCTGGGCGGGCAGCGCACCGATGCGGCCATGGTGGAATCCGCCATCGGTGTCTCCGGGGGCGGCATTTTGCTGCTGCGCGAACCAGACGGCATTGTTGGCTGTGTGCACCTGGAACCGGCGCATACCGGTACCTGCCATCTGGGTCTTTTTGCCGTGCGCCCCGACCGGCAGGGGGCGGGTCGGGGCGGGGCGCTGATCGCCCATGCCGAGCAAATCGCACGGCATGGGGGAAGCGGTTTTGCGGAGATCGCTGTGATCGCGCAGCGCCAGGATCTGATCGCCTGGTATGAACGGCGTGGTTACCAGCAGACCGGCGGACAGCGGCCATTTCCTTACGGCGAGCCGCGGTTTGGCAGGCCGCGGCGGCCGGACCTCGTGTTTTGCATCCTGCGCAAAGTATTGGCCGATCCGTCCTAGCGGGCGGCACCGGCGGACCGCCCGTCAGAGCGTGGACTGCGCGGCCAAGGCCCGCGCCAGAACCGCCATCAAGGTCGTGCCGGCCGCATCGGCGGTCGCGCCAAATGCGATGATGCCGTCTTTGTGTCCGCGCATGGCCAGCACGCGCGTCGCAGGCAGATCCGTGTCCCGAAACAGCGCGGCAATCGCGTTGGCCATCGCCGGTGTGCCGTACGCCACATCCGCCGGCGTGCAGGGCAGGCCCAGACGGTCGGCCTGCGACCAGATCAGCGCGCTGTGCACATGAAAAACGAAACCGGCATCCGGGCGTAACCGGTAGATGATGTGATGAGCAAGGGATTCGGACGAAGGGCGGGCACGGCCGCGGGCCTGCACCGCATTGCCGTGCAGGCTGCAGGCGGTCACGCACACATAATCGTCGGCGGTCAGACGGCTCTTGTGGCCGGTCTGCGTGGCGGTGATCAGGAAGGACGGCTGTGCGGGAGCACCGCCAAGGCGCATGCTCACGTTGCCATAGCCCACTTCAAGCGGCTGTTTCTCGACGCCGACGAGCCCCTGCTGCCAGAGGATGTGCCGCCAGGCCTCGAGATCACGGACCGCGGCCGGCCAGTCGGCCGCCGCGGTTTCGAGGCGGACGTCGAATTTGATGACACCCTCATCCGGCCCCTGCGATGCGGCGTCTTTCTTCATGAGCGTGGCGTAAATCCCCTGGGTTGCGGCCTGTCCGGCCCCGAGCGGGCGATACGATACGGAACAACCGCGCACAAGTCGAATGCCCAGGCGAACCCCCCTTGCGATCGGCGCGGGCCGGCACATGCGATGGCGGCAATTTTTGGTCTTAGACGAGGTCGAACCCGCATAGGTGTGCCGCACCTCGGGGCAGCCCGCGGGCGGATCCCGGGCGTGTCCGCCACGTTGGGTGGTGTGCCAGGCGGGAAGACGTTTCCTGCGCGGGGATCCGCCCGCCCCCCGGGGGCGCGATAACAGGATATAATTTGACAAGGCGCGTTGTGGATGAGCCGTATGAGGATGGGGTCATGGGGTCGGATGGGTTTTTGGTGAGGCCGGCGCGTTGCGCGGGGGCTTGCTTGTGATCACGGCGACCTGTGCGCAGCCGGCCGATGTCGTAGTCGAGCGCCTGAAAGCCGCGGTCGGTGCCCTGTCCATGGCGCTCATCACCCATATCGATGGGCAGGCCAATGCCGCCCGGAAAGGCCTGAGGGCCGGCCCCGACCAGATCCTCGAGGTATTCCGGCCGGATTTCGCCGTCCGGGTGTGGGCGGCCGACAAGCGCGCAGGCCTCGACATTCCCATCCGTTATCATGTCTATGAGCAGGATGGGGTGACGCACATGAGCTACCGGGCGCCGAGCGCGATTTTTGCGCCCTACGCCAATCCCGAACTGGATGCGCTGGCGCGCGAACTGGACGTCATCTTTGCGGAGATTTTTGCGCGCGGTCAGGCGGCCTAGCCTGGCGGGGGCGGCCTTGCGGCGCTTTGCAGGGGTTGGCGGAAACCGCGCGGACTGGGTTTTGGGAGAGCCATTTTGACCATTTTGACGCTTCGGCAAGGTGCCCGATGATAGCGACTGTCTTCCTGGTGATGTATCTGCTGGCTCACGCCTTCGTTGCCGAGATCCTGGTCACCGGAATGCAGCTGGGCCCGTTTGCGACCGTGATCGTGGCGGTCATTCTGATCGTGTTCGGCGCCTCTCCGTTCGTCGGCCGCCGGCTGGAGCGGCTGGGACACCTGCGGGCGGCGCGCGTGTTCGCGGTCTTTGGTTATACGTGGGCCGGCCTTGTCGTCCTCTTTGTCCTCTCCCGGCTGACCGTGGACCTCGCCACGCTGCTGGTGGCACCGGTAGCGCCGGTGGCGCGGGCGTTTGCGCCTTTCGGCGCCTTGATCCTGACGGCGGTGTGCGGGTCGGGGTTGGCGCTTTATGCCTTCATGGAGCGCTCGCGGGTGCGGGTCGAGACATATACCCTGCCAACCAGCAAATGGCCGGATTCCGGCCGCGACCGTGTGCGGGTGGGGCAGATTTCCGACGTACATATCGGGTTCATGAACGGCCGGCGGCGCATTCGCGCGATCGCGGCGCGGCTGCGCGCCTATGAACCAGACATTGTCGTATCGACCGGCGATCTGGTGGATTCACCGATCGGGTTGCACGAAGCCTATGCCGATGCGCTGGCGGAGATCCAGCCGCCGCTTGGCAAGTATGCGATCATCGGCAACCACGAATACTATGCCGGCCTGCCCCATACGCTTGCCTTTTTGGAGCGCGCAGGTTTCATCGTTTTGCGCAACGCGGTCCGTACGGTGGGTGGCGTGCAGCTGGTGGGCGTCGATGATCCGGCCACGGATATGCAGGCCGACTGGGCGCAGCGGGAGACGCGCCTGCTGGCGCAGGTGCGCAGGGATACCTTCACCGTGTTGCTGAAGCATCGTCCCGATCTGGTGAAAAACGCCGTCGTGCGCGCCGACCTGCAGTTGTCCGGTCACACGCACAAAGGTCAGATCTTCCCCTTCAATTTCCTGACGCGCCTCTATTACCCGGCGAACGCCGGACTCTATCGCATGGCGCGCGCCACATTTCTGTATGTGAGCCGTGGCACCGGCGCATGGGGTCCGCCGTTCCGCCTGTTTTCCCCGCCGGAGATCACGCTCTTTGACATCGGACCGGGCTTGCCGGATCCGGGCGGGCGGCCGTTGCCGTCGGTTCTGGAGGACGAGGTGTCCTCCCCGGCGGAGGATCTGCCGGCCCAGGTCATCGCCTGCAGCGACGACTGAACGGTGCGGCCGGGTCTCCCTCAATCGGCGCCCGATGTGTCCGGGGCATCCGGCGGCCTCTCTGTCGGTATGCGGATCCAGAAGGTGGCTCCGCGGTCGGGATTGTTGCGGGCCCCGATCGATCCCCTGTGCAGGGTCACAAGCTCCTTGCAGATGGCAAGGCCAAGGCCCGTGCTGTGCTCATGCCCCGTCGGCTTGTTGCTGAGTGTGGCGTACGGCTGAAAGAGCTGGGTGATGTCTTTCTGTGAGAGCCCCGGCCCCTGGTCGCTCACTTCGCAGGTTATGAAGCCGTCTGCCGCCCATGTCGAGATGATGATGACCGTGCTGCGCGGGCTGAACTTGATGGCGTTGCCGATCAGGTTGTCGAGTATCTGCAGGATGCGCAGTTCGTCGGCTTCGATGCGGGGGATGCCGCTTGCAAAGCGCAGACCGATCTCGATGTCTTTGTTGTGCCCGTAACCTGCGTTGTGGGCGACCGCCTGGCGCACGAGCGCACCGAAGTCGGTCGGCGAAATCCGCAGGCGCACGCGTCCCGCCCGCATCGCCCCCACGTCGACCAGTTCCGAGATGATCTTCTGCATGTAGCGCGCGCTGTCGATCAGGAGATCGAGCGCGGAGACATCGTCTGCGGATACCGCGGCGCCGGGCACCATGGAGAGGCGAAGTTGCTGGGCCACATCGAGCATCAGCATGATCGGCTTTTTCAGGTCGTGGCTTGCGGTCCGCAAAAAGTGGTCGTTGACGTCCTTTAGGCCCTTTAGTGTGATCTGGGTGTGCACGCGCGCCCGCACCGTGCTGGCATCGAAGGGCTTGGTCACGTAGTCATTGGCCCCGTCGCGCAGTGCCGCGACGATCATCTCCGCGTCCGCAGATCCGGAAATGATGATGACGGGCAGATTGAGCGGCGAGTGCTCCTGGCGGATCTGCCGCAGCAGTTCGAGTCCGCCGATGACACCGGGCAGCCGGATGTCGAGAAGGATCAGGTCGAAGGTGCCGGCGGCCATGAGCCGGTCCGCCTCCAGGGCATCGCAGGCGAGTGTCACCTGATAGCCGTCGCGTTTGAGTCCGATGGCGAGCGCGCCGCGCAAGCCCTCGTCGTCGTCGACGACGAGTACGGACTCGCGTTTCAGGTCGGCTGTGCGCGTGACCTCGGATAACGCTGTTGGCATCATCGCCTTCCCGGTTTTTATACCCGAAATCATAGCCAACGATCCCGCCTGCGCAAAGGGCGGCGGGGCGGGCGCTGTTGCGCGCGCCCTTAAGTTGCGCCACCGCACGCCCGCAGCCAAGGGGCCTGTCATGTCCCCAGGGCTTCCCCTTGCGCACCCGCCAACTGCCTGAAAAGTCACGGCATCTTCTACCCGGCACAAATTTTGCTTTAGAGCGGCGCGAGAGGGTGTCCCGGAGAGGGAGGTACACATGGCGTGGCTTTATTTGTTTGTGTTGCTCGTATTTTTTGTGATGTCGATCGGCTTGGTGGAATGGCTCGAGCGGTTGCGGAGGATGCGATGAGTCTCTTTGCGTGGTTCGGACTGGTGGTGGGTGTGGGGATCGTTCTCTATCTCTTTGTCTTTCTGCTGAATCCGGAGAAATTCCTATGATGCCGGTGATGGAACTGGACACGGCCTTGCTCGTGGCGGCCATCGCCCTTGGCTGGCCGCTTGGCCGTTACATGGCCGGTGTTTACGGCACGGAACCCTTCTGGGCTCGTCGCGCGGCGGCGCCGCTTGAACGGGCGATCTATCGCCTCTGCGGGATTTGCGCGCAGGAGGAGATGGACTGGAAGCGTTATGCCGTGGCCCTGCTGCTGTTCAATCTCGCCGGTGCGGTCTTTCTGTACGCACTCATGCTGGCGCAGGGACATTTGCCGCTGGATCCCGAAGGCTTGCGGGGCGTCGGGGCGGGTCTTGCGTTCAATACCGCCGCAAGTTTCGTGACCAATACGAACTGGCAGGCCTACGCGGGGGAGACGACCATGAGCTATCTCACGCAGATGCTCGGGCTTGGCGTGCAAAACTTCCTGTCGGCGGCCACCGGCATCGTCATCGCTGTCGCCATGATCCGCGGCATCGCGCGCAACAAGGCCCCGGGGCTTGGCAACTTCTGGGTGGACATGACACGCACGGTGCTGTATGTGCTTGTGCCGCTTGCCCTGGTGTTTGCCGTGATCCTCATGGCGCAGGGGGTGCCCGATACGCTCGGGTCCTATGTACAGGCGCACTTGATCGCACCGTTTACGAGCGGCAAGGCCGTTGTTACGCATCAGGTGATCGCGCTTGGGCCGGTGGCGTCACAGGAAGCGATCAAGGAACTGGGCAACAACGGCGGAGGTTTCTTCAATGCCAATTCCGCGCACCCCTTCGAGAATCCGACAGCCCTGACCAATTTTCTGGAAATGGTGGCGATGCTCGTGATCCCAACGGCGCTCGTGTTCATGTTCGGGCGGATGGTGCGTGACGACCGGCAGGGATGGGCACTTCTTGCGGTCATGCTGCTGTTTTTCATTCCGCTGTCGCTTGCGAGCGCCCATTTCGATCTGGCCGGCAACCCGGCGTTGCGCGCGCTTGGTGTCACTCAGGCGCATGCGCCGGCGCTGGCTGGCGGGGGCAACATGGTCGGGGTCGAGGATCGCTTCGGCGTGGGCGCCTCGACTTTGTTTGGCACGGTGGCGACGGCCACGTCGACGGGTGCGGCCAACTGCGCCTACGACTCGTTCATGCCCCTGTCGGGCCTTGTCAATCTGTTCGACATGCAACTGGGCGAGATCATCTTCGGTGGCGTCGGCAGCGGGCTGGCGACGATGCTGGCGTTTGTGATCTTTGCGGTCTTCGTGGGCGGCCTCATGATCGGCCGTACGCCCGAATATCTCGGCAAGAAGATCGAGTCCTTCGAGATCAAGATGGCCTCGCTGTCGATCCTGATCATGCCGCTTCTGGTGCTGATCGGCACCGCCATCGCAGTGGTGACGGCAGCCGGGCGGGCCGGCGTCTTCAATCCCGGGCCCCATGGTTTCAGCGAGATCCTCTACGCCTTCACCAGTGCTGCCAACAACAACGGCAGCGCCTTTGGCGGGCTTGCCGCCGACAGCCATTTCTACAACGTGGCGCTCGCCCTTTGCGTGCTGATCGGACGTTACTGGACCTATCTGCCCCTGCTCGCCCTGGCCGGATCACTCGCCCAGAAGGCGCGCATTCCGGCGAGCAGCGGGACGCTCGCCACGCATACGCCGTTATTCATCGGTCTAATCGCCGGGGTCGTGCTGCTCGTCGGCGCCCTCAACTTTTTTCCAGCCCTGTCGCTTGGGCCGATTGTGGAACACATGATGCGCCTGCCGTCCCATCCGGTTGTGCGCTGAGGAGAGATCATGAGTGTGATGAAGACCCATGCCGCCCATCTGGAATGGGGCCAGCTGGCGCAGGACGCGGTGGTCGGCAGCCTGAAGAAACTCGTGCCGCAGCATCAGATCCGCAACCCCGTCATGTTCGTCGTCTACGCCGGCGCATGGCTCGTTCTGGCGCTGTGGATCCGGGATCTCGTCGACAGACGCGACGCTTTGGCGGCGTTCACCGGGACACTCGACGTCTGGTTGTGGCTGACCCTGCTCTTTGCCAATTTTTCCGAATCCCTGGCCGAGGGCCAGGGCAAGGCACAGGCGGCGAGTCTGCGCCAGGCGCGCCAGGACGTGCAGGCCCGGCGCCTTTCCGAGGCGCGTCACGACGCATCCTCTGAGCGGGTGCCGGGTACGGCGTTGCGTCCCGGGGACTTCGTGCTGGTCGAGGCGGGCGATGTCATGCCCGCTGATGGCGAAGCCGTGCTGGGCGTGGCCTCAGTCGACGAAAGCGCCATCACCGGCGAGAGCGCGCCGGTCATCCGCGAGGGCAGTGGCGACCGTACGGCGGTGACGGGCGGCACCAAGGTCTTGTCCGACTGGCTGGTGGTGCGGGTGACCAGCGCGCCAGGCGACACTTTTCTTGATCGCATGATCCGGATGGTGGAGGGTGCGTCGCGGCGCAAGACGCCCAACGAGATCGCGCTGGGCATCCTGCTCGTGGTGCTGACGCTCGTCTTTCTGGTCGTGACCATGACCCTCTATCCGTACTCGTGGTATGCCGTCCATTATGCCGTGCACAGGGGCCATGTCGTTGGTATCACGGTGCTGGTGGCGCTGCTTGTGTGCCTCATTCCGACCACTATCGGTGCCTTGCTGCCGGCCATTGGCATCGCCGGCATCATGCGCCTTATGCGTGCCAACGTGGTGGCCACATCCGGCCGCGCCATCGAGGCGGCGGGCGACGTCGACGTCCTGCTCCTCGACAAGACGGGTACCATCACTTACGGCAACCGGCAGGCGGCCGGATTCCATCCGGCGCCGGGTATCGCAAAAGAGGAACTCGCGGCCATGGCGCGGCTTGCGTCGCTGGCCGACGACACCCCGGAGGGGCGCAGCATCGTCACGCTCGCCCAGCAGCTCTTCCCAAGGGAGGCGCAACCGCTTGGCGCGGATGCGGTGCTAATCGCCTTCACGGCGGAGACACGCATGAGCGGCGTGGATCTGGACGGCGGCCGGCTTCCGATCCGCAAGGGCGCGCCGGATGCCATGCGCGCATGGATCGGACAGCATGGCGGCGCGTGGGCGCAGGAGCTCGAGATGACCATCCAGCTCGTCGCCAGCCGCGGCGCCACGCCGCTTGTGGTGTGTGCCGATACGCGGGCTTTGGGCGTTGTCGAGCTGAAGGACATCGTCAAGAAAAACATCCGCGAGCGGTTCGCCGATTTGCGGCGCATGGGTATCCGCACCGTCATGGTCACCGGGGACAATCCGCTGACCGCGCAGGCGATCGCCGCCGAGGCGGGCGTCGATGATTTCATCGCCGAAGCCAAGCCCGAAGCCAAGCTGGCCCGTATACGGGCCTTTCACGCCGAGGGCCATATGGTGGCCATGACCGGCGACGGTACGAATGACGCGCCGGCGCTCGCGCAGGCGGACGTCGCCCTGTGCATGGCGAGCGGCACCCAGGCGGCGCGCGAGGCCGCGAACATGGTCGATCTCGATTCCAATCCAACCAAGCTTCTCGAGATCGTGCACATCGGCAAGCAGCTGTTGATGACCCGCGGGGCGCTGACGACTTTTAGTGTGGCCAATGACGTGGCCAAGTATTTCGCGATCATTCCGGCCGCCTTTGTCGGCACGTATCCGGCGCTGTCTGCGCTGAATGTGATGGATCTGAGTTCGCCGCGCCATGCGATTCTCGCCGCCGTCATCTTCAATGCCGTGGTGATCCCGTTTTTGATCCCGCTGGCGCTCAAAGGGGTGCGCTCGCGCGCGGCTTCGGCGAAGAGTCTGTTGCGCCGCAATATCTGGATCTATGGGGTCGGCGGGCTGGTGACACCCTTCATTGGCATCAAGCTCATCGATGTTCTGCTGACCTGGATGTAGGAGGATTCATGATGCATGACCTGAAGGCGGCAACGATACTGCTGCTGTTTCTGGCGGCCCTTACGGGCCTTGTCTATCCCTTGGCCATGACGGGCATCGGCCGGGAGGTCTTCCCCGCCCGCGCCGGCGGTTCGCTCATGCGTGTCGGCGGGCGGGTCGTCGGGTCGCGCCTGATCGGCCAGTATTTCCGCGGCAACGGATATTTCTGGAGCCGGCCGTCGGCGACTGCGCCGGTCCCCTACAACGCCGATGGCTCCTCACCCTCGAATCTGAGTCCGGACAACCCGGTCTTGCTGCGGCACGTGGGTGCGCGCGTCAAGGCGCTGCGCGCAGCGGATCCGGGCGCCCGCGGGCGGGTTCCCGTCGATCTCGTGACATCCTCGGGCAGCGGTCTCGATCCGGACATCAGCCTGGCGGCGGCGCGCTACCAGCTCGACCGCGTCGCGGCCTGCACCGGCATCGCCAAAAGCCGGCTGCAGGCCTTGCTGGCCCGGTACACGAGCCGCCCGTTCGCCGCATTCATGGGGGAGCCGGTGGTCAATGTGCTTGCGGTCAATCTCGCCCTAGACCGCCTGAGGGCCCGGCATCGGCCCCCCGGGGGCGGCGCGCGGGGGATGTGCCGCCGCACCCCGGTCTCCGGCCGGATGTGATGGTGAGTGCCGGAATCTGCCGAAGCGGTGCTAGAATGCCCGTTCGGAAGTCCGCGCGTCCGACCCGGGAGAGGTCGGCCGGGCTGTTGCGTGCGGTCAATTGATGATCGAGGCGGCCGGAACGGGCCGTCTTGTGCGTCAGGATCCATGGACACAGGCCTTAAGCTTCGGCAGGGGATGTGGGCCGTGGCGATGCGCGGCAAACAGTAAACAAAATAAAGGGGGGATCCGGATGTTCTGGATCATGGGGCTTTTGCTGGTGGCCGTGTTTGGTCTGCTGGGCGGTGTCGTGCAGTTTGCCGACCGCGTGGTCACGAAAAAGAAGACGACGTCATGACCGGGATCCTGATCGGGCTCGTGGTGCTGGTCGCCGCCTATCTCGTCTATGCCATCCTTTATCCTGAGCGGTTCTGATCGATGACGGCAAACGGATTCTGGCAAATCGCTCTGATTCTTGCGGTCGCCTTCGCTCTCAGTGTGCCGTTTGGCCGTTATCTCGCGCGCGTGTTCCGCAACGAGCGGACACGGCTTGACCCGTTGATGGACCCCGTGGACCGGCTGCTTGGCCGTATCGTCGGCCGGCGCACCCTCGGCATGCCGATGGGCTGGAAGGAATATGCCATCTCCATGCTCGTCACCAATGGACTGATGGGGCTCCTGATCTATCTGATCCTGTCCGGGCAAGGCCTGTTGCCGCTCAATCCACTGAAGTTTCCCGGCCTCAATCCCTTTCTCGCCTTCAATACCGCAGCCAGCTTCATCACCAACACCAATTGGCAAAACTACAGCGGCGAGACGACCCTGTCGCTGTTTAGCCAGATGGCGGCCATCACCTTTGCGATGTTCGCGGCGGCGGCGACCGGCCTGGTCGTGGCCATCGCATTTTTCCGCGCGCTGGCCGCACCGGCCGACGGCGGCCGCAATCTCGGCAATTTCTACCAGGATTTCATCCGCGCGCTGACCCGGGTCCTTTTGCCGTTGTGTCTGGTGATCACACCCGTTCTGGTCTGGCAGGGGTCGCCCGAGACGCTGCACGGATTGGCCGTCGCCCATCTGGTGCAAGGCGGCGTGCAACGCATTCCGCTGGGCCCCGTCGCCGGCCTCGAGACCATCAAGCAACTCGGTACCAACGGGGGCGGCTTCTTCGGTGCCAACTCCGCGCACCCCTACGAAAATCCCACACCCCTGACCAATGTCATCGAAATCCTGCTGATGATGCTGACGTCGCTGTCTTTGGTGGTGACCTTTGGCATCATGGTGGGTCAGCGGCGGCTGGCGCGGGTGATGTATACGGTCATGGCGCTGATGCTCGTGGTGGCCATCGGTGTGGCCGTGCATGCCGAGCAGGCCGGCACGCCGGTGCTGGCCGGCAGCGGGCTCATGATCCATCCCGGTCATGGCCAGATGGGTGGCAATATGGTGGGCAAGGAGACGCGCTTTGGCATAACAGACAGCGCCCTCTTCAACACCGTAAGCACCGCCTTTACCACGGGCAGCGTCAATTCGGCGCTCGACAGCTACACGCCTCTTGGCGGAATGGTGTCGCTTGTGCAGATGATGTTGAACTGTGTTTTTGGCGGCAAGGGTGTCGGCACGCTGAATTTCCTCATGTATGGCATCTTCGCGGTATTCATCGCCGGTCTCATGGTGGGGCGCACGCCGGAATTTCTCGGCAAGAAGATCGAGCGCCGCGAAATCGTGCTGGCCGCTCTGGCGCTGCTCGTCCATCCGCTCATCATTCTGCTGCCAACCGCCTGGGCGCTCGCCAGCCCCGGCGGCGTGGCCGCACTGGGCAACACGGCGTCCCATGGCTTGTCCGAGATCCTTTATGCCTTCACCTCGGCGGCCGCCAACAATGGCTCGGCCTTCGCTGGCCTCAATGCGAACACGCCTTGGTACAACACGGCCCTCGGTCTGGTCATGCTGTTGGGACGGTACGTGTCCATCATTCTGATGCTGGCCGTCGGCGGATCACTGGCGGCAAAGCCCGCGGTACCCTCGACGATAGGCACCCTGCGGACCGATACCGCGCTGTTTGGCGGGTTCTGGTTCGCGACCATCATCGTCGTGGGTGCGCTGACCTTCCTTCCGGCCCTCGTACTGGGACCGCTCGCCGAATTCTTCCTGTTGTATCCGCACGGCTGACCGGGGGCGCATGAGCGAAATCACGCACAGGACCGATCGCAAGGCCCAGGCCTACCAGGCGCAGGCAGGCGGCTTGATCCAGCGGGCGCTGTGGGAATCCTTGCGCAAGTTCGATCCGCGCGTGCAAATCCGCAATCCGGTGATGTTTGTCGTCTGGCTGGGCATGTGGCTGACCTTCCTGCTCGCCTTTGACCCGGGCCTGTTTGGCCGGGCGCCCGAGGGCGCAGGATACAACGGCGCGGTTGCGGGAATTCTGTTTCTGACGGTGTGGTTCGCCAATTTCGCCGAGGCCCTGGCCGAGGGGCGGGGGCGGGCGCAGGCCGACGCCTTGCGCCAGACCAAGAGCGACGTGTTGGCGCGGCGCGTCAAGCCCGATGGCACCTTCGAGCTGGTGGCCGCCGGGGCTTTGCGCAAAGGGGATCGGGTGCGGGTCGAGCGCGGCGATGTCATTCCGACCGACGGAGAGATCCTCGAGGGCATCGCGTCGGTCGACGAATCGGCCATCACCGGCGAATCGGCGCCGGTCCTGAAGGAGCCCGGTACCGACATGTTTTCGACGGTGACGGGCGGCACCAAGATCCTGTCCGACTGGCTGGTGTTCAAGGTGTCGGCCGATCCCGGCCAGACCTTCCTGGATCGCATGATCCATCTCGTCGAAGGGGCGAAGCGGCAGAAAACGCCCAACGAAATCGCACTCACCGTTCTGCTCGCCGTGCTCAGCCTCATCTTCCTCGTGGTGGTGGCGACTTTGAAGCCGCTGGCGGCATTCCTGCACATCGATCTTGCGGTCTCCACCCTGGTGGCGCTGCTTGTCGCGCTGATGCCGACTACGATCGGCGCGCTGCTGTCTGCGATCGGGATTGCCGGCATCGACCGCGCCACCCGCTTCAATGTGCTGGCCATGTCCGGCCGCGCGGTCGAGGCGGCCGGTGACGTGCAGACACTGATGCTCGACAAGACGGGCACGATCACCATGGGCAACCGCCAGGCCACCGAGTTCATCGGTCTGCCGGGTTTCGAAGACACGGCCGTCGCGCAGGCCGCCATGGCGGCGTCCTGGTTCGACACCACGCCCGAGGGCCGCTCGATCGTGTCGCTTGCGATCAGCAAGGGCGCAAAGCGCGAGACTTCGTGGGACCAGGCGCAAGGGCTGGAATTCAGCGCCGAGACGCGCATGAGCGGCACCAACCTGGCCGACGGCACACGCCTGCGCAAAGGGGCGGTGGCCGCGGTCGCGCGGTTCGTACAGGAAAACTTCAAGACCAGCATTCCGCCTGAACTGAAGGATGCGGCGGAGGCGGTGGCGCGCAAGGGAGCCACCCCGCTTGCGGTCGCTTTGGATGGCACCCTCGTCGGCGTCATTGCCTTGTCGGACGTGTTGAAGCCCGGCATGCGCGAGCGCTTTGATTACATGCGCACCCTCGGCATCCGCACGATCATGGTGACCGGCGACAATCCGATCACGGCGCGGGTCATCGCCGAACAGGCCGGAGTCGACGATTTCGTGGCGGAAGCCAAGCCCGAAGACAAGATCCGGGTGATCCGGTCGGAACAGGCCAAGGGGCGCCTGGTCGCCATGACCGGTGATGGTACCAACGACGCGCCGGCGCTGGCGCAGGCCGATGTGGGGCTCGCCATGCATTCGGGGACGGTGCCGGCCAAGGAGGCCGCCAACATGATCGACCTCGATTCCGATCCCACCAAGCTGATCGACGTCGTGGCCATCGGCAAGCAGCTGCTCATCACGCGCGGGGCCCTGACGACGTTTTCCATCGCCAACGATGTCGCCAAGTATTTCGCCATGTTGCCGGCCATGTTCATGCGCTCGCTGCCCGAGATCGGCGCACTCAACATCATGCACCTGGCGACGCCGGAGACGGCGGTGCTGTCCGCGCTCATTTTCAACGCCATCATCATTCCGATCCTGATTCCGCTTGCGCTGCGTGGCGTGCGTTTCCTGCCAAGCGGCGCCGATACGCTGCTTGCGCGCAACATCCTGATCTATGGTCTCGGCGGGCTCGCCGTTCCTTTCATCGGCATCAAGGCCATCGACATGGTCTTGCATCTGTTCTGGCACTAGGAGGCCTGTATGTGGCGCCAAACGATGGGTAGCGCGCTGCGACTGACGGTGCTCGTCTGGCTTTTGTGCGGGCTTGGGTATCCGCTGCTGGAAGTGGGCATAAGCGACCTGGCCTTTCCGGCGGCGGCCAACGGCAGCCTGGTGCGCGTCGATCATCGTATCGTGGGGTCGCGGCTGATCGGCGAGCGCTTTACCGGTCCGATGTGGTTCAAGGGGCGGCCATCGGCCACTGGCGACAACCCCATGCACTCCGGTGCGTCCAATCTCGGTCCGTTGAGCCGCCGGTTGCGTGATCATCTGTGGGCACGGCGCGCACAGCTTGTGCGGCGGCATCCGTCTTTGGCGGCCAGGCGCCTGCCAGCCGACATGATCACGACTTCGGGTTCGGGTCTCGATCCGGACATCAGTCTTGCCAATGCCGATCTCCAGGCACCCTGGGTGGCCCGGGCGCGCGGTCTGCCGCTGGCCCGCGTCCAGGCGCTCATCGCCCATGCGGCCCACGGCCGCTGGCTCGGTCTTTTCGGTGAGCCCCGCGTCAACGTGCAGGTCCTGAACTGGACACTGGCCGCCGCGTTGGGGCGCCGTTGAGGCCGCCTGCGGGCGCGCACGGGAGTCCGGTGGGCGGGTTTGCTAGAATGAACTCAACGTCCTGACCCGCGCCTGCGAGGGACGCAAAGGCATATGGATACCACGAATCAGGGCCCGTCGCCGGAAGACGACATTCTCAAGACGCTCAAGGAGCGGCCGGCCGGTCGTCTGAAGATTTACATCGGTTCAGCGGCCGGCGTCGGCAAGACCTACCAGATGCTGCTCGAAGCGCAGCGCCTGCGCAGTGAAGGGGTCGATATCGTCCTTGGCTATATCGAGACCCACAAGCGCGCCGAGACCCAGGCGCAGGTCGGCGATCTCGAGCAGATCCCGTTACGCGACGTGCGTTACCAGGATCGCGTATTTCAGGAGATGAATCTGCCGGCGATTCTCGGGCGTCATCCCGAAGTCGTTGTCGTCGACGAGCTTGCGCATACGAACATTCCCGGAGTCGAGCATCCCAAGCGCTACCAGGATGTCGAGGACATATTGAAGGCCGGCATCAATGTCATCAGCGCCGTCAACATCCAGCACATCGAAAGCCTGAACCCCTATGTCGAGCGCCTGACGGGGGTCAAGGTGCGCGAGACCGTGCCCGATCGCATCCTCGGCATGGCAAGCGAGATCATCAACATCGATCTCAGTGTCGAGGACCATCGCGAACGGTTGCGCCGCGGCAAGATCTATCCGAGTGACAAGATCGAAAGCGCGCTGCGCGGGTTCTTTACGCCGGAAAATCTTGCCGCCATGCGCGAGATGGCGCTGCGCGAGGTGGCGAGCAAGGTCGAATACCAGACGGAAGAGCAGCGATTGCTCCGCGAAGCAGGCCCGCTGCGCCGCCCTGACCGGGTGGTCGTGTGTCTTGGCCCCGACCATGACGTGAATGTCGCCCTCCTGCGCCGCGGCGCGCGCATCGCCGGCCGCCTGAACGCCGACTGGTTCGCCGTCACGGTGGTGCGTCCGGATCTTGCGCCGAGCAAGGCGCTGAGCCCGGTCCGTCACGAATACCTGCGGCTTGAGCGCCTGGCGGAAGATTTGGGCGCCCAATTCAAGGTGCTCGAGTCCACCAGTGTCCTGGACGCGCTTGTCCGGTTCGTCGAAGAGCACGGCATCACCATGGCGATTTTCGGCAAGGCCCGTCACGTGGGCTGGCGGCTGCGGCTGTTCAAATGGCTGACCCTGGAATTCCTGAACCACACGGACGGGGTCGATGTGCAAATCGTTGATACGAGCGAGCGTGAGCCGCAGACGCGCGCCTAGGTGGGATATGTTTCATTCTCTCAGTAATCGTTTGATCATCGCCATCCTGGCCGTATTGGCCCTTCTCGGCACACTGGGCGGCCTGTTGATCACGCGCATCGGCCAGCTCGATGATGCCACCAGCCGCATTCTCGCGGCTAATGTGCAGATCACACACACCATCAACGGCATGGACCAGGCGATGGCCGCCTATCGGCAGGCCGGTACCAGCGGCGCGCGCGGGCGTGCCGATGCACAGTTCGCGACAGTGCTGCGCTCTGCGAAGATCATCATGACGGCACCGGCGGCCCAGGCGGAGCTTGGGCGCGTGGCGCAGGCGTGGGGTGCGTATAAACAGCATCCGTCACGCGCTGCGTTCCTGGCGGCACAGACGCGGTTGCATGTCCTGCAGGCGGCGGAGAGACGCGTCACGGGGCATCAGGAACACAGGGCCATTCACGCCATACGCGATCTCACGCTGTTTGCGACTTTGGGTCTCATCGTGGCGCTGTTCGTGATGCTGGTGTTTTCGCTTTGGGTGGTGCGCCTGATCGTGCGGCCCCTGCGTCATCTGGCGCACAGCATCCACGATCTGAGTCCGGCGGGCGCCCACCGCGAACTGGAACGGTACACGCTGTCGGAATTCGACGACGTGACGCGCGAATTCAACGGTCTGCTGCGCCGCCTGGAAAAGTACGAGCGCGGCAACGTCGACAAGCTGGTGTTCGAGAACGCGAAGATCGACGCGCTTATCAATTCGATCGACGACGGTCTCATCCTGCTCGATCGGCAGGGCAAGATCCTGCATGTCAATTTCATGGCCGGCATGCTCTTGCAGACGGAGCCGGGCGAACTTCTCGGCCGCAACATCAACGACCTCAACATCGCCACGCGTTTTTACATCAATCTGCGCAACGCACTGGGCTCCTTGCGGCGCGAGGACCAGGAGGAGCCCCAGTACAGCCGCAACGAATTCTCGCTGACCATCCGCGGACGCCTCCACTCCTACATCCTGAAGACCGTGCCGTTTCGCGACAAGCGGCGCAGCACGATCGGCCTGATCGTTGTTTTGCAGGACGTCACCGAGCTGCGCCATGCGGAACACCAGCGCACGCAGCTGCTTGCCACGCTTTCGCACGAATTGAAGACGCCGCTCACCAGCCTGAGCCTCAGCATCGGCAGCCTCTATGAGACGGCAGAGCAGGACCATTATCCGCATCATGTCCGCCAGCTTCTCGATGTCGGCAAGGAGGAGATCTACCGGTTGACCCAGCTGGTGGAGGATCTCCTGGATGTGTCCCGCCCCGACGCGATCCGGACGAGCATCGATCTGAAAACCTTCGAGCTCTGCGAATTCCTGCGTCGCCAGGCCCACTCCTTCCGCCTGCAGGCCGACCTGCAGGATGTGGATCTGGTGCTGTCGTGCGTCCCGGATCTGACGATCAATGCCGATCCGGTCAAGCTTGGCTGGGTGTTCAACAATCTGCTGTCGAACGCATTGCGCCATACTCCGGTGCACGGTCAGGTGATGCTTGCGGCGAGGCCCGAGGAGGGCAAGGACCAGGTCCTGATCGAGGTGGCAGACACCGGACGCGGAATCCCGCCGGAGGAGCTGCCGCAGATATTCGAGTGGTTTACGCAGGGCGCTGCGGGATCCGGGTCGGCCGGTATGGGGCTTGCCATCGTCCGCGAGATGGTCGAGGCACATGGCGGGCGGATCGAGGTGCAGTCGCAGCTGCATCAGGGCACCCGCTTCCTGATCACCCTGCCGCACCGCCCGACGGCGGCCAGTCTGCCATTGCAACCCACGGTGCCCGCGCCAGATGGTGGTTGATGGCCAACATCCTCATCGTCGATGACGATCGTCAGATCCGTTTGACCCTTTGCATTCATCTCGAACGCAAAGGCTACCGGGTCCGTGATGTGGCCTCGGTGTCGGCTGCCTTGAACGCCCTCAAGGAATATCACGCCGACATCGTCCTGAGCGATTTGCGCATGGAGAAGGAAAGCGGTCTGGAACTCCTTGCCGCCGTCCGCAACGAACACCCCGACCTTCCCGTGATCATCATGACCGCCTATGGCACCATCGAGAAGGCCGTCGCGGCGATCCGCCTTGGCGCGGCGGATTTCGTGGTCAAGCCGTTTTCGCCTGCGGAAATCGAGCAGGTTTTGGTGCGCAACATGCACATTCGCGGGCTGCAGGCGGAAAACCGCAGTTTGCGGGCTGCGCTTGGACAGGGTGAGATGCTGACGTGCTCGCCCGCTTTGGGGCGTGTCCTGGAGATGGCCGCCCGCTTTGCGAAAAGCGAGGCGACGCTGTTGATTCTTGGAGAAAGCGGCACCGGCAAGAGCCTGCTTGCGCGCCACATTCACCGGATCAGCCACAGGGCGCACCAGCCGTTCATCGATGTCAATTGCGCAAGCCTCGCCACGAACCTGCTGGAAAGCGAACTGTTCGGCCACTGCCGGGGCGCCTTTACCGGTGCCGTCAAGGACAAGCCTGGCCGTCTGGAGGCGGCTCATCAAGGGACACTTTTTCTCGACGAGATCAGCGAAGTGTCCATCGATGGCCAGGCGAGGCTGCTGCGCTTCCTGCAGGACAAGGTGTTCGAGCGGGTGGGCGACACAAAGACACGGGCCGTGGATACGCGGATCATCGCTGCGAGCAATCGCGATTTGCGCAGCCGGGTCGCGGAACACGCTTTCCGGGAAGATCTCTACTATCGCCTGAACGTCGCCGAACTGACCATGCCGCCACTGCGGGAGCGACCCGAGGACATCACGCTCCTGACCGGCCACTTTCTCGCGCAGGCGGCGGCGCGCAACGGTCTTTCATCGGTCCCCGCGGTGGATGGCGAGGTATCCGCTCTTTTCGCCCGCTACGACTGGCCCGGCAATGTGCGCGAGCTCCACAACGTCGTGGAGCGCTGCGTGATCCTTGCGGGTACGGAAACCATTCGTCTTTCGCATCTGCCCGATCCGTTGCTGCAGTGCGCCGCAAAACCTCTGTGACTGCCGCCGCGGCGGCTTTGAGAGGAGGGTCTTTTGGGGGGTGGCGGGCGTTGGCCAAGGACCCGGTATGGACTTGCGCATGCCGCGCCTTGGTTGGGGGCAAAGCGCCGTGACCGGGGCTGAGAACTGTGTGATCATGGGGCCGCAGGGGCGGATCATTCTGACGGGCTGTGAGGGGGTACGGGCTACGCCTTCTTCTGAGGAGCGATTATTCTTCGCGCTGTGGCCGAAAGCCGCGGTGGCGGAGGCCATCGCCGCCCATTGGCGCGGGGGCGGCGGCGTGATGGCCGCCGATTTGCATATGACCCTCGCCTTTCTGGGCGCGACTTGCCCTGATGAGAAGGCGATGCTCATGACGTGGGCGGAGGCCGCGCGGGGTGAGGCATTTGCGATCCGTCTGGATCGGGTGGCCTACTGGGAGAAGCCCGCGGTGGTGGTGCTCGAACCTAGGCATGTGCCTTTGGCGGGCCTGCGTCTGGCCGAGCGGGTCCGCGGCTGGGCGGTGCGCATCGGGCGGCCGCTGCCAGACTGCCGGCCGCATGTTACGCTCGCGCGCCGCCAGAAAGGACTGGACCCGGTCGCGCCCGCTGCAATCGATTGGCATGTGGAGGATTTTGTGCTGGCCCGTTCAGATCCGGCTGCATCACCCCGTTACACGATCCTGGCGCGCTGGCCGCTGTCATGAAGCAGGCATTCGACATTTTTCTGACCTTTTTTGTGGTGATCGACCCGATCGGGCTTGTGCCGATGTTTGCGGCGTTGACGGCGGGCGCGAGCACGGATTTCCGGCGGCAGATGGCATGGCGGGGGGTGGCGATCGCGGCCGGTGTGCTGTTGTTCTTCGTTTTCGTCGGCTTTGGCGTCTTGCGCGTGCTGGGTATCGGCATCCCGGCATTTCGGATTGCCGGCGGCATCCTGCTGCTGTTGCTCGCCATCGACATGGTGTTTGCGCGTCATTCCGGAATGCGCTCGACAACGGAACGGGAGGCGAACGAGGCCCGCGGCCGCGATGACATCTCGGTGTTCCCTCTGGCGATTCCGCTCATTGCCGGGCCTGGCGCCATGACATCTTTGCTGCTCATGATGTCGCCTGCGACGAAGACGGCACATGTGGCGCTGGTACTCGGTCTGCTGTTTCTGGTTTTGGGTATCACCCTGGTGGTGCTCTTGTCCACGGTCCGCATCCTGCAGGTCATGGGCGAGACCGGCGCCAATGTCGTGACGCGCCTTTTGGGGGTATTGCTCACCGCTTTGGCGGTACAGTTCATCCTGACCGGGCTGCAGACCGGCCTCACGTATCATTGAGGCGGCGCGTGCGCGGGCGATTCCCGTGTGTAAGGCCGCGACCGCCTGAGCGGCCGCCGCACCCGGTCGCCGCAAAAACCCCATGCGCAAGAATCGGATTGAGCGAGCCGGGGGCCTTCGCTAGCCTTGCGGTTGGTGTCTGCGGGCAGGGAACAAAACGGTTGCGTCATCGATCCGCAACGGACTCGATCCCGGCCAATGCCTGATATCCGCGGCACAGGCCAAGGAGTCCCGGCGCCGGGAAGATTACCGTGGGCCACGCGCAAAGATGGCCAGAGACAATCCGGCGCGGCATGACAGAATCGCGTGCACCAAGGTCCAGGTACAGGGGGCTATGTTGACGGAGGCATCCGGGTGGCGGATGGGTCTGGTCGGGGCAAGGCCTGCCGGTGGCGATCCTTGGATCATGCGCTTGCGGCAGTCCGATGACGCGGGGAACCGGCCTATGCGGCCGGCGCGAAAGGCCAGGCCTGGGCGATGGCATCGCGCACCCCGGTGCGGATCGTGCGCCCGCGGCGGAACAAACAAAACCGGGTGAATCGCCATGCGTCTGCGCAGAACGTCCGACTACGAGCGAATCGCGAGCGCCATCACGTTCATTGCCGGTCATGTGAACGAACAGCCCACTCTGGAGTGCGTGGCCCGGCAGGTTCATTTGAGCCCGTTTCACTTCCAGCGGCTTTTCAGCCGGTGGGCGGGGATCACGCCAAAGAGATTCCTGGAGGTCCTGACGCTCGCGCACGCCAAGGCGTTGCTCGGCGAATCCCGGTCGTGCCTGGATGTGGCCGGCGAGCTCGGCTTGAGCAGCACCTCCCGCCTGCACGACCATTTCGTGACTTTGGAGGCGGTGACGCCCGGGCAGTACAAATCGGGAGGTGAGCAGCTCATCATCGAATACGGTGTGCACGAGACACCTTTCGGCACAGGTTTTATCGCCATGACGGCAAAGGGCCTATGCGACTTGGCATTCATCGATGGCGATGACGTGGCCGGGCATCTGGCCGAATTGCAGGCCAGGTGGCCGCGCGCTGTGGTCAGGTGTGATCCCGGAAGGACACAAACACCCCTGAAAAGACTCTTTGGCGGACAAAGGACCTGGGACAGGCCGTTGTCCCTATATGTTTCGGGGACGAATTTCCAGGTCCGCGTCTGGAACGCGCTGCTGCATATCCCTTCCGGCAAACTGGCAAGCTACGGCCAGATCGCCCAGGCGATCGGCCATCCCCGTGCGGCCAGGGCGGTGGGGCTGGCCGTAGGCGCCAACCCGGTGGCATTGGCCATCCCATGCCATCGTGTGATCCAAAGTGACGGCGGGTTGGGCGGCTACCGGTGGGGGACCGTCCGCAAGCAGGCCATTTTGGCCTGGGAGGCTGCGCGAGCGGCTGGTGAGGGCAATCCCCGTGCACCCAAAGGCGCCCGCAGAAAGATGCCGCGCTAGGCGTCTGGTCCGTCCCGCCGGCGAGGCGGCGCCAAAAAAGAAGGGCCTCGAGGGCCCTTCAGGAAGGTCGCTTAAGCGACGGGGGGCCTTTAGGTCCTCACCGGCCATGGGGCATAGCCCGGGTTACCCTCCATGCCGATCAGGCGCGGGGTGTAGCCTTCCTTGACGTTGATCGTCTTCTGGTCTCGCAGGTATTCGGTGACGACATCCCAGATCTTCGGTCCGGGGTGTTTGGACCGATAGACGTCCGCCCATCCCGAAACCGTGTAGCGCTTGTTGGGCATGATCAGTTCGCCGTTGGCAAGGCGCATGTCCGAGATGCGGTGACCGATGTTGCGGTTCGGTGCGATCGTATAGGTCATGCCGCCAACGCGGATCATGTCGCCGCCTTGCTGGTAGTAGGGGTCCTTGTTGAACAGGTTGTCGGCAATCCCCTCCAGGGTCGTCTTCAGCTGCTTGCCCGTGTAGACGTTGAGGGTCGTCGCCGGATAGGTGATGGCGGTGTTGTTCATGACCGCCTCCATCGTGATCGGTTCGCCCGGCAGGAGGCTCGTGCCCCAGCGGAACCCGGGCGACAGGGCGATCTGTGCGCCGGTGACGGCAAGTTGCGCGTCGATGATCATCTGGTCGAACGTGCCGTTGAAGTTGCCGCGGCGAAACAGCAGGCTGTCATTGACCGCCAGTTGCTCGGCGAGTTTGTCCTTGTAGGGCGCGCGGACCTTTTCGATGTAATCGGCCATTTCGGGATCGGCCGGCAGCAGCTCGGCGAACACGGGCATGAGCCGTGACCGGTAGCCGCGGATCCGGCCGCCGCGCACATCCAGGTCGAGCACGAGCAGGAACTTGGTGTTGGAGCCCGAATTGAAGACCAGGGTCGTACCGCCGCTGTTGCGCACAGGGACAGGTTCGGCCTCGGCGTCATGTGTGTGTCCCCCCAGCAGCACATCGATGCCATGCACCTGGGAAGCCATCTTCAGGTCGACGTCCATGCCGTTGTGCGAGAGCACCACGACCACCTGGGCGCCTTTTGCACGGACTTCGTCGACGGTCTTTTGCATGTGCGACTGATCGATGCCGAACTGCCAGTTCGGTACCATGTACGCGGGATTGGCGATCGGCGTGTACGGGAAGGCCTGGCCGATGACCGCCACGGATACGCCGTTCAGTTCGCGGATCGTGTAAGGCTTGAAGATCAGGTTGCCCCAGGTCGCGTCATTGACGTTTTGCGCCAGGAATTCGATCGGGTGCAGTTCGTGCTTGACGGCTTCCATGACCCGCTTGGCGCCGTAGGTGAATTCCCAGTGTGCCGTCATGGCGTCGACGCCAAGCAGCTTCTGGGCGCCGATCATGTCGCGGCCTTCCGTCCACATCGACGTCGCCGAACCCTGCCAGGTGTCGCCGCCATCGAGCAGGAGGCTGCGGCCATGCCGCTCGGCGCGAACACGCTTTAGCAGGGTGGCAAGGTGGGAGAACCCGCCGATCTTGCCGTACCGCCGGGACGCTTCCGTAAAGTCGAGATAGGTGAAGGCATTGGCGCGGTGTCCGCCTGCCGGCACATGAAAATATTTCAGGTAGGCATCGCCCACCAGGTGGGGCGGCCGCCCCCAGGCAAGTCCGACGCCCAGATTGATGTTGGGTTCGCGGAAATACACGGGTAGAAGCTGGGCATGGCAGTCGGTCATATGCAGCAGGCTGACGTTGCCGTATACGGGCATGTCATAGAGATGCGCAGCCGCCACCGGTACGTCCTTTTCCTGCAGGCCCTTGACACCACAGGCTGACAGACCGCTCGCGGCGCCCGCCAGCGCCAACATCTGCAAAAATTCCCGTCGCGATAAATTCATGAAAAACCTCGATCCAGAGTGGAAAGGCAGATTACAGCCCGGGGCAAGATCTGCTTGCCCGCGAATTTTTCGGCTGTAAGTAAGACGTTCCGGTCGCCGATTTATTCCCGGGACCGGTGGCGGTCAAGGCGCCAGCCCGGGGCTTGCCAGACGCAGGCCATTGTTCAGGTACATCTGGTAGAAAAGCAGGTCGCGGTAGATGCGGCGGCCTCCCGCGGGCGGTACCGTACCCGCGCGGCGCAGGCAGTGGCGGTATTGCCGGGCAATGGGGACCCATGTGTGCGTGGCGCGCCGGTAGAGCGGGAAATCGGCACCCTGGCCGAGGGCTGCGGTGAGAATGGCGCGGCCCAGACGCTGCCCTGTGTGTTGGACATGACAGGTGGCGCAGGAGAAGTTGCGCTGTCCGCGCCGCGCCCAGAAAAAGTGTTCACCGCGGGTGAAGGCCCGTACGGCCGCGGGCGTCGGCAGCGTGATGTGGATGGTCCGGCCCCTGGAAAGCGATTTGCAGTACGCATCCAGGTCCGCCATGGGTCCCCGGGTAAGGTGCGAATAGGCCGGCAGGCCATTGCGCACCCGGCAGGCGTTGAGGGCCATCTCCAGCGTCTGCACAAAACCCCGGGAGACATCAAAGCGCGGGTAATCGGCGGCGGCACCGACGCCACGGCCGGCAAAGCAGCCGACGTATGTGTGTCCGTTCGGGAAGGGCGCAGTCCAAAGCCGCCGGCCTTCGGCCAAGGCGGCCGTGTACAGGGGCGTGCCCGGCACCAGCTGGCGCTTGGTGAGGGCGGGCACGCCGTGCGCGTAAGCGGAGACGCGCACACCCGGGAAGCGCTGCAGAAAGTAGCGCCAGAAGGTCGTCCGGGCCTGCTGGGGGCCGGCTCGCGTCACCGGCGGTGCGCACAGGAGCAACCCGGCAAGAAGCGCCGCGGCGCGCGCGGATCTGCCCATGCGGCGGGTCCCCCCCGGCCGTGCCCGCCGCATCAGCACACCCCCCGCAGACCGCCTACAGTGTCCACAGGAAGTCGACGAGCTTTTGGATCTGGCCGCTGGTCAAAATGCGGTATTTGCCGAACGGCGGCATGGCCGTTCGCGGTGCCATGATGGTCGGATCGTAGATTTCTGCAAAAAGCGCCGCCTTGTTCGGAAAGAGCCGGCGGATGTCGCGCAGGGCCGGCCCCAGGTTGCCGTCGGCCGATGTTCCGGCGATGGCATGACAGGCGGTGCAGTTGCCAAGGCGCGGACTGAGCGCGATGCGCCGCCCCTCGGCGATGGCACTTGGCGGAAGGTTTTGGCCATCTGCTCCCCTCATGGCCGCTGCGGGCGCAGGCGCCAGGACGAGGGCCAACAGCGCCCTTTGGCAGATCGCGGTCCAATACTTCCCCATCATGACGACTCCTCCCGACCGACGCGGGCCGATCGCGGCGGTCCGTGTCCGATACAAACATAGCTGCGGCCGGATGGCCGTCAAGGCATTCGCTCCGGCCTTTGTCGGCCCGGATCGCCGCCCTTTTGGGGTTAAGCTCACGCAAGCGGCTTGAACCTGCGGATCCTGCGGCCTGTCGGCAGCCGGGGCTGGGCCTGCGGGCGGCAGGGAAAGACGCATCTGCAAGCCCATTGTGCGACAGCCAGACCGTCCCGTGCGGCGGGCCGGGGGTCTCGATGCCGATCCGGACGGCGCGGCGGCGCGTGAATCCGCCACCGGGGTTTATGCGCCTGTCGCCGGCGGATCCATTCTGGCAATGGCCGCTTGGACGATTGTGGGCGGGGCTGTGCGCAACGGCCGATGGGCTTGCCGCCCGCGATGCGGCCAGCCGGCGGACCGTCTTTGGGGCGAACGTCTTGCGCGGCGCGCCCCGCGGGGCGTTCGTGCGCCTCTTCGCATCCCGCTTTGGCAACCCTTTGGTCATCGTCTTGCTGGTGGCAAGCGGCATCGCCGCGGCGACCGGGGATCGCGTCAGTTTTCTCATCATAAGCCTCATCGTGCTGATGAGTGTGCTGCTCGACACCCTGCAGGAACATCGGGCCGGCCGGGCGGCCGAGCGGTTGCGGCGATCGGTGGCCGTGCATGCGACGGTGCGACGGGATGGCGTCTGGGCCGACCACCCTTTGGCCGATGTGGTACCGGGCGACATCGTGCGGCTGGCTGCCGGCGATGCGGTGCCGGCCGATGCGCGCGTGCTCACCGCGCGGGATTTCTTCGTCAACCAGGCGCTCTTGACGGGGGAGTCCTATCCGGTTGAGAAAAGGCCCGGGGATGTGGCCGCTGGCGCCGGTCTCGATGGCGCCGACAATGCGGTTTTCATGGGCACGTCGATCATCAGCGGCCGCGCCACGGCGCTCATCTGCCGCACGGGGGAATCGACGGCGCTGGGCGCCATTGCCGAGAGTCTCATCGCCAAGGCGCCACCCACATCGTTCGAGCGGGGCACGCGACGGTTTGGCATGCTGATCATGCGGCTGACCGTGCTGCTGGCACTTGGCGTGCTGTTCATCAACACGATGTCGGGCCGCCCGCTGCTCGAGGCTTTCCTTTTTGCGGTGGCCCTGGCCGTTGGTCTGACCCCCGAACTGCTGCCCATGATCGTGTCGGTGACGCTGTCGCGCGGGGCGCTGCGCATGGCCGCCAAGCAGGTGATCGTCAAGCGGCTTGCGTCGGTGCAAAACCTCGGATCGATGGACGTTTTGTGTACCGACAAGACCGGCACCCTGACCCAGGCGTGCATCCGTCTCGAGCGGCACATCGATGCGCGCGGGCAATCCAGTGAAAGGGTCCTGCAGCTGGCCTATCTCAATAGTCTTTTCGAGACGGGTCTCAAAAGTCCGCTCGATGACGCCATCCTTGCGTATCAGGAGATCGATGTCCGGGGCGTGCGCAAGGTCGACGAAGTGCCGTTTGATTTCGAGCGGCGGCGTGTGTCGGTCTTGCTGGAAAGGGATGGCGAGCGGTTGCTGGTGTTGAAGGGTGCGCCGGAGGATGTTCTAGAGCGGTCGGCTGCCGTGGAAACCGATGGCGCCGTAGGGCCTCTGGCCGCCGCCGGGCGGGCCGGGGTCGCGGCTTTGTATCATGCGCTCGGCCTGCAGGGGTTGCGCGTCCTGGGCATTGCCTGGCGGCGCTTCCCGCCAGAGCAGGTCCGCGTGGCGGCCAATGACGAGGCGGATCTGGTGTTCGCGGGGCTCCTCGCCTTTGTGGATCCGCCCAAGGAGACCGCATCCGGTGCAGTGGCCGGCCTGCGGCGCAGCGGCGTCAGCATCAAGATCGTCACGGGCGATAACGAACTGGTCACCCGGCATGTCTGTGCACAGATCGGCCTGCCCGTATCACGGACCCTCAACGGCGCGGATGCGGCGAACATGGACGATTTTGCCTTGCAAGCGGTGGCCGACGAGACCACGCTTTTTTGCCGCATGACGCCGGTGCAGAAAAATCGCGTCATTCTGGCGCTGAAGGCGCGCGGGCATGTGGTCGGCTTCCTTGGTGATGGCATCAACGATGCGCCGTCGTTGCATGCGGCGGATATCGGCATTTCGGTCGACGGTGCCGTCGATGTCGCCAAGGAGGCGGCCGACATGATCTTGTTGGCCCAGGACCTCAATGTGCTCTATGAGGGCATCCGCGAGGGGCGCCGCAGCTTCGGCAATGTGTTGAAGTACATCATGATGGCAACGAGCTCCAACTTCGGCAATATGTTCAGCATGGCAGCGGCCACCTTGGTCATCCCCTTTCTGCCCATGCTCCCGGTGCAGATCCTCCTGAACAACTTCCTCTACGACCTGTCGGAGGTGCCGATACCTCTCGATCATGTCGATGAGGCCGACCTGGCGCGGCCGCACGAATGGGACATGACGGCCATCCGCAACTTCATGATGGTGATCGGCCCGGTCAGCTCGGCATTCGATTTTCTGACCTTCTACGTGATGCTGCGCGTCTTCCATGCCCATGAGGCGATGTTTCACACGGGATGGTTTCTGGAATCGGTCGCCACCCAGGTGCTGGTCATATTCGTCATCCGCACCCGCGCAAGCCCGTTGGCAAGCCGTCCCCACCCGCTGCTGGTGGTGACTTCTCTTGCGGTGGTGGCATGCGCCACGCTGCTGCCGTGGACGCCCGCAGGCGCGGCGCTTGGGTTCGTGCGTCTGCCGCTGGATTTCTTCGCCATCCTGGCGGTGATGGTGGTGGCCTATCTGGGCGCGGTGGAAGGCGTCAAGCAGTGGTTCTATCGCCATCTGGCGCGTGCCTGACCGGCCGGTGTCAGGGGAAGGCGGGCGGTACCGGGACGCGGTTGTGGATTCCTGCAATCTGCGCCGCCACGTCAGCCTTCGCCTGTGGCGTGGTGGCGAGCGCTGCCGCAAAGCGCAGATCGCGCAGCGCACCGCGGCTGTCCCCGTCGAGATATTCGGCCTCGGCCAGGGCTTCGTGCGCGTGCACGTAATCGTGTTGATACGCAAAGGCGCGCGCGAGCAGCCGGTAGAGCGCGGCGCGCTCGGGATAATGGTTGACCAGGCGCTTGATTGCACGCAGGGCGGTTCGCGGATGGACTTCAAGGAGCATCGCGTCGGCCGATGCGGCGAGCCGCACGCTGCCGGCACGCAGGCGTGCCGCCTGCTGCAGTTGCCGGATTGCGCCGCGGACATCACCCATGCGCAGCGCGAGCCGCGCGCGGGCCAGATGGTAGGCGACCACGTCCGGATGGCGTGCCAGGAGAACAGACAATCGCGCTTGTGCGCGCCGCCAATGGCCGGCGCGCAAGGCGACCAGCCCCAGCCCGAACCGCAAGGCCTGGCGGTCACCACGCGCCTGCAGATTGGTGATGAGCCAGCGCCGGGCGGCGCGCGGTGACAAGGCGTCCGCGGCGACCGCCGCCTGCAGGCGGTCGAAGGCGGGCCGATCCGGAATCGGTGGATCGGGATAACGGGCGGCGAGTTCCTCGGCTTCGCTGATGCGGATGTCCGTTGCGGGATGGGTGCGCCAGGATTCCGGAATGGCGGAGTCGCTCATAAAGCGGTCGGCGGTCTTTAGGCGGATGAAGAAGGCGCCCATGGCGTGCGGATTGAAGCCCGCTCGCGCCATCGTGCGCAAACCGATGTGGTCGGCCTCGGATTCATACCCCCGGCGATGCTGGAGCTCGATGTTGGCAAGGCTTGCGGAACTGACGGACAGGGCGGCCATGCCGCCGTTGTACTGGGAGGCGCCAAGCAGTGCGGCGCCAGCCAAAAGACCCAGCAGCTCGCCCCAGGTCAGATGGCTCGACAGGGCCATCAGGCGCGCGATGTGGCGCTGGGTGACGTGAGAAATCTCATGGGAGAGTACGGCAGCCAGCTCGTCTTCGTTTTGCGCGGCGAGAATGACGCCTGTATTGGCGAAGACGAAACCGCCCGGAACCGAAAAGGCATTGACGACCGGGTTTTGAAGGACGAAAAAGCGGAAATGTAATTGCGGGCTCGGGCTTGCGGCGACGAGGCGCTCGCCAAGACGGCCCATGAAGGTGGTGACCTCGGGATCATGCAGAAAGCGCCACGTGGCCCGCGCCTGCCGGAGGAATTTCTGGCCGGCCCGGTACTGCTTGGCCCGTGACATGAAGACGGCCGATGGGTGTCCGAGATCAGGGAGGTGGCCGATGTTTCCGAAAACAAGGGACGGCCACAGCAGGGCTCCACAGAGCGCCGCCAGGACCGTCCTCACGTTCGTACGGCGCGCGCCTATTTGCCCGCGCGCGGCGAGGACGAGTAACGCTCCATCACCACGCGATCTTTCCAGGTGGACTCCTTGAGAACGGCGTCTGGAATGTAGAAGCGCTCGGCGGGCGTGACCGATTTTTCCTTCACGATGCGCAGGATCTGATCGTAACCGATCTTGTAGAGAAAACCGCTCGAATCGGTCATCCGGGCAATCAGGAAGTTGTCATAGAGCCGATACACGTACAGGTTGGCGGGACGAATCCTGCCATCATAGGTCCGCCAGGCCACCGTGTAACGGGTGTCTGGCTTGAAGTCATCTTTTTTCAAGGGTTTCGCCTCAACAAAGAGCCCGGAATGACGCCCGGGCGTAGGTTTAGCCTGTGCGATTGAGCGTGACGACTCTAGCATGAGGCTCCATTAGGCTGCAATGAAATGCCGGCCGGAAAGGCACATGCCGGGGGTCATCCGGTGCGGCCAATCCAACACAGAGAGTGTGCCTTTAATCAGGCTGTGCGCGCCCTTGCCGGGGCCGCACGGTTTTGCGGGCTGCGACGCAAAATCTGTCTTGCGAAATCGGCGCAAACAGTGCACCCTTGCGCGCTTTGCGAACACTCTATTTCCCTTATAAACTCAGGAGGCGAGACTCCCGTGGGCGTCTTCAAAGATTTGGATCCTCTCGATCTTCAGCAGCTGCTTGAGAGCGCCGGTGATTCCCTTACTTTGATCGATGTGCGCACACCGGCGGAAGTGGCACGCGGTGCCATTCAGGGGGCGCGTTCGATGCCGCTCCACCTGTTGCCGCTGAATTTGTCTATGCTTGACAAAGGGCACCCCTTGGTTTTCTACTGCCAATCCGGCGGCCGGTCTCAGCAGGCCTGTCTGTTTGTTCAGCAGCAGGGATACGAAAACATTTATAATCTGCGTGGGGGCATCCTGGCCTGGCAGCGTTGCGGACTACCGGTCGACGCGCTGACAAGTTAAGCGGGGTGGCTCCGGCACATGGCATTTCGCCGGATTGCTGGAGCCCGGAAGAAGGTGTAGGTAACACAAGCGCCGTACCTCAGAAAGCGTGTCGATGCGGCGCCGGCACGTACATCAAAAAGCTCAGACTGGAGGAAATCATGGCAAATGTTGATAAGGAACTGGACGCACGTGGCCTGAACTGCCCGCTGCCGATCCTGCGGACGAAGAAGGCCCTCAACGATCTGACCGGCGGCCAGACGCTGCGTGTGGTCGCCACCGATCCGGGCGCCATCAAGGATTTTCAGGCGTTCGCCAAACAAACGGGCAATGAGCTTGTCGAATCGGGTGAAGCCAACGGCGAATTTACGTTCGTGCTTCGGAAAAAGGCGTAGTTGGCTCCGGTCAACAGGAGATCCTATATGTCGAACAAGAAGCTTGCGATCATTGCGACCAAAGGCACGCTCGATTGGGCGTATCCCCCGTTCATCCTGGCCTCGACCGCCGCTGCCCTCGGTTACGATGTGCAGATTTTCTTCACCTTCTACGGCCTGCAGCTTCTCCGTAAGAGTCTCGATCATCTCCAGGTGAGCTCCCTGGGTAATCCGGGCATGCCCATGCCGATGGCCATGGACAAGTGGTTCCCGGTGCTGGCGCAGGCCTTGCCGGGCATGCAGAGCATGATGACCATGATGATGAAGCAGAAGATGCGCTCGAAGGGCGTGGCAAGCCTTGAAGATCTGCGCAACCTCTGTGCTGAGGCCGATGTCAAGATGATCGGCTGCCAGATGACCGTCGACCTCTTTGGATTTGAGCCGAGCGACTTCATCCCGGGCATCGAGATGGGCGGCGCCGCGACTTTCTTCGAGTTTGCAGGCGAGTCAGACATCTGTCTGTTCATGTAAGGCCAGACGATCGGCTATAAAGCTTCCCGCCAGGGGACTTTAGAGTTAGACTAACCGGCCAACGTCGGTTACTATGGATCAAAAAATTAGTAACTGCTAATATTCTGAAGTGTAGCAAGGAGTATTGGATTATGGCGACGTATGCCGAAATGCGGGAAATCTATGACGACATTCGTCATGATTTTCGATACGACCTTGAGCTCAATGGTTGTCTCAACTGTGGAGTCTGCACCGCCACATGTCCCGCCGCCCATTTTTACGACTTTAGTCCCCGGGAAATCGTCCAGCTGCTTTGGACGGAAAATGTCGAGCAGGTCTATGACGCCATGCAGGAAAAGATCTGGGCCTGCGCCCAGTGCATGACCTGCGCCGCCCGCTGTCCGTTCAAGAACTCGCCGGGTGGGTTGATTGCCATCATGCGTGAGGTCGCCATCAAGCATGGCATGCAATCCGCCAAGGATGTGCTGAGGCCGTTTGGTCGCGTGATGCTGAAGCTCATCACGACCGGCAACCAGTTGTCGCCGGATATGATCCAGCCCGATCATTTTCCCGATTGGGGTCCGAACATCCAGAAGGTCGAAGGTGACCTGAAGGTACTGCGCAAGGCCATCCCCGTGCGGACCCTGCAAACCACGGATACCGCATGGGAAGTGTCGCTCAAGACCTCGGTGGAGATGTACACCATCTGGGAAATGACCGGCGTGATGGATTCTCTGCAGATCGTCGACGAGAACCTCTTTGATGTCATCGAGGATTTCATCGACGAGAAGCGCGAAGATTACAACGACTGGCTGGAAGAGCAGGAAAATGCGAAGGACGACTAGAGGGGATCGTTGATCCTCTGATCTACGAGTCTGGCAAGCATTAAAGGAGACGATTATGAAACCGACCGAACAAAGCCCTGGTAACCACAATTCCACGGCCCAGGGAGCGGGCGCCGGCACCATGAAACCCGGGTTCCACAACACGGATGGACAAGGGATCGCCGGACACGGCTCTTTTTTCCAGCAGACCAATCTGTCGCCGGCCGACGCCGCAGCGGCCACGGAGTGGGTCCGCAAGCAGGTCGATCGCCGGACGATGGACTTGAGCGAGCGCATGGATGACATCCGCGAGCACATGTGGGAGCTCGAGAAGGACGGGCAGATCATCGTCCACCGGATCGGCGACGATCATGAGCCGAAGATGGTCAAGACGCTTTTTGGCTGGGATAAAAAGATTCCGACGAAACAGCTCTGGCATCACAAGTCCTGCGGCCAATGCGGCAACATCCCCGGTTATCCGACATCCCTGCTGTGGTTCATGAACAAATTCGGATTCGTGCCCGGCAAGGATTACCTGGACGAAACCGATCAGACATCCTGCACCGCCTGGAACTACCACGGTTCCGGCATCGGCAACGTCGAATCCCTCGCCGCCGTGTTCCTCCGCAACTTTCATCAGGCCTACGTATCGGGCAAACAGCACGGTTTCGAGCTGGGACACTTCTTCCCGCTGGTCCACTGCGGCACCTCCTTCGGCAACTACAAGGAAATCCGCAAGTATCTGATCGAATCCGCCGAGCTGCGTGAAAAGGTTACGAAGATCCTCGGCAAGCTGGGCCGGCTGGTCGACGGCAAGCTGGTCATCCCCGAGGAGATCGTGCATTACTCCGAATGGGTGCATGTGATGCGCAACCGCATCGCGTCGGAGCTGCAGACGATCGACATGTCCAACATCCGTGTGACCATGCATGTGGCCTGCCACTACTACAAGATGGTGCACGAGGATGCGGTCTACGATGCCGAGACCATGAATGGCAACCGCACGGCCATCGGCACGGCGGTGGCGCAGGCCCTCGGCGCGCAGGTCATCGATTACTCGACCTGGTATGACTGCTGCGGCTTCGGGTTTCGCCACATCATCTCCGAGCGCGAATTTACACGCTCCTTCACGATGGATCGCAAGATCAAGGTCGCCCGCCAGGAAGCCAACGCGGATGTCATGATCGGCAACGACACCGGTTGCATCACGACCATGGACAAGAACCAGTGGATCGGCAAGGCGCACGGTCAGAATTTCCAGATCCCCATCATGGCCGACGTGCAGCTTGCGGCGCTGGCCTGCGGGGCGGATCCCTTCAAGATCGTTCAGCTGCAGTGGCACGCGAGCCCGTGCGAGGAGCTGGTCGAGAAGATGGGCATCGACTGGAACAAGGCGAAGGGCGATTTCGAGAAGTATCTGAAGCAGGTCGAACAGGGCAATATCGAATATCTTTACAATCCTGAATTGGCGCTGGGAGGCAAGGCGTAAGCAATGCAAAAGACCGTACTAGTGGTAGGAGCGGGGCCTGCCGGCCTTTCCGCAGCAGCTGGCGTCGCAGCCAGCGGCCTCAATGTTGTCCTGGTCGAGAAGGCGGCGCGGTTGGGCGGCACGCCCATTCTGTCGGGTTACGCCAAGCTTGTGCCTTCCGGTGAATGGGCGAAGGATGCCATGGGCCGCATGGTCAAACGCGTCGAGGACGCCTCGAACGTGAAGATCCACAAGGAGACAAAGGTCACCAAGCTCTCCGGTGAGGCGGGCCATTTCACCGCCACCTTGTCGAACGGGTCCACCGTGGAATGTGGGTCCGTGATCCTGGCCACCGGCTTTACGCACTTCGATTCGATCAACAAGCCGGAGTGGGGTTTCGGGTCCTATGAGGACGTGGTCACCACGACCCAGGTCGAACAGATGGTGGCCGCCGGCAAGATTGCCTGCCCATCCGATGGCCGGGTCCCCGAGCGGGTTGCCATCTTGCTGTGCGTGGGGTCCCGCGACCGGCAGATCGGCCGCGAGTGGTGCTCGAAGATCTGTTGCACCGTGTCGACCAATCTGGCGATGGAGATCAAGGAACTGTCGCCGCAGACGGATGTGTTCATCTATTACATGGACATCCGCACCTTTGGTTTGTACGAGGACCGCTTCTACTGGAAGTCGCAGGAGGAGTTCAAGACCAAGTTCGTCAAGGCACGTATCGCCGAGGTGACGCGCTCGCCTGACGGCCGTCTGTTGGTCAAGGGTGAGGATACGCTCGTCAAGCGGCCTATCGTCATCCCGATGGACATGGTCGTGCATGCAGTCGGCATGGATCCCAACGAGGACAACCCGGAAATCGCGCGCGTGTTTGGTGTCGGTCTTGAGAAGCATGGTTTTGTCGATCGTGCCGAGCACTATACCAACACCTGCGGCACGACGCGGCGCGGCATCTATGCCGTGGGTGCGGCCCTGGGTCCGGAGACGATCGACGACTCCATTTCCCAGGGACAGGCTGCGGCCATGCGCGCAGTGGCGGATCTCAATGCTCTGGTTCAAAAGACGGCCTGATGCCGCCTCGGGCGGCGGCGGGACCGAATCGGTCGAACCGGTCGGTCTCGCGGTCGAACTCGATCCGCGTGTCTTTGGGATGAAATTCCGGGTCTTGCTGGAGGCCTTGTCGGAAGGGGGCGGCATCGACTGGTTTCTTGCTGCCTTGGCGGCCAAAAACACACTCTTTGCCGAAGCCCTGGCGCCCGGTGCCCTAAGCCAGCTGGATCTGGGCAAAGTCGAGATTCTGCTCGAAACGGTCATGCCGGCCCGCAAGCGCGTGTGGCCTTCGCTGGTCGCGGCTGGCGAGGAGCCGGTGCGTGCCGCCATCCAGGAGCTGCTCTACGGCAAGGCGCCGTTGCAGGCGCGTATGGAGGCGTTCGTGGCGGCACTGCCTGTGGCACCCGATCTCGACAACAAGGCGGCGAAGACCGTGCGGCGGGCGCTTGGTGATTTTGCAGCCGAGCTTTTGCACTTCCGGTCGCCCGTCCAGTATCCGTTGATGACGCGGTGGGTCTGGGATCAGGGAACGCATGCCGGCGCGCTGCGGGAACTGGTCAAGGGCGGAGATGCGCTGGACAAGGTCGAACTGGGGTCGGAACCGGGGGTATACGAGGCGGGGAGGCAGTGGGTGGCCGACCGCATGGCCGAACAGGGCATGTACCGGGAGCCCCATTTCATCGTCGACATCTTCCTGGCCCACGCGTATGCGGACTACATGCGGGCCTTGTCGAGCGGCATGGGTCTTTTGAACGCGGACTTCGGCGGCAAGAACGATCCCCTCGAGGTGGTCAGGAAGCTGCTTGGGATCGATCAGCCGCGACGTACGGAATCACGAGTCAAAAAAGCGCTGCATTAAGCGCAAGCAGGAGAAACGGATTACATGGCTATTCACGAGAAGTCATTGATTGACAGCGACCGCATCAAGACCAGTGACAATCTGGTGCTTGATGGGGTGGATGTGTCGGGGCACTGGAACACCATGATTCTGCCCCGTTATCTCAGCAACTATGACACCGATTTCGGGCGCAAGATCCAGACGTTTACGGGCGCGGAAAATGTGCATCGCTGCTGGCAGTGCGGATCGTGCACCAATTCCTGCACGGTGTACGCGCAGAACACGGATTTCAATCCGCGTTACTGGATCTATCTGACGAATCTCGGCCTCAAAGACGACCTTTTGAAGGACAAGGACATCATCTGGACGTGCGTGTCGTGCAACAAGTGCACGAACATCTGTCCGAAGGACGTGCGTCCGGAGGGCGTGATGAAGGCGCTTGCGCACTGGCTCGAGGAAGAGGGCCATACGCCGCACACGAAATCTTCGATTTTCGACGAGGAATTCACGGGCCAGGTGTATGAGACCGGCCGCATCGAGGATTCGCGCGTCATGATAAACTTCTTCCGGAAGACGAACCAGCCGCTGACGCCGCCGTGGTTCATCGAGCTCACCAAGCGCATGATGAAGCATCTGCCGGTGGGATTCCTCATGCATATGGGTCTGCATCTCGTTTTCAAGCCGCGCACGAAGTCGTGGGGCCGCACCGGCCAGGTTCTGCGTGAATACGTCCGTGAACAGAAGGAAGCGGCCCACAAGGCCCGCACCATGCCGAAGGAGGCTGTCCATGTCTAAGGTTGCTTATTACCCCGGATGCGCACTCGAGGGATCAGGCGGCCCCTACGACAAGTCCACGCGCGCACTGGTCGACAAGCTTGGCCTCGAGATGGAAAACCTCGACGACTACAACTGCTGTGGTGCGATGGAAGTGAAAAACATCCATCCCATGCTGCAGACCTACATGTCGGCGCGCAACATGGCGATCGCCAGCGAGAAGATGGGCTTTGATACGGTGATGGCGCCCTGCAACGGCTGCTATCACAACCTGAAGAAGGCGGAATACGAACTGGCGACGTCGCCTGAACACCTGGAGACGGTCCAGGATCTGGCCCGCAAGGCGGACGATCCGGTCTACAAGGGCGACGTGCGCACCGTGCATCTTCTTGAGTGGCTGATGGAAGAGTTGGGTCCTGAGGGCATCAAGGACAAGATGGCGAAGAGCCTGAAGGGCGTGAAGATTGCCAACTATTACGGCTGCATGTACACGCGCCCGCGTCAGATCTTCCCGGAAAAGGATCAGGGCCCGGGTTCCGAATCCAGCTACAAGCCGCATTTCATGGACGATCTGCTCGCCGCCGCCGGCGCCGAGAACGTGGATTTCCCGCTGAAGACCGCGTGCTGCGGTGGCGCGCATACGCTGTCGGACTCGGATACGTCCACGCAGCTTGTGCTGAATATTCTGCAGGCGGCGGAAGAGGCGGGCGCGGAAGTCATCGCCACGGAATGCCCGACCTGCCACTCGGGTCTGGAAATGCACCAGATCCGCGCGGAGACGGAGTTTGGTATCAAGACCAACGTGCGTATCGTGTATTTCACGCAGTTGCTGGGTCTGGCCATGGGCCTGTCGCCGCGCAAGGTCGGTATCCATGAAAACATCAGCGACTCGCTGGATTTCTTCAAGGACAAAGGCGTCGCTTAAGCGCTTTTAGATGACCGGACGGAGGCGGCGTGGAGTTCAACGGCTGTGAGTTTCGTCCAGAGCTGTACTATGACAGTGAGTACCAGATCTGGTTGCGCCGGGAAGAGGACGGAACGATCACGGTCGGCATGACGGATATCTCGCAAACCATCGCCGGCAAGATCCTTCACGCGCGCGTCCGGCGGCCGGGTACCATGCGGCCGGTGGGCAAACCGGTGGCCACCATCGAAAGTGGCAAATGGGCCGGCCCGATTCCGAACGTGTTCGACTGCGTCATCGTCGAGGGCCATCAGCAGGTTTTGGATGATCCAAACCTGCTGAACATCGAACCGTACGAGGCCTGGATCGCCCGCGTGCGGCCGATCGCACCCATCGGCGAGGTGCTGGCGGGGCTCGTGACGGGCGAACAGGCGGCGCAGGGTTACGCCGAGCGCTGCCGCCGGGACGATATCAAATGCACGCGGGGCATTCGTTGATGTCGGACGCGCATTATCTCGACAACGAAGAGAAGTCGGTGCTGATCGTCATGACGAGCGGACCGTCCACGCCCCACCGCTGCGCGACGCCGTTTTATATTGGCGCGATCCTCGCGTCGATGGACGCCGATGTGAAGATCTTCTTTACCATGGAAGGCGTGAATTTGGTGAAGAAAGGGGTTGCGGAAAATCTGGTGGCGATGGAGGGCGGCAAGCGGGTGATTGATTTCATGCGCGATGCAAAGAGCGCGGGTGTCAAGTTGCACCTGTGCCTGCCAGCCCTTCCCGGCTATAAAATCGACGAGAAAACGGATATTATCGATGAGGTTGACGAGTTCTCCGGCGGCGGAGCGCTCGCGGATCTGATTCTATCCTGCGATAAAGTGCTGTTTTTCTGACGGTTCTGGCGGTGGGTCCATCCCGGGGATTGATTTGGACGGACCATCGGCATTAATTAGCGTTTTTCTTATTTTCGGTTCACACGGGAGGCATTGCTCAATGGGTGCGGTACGCGGCTGTAACATTCCGGAAGACCTGAGCTACAACGTCGATAACAACGTCTGGGCGCGTCGCGAGGCGGATGGCACGGTCACGATCGGCCTGACCGCCTACGCCTGCTCGCTCGCCGGCGAAATCGTTGCCTACACGCCGAAAAAGGCGGGCAAGGACATCGCCAAGGACAAATCCTGCGCGACCGTCGAGTCGGGCAAGTGGGTGGGTCCGGTGAAGACGCCTGTGACCGGCGCGATCACCGCGGTGAACGATGCGGTGGCGAGCAAGCCTGGCCTTATCAACAAGGATCCCTATGGTGAAGGCTGGGTTGTGAAGATGAAGCCGAGCGACTGGGACGGCGAGTCGAAGACCCTGAAGACGGGTGGCGATGCGCTGAAGGCGTTCGACACCAAGATGGAAGCGGAAGGATTCAAGGGTTGCTAAGCAAGCAAGGCGCGGTTTTCCCGCGCCTTGCGCATCGATGAAGGGTCTATGGGCGCTTGGGCTGATATTTTGGGGCAGGTGGAGCCACTGGAAGACCTGGCGTTTGACGAGCGGCTTTTGGCGCAGCTCGAAGGACGCAGGGATCCGCTGCCGGCGATCCACTTCTACACGCCGACGTTCAAGAACTACGCGAGCAGCGAGATCAAGGGCTGCGGCCGGAATGCGTGGCCTGCCGTGTCGATTACAGGCGGCGACTGCAAGCTGAACTGCGATCACTGCAAGGCGAAAATCCTCGAGCCCATGATTGCGGCGAAAACGCCGGAAGACCTGTGGCGCGTGGTCAACGAGGTGATCGCCAACGGTGCCGGCGGCATGTTGTTGACGGGTGGTTCCAACCACCGCAACGAGGTGGAGTACGATCCCTACTACGAGACGATCCGGCGTATCAAGGATGAGTTCCCGCTGTTCCGGATCGCCATGCATACGGCGCTCGTGGATGACGCGATCGCCGGCCGCATGGCCGACGCGGGCATCGACGCGGCCATGATGGACGTGATCGGATCGCAGGATACGATCACACAGGTCTATCACTTAAAGCGCACACCCGAGGATTTCGAGCGGGCTCTTGAGGCGCTGACGAAAACCTCGATGAAGGTGGTGCCGCACATCGTGGTGGGACTGCACTACGGCCAATTGCTCGGGGAATGGCGCGCACTGGAGATGGTTGCGCGCCATCAGCCCGCCGCACTCGTGCTCGTGGTGGTCATGCCGACGTACGCCAACGAGCTGCGGCCCTTCGTCGCACCGGATGCTCATGAGGTCGGCCAGTTTTTCCTGGATGCCCGGCAGGCGCTGCCGGAGCTCCCATTGCTCCTTGGCTGTGCGCGGCCGGCCGGAGAGGTCAAGCGCGTCATCGACGCGTACGCCGTGATGGCCGGTGTCAACGGCATGGCGCACCCCAGTGACGGAATGGTGGAGCTCGCGGCGCGTCTGGACCGGCCGGTGCGTGTGACGGCGTCTTGTTGTTCGATCGCCGTCGGTGACGAAGTGATGGCGCTCGACGGGGCCGATGAGGGTTTCGAGATCGATCTGGCGCGCATCCTCGACGAAGAACGCGCGCGGCGGGCGGTGCGATCGGGTCCGCTGGGCCGCATCAGGGTGGTGAGCGATTCGGGCTCGGGCTGTTGTAGCGCATGACGCGGGAATGGCGGCTCCTCGATACGGGGCTGCGGTCGGCCGCCGAGAACATGGCTCTCGACCGGACCCTGCTTGAGTCGGCTCAGGCGGGGGGGATCAACACCCTGCGATTCCTCCGCTTCAAGCCATCCGCTTTGATTGGTTTTCATCAGAGCGCAGGGCAGGAACTGCATCTGGAATACTGTCGCGAACACGGTATCGATGTGTCGCGGCGCATCACCGGCGGTGGCGCCCTTTACTGTGACGAGGGCCAGATCGGCTGGGAGCTGTTTCTGGATCGGCGGACCTTCGATACGGCCGACATGCTCGCCATTGCAGGCAAGGTGTGCGGGATGGCCGTGCAGGGTCTGCGGCGGCTCGGTATCGATGCGGCGTTCCGTCCACGCAATGACATCGAAGTGGCGGGCCGCAAGATCGGCGGGACCGGCGGCGCGTTCGACGGCGAGGCGCTCTTGTATCAGGGTACGGTGCTGGTGGACTTCGACATCGAGCGGATGCTGAAAGTCTTGCGCATCCCCCAGGAAAAGCTGTCCGACAAGGCCATCGCGTCGGCGCGCGAACGCATCACGACGCTAAACGAGCTCGCCGGCGACACGATTACGATTGCGGCCGTGCAGGAGGCGCTGACGGGTGCTTTTGCGGATGGATTCGGCGTCACGTGGCGCGCGCAGCAGCTGACCGCCGATGAGCAGGGGCTCTTTGCCCGCTACCGGCAGGAAATGGATTCGCAGGCATGGGTCTACGAAACCGACCGTCCGAGGCTCGATGTGGCGACGGTCAGTGCGGTGCGCAAGACGTCGGGCGGGCTTGTGCGCGTGATGCTGCTGGTGGATCGGCCGCGGGAGCGCATCAAGCAGGCGTTCATAACCGGCGACTTTTTCGTCAACCCAAAGCGCACGATCGTGGATCTGGAGGCCGCGTTACGCGATTCCGCCTACGAACGTCTGGCGGATATCGTAGACGGGTTTTTTGCCACGCACCCGGCGCAGATGCTGCTTTTGACACCCGCCGACATCCGGGCGGTGATCGAGGAGGCGTTGGCGCAAGAGGATCGGGCGGCATCATGAACGCCACCGCGTTCGACGTGCTGGTGGTGGGGCTTGGACCGGGTGGCGCGGCGGCGGCTTTGGCCGCGGCGCGCGCCGGTCTGTCGGTTCTGGCCGTAGACAAGCGGCGGCAGATCGGCGAGCCGGTGCAGTGCGCCGAATTCGTGCCGCTGCCCATGGGCCGCTATGCCAAGCCGGCTTTGGTGCAGCAGATCGCCGGCATGCGCAGTATTTTGCCGTCGGGTGCCATCGAGCGATCGGATTTTCCGGGCCTCATGGTGGATCGGGCCGCCTTCGATCAGGCGATCGCAACCGAAGCGTCGCGCAATGGGGCGCTGCTGCGTGTCCAGACGGCTTTGAAGGATCTGCATGCCCGGCGCGGCGAGGCGGTGTTGCGCGGTGCGAATGGACAGACGGAAGTGGCGCGCTATCGCGTGCTGATCGCGGCCGATGGTCCGCATTCGCCGGTGGCGCGCCTCATCGGCTGGCCGGCACTGCCAACAGTGGAGACCCGCCAGTACAGTTTGCCGTTGTTCCGGTCCTATACGGACACCGACATCTGGCTGTCGGATGCTTATCCAGGCGGCTATGCGTGGCTGTTTCCGAAAGGGAACGTCGCCAACGTGGGGTTGGGTGCCGACCCCCGCCTGTTGCCGGACATGAAGCGCCCGCTCGAAACACTGTGCGTACAGCTTGCCGGCGAGGGCCTGGTGGGCCGCGCCATCCTCGCGAGGACGGGTGGCGCCATTCCGGTCGGTGGCATGCGGCGCTCGCTCGTGCATGAGAACATCCTGTTCGTCGGTGATGCGGCAGGTCTTACCCACCCCATCACCGGCGCCGGCATCGCCAGCGCCGTGCTGTCGGGCGAGAAAGCAGGGCAGGCGGCCGCGGCGTTCCTTGCGGGCCGGGCCGGCGCCCTGGCGGAATTTGACGAAGACATGCGTGATGAATTCGAAGACAGCCTGGCGCGGGCGGTTGCGCGCCGGCAGTGGTTGATGGAGCGTTGGCACACACCTGCAGCGCGGTTGGATGCGACCCACAAGCGGGGCTGGGTTGCGTTTCGTGAGTATTTTGCCGCTTAAAGATTGTTGAGGAGATCATCATGAGCGTTCCTGCCGACACGGTCAGCCCGGTCACCTTCTATCGGCCGAACTACCATATCAAGACCCCCGACATGCGTTCACCGGAATACGTACAGATGTCGACGGCGGCCGCGATGACCCTCGGGTTGGTGCCCGGTACGATGCATAGGACGGGCTGTACACACTGTCTCAATCTCCTCGTGACGTATGCGGAAGGCTGCCGCGCCAATTGTGCGTATTGTGGGCTTGCGCGTCACCGTGAAGAGGCGCGCGACTACGCGGATCGCAACTTCATCCGGGTCGACTGGCCGACCGTGCGTTTCGATGAGGTCATAGAGCGCATGGTCGGCGGCAGCGATGCCTCGCAGTTTCAGCGCATGTGCATCTCCATGATCACGCATCCGGATTCTGACGCCGATACGATGGTGTTGCTGAAGAAGTGGATGGCGGCGTTGCCGCATGTTCCTGTATCGATTCTGTCGAACCCGACATCGATGGAAAAGGCCGACCTCATCGCGTTGCGCGACGCCGGCGCCGACATTTTCACTGTGGCGCTCGATGCCGTGACACCCGAGATTTTCGACCGCACGCGCGGCAAGGCGGTTGACAGCCCGCACAAATGGGACAAGTACTGGCAGGCGATCGAATGGGCTGCGGAGGTGTTCGGTCCCGAGAAATTCGGTGCGCATCTGATTTGCGGCATGGGCGAGACCGAAGAAGACATCCTGCGGGTGGCCCAGCGCATCACGGACATGGGGGGACACAACCACATGTTCGCATTCTTTCCGGAGCGCGGATCGCTGATGGAGGACTGGGCGCCGGTCCCCCGTGATCAATGGCGTCGTGTCCAGCTTGCGCGCTTCGTGATCGACTACGCAGGCGGACACATCAGCAAGATGCGCTTCGACGAAGAAGGGCGCGTTGTGGATTTCGGCATGGCCAAGGAGGATCTGGCGGCGTTGATCGAGTCCGGCAAGCCGTTCCAGACATCGGGCTGCCCGGGCAAGGACGACGAGGAGATCTCGGCCTGCAACCGGCCTTACGGTGATTCCAGTCCGTCCGACATCCGGTCCTTCCCGTTTGCCTTAAACCGCCGCGACGTCGAAATCGTCAAGCGGCAGATGGCGGGCGAAGACATCGGCACGCTCTGATCGTCTGCCGGTCACCGGGATGCCATCCCGGTGACCGCCGTCCCGCGCCTTGGGATCTTATGAGAACCGCCGGCTGAAGCTCAAGCCAAAGAGCTGTGCCGATCCCCGGTATGTCCCATCATAGGCGCTCGATCCGTTCGGGTTCGAGCCCGCCGGCGCTGTGGCCGCATTCACTGTGCGCGGGTTGAAATGGATGTACTGGTAGCCCGCGCTCAGCGTCCATGGCCCCATCCGCTGGGTGGCGCCAAGACTGGCCACTTCCTGGCTGGCGGCAGGCAGGCGCGCGGAGAAAGGCGCCGGACTGACATCGTTGTAACCAAGACCGGCACGCAGTGCGACCCCCTCGCCGAGTCCGTACCGGAAACCCAGATGATAGCCGTTCACATTGCCTGCACTGGTCAGCATGGCCGGCCCGGCCGTGGTCGCGGGACTCGTAAATCCGCTCCAGCCACTGCGCGTGAAATCCACTTCCATCCCGAGCCGCTTTGTGATGGTGCCGTGAACGCCAAATGCCATCTGCCAGGGGAGGTGAACGCTCGTCGCGCCCCCGATCGGCAGATTGACGGCGGAACGGAAGGTGGCGCCCAAACCGACAGGACCGATGCGGGTGGCGACGCCGACATTGCCGCCAAAACGGCTGCCGGATCCGTCAACCGCCATCGCAGGCGTGTTCGCGGCGAAATCGCGCGCGTAGTAATAGTCGGCCCCGACATTGATGCCGACGTCGCCGATACGGTAGGTCAGGTTCGGGCTGGCGTCATAAACCTGCAGTTCCGTGTATGTCGGCGCAAGCCCCGCGTTGGTGCCGCTTAAAGCCGGGAACGCATTGGCCGGCCACGCGATGCTGCTGTCGTAAGGTTCGTTCAGGGAAAGCCCAAAGCGGGTGTTGTCTGTCAATTCGGCATTGATGAAAGCATCCGGTCTTGTCGCCCAGTGCGCGGTGACCGCGGGGATGCGCTGGGACTGGCCGGGCGGCTGGACGCTGGTGTGGAGATAAAGGCCCAGTACACCGATTTCATAGCCGCTTTTGTGAAAGGCCATGAGGGCCGGGTTGTACGCCAGCGCGCCCAGGCTGCCGGTGTTGGCGACGACAGCACCGCCTTCGCTTACGCCCAAAATCGACAGCGGGGCGGGTGCATAGGCGGCGGCGTGGACGGCCCCTGGCAGCAAGAGCATGGCAAGTGGCCCGAAAACCGGCCCAAGACGACGCATAACGTCTCCTTAGAATGTGAATGAACAAGAGGGTCCATGATCGGCCATACCCGCGGGCCGTTCAAGCGCCGTCACGAATCGCCGGTCGGAAAGATGTTGCCATATTGACAGGAACGTGACGGACGCGGAATATTGACTCCATCCTCGACGTCGCTCAAAAAGACCCTTTCAAAAGTGCGCCGACAAAACAAAAGAAGACGAGAGGAGAGGGCGGCCTAGAGGCTGCATATCCAAAGGGTGTCCATTAGGAGGACATAAAACAATGATTAGCAAGAAGAAGTGGGCCTTGGCTTCCGCGGTGGCTGCGGCTCTCGCGATGCCGGTCAGCGCGTTTGCGACGACTGCCGGTTACTTTCAGCTGGGTTACAGCACGATCGCCGATGGTATGGCCGGCGCCTCCGCCGCCCTGCCGCAGGATGCCATGATCATGGCGACCAACCCTGCCGGCATCGCCATCGTTGGCAACCATCTGGACATCGGGGTGGCGGGTTTCTGGCCGTTTCGGGGTTATTCGAGTGGTACTGCCGGCACAGCCGGTTGTTCGGCAGCGGGTTGCGGTCCCATGCCCAACCCGGGTTCTTATGGCAGCAGCACCAATTTCTTCCTCATCCCGCATATCGGCTACAGCCAGAAGCTGAGTCACGACAACTACTTCGGTCTGGCTATGTACGGCAATGGCGGTATGAACACCAACTACCACACCCCAGTCGCAAAGGGGACGGTGCCAGGCGGGCCCTTCTTTGGGGGTCAAACGGGCGTCAACCTGACACAGATGTTCCTGCAGGCGACCTATGCCCGCCGCTTCCTGCGCCATGACGCCATCGGCTTGAGCGTCATCTATGCCTACCAGCGGTTCAGCGCCGATGGCCTGGGCGGGTTTGCGGGCTACTCCGCCAGCCCAAGTAACCTGAGCAACAAGGGTACGGCGACTTCGGATGGCGTTGGCGTCAAGGTCGGCGGCCAGTTCCAGCTGTTCCCGGGGTTGAGCCTCGGTGTGGCCTACTCACCGCGCATGACGATGTCGAAGTTCTCCAAGTACTCCGGCCTCTTTGCAGACCAGGGCCGGATGGACATCCCCGCCAATGGCGTCGTCGGTCTGGCGTTCCAGCCGACCAACCGTCAGGCCTTCGATTTCGACTTCCAGCGCATTTTCTATGCGGATGTGCCGGCGATCGGCGACTCCGTTTCCCCGCTTTTCAGTGGCAAGCTGTTCGGCTCCACCAATGGCCCGGGGTTCGGCTGGCAGGATATCGATGTCTACAAGCTGGGCTACCAGTACCGCGTGACGCACGACACGACCTGGCGCGTCGGGTTTGCGTATAACAACCAGCCGATCCCGCCGTCGCAGGTTCTGCTGAACATCATCGCCCCTGGTGTCATCCAGCGCCATGTCACGCTGGGCGTCACGACACGCGTCGCACCCGGCCAGGATGTGAGTGTGGCGGCCATGTACGGTCTGCCACAGGCGATCTATGGCAATGCCCCCGCCGCTTTTGGCGGTGCGCCGATCAAGATCAGCATGCACGAATATCAGATCGAGGCGAATTGGGGTTGGAAGTTCTAAGCACACAGGCAGTCAAGGTGATGTAACCCAAAGGGGGCCCTCGTGGCCCCCTTTGCGTTTGAAAAACCACAGAAAGTGTGTCCGAGAAGACCACACAAAAAAACCATACTAGGAGAGTGACCATGAGCAACGTCATGAAAGTGATATGTCTGGCGGGAGGCCTGGCGGTGAGCACAGGGGCAATCGCGCACGAGATGCGCTACAAGCCCTTTATCCTCGGTCACGAAAGCACCGGTTCCCTGCAGGCGGTGGTCAGCGCCACACGCATGGCACTGCAAGCCCATGGCTTTAGGGTGGTAGGCCAGTATTCCCCGGTGCCAGGGGCGACGGTGATCTGTGCCACGGATCCGGAACTGCTGCATGCGGCGGCCCACGCGCGGCGTAATGGCGGGTTTGGCGCGGTACAGCGGGTCTCGGTGACCCAGGTGCAGAACACCATCCAGGTGTCCTACGCGAACCCGGCCTATGTCGCCATTGCCTACGGACTCGGACCGCTGCCGACCACCGTGGCAAACCTGAAGGCGGCCCTTGGTGCCAAATTGTCCTTCGGGGTGCATCGGGGGCTTACCCGCAGTGACCTGAAGCCGGGCAACTACCACTACTTCATCGGCATGCCGTACTTCGAGAACGTCGACCACATCCGCAAATTCAAGACCTATGCCGATGCGGTCAATACGGTCAGGCGGAACCTGCAGGCGCACGTCGCCGGTACGTCGCTCGTCTACGAGGTCAACGTACCCGGCACCAAGCAGCCGACGACCGTGTTTGGGGTGGGCTTGAGCCAGGGTAAGGGGGCAGATGCCAAGGTGTTGAGTGTGACCGACTACAAGACCTACAAAGGCAACGCCTATGCACCCTATGAGATCATGGTCGAGGGGCGGCGCGTCATTGCGTTGCGGCCGCGCTATCGCATCGCCGTCAATTTCCCCGGCACGCCGATGATGGGTTCGCACGGATTCATGTCGATCATGAGTGCGCCGGGAGCCATCCGTCACACGTTGGCGCATGTGGCCGGCAGGCACGACTGATGCACGAGGCCAGCGGGCGCGAAGGCGCCTGCTGGCTTTCCCTACTGGGCCAGTCAGGATAAAATGGAATCTTTTCAAAGGCGGGCCCATGAAGTCCATCAAGGTCACCGATATCGGGCAGCTCAAAAACGAGCTGAACAAGTATCGCAAGGGTAAGAAACTCGAAATCCGGCAGTTCAATCAGGCGGCTCGCCTGGCTTGGCTTGGCCGGGTCACCATGATGCCGCTTGAGCCAGATGATCCCGAAACGGAGTCATACCTGGCTTATGTGGATTTTCCCGAGGGATTGAGCGCCCAGTTGCTCAACATCGACGAAGATCTGGTCGGCCGCATCTTCATCCTCGACGGCGAGCAGGGCCGCTATCTGGCCGAGATCATTGAACAGGGCGTGCATGAGCGCGCCGCGTTCTACCAGGAGCTCGACCGGCGGGATTTCTATTTCGGCAAGTTCTACAAATCCACGGACACGCAGGACAAAGCGGGCGGCTAGGCTCATGGCGGCACCCACCATAGCCGACCGGCTCAACCGGCGGTTTCTGCTGATGACGAACGACGCAGACGTGGTGAACCGGCTGCGGGTTCATGTCCCCGCCGATTGGCAGATGCGGGTGGTGACGAATCTGGACGATGTCGGCGGCTGGAGTGACATCCTCCTCTACCGCTTCCTGCTTCTGGATCTCGATGAAGTCGAGAGCTTCGATCCCATCGACGTCATCCGTGTCTTGCGGATGGAGTATCTGCTGCAGATCGCCGTGTTCTGTTTCGGCGGTGATGCGGATGTTCGGGATGAAATGCGGATGTCCCGGGCTGATCGCTTCTACGAACGCGATCAGCTCGTGACGGTATTGCCGCAATTTCTGGCGCAGTACGGCTGGTAGTTCAGCCGATCCACTCGTGGGCCATGACGTCCAGGCGCAGATCCTGCCGGAATGTCTGGCCACCGCTTTCGATTACCAAAGTGGCGACGCGGGTGCCGGGCGTATCGAACGCGACTTCGCAGGTGAACGTGTCAGGCAGGCTGATCTGCTGGTCGCAGCGCGCGCTGGTTTCGCCATCGACGAGCACCTGGGCATGGGCGCGGCCGCTGCCGTTTAGGAGCGCCTGGATACGAAAGGGCTTTTTCGGTACGCGCCGGTAAACGGCCGGATCACGGTTGGCGTTGTATGTCAGATTATTGAGGCGCACGAATTTGACGAGTGTGTTCATAAGCTCCCGGGATGCGACTTTTTTGGCTGCAATGCTGTGATACGATCGGCGATTTTACGGCGTATTCTAGACGAGGTCCAGCACATCCCATGACAACCTCCCCCTTGCAGTCCCTGATGGCGGACGTGGATCGGGAGATCCGCGCCCTGGAGCAGGCACCGAGCCGCGATGCGTGTGATCTGCAGCCCCTTGTCGAGCACGCGCTCCTCCTTGCCAACCGCCTCATGCTGGCTTTTGCCGGGGTGATGGATCATCCGCTGGACGGGCTGGGGGTTGATGCCGATCCTCTTGAGGTCTTCCGGGTTTTCGTCAAGGGCGAGCCCTCCCTGAATGCCATTCGCGACAACGTGCGCGAGCTCGTGTATTATCGGAATTGCCTGGCCGCCGGACGCGCGGATGCGTTGCCGGCGCGGCCTGCGGCGATGGCGGTGCGGACCGTCCGCCATATCTACCTCTATCTGCGTACCCGCGCCATCAAAGAGCATGGCCTTGAAGGCGCATGACGGTGAACAGGCGCGAGGCCGTTTTGATCGGCGCGGCCCACTATCGGCGCAAAAGCTACGGCAAGAATCACCCCTTGGCCATTCCGCGCGTGTCGCTTGCCTTCGATGTGATCCGGGCCTACGGGGCGCTCTCTGACGACGAGTTCCGGGTCTCGCGCGTGGCGACGCCGCGCGAGCTGGAGCGCTTTCATACCCGCGACTACATCCAGGCTTTGCGGCGCAGCGAGGCATTCGGGCATGTGCGGCACGAAGACCGGCTCCGCCATGCGCTGGGCACGCTCGAAAACCCCTACTTTCCTGGTGTGTTCCACACACCGGCGCTGGCGACCGGTGGCAGTATCCAGGGCGCCGAAGAGGTGCTCGCCGGGCGCCATGCCTTCAGCCCCGCAGGCGGCATGCACCACGCCATGCCCGATCAGGCACGGGGGTTTTGCTATTTCAACGATGTGGTGCTGGCGATCCTGACCTTGCGGGATGCGGGCAGGCGCGTACTGTACCTGGATCTCGACGCCCACCATGGTGACGGGGTGGAGGCGGCGTTTTGGGACGATCCCGCGGTGCTCACGGTGTCTGTGCACATGGACACGGCCTATGCCTATCCCTTTCACGGGGGGACACTGCAGGATCAGGGCGGCCCGCTGGCGCCCGGGTCGAGTCTCAACGTGCCGCTGCCCAAGGGTACGGGCGACGCGGATTATCTGGCGGTGCTGCGTCACATCCTGCCCGTGGCCTGTGCGCGCTTTGCGCCCGATGTGATCGTTTTGCAGGCGGGTACGGACGCCCTGCACGGGGATCCACTCGGGCGGTTTCGGTTGTCGACCGCCGGTTTCCTGGCGGCGGTGGCGGATGTGATCGGAGTGGGCTTGCCGATCCTCGTGACCGGAGGCGGAGGCTACCATCCGCTGCTCCTTGCGCGCGCGTGGACCGGTGTCTGGGCGCTCTTGTCGGGCCGTGAACTGCCCGCGACGCTGCCAGAGGCCGCCGCGCAGGCGTTGCGCGCGGTCGGGTGGGATGTTGATGAAGACGAACCCTACTACGACAATCTGTTTCTTAGCCGCCTCGATTATCCCGACAGCGACCGCGCCAGCGATTGGCTGCCGGCGTTTTTGCGGCGGCTGGATGACCACACCGTGTTGAGGCCAAAGCCATGGGTTTCCTGAAAACGGCATCCACACCGCCCATCGAGGGTGCGGCCAGCGCGCAGGCCACGGCGCGTTATGCCGCCTTGCAGGGCCGTGCGTTCGATGCCGGCCACTACAGTGACTTCCGCGCCGGCCTGAAGTTGAGCGCCATCGGCATCGGCACCTTTCCGGGCGCGGCCACCGATGCGGTCGACCGCTCGCTTGCCGACATCGTCCGCAAGGCCGTCACCGGCGGCATCAATGTCATCGACACCGCGGTCCATTACCGCTATGGCCGTTCGATGACGGCGGTCGGGGCGGGCCTGCGCCGGGCCTTTGCCGATGGCGTTCCACGCGAAGCGGTGTGGGTCATCGCAAAAGGCGGCTTCGTGCGCTTTGAGGGGGCTGTGGCCGATCCGGCCGTCTTCGTCCGCGAGCAGGTCATCGAAAAGGGTCTCGCCCGGGCCGATGAATGCGCCGGCGCGCACGTATTGAGCCCCGCCTACCTGCGCGCGCAGCTCGACGAGAGCCGGGTTGCGCTTGGCCTGCACACCCTCGATGCCTTTCTGGTGGACCAGCCCGAGGTGCAAATCGGGCCGTATGGCAAGGAGACGGTCTTGCGCCGCCTTGGCGCGGTGTTTGCGATGCTCGAGCAGGCGGTCGCAGAGGGCGTTTTGCGCCACTACGGCCTATCCACATTCGAGGCGTTCCGTGTGGCGACGGACGACCCGCATTTCCTGTCGCTTGCGTCGCTCGTGGCGCTCGCCGAGAAGGCGGCAAAAGGGGTTTTTGGATCGGAGCGCAATCACCATTTCGCAATTGTGGAACTCCCGTTCAATGCCGTCATGCTGGACGGCTTTACGCGCTTTAATCAGGTGACGGGGGACGGCCGCGACGACTCCACGCTGCAGGCGGCCTTGAAGCTTGGGATCTACACGGTCGCAAGCCACGGGTTGTTCAAGGGCCATCTTGCGCGCAATCCACTCGACATTCTCGTGCAGGCGATGCCGCGGCTTGCCAACGACGCCCAGCGGGCCTTGCAGTTCAACCGTTCGACGCCGGGCCTGGGTACGACTTTGGTCGGCATGAGCACGCCGGGTCACCTGGATGACGTGCTGGCGGTGGCGCGCGCGCCGATGTTGACGCATGCCGCGTACATGGCCCTTTACCGCCGGACGGAAAATTGACCGCGATGGCGCGATTTACGCAGGGCGCGGCTTTACTCGGCCGGTTCCCTGTCTAGAATGGGGTTATGGCTGAAATCACTCATGAGGCGCTCGATCTTGTCGGGCGGATGCTGGCGGAATCCAGCCGGCACGCGGCGTCGGACCTGCATCTGCGCGCCCGCAACCATCCTGTTGTGCGTGTCGACGGGCTGCTACGCGCGCTCGACCAGTTTCCCCGCCTGACCGCCGAAGCCGTCGAGCAGATCGGGCGGGCGATGATGACACCCCGCCAGCTCGCCCTGCTCGAGCGTGACCGGCAGGTGGATCTGTCCCGGGGTTTCAAGGGAATCGGGCGCGTGCGCGCCAACATCTTTTTCCAGCGGGGCACCATGGCGCTGGTGCTGCGCATCATCCATGGCATCGTCCCGCCGCTTGCCACGCTGGGTCTGCCCGATATGGTCGCGTCATTGACCAACCTCGAAAGGGGTCTTGTGCTGGTGACCGGTGCGAGCGGCTCGGGCAAGACGACGACCCTGGCCGCGCTCGTCAATGAGATCAACCAGAACCAGACCAAACACGTCCTGACCATCGAGGACCCGATCGAATTTCTGTTCGCCGAGCAGCGTTCGCTGATCACGCAGCGGGAGATCGGCATCGACGCGCCGAATTTTCATGAAGCCATGCGTGCGGCGCTGCGTGAGGATCCGGATGTCGTCTTGCTCGGCGAAATGCGTGACACGGAAACCATCGAGACGGCCTTGCGGGCGGCGGAGACGGGACATCTGGTCCTGGCGACCGCCCATGCGCCCGCGGCACCCGAGGCGGTCAACCGTCTGATCACGGCGTTTCCGCCGGAGGCGCAGGCCGGCACGCGGGTGAAGGTCGCGCAGAACCTGCGCGCGGTGGTCAGTCAGCGCCTGCTTCCCAAGGCCACCGGCAAGGGTCGGGTGGCGGCCTGTGAAGTGCTGACGGTTTCGGCGTTGGCGCGCGAACTCATCCTGGATCCTGCGCGCATCAAGGACCTGCCGGATCTTCTAAAGCGCGGGAGTCTGAGTGAAGGCATGCTGGGATTCGACGCATCGCTGCTTGCGCTCGTCAAAAACGGCAGCATCACCCCGGCGGTGGCCCTGCAGTACGCGACCAGTCCGACCGATCTGCGGCTCAAGCTCGAGGGTTTTTAGGGCCGCGGCGGGCCGCCAGTTGCGCGCGCAACAGCGCCTCCTGCTCGGCAAACGAGCGGCCGGGGGTCCGCATGGGCGGTGCGCGCTTCGCCGTGTGTCCCGCCTGTTCTTGTTCCTTCGCATGCAGATAGTCGCCGAGATCGTCGTCGGCGTGGGTGTAACGGCCCTGGTAACCCTGCGGCGGCCTGCGTCCGGGCGCAAAGGACAAGGCGATGCGCAGTTTCTTGTTCATCGCCACCACCCGGCCATCGATGGTGAAGGCATCGAAGAGTGCGGCCAGCGCATAAGCCGCGCCCCAGGCGATGCCCGCCACGGGCGCCGACAGGAGCAGCGCGATCAAGACGGCAGTGGCGGCCAGATAGGCGGCCGCGCGGCGGCGCTCTCCGAGATAAAAGGCATGCAATCCCAAGGGAAATAGGAGCCACAAAACCTGCGCCCGGCGTGGGCGTTTCAGGCGCCGGGTGAGCTCAAGATTGAGCGTCTGAAGGCCCTGTCCCTCGAAATTCCAGTGGCTCCACGCGCGTTTCATCAAATCATTGTATACTACTTCATTACCTTGTTGCGTCTTTAGCGGTGGAGAAACCGGTTCGTGGCCGATCGTCGATTACAGGTGTTTCATACCGTTGCCCGGCTTCTCAGTTTTACGAAGGCGGCCGAGACGCTGCATATGACGCAGCCTGCCGTCACGTTTCAGGTGCGCCAGCTCGAAGAACATTTCAACACCAGGCTGTTTGACCGGACCCACAACCGTATCACGCTGACCGTGGCCGGTGAGCGCGTCTTCGAGTACGCGGAGCGTATCCTCGGCCTGTACAACGAAATGAACATCCGCGTGCGCGACATCACCGGCGAAGTCTCGGGCGTGTTGCTGATCGGCGCGAGCACGACCATAGCCGAATATGTGCTGCCAAGCCTGCTCGGGGAATTCCAGTCGCGCCACCGCGACGTGCGCATCCGCCTGAGCGTCTCCAATTCGCTTGGCATCGTCCATATGGTGGAAAGCAACTCCGTTGATGTGGGTATCGTCGAGTCACCGGTGACCAACAAGAATCTGGCGGTGGAGATCTGCTGGGAAGATCAGCTCGTCTTCATCTGTCCGCCGGATCATCCGCTTGCCAAGGAGAAGTGTGTACCGGTGCGGGATCTGCTCGAATTGCCGTTTCTGGCACGCGAGGAAGGGTCCGGTACGCGCGAAGTGATCAGCGATTACCTGAACGAAAACCACCTTCAGTGGCACGATCTCAATCTCAGCATGGAATTCGGCTCCCCGGAATCCGTGAAGAGTTCGGTGGAGGCGGGACTGGGCGTTTCGATCGTGTCGCAGGCGACGGTGGCCAAGGAATTGAAGCTTGGCACGCTGGTCGCTTTGCCTCTTGACCCGCCCATACAGCGGCCGTTCTCCTTTGTTCATCAAAGGCAGAAGTTCCGTATGCGGGCGGTGGAGGAATTCATCCGTTTCGCCCGTTCGCGCTGCGAGCAGCGGCAGGCCTGCTGAGAGGGCCGTAAGGCGGCGCCTTGCAGCAAACCGCGCCTGCCTCTGCCGGTGGTGACGGGTAGTGCGCCCGGATCATCAGCCGCGACTGTCTGCCTGTTTCGTCCGCACCATGGCGAGCCTGTCGTTGCGAGGAATTTATGAAGCAGTTTGCCGTCATTCAGCATACCTATGCGGAATTTCTCGGGCTGATCGAAAATCAGCTCGAAAAACGCGATATCGGTTTTGCCTATTTCCGGCCGTTCGTGGGCCAGGAGCTGCCGGGAAGCGCCGGTCAATTCGATGCGCTTTTCATTCTCGGGGCGAAGACTCCCCCTACCGATCACGACGAGGCGCCCTGGCATGACGACGAATTGAAGTTGATCGGCGTCTTCCGGGAGGCCAAGCGGCCGTTTGTCGGTATCGGCTATGGCGCGCTCCTGCTCGCCGAATACGAGGGGGGGCGATCGAGCGCCGAGCCCTTTCATAATGCCTACTGGACCGTGGCCCACAAGACACCGGCCGGTGCGGGCGACGCCGTGGCCGATGCGCTCGATGGCAGGCCCGTGCTGGTGATGGCCAACGGCAGCGTCACGTTGCCGCAAGGAGTCGAGCCTCTGGTGGTGGATGACGAGGGCCGCTGGCTGGTGATCCGCCCCGATGCGCTCGCCTATGGCCTCCTGTGCCGGCCGGAACTGAAGCCCGGAATGATCGAAGACATGATCATGGAGGCGCATCGTGATACGCCGCCAGACATCGGTGCGCTGCTCGAGGCGGCGCGGCGCCATTGGCAGGACACGCAGGTGACCACCGACCAGTTGATCGTGGCTCTGGTCCGGGAACTCGATCTCATGACCGAGCGGCGCAAGATGCCCGTTTTCCGTCTCAACATCAGTGAATGACCATGGATCGTACTGAAAAACGCATATTGACGCTGTTGCGCGAATTTCCGCCCGATGCCAAGGGGCAGGTGCTGGCCTTCGTCGAGTTTCTGCAGACCCGGATCGAGCGCCCCGCCGTCCCCGCCGAACCCGTTGCCATTCCGCGCCCCGCCGAGGAGACGGTCGTCAAGGCCATCCGCCGGCTGTCTGCCACCTATCCGATGCTCGATAGAGGCAAGATGCTAAACGAGACATCGAGCCTCATGAGCCAGCATGTGCTGGGCGGGCGCGAGGCGGCGGAGGTGATCGACGAGCTCGAGCGCCTGTTTCAGGCGCACTTCGAGCGGCTGCGCGGCTGAGCGGCCGCGCCGCAGGCCGGTCTTGGGCGGATCAGACCGGGTGAGGCGATGCGTCCGCCCAGACGGCAGGCGCCGGGCGGGCCCCGCCGGGGACGGTGATAGGCCTGCCCGTGGGGTTTTTGGTACACTGCACCCCCTTTATGCGTACCCGGGTCAAAATCTGCGGCATTACCCGCATCCAGGATGCCATGGCGGCCGTCGAGGCGGGCGCGGATGCCGTGGGCTTCGTGTTTTACCGGCCCAGCCCGCGTTGTGTGGAGATCGATGCGGCAGCGGCGATTATGGCCGCCCTGCCGCCTTTCGTGACCCCGGTCGGACTCTTCGTGGACGCCGCAGAAGACTGGGTGCGGCAGGTGCTCTCCTGTGCACCTCTGGCGCTTTTGCAGTTCCATGGATCCGAGCCGCCTGCATACTGCGGCGCTTTCGGCCGCCCCTACATCAAGGTCGTGCGGATGGCCCCGGGAACGGATGTGGGCGCGCAGGCACGGCTCTACGGCGCGGCGGCGGGGTTGTTGCTGGACACCTATGATGCGGCCCGTCCCGGCGGTACCGGTGCGTCTTTCGACTGGGCGCGGGTGCCTGCCGATCTCGGCCGTCCCCTGGTGTTGGCAGGGGGGTTGACCCCTGATAATGTCGGTCTGGCCGTCGCTCAGGTCCGGCCCTATGCGGTGGATGTCAGCGGCGGCGTCGAGAGTGCGCCCGGCATCAAGGATCGGGAGCGCATGACGCTCTTTTGCCGCCGTGCGCGGGAGGAACGATGACATACGATTTGCCGGACGCCCGGGGCCATTTCGGGCCCTACGGGGGCCAGTTCGTCGCCGAAACCTTGATGGGACCGTTGGCCGAGCTGATCAGCGCCTATGAGACCGCCAAGGATGATCCGGATTTTCAGGCCGCGTTGACCCGCGATTTGCACGACTATGTCGGGCGTCCTTCCCCCCTTTATCTGGCCGAGCGCCTGACCGCCGCTGCCGGCGGGGCGCGCATCTATCTCAAGCGCGAAGACCTGAATCATACCGGTGCGCACAAGATCAACAACACCCTGGGCCAGGGATTGCTCGCCAAGCGCATGGGGAAAACGCGTCTGATCGCGGAGACCGGCGCCGGCCAGCATGGCGTCGCCACGGCGACGGTTGCCGCCCGTCTCGGCATGCGCTGTGCCGTTTACATGGGCGCGGAGGATATGCGCCGGCAGGCGCCCAATGTGCGCCGCATGCGGCTTTTGGGCGCCGACGTAGTCGGTGTGACGCTTGGCTCCCAGACCCTGAAGGATGCCATGAACGAGGCCTTGCGCGACTGGGCGACGACGGTGGATGACACGTTCTATGTGATCGGCAGCGTCAGCGGCCCCCATCCGTACCCGGCCATGGTGCGCGATTTTCAGGCCATCATTGGCCGCGAGGCGCGTGCCCAGATTCTCGAGCGGGAGGGGCGCCTGCCCGATGCAGCGGTCGCCTGCGTCGGGGGCGGTTCCAACGCCATGGGGCTTTTTTACGCCTTCCTGGAGGACCAGGCGGTGGATTTGTACGGTGTCGAAGCGGCCGGCGAGGGGCTGGCCACGGGTCGCCACGCGGCGCCCCTGACCGCCGGCGCCCGCCCGGGCGTGCTGCATGGTACGCGCAGCTACCTGATGTATGACGCGCACGGACAGATTCTGGAGACGCATTCCATATCCGCGGGTCTGGATTATCCGGGCGTAGGCCCCGAGCATGCCTGGCTCAAAGACAGCGGCCGCGCGCGCTACGTGGCCGTCGGCGACCAGCAGGCGCTGGCGGCGTTCCGCGCCCTTACTCACCTCGAAGGAATCCTGCCGGCCCTTGAATCGAGCCATGCGCTTGCCTACGCTCAGATTCTGGCCCGTGAACTCGGTCGCGAAAAGGTCATCGTTGTGTCCTTGTCCGGCCGGGGCGACAAGGATGTCGAGACCGTGGCCGCCTATGAGGAGCATCACTAGTGTCGCGCCTGCAGAATGTATTTGCGCAATTGCAGGGTAAGCGGGCGGCGCTCGTGACCTTCGTGACGGGCGGCGACCCGGAACCGGCCCTGACGGTGCCACTGCTGCATGCGCTGGTGGAAGCGGGTGCAGACGTCCTGGAGGTGGGCATTCCGTTTTCGGATCCGATGGCAGACGGGCCGGTCATCCAGATGAGCCATCAGCGCGCGCTGGCCCACGGGACCACCATGGGCGATGTGCTGGCCATGGTCGCGTCCTTTAGGCAGCAGGACACGCGCACGCCGGTGGTGTTGATGGGTTATGTCAATCCCGTCGAGGCGATGGGCTATGCGGTGTTTGCACGGGCCTGCGCCGATGCCGGTGTCGATGGCGTGATCCTTGTCGACCTGCCACCGGAAGAGGCAACGGAATGGCTGGCGGCCGCGCGCCGGGCGGGCGTCGACCGGGTGTTTTTGCTGGCACCGACCAGTCCGCCGGAGCGCATCACCCGCGTCGGCGAAGCCTCTTCGGGTTTCGTCTACTACGTGGCGCTCAAGGGCGTGACCGGTGCGGCCCATCTGGATATCGCAGACGTGGCGAAGAAGCTGGCCGTGGTGCGATCGCATTTGCGGTTGCCCGTGGGTGTGGGTTTTGGCGTGCAGGATGCGGCATCGGCCCGCGCGCTCGGTGAAGTGGCGGATGCCGTGATCGTCGGCAGCGCACTGATACGGCGTCTGGTTGCCCCTGAGGGCAAGGACGCGATTGCCGGGGCCCGTTCGTTCGTGGCCGGTCTGAGAGCGGCGTTGCCGCCGAGGCAGTGAGGGTATGAACTGGTTCGATAAGCTGTTACCTCCCAAGATCAAAAGTCGCGGAACGGCCAAAAAGGCCGTGCCGGAGGGTTTGTGGAGCAAATGCCCTGGCTGTGGCAGCGTTCTCTATCACGCCGAGATCGAAAAGAACCAGAGCGTCTGTCCGCGCTGCGACCATCACATGCGCATCGGCGCGCGCAAGCGGCTGGACGCGTTTCTGGATGCCGGTGAGCGCACCGAGATCGGTGCGGATCTGCGCCCGGTCGATTTTCTCAAGTTCAAGGATTCCAAGCGCTACAAGGACCGCCTCGCCGAGGCGCACAAGAACACCGGCGAATCCGATGCGCTCGTGGTCGTGCGCGGCCAGCTGCTGGGTCTGGAGCTGGTGGTGGCGGCGTTCGAGTTCGGCTTCATGGGCGGATCGATGGGGTCGGTGGTCGGCGAGCGCTTCACCCGCGGCGTCGACGCCAGTCTTGAGGCCGGCATCCCCTTTGTCTGTTTTGCCGCAAGCGGCGGCGCGCGCATGCAGGAGGGACTGACGTCGCTCATGCAGATGGCCAAGACGAGCGCGGCTTTGACCCGGCTCGAAGCCGCCTCGCTGCCTTTCATTTCCGTGCTCACCGATCCCACCATGGGGGGTGTATCGGCCAGTTTCGCGATGCTCGGCGATGTGATCATCGCCGAACCCAAGGCATTGATCGGTTTTGCGGGGCCGCGCGTCATCGAGCAAACCGTGCGCGAGACCCTGCCTGAAGGCTTCCAGCGCGCCGAGTTTCTGCTCGACCATGGCGCGGTCGACATGATCGTGCACCGCCATCGCCTGCGGGAAACCATCGCCAAACTGCTGGCGGCGATGACGCACCAGCCGCTCAAAACTTTGCTTCCCTGTCCGACCGTCGAATCCTGAAACCCCGCGACCTCAACGACTGGCTGTCCTACATCACCACGCAGCACGCGCGGGTCATCGATCTTGGCCTGGACCGCCTGGCCGCAGTGGCCGCCCGGCTGAGCCCTTTGCACAGCCGCGTGATCACGGTCGGAGGCACCAACGGCAAGGGATCGACCGTGGCCTATCTCGAACACATCTACAGGGCCTCTGGCTACCGGGTCGGCGCCTATTTTTCCCCCCATCTTATCCGTTACAACGAGCGGGTGCGCATCATGGGAGAGGAGGCAAGCGATGCGGTGTTGTGCGCGGCGTTTGCCGAAGTGGAGCGCGTGCGTGCAGACACGCCGCTTACCTATTTCGAATTCGGCACGCTCGCGGCCTTCATCGTGTTCGCCGATGCCGGCCTCGATGTGGTGATCCTCGAGGTGGGTCTGGGCGGGCGGCTCGATGCGGTCAATGTGATCGATGGTGACGTGGGCGTGGTGGTGTCCGTCGGCACCGATCACAAGGATTGGCTCGGCGAGGACCGCGAGACCATCGGCCGGGAAAAGGCGGGTATTTTCCGCGGCGGCCGGCCGGCCATCCTGGGCGCGGACATGCCGGAGAGCGTACGCACGGTCGCGCGCGGCATCGGCGCCCGGGTGATGGAGGCCGGGCGGGATTTCCGGATCCGGCCGCTCCCGTCGCAGTGGCACTACGAAAGTGCCCAGGGCGCGCGGGATCTGCCGTATCCGGCACTGCGCGGCGCGTACCAGCTGAACAATGCCGCCTGTGCGATTGCCGCCGTCGAGGCGCTCGATCTGCCGGTGCAGGCCGGCGCGATCCGCATGGGGCTGGTCGGGGTCCGCCTGCCGGGACGGTTCCAGACCCTGCCTGGACGGCCTCTGGTCGTGCTGGATGTGGCGCACAACGCGGAGGCGGCGGCCGTGCTCGCCGACACGCTCATGACGCAACCGGTGGCCGGATGCACGAGGGCGGTAGTCGGCATGCTCCGCGACAAGCCCATCGAGGAGGTGCTGGCGGTGTTGATGCCGCGCGTCGATGTGTGGCACGTCGCCAGTGTCGACGATCCGCGGGGCGCCGATGGCGCCGCTCTGGCCGCGGTGCTGGCGGCCCATGGTGTCACCGCCGTAACCGTGCACGCGGATGTGGTGGCAGCGTTCGACGCCGCCCGGTGTCAGGCGCAGGAAAGTGACCGCATCGTGGTTTTTGGGTCCTTCAAGACGGTCGGTGCTATACTACGCTACGTCTCCAGGCACGAGGACTAGGATGGCTGAAGACAGGTCATTTGATCCCCGGCGCCGCGTGCTGGGTGCGGTGGTGTTGGTGACGGCGGCGGTGATCTTTCTGCCGATGGTGTTCAAGGCCCCGCGCGCGGTGGCGCCGGGCGATGACGTGCTGACGGTCGTGCGCAGCGGCAAGGGCCTGCGTGCGCAATGGCACCCGGCGAGCGCGCCTGTGGCCGCGATACGGCCACAGGCAGCCGCCGCGCCTGCGGTGGCGGTGGTGCGCAAGACGGCGCCCGTGGTGGCGGCCCCTCCGGCGCCCGTGCCGTCGGCGCGGCCCGCAGCGGTGCCCCCGTCCTCCTGGATCGTTCAGGTCGGCGCCTATGTCAACGCATCTGACGCCATCGCGTTTGCCAATCGCCTGAAGACCCAGGGTTTCCATGTCCATATGCATCTGATGCCGCTTGCCCACAGTCGCGGAATCGTTGTGACGATCGGCCCGTATGGCCAAGCCACCGCGGCGGCAGCAGTCCGGCGCATCGCCCGGCTCGATCACATCCGCGGCCTTGTCGAACCGGGTCCGGGGTAACGCAAAGCCGGGGCCGTGCTCCCGGACCGAACGGGATAGCTCTCAAAAGGAGGGAAGGTGGACCGCGGCGGGTGGCGGTCCGTCGCAGACGTATGAACGGTCTTGATGCAGCCATTGTGGTCATAATCACCTTGTTCGTCGCGGTGGGGGCGTTGCGCGGGTTTTTGAGCGAGGTCTTTTCGTTCCTGACCTGGACTTTGAGTCTTGCCTTTGCCTGGTTCTTTTCGGGCGACTTCACCGGCTGGTTCGCCGGTCGTATCCATGACGCCGATCTGCGTTCCGTGCTCGTCTTCTTTGCGCTGTTTTTCGTCGCCTTCATCGTCATGACGATCCTCAGCCATTTCGTGCGCACGCTGTGGCTCGAAGTCGGCCCGCTGGGTGTGGACCGGGCGCTCGGGGCCTTCGTCGGTTTTCTGAAGGGCGCGGGCGTCATCGTCATCCTCGTGTTGCTTGCGGGTCTGACGCCCTTTCCCAAGTATCACTTCTGGCGGTCGTCGCTGTTTGTCGGCTACTTTCAGGTGATGGCCATCCATGTGACGCGGTGGCTGCCGCCGGATGTTGCCCGCAATGTCCGCTATGGCTAGAATCCATCGCTTTTCACGCTTGTCAGGAGTGGGCTCATGTGTGGGATAGTGGGAATACTCGCGAAGAGTCCTGTCAATCAAGCGATCTACGACGGCCTGACAGTGCTGCAGCACCGTGGCCAGGACGCGGCCGGCATCATCACAAGCGATGGCAAGCGCGTCTACCTGCGCAAGGACAACGGCCTGGTGCGGGACGTTTTCCAGGCGCACCACATGCTGGCGCTGCGCGGCACCATGGGCATCGGTCATGTGCGCTACCCGACGGCGGGCTGTTCCAGTTCGGCGGAAGCGCAGCCCTTTTACGTCAATTCGCCGTTTGGCCTGGCGATCGCCCACAATGGCAATCTCACCAATACCGCTTCGCTGCGCGAGGAGCTGTTCCGTGAGGATCTGCGCCACATCAACACCGAGTCCGATTCCGAGGTGCTGCTCAATGTCTTCGCCCACGAGTTGCGCGAATTCGCGGGGTTGAGCCCGACGCCCGAGCATATCTTCCGGGCGGTGGCGGCTGTGCACCGGCGCTGCCGCGGGGCCTATGCGGTCGTGATCATGATCGCCGGGCTTGGCATCGTCGCCTTCCGCGATCCGCATGGTATCCGGCCCATCGTGTATGGCCGCCGTGACACCGATCAGGGCCCTGAGCACATGATCGCCTCGGAAAGCGTCGCGCTCGATGTGCTGGGCTACACGCTGGTGCGCGATGTCGGCGCCGGCGAAGCGATCTTCATCAGCATGGATGGTGTCGTGCACAGCCGGCAGTGCGCCGAAAGGCCGCGCCTTACCCCCTGCATCTTTGAACATGTCTACATGGCCCGGCCGGATTCGATCATGGACGGCATCAGCGTCTACAAGGCCCGGCTGCGGATGGGCGAGCGTCTCGCGCGCAAACTGCTGCGTGAGTGGCCGGATCAGGACATCGATGTGGTGATCCCGATTCCCGACACGAGCCGCGCGGCGGCTCTTGAGCTGGCCAAGGAGCTCGATGTCAAATATCGCGAAGGATTCATCAAGAATCGCTATATCGGCCGCACATTCATCATGCCCGGCCAGAACGAACGCAAGCGGTCGGTGCGGCAGAAGCTAAACGCCATCGATCTTGAGTTCCGCGGCAAGAACGTTTTGCTGGTGGACGATTCGATCGTGCGCGGCACCACATCCAAGCAGATCATCCAGATGGCGCGTGACGCCGGCGCGGTCAAGGTCTATTTCGCATCGGCCGCGCCGGCGGTGCGCTATCCCAACGTCTACGGCATCGATATGCCATCGACCCATGAACTCATCGCCGCCGGGCGCACCACCGAAGAGGTGGCCGCGGAGATCGGCGCCGATCGCGTTCTGTACCAGGATCTGGATGACCTGATCGAAGCGGCGCGCGAGGGGAATCCGCGCATCACGCAATTCGATACATCCTGTTTCGACGGAATCTATGTGACGGGCGATGTCGGTCAGGAGTACCTGGAGACTGTCGAGCGTCTGCGCCGCAACGCCGGCAATTGCGAAGAGATCAACGATCTCGGATCGACTGAACTCCATACGTATTACTGAGGACGCGATGGACAAGGACAAGGAACCCCGTCAGCGGGAAACAGAGGCGGTCCGCGCAGGACATCACCGCACGGCCGAAGGCGAACACAGCGAGCCGCTCTTTATTACGTCGAGCTACGTTTTCGCGAATGCCGAGGAGGCTGCGGCGCGTTTTGCCGGGCGCGAGCGCGGCAACATCTACTCCCGCAACGGCAATCCGACCGTGCGCATATTCGAGGAGCGGCTCGCGGCTTTGGAGGGCGCAGAGCGCGCACTCGCCACCGCCTCCGGGATGTCGGCCATTCTCGCGGTATGCCTGGGGTTGCTGCGCGCGGGCGACCACATCGTTGCCTCGCAGAGCCTGTTTGGTCCGACCGTGGCGCTCCTGCAGATGCTGGCGCGCTTTGGTATCGACACCACCTTCGTGGCCCTGGATGATGTGGACGCCTGGCGCCGCGCATGCACGAAGCATACGCGGCTCTTCTTTCTGGAGACGCCGTCGAATCCGCTGAGCGTGCTGGGCGATATTGTGGCGCTGGCCGATGTCGCGCACGCCGCCGGCGCGCGTCTGGTGGTGGACAACAGCTTTTGCACGCCGATTCTGCAGCAGCCGCTTGCGCTCGGCGCGGACCTTGTCATCCACTCCGCGACGAAATATATCGACGGCCAGGGTCGCGGGCTCGGCGGCGCCATTGTCGGCAGCGAAGCGCTGATTGGCGGTGATATTTTCCTGTTTGTGCGCACCGCGGGCCCGGTGATGAGTCCGTTCAATGCCTGGATTTTCCTGAAAGGCCTGGAAACCCTGCCGTTGCGGATGGAGGCCCATTCCGCGCGGGCGCTTTCCCTCAGCCTGTGGCTTGAGGATCAGCCGCTGGTGGAAGAAGTCTTTTATTCGCACCTGCCCAGTCACCCGCAGTACGCTTTGGCGCGCGCCCAGCAGAGTGCCGGCGGCGGTGTCCTTGCGTTCCGCCTGCGCGGGGGACGCAAGGAGGCGTTTGCCTTCATCGATGCCAGCCGCATCATGTCGATCACGGCGAACCTCGGTGATACCAAGACGACCATAACGCATCCGGCGACCACGACGCACGGCCGCCTCACCCCGGAGGCGCGGGCGGCGGCGGGTGTGGGCGACGAACTGATCCGGATATCGGTCGGACTCGAATCTCTGGAGGATCTCAAAAGGGATCTCGAGGGCGGCTTTGCCGCCGTGCGTGCTTGCGGTTAGGACCGGTACGGAAAGGAGGATCGATGGGCAAAAGGATGGTACGGGCGGTGGCCGCCGGCGTGACCTTGGTGCTGGCGGGCTGCGGACGGGGCGCACCGCATGCGACGATCCTCTACCTGCAGGCGCGTGAGTCCGGGGGCTCGCCGTTTCCGGCACGCGTTTTGGTCAACCGCCACTTCGTGCGGATCGATCCGGACATGGCGACGGGCAACTACATCCTGTTCAACCGCAAGCGGCGCGTCATCTACAGCGTCGATGCGGCCGACCGCACGATCCTTGTGATCCGCAGCCATCCGGTGACCTACACGCCGCCGATCCTGCTCGAAAACCGCGTGGCGAGATTGCCGGGATCCGTAACGTTCGACGGCCACAAGGCGCTCCATTATGCGCTGTCGACCAACGGCGAACAGTGCTATGAAGTCTATGCCGCCAAGGGATTTCTGCGCGGCGCGGCGAGGGCGCTGGCGGGCTACAAGAAGGCGCTGGCAGGCGAACAGGCGCTGGCCGCCGAACAGGGCGCGCCGGAACTGCAGGGACCGTGTGGTCTGGCAGACAGCATCTTTTCTGCCGGCCGCGAGTATGCGCAGGGCTTTCCCATCAAGATGATCGACCAGAACCATAACGAGAAGACCCTGATGCGGGTGCGCCGCGATGTCGCCGTCAACCGGGACACCTTCACGCTACCTGCGCATTACCTCCGTTACAGCCCCAACGAGGTCCGTAGCGGCAGTTAGACGCAGCCCGCCGGGGCCGGCCACAAGCAGGCTCGAGCCTTCGTACCAGTCGCCCACGACAATACGCTCGAGCGGTTCGGTGGGTGTGTCCACGCGGTAGTGACCCGGTCTGTGGGTGTGTCCGTGAATCAGCCGTTTCAGGCCGTGGTCGCGCAGCAGCATGCGCACGGCGTCGGCGTTCACATCCATGATCGTTTCCGGCTTGTAACCGGTCGCGGTCCCGCTTTCCTGACGCAGATTGCGCGCCATGGCCATGCGTTCGGGAATGCTGCGGGCCAGGATCTGCGCCTGCCAGCGCGGGTCCCGCACCTGGCGGCGCATGGCCATGTAATCGGTGTCGTCGGTGCACAAGGCATCGCCATGGCTTAGCAAGGTGGGCGTGCCAAACAGGTCGAGCCGGTAGGGGTCGGGGAGGAGCCGGCATCCGGTCAGGTCCGCAAAACCGCCGGAAAGGAGGAAGTCGCGGTTGCCATGCATGACCGAAATGGACAGCCCCCCGCCGGTGGCGTTTTTCAAGGCCGCCAAAACCGGCGCAAATTCAGGGGCGCAAGCGGCATCATCGCCGATCCAGTATTCGAACAGATCGCCGAGTATGTACAGATGATCGACCTGTCCGACGGCCGCGCCCAGCAGCGCCTCAAACAGCGCGATGGCTTCCGGCCGCTCCGTCGTCAGATGGAGATCGGCGATGAAAGCCTGCGCCATCAGTCGATGGATACGCGCGTGATGGCGATGGTGCTCACCGGCACGTCCTGATGGCCGGCGCGGCTTGTGGTCGCCGTGCCCTTGATGGTGTCGATGACGTCCATGCCGGTGACGACATGGCCGAACACGCAGTAGCCCCAGCCCGACGGCGTAGGCGCGGTGAAATTCAGAAAGTCGTTGTCGGCCACGTTGATGAAAAACTGGCTGGTCGCCGAATGCGGATCGCTGGTGCGGGCCATGGCGATGGTGCCGCGGCTGTTGCGCAGGCCGTTGTTGGCCTCATTGTCGATCGGTGGCCGCGTCGGCTTTTGCTTCATGTCGGAGGTAAAGCCCCCGCCCTGGATCATGAAACCATCGATCACGCGATGGAAAATCGTATCGTCAAAGAAGCCGTCCCGGACATATGTCAGAAAGTTGGCGACGGTCTTGGGTGCCTTTTCGGCGTTCAGGTCCAGTACGATCTTGCCGTGGGTGGTCTCGAGGGTCACCATGCGCAGACGCTCTCCTATTGCCAGGTCGGTGCTCACGTGAGCAGGTAGCGCATTGTCCCTTAGTTGTCACCAGAGGGCAAATCTTGCGTATCATAGGCACATGAAACCGATCGTCACCCGCTTTGCGCCGAGCCCAAGCGGTTTTCTCCATCTGGGCAACGCCCGCACGGCGCTTTTCAGCCTGCTGGCCGCCCTGCCCGATGGCCGCTTTCTCCTGCGCATCGAGGACACGGATCGCGCGCGCGTTTCGGCCGTGTTCACGGACGCGGTGCGCGCGGATCTCGACTGGCTGGGTTTCGGGGCTTATATCGACCAGCAGGCGATCTGGCACCAGTCGGCGCGCGAAGCGGTCTATCGCGAGCATCTCGATCGGCTGTCGCGGCTTGCATTCTCCTACCCCTGTTTCTGCAGTCCCGCAGAACTTGCGCGCGAGCGCGAACAGGCGCACGCGCGCGGCCTGCCGCCGCGCTATTCGGGGCGCTGTGCGCACCTGCCCGAGACACAGGCCAAGGACCGTCTGGCGCGCGGCGAGCCGGCGGCCTGGCGTTTCCGCGTGCCGCGCGGGGAGACCGTCCACTTCATCGACCGGGTGCGCGGACCGCAGACCGTGCCGACGGATGCGCTCGGCGATTTCGTCATCGCGCGCGCAAGCGGCGAGCCCATGTTCTTTTTTGCCAACGCCATAGACGATGCGCTTTCGGGTGTCACGCTGGTCTTGCGTGGCGAGGATCATCTGCCGAATACGCCGCGGCAAATCCTTTTGCTGAACGCGCTGAAGCTGCCGGTGCCCGAATACGGGCATCTGCCACTTGTGCTCGGCGCGTCGGGGGCGCCCTTGTCCAAGCGCGAGGGGGCGGCCGGCATCGGCGATCTGCGCGATGAGGGGTTCTTGCCGCTTGCCATCGTCAACTATCTGGCGCGGCTCGGCGCCACCATCGCCTGCGAACACATCGCCGATCTGACGGCGCTTGCGCGCGCCTTTTCGGTCGATCACATCGGACGCGCGCCGGCGCATTTCGATCGCCAGCAGCTGTTGCATTGGCAGCGCCTCGCGCTGGCGCAGACGTCCGACGAGACGATCGCCGCGTGGCTGCCGGCGGATGTGCCGGTGGGCCAGCGCGCGGCCTTTGTCCGGGCGGTGCGGCCGAATGCGACGTTCGCCCGCGAATTCGGCGAGTGGGCGGCGGTGGTTTATGGGGCCGGGCCCATCACCCTCGGCAGTGCCGCCAAAGAGGCATTGCAGGCCGTCGGCCGTTCGTTTTTCGATATCGCCCTGGATGCCTTGGCCGATCAGGTGCCGCCAAGCGAACTGCCGGCGCGGCTCAAGGCGGCCGGCATCGGTGGCAAAGGACTGTTCCATGCGCTGCGCGCGGCGCTGACCGGTTCGCTCGAGGGTCCGGAGATGCGGGATCTTCTGGTTTTGATGCCGCCTGATATCATCAGGCGGCGCTTGATGGATTCGGTGGGGGCCCTATGCTGAAGATTTACGACACACTGACCCGCGGCAAGACCGAGCTTGTGCCAATCGAACCCGGGCATGTGCGCATGTATGTGTGCGGCATGACCGTCTACGATCATTGCCATCTGGGTCATGCACGGGTGTTTGTCGTCTTCGACATGGTGGTCCGCTATCTGCGCGCCTGCGGTCTGCGGGTGACCTATGTACGCAACATCACGGACATCGACGACAAGATCATCACGCGCGCCCGCGAGGCGGGCGAAACCATTACGCGGCTGACCGACCGCTTCATTGCCGCCATGGACGAGGACGCCGCGGCCTTGGGGGCGCAGCCGCCGGATTGTGCGCCGCGGGCGACCCACCATATCAGCGAAATCATCCGCATGATCAGTACCCTGATCGAGCGCGGCCATGCCTACCGTGCCGGCAATGGCGACGTCTATTACCGTGTGCGCAGCTGGCCCGCTTACGGGCGCCTGTCGAACCGGTCTTTGGATGACCTTCTCGTCGGTGCCCGCGTGGAGACGGGCGAGGCCAAGGACGACCCGCTGGATTTCGTGCTGTGGAAGGCGGCGCGTCCCGGCGAGCCGTCCTGGGATGCCCCGTTCGGGGCCGGGCGGCCGGGCTGGCACATCGAGTGCTCGGCCATGGCGATCCATTGCCTTGGGTCTCATTTTGACATCCATGGGGGCGGTATGGATCTGACTTTCCCGCACCATGAGAACGAGATCGCGCAGAGCGAGGCGGCGACCGGCTGCCACTTTGCCAACATCTGGATGCACAACGGTTTCGTGCGCATAAACGGCGAGAAGATGGCCAAGTCGCTCGGGAATTTCCTGACCATTCGCGATCTCCTCGCCGAGTTTGATGGCGAGGTCCTGCGCTATCTTCTGCTGGCAAGCCATTATCGGAGCCCCTTGAACTACGACCGTGCCGCGCTCGTCCAGGCGCAGGAGGCCCTGACGCGCCTGTATCAGGCGCTGAGGGAGGTGCCGGAGGGCTCCGCGGGGCCGGTTGCGCAGGCCGATCCTGAGGAACTTCGCTTCAGGGCGGCCATGGACGATGATTTCAACACGCCAACGGCGCTTGCGGTGCTGTTTGAGGTTGCGCATGCGATTCACCGCGCCCGGGAGGCCGGCGACCTGGTGGAAGTGGCGCGGCGGGGCGCGCTGCTGCGCCGGCTGGGCGGAATGATCGGCCTGCTCGAGCGGCCCCCGCAGGAGTTTCTGCAAGGCGGCGCGGCGGACCGGGAGGCGATCGAGGCGCTGGTTGCGGCCCGGGATGCCGCACGGCGGGCGCGGCAGTGGGCGCGCTCAGACGAGCTGCGCGACGAACTGAAGGCCCGCGGCGTCATCGTCGAGGATTCGGCGGCCGGAACCGTCTGGCGGCGGGCATGAACCCCAGGCGCCGTCGCCGCACTTGACCCCCGCTTCGTCTTTACCGACAATCGGGGGTTTCCGGTCAGATCATTAGGTTGGTAATGAAGCGGGGTGGTGTCGTGGAACTCACGGGTGCCGAGATTTTTGTGCAGTGCCTCCAGGATGAGGGTGTCGAGTACCTTTTCGGATATCCCGGGGGTGCCGTACTGTACATTTACGACGCGCTCTACAAGCAGGACCAAATCCGGCACATCCTCGTCCGCCACGAGCAGGGCGCCACGCACGCGGCCGATGGCTATGCGCGTTCGACCGGCAAGCCGGGGGTGGTTCTCGTCACCTCAGGGCCCGGCGCGACCAACGCCGTCACCGGCATCGCCACCGCGTACATGGATTCGGTGCCGCTGGTGGTCTTCACCGGACAGGTGATGACACACCTCATTGGGGATGACGCGTTCCAGGAGGTCGATGCCATCGGCATCACGCGGCCCTGCGTCAAGCACAGCTTCATGGTGAAGGACGTGCGTGAACTGGCGGTGACGATTCGGCGGGCTTTTCATGTCGCCACCACCGGCCGCCCGGGCCCCGTCGTGGTCGATATTCCAAAGGACATTACCGCGCAGAAGACGGACTACGTCTTTCCGGCCGATCCGACCTTGCGCTCGTACAAGCCCGTCACCCAGTGGGACCCGCAAGGCATCCGCAAGGCATCCGAGATCCTGCTCGAGGCCAAGCGCCCGATGGTGTATACGGGCGGGGGCGTGATCCTTGGCAACGGCGCCGATGAACTGACGGCGCTCGTGCGCTGGCTCGGCGCGCCGTGCACCAACACCTTGATGGGCCTGGGCGCCTTTCCGGCCAGTGATCCGCTGTTTGTGGGCATGCTCGGCATGCACGGCACGTATGAAGCCAACATGGCCATGCACGAGTGCGATGTGCTGCTGGCCATCGGCGCCCGGTTCGATGACCGGGTGACGGGAGATCTGGACAAATTCTGCCCGCATGCGCGCATCATTCATGTCGACATCGATCCGGCCTCGATCCAGAAGAACGTGGCGGTGGAGGTGGCGGTCATCGGCGATGCGCGCGGCGTCATGCGTGACATGCTGTCGGCCCTGCAGGCAAGCGGACGGCGCCTCGACAAGGACGCGCTGGCCCATTGGTGGCGGCAGATCGGCGTGTGGCGGGCGCGGGACTGCCTGCGCTATGACCGTGACAATGTCGATGTCATCAAGCCCCAGTATGTGCTGGAGGCGCTGCACCGGCTGACCCGCGGGGATGCGTTCATCACCTCGGATGTGGGCCAGCACCAGATGTGGACCGCGCAGTTTTATCACTTCGACAAGCCGCGCCGCTGGATCAACTCGGGCGGGCTTGGCACGATGGGGTTCGGCCTGCCGGCGGCGATCGGCGTGCAGCTCGCCCATCCAGGCGACACGGTCGTGTGCGTGACCGGCGAGGCGAGCATCCAGATGTGCATCCAGGAACTGTCGACGTGCAAGCAGTACGACCTGCCGATCAAGATCGTGAACCTGAACAACCGCTACATGGGCATGGTCCGGCAGTGGCAGGAATTCTTTTACCAGAGCCGCTACTCGCATTCGTACATGGAGGCCCTGCCGGACTTCGTCAAGCTGGCGGAGAGCTACGGGCATACGGGCTTGCGCATTGACAGGCGCGGCGACGTCGAAGCGGCGCTGAAGGAGGCGCTGGCGCGGCGGGATCGCCTGGTGTTCCTGGATTTCATTACCGACCAGACGGAAAACGTCTATCCCATGATCGCCGCCGGCGCGGGGCATCATGAAATGCATCTGTCACCTGACCGCGAACTCGCCTGAATGCGACATATCATTTCTATTCTTCTCGAGAACGAGGCGGGAGCCCTGTCGCGCGTGGCCGGGCTCTTTTCCGCCCGCGGATACAATATCGAGTCACTGACCGTGGCCCCCACCGAGGATCCCACGCTGTCGCGCATGACGCTGGTGACGAGCGGCCCCGAGGCCGTCGTGGACCAGATCCGCAAGCAGCTGAACAAGCTGGTCGATGTCGTCAAGCTTGTCGATCTGATGGAAGGGCAGCGCATCGAGCGGGAGATGCTGCTCATCAAGGTACGCGCCGACAACGGCGGTGAGCGCGATGAGATCAAACGCCTGGCCGACATCTTTCGTGGCCGCATCATCGATGTCACGGAATCGGCCTATACGATCGAACTGACAGGCGATGGCGGCAAACTGGACGCCTTCATTGCCGTCATCCATCCGCGGCGCATCCTGGAGGTCGTCCGCTCGGGTGTCATCGGGATTGCCCGCGGCGAAGAGATCGCCTGCCGGTTGTCCGCGTAACAGGGACGAACTTTAACCGTAACGGCCCGACGTTGACGTCGGGCGAGGAAACGCCATGCAAGTGTATTACGACAAAGACGCCGACCTGGAACTGATCCGCAGCAAGAAGGTCACCATCATCGGCTACGGCTCCCAGGGCCACGGGCATGCGAACAACCTGAAGGATTCCGGGGTGTCTGTCATCATCGGACTGCGTCCCGGCTCGCCTTCGGCGGTCAAGGCCGAGCGTGCAGGTTTTACCGTCAAGCCCGCGGAAGAGGCGGTCAAGGGTGCAGACGTCGTCATGATTCTGGCGCCCGACGAGAAGCAGGCGGCGATCTATGAAACCATCGAGCCGCACCTGAAGAAGGGTGTGGCACTTGCCTTTGCGCATGGGTTCAGCATCCATTTCGGCCGCATCAAGCCGCGTCCGGACATGGATGTGATCATGATCGCGCCGAAGGGCCCGGGCCATCTCGTGCGGTCGACCTTTACCCAGGGCGGCGGCGTGCCCTGCCTGATCGCGGTGGCCCAGGATGCGTCCGGCCAGGGCCGCAAGATCGCGCTGTCCTATGCGCGCGCCATCGGCGGGACCCGTGCAGGCGTGATCGAAACCACGTTCAAGGAAGAGACCGAGACGGATCTGTTCGGTGAACAGGCCGTCCTCTGCGGCGGCGTGTCCTCGCTCGTGCAGGCGGGATTCGAAACCCTGACCGAGGCCGGGTACGCTCCGGAAATGGCCTATTTCGAGTGTCTGCACGAACTGAAGCTGATCGTCGATCTCATGTATGAAGGCGGTCTTGCCAACATGCGCTACTCGATTTCCAACACCGCGGAGTACGGCGACCTGACGCGCGGGCCGCGGGTGGTGAACGAGTCGACCAAGGCCGAGATGCGGCGGATCCTGAAGGAAATCCAGTCCGGCGAGTTTGCCCGCGAGTGGGTCGCGGAAAACGAGTCGGGCGGCAAGCGGTTCCCCGAATTGCGCGCCAAGGCGGCCCAGCATCCCATCGAGGCCGTGGGTGAACGGCTGCGTGGCATGATGCCTTGGATCAAGGCCAACAAGATCGTCGACAAAGAAAAGAATTGAGCGCGCCCGTCTCGCCGGCCGGAGAGGTCCGGCCATCGGCGCGGCAGCCCCTGCTTGCGCGCGAAGGGTGGGGTCATGTCGCGGTGGCCGTCATCATCGCGGCGGCCGTCACGGCCGCCTGGGGCTGGCTTGTGGGCGCGCCGTTCTGGCTCATCGCGATCTTCGTGGTGCAGTTCTTCCGCGATCCCCGGCGCATTCCGGCAACGGGCCCGGGGGTCGTGCTGTGCCCGGCCGACGGCCGGGTGATCGCCGTCGGGGCGGCCACCGACCCCTATCTCAACCGGCCCGCGCTCAAGTTCAGCATCTTCATGAACGTCTTCAACGTGCATTCCAACCGGTCTCCGGTCGATGGCACCGTCCGCCGCCAGTGGTACAATCAAGGCCGGTTTCTGAACGCTGCCCTGGACAAGGCGTCCGCGCAGAACGAGCGCAACGCCCTCTGGATCACCACCCCCGCCGGCGAAGACGTGGTCGTGGTCCAAGTGGCAGGTCTCATCGCGCGCCGTATACTATGTCATGTGGGCATGGGCGACACGATGACGGCCGGCGGTCGTTATGGGTTCATCCGTTTTGGTTCGCGTGTCGACGTGTACCTGCCGCCTGGGAGCCAGCCGAAGGTTGCGCTCGGTGATCGGGTGCATGCCGGTGTGCGGGTGCTGGCGCTGCTGCAGAAAGGGCCTTGAGGAGCCAATGAGGACGACGATGGACGACAAACGCAAGGGCATTTACATTCTGCCGAACCTGTTTACGACCGGTGCGTTGTTTGCCGGCTTCTACGCCATCGTGCAGGCGATGAAGGGCCATTTCTATCACGCGCCGATCGCCATCTTCATTGCCATGGTCCTAGACGGTCTTGATGGCCGCGTGGCGCGCTGGACGCATACCGAAAGCGATTTTGGCGCCCAGTACGACAGCCTGTCGGACATGGTCTCGTTCGGGCTTGCGCCCGCCCTGGTCGTGTATGAGCGGGCGCTGGCGAGCTTTGGCAAGCTGGGCTGGCTTGCGGCGTTCATCTATTCGGCGGCAGCCGCCCTGCGGCTGGCGCGCTTCAATACGCAGGCCGCAGGCGACCGCCGCCTGTCGTTCCAGGGCCTGCCGAGCCCGGCGGCCGCCGCGGTCGTGGTGGGTCTCGTGTGGGTCATGCAGGGCAATGGCACGCCGCACATGTGGCTGCGTCTGGTCACACTCATCCTGACCGTCCTCGTCGGTGCGGCCATGGTCAGCAACATCCGCTACCAGAGCTTCAAGCACATCGATCTGAAGGGGCGCGTGCCGTTCATTGCCGTGCTGGCGATGGTGCTCACGTTCGTCCTGATCTCGCTCGATCCGCCATGGGTGCTGTTTGCGCTCTTCCTCGGTTATGCGTTGTCCGGGCCGGCCCATTCGCTGATCCGCCAGTATCGCCGCGGGTTTATCCATTCACGGCGCGAGACGGACGCGGATTCAGCCGAGCATCACTAAGGCCGCGTTTCCCGTCTGGTGCCGCACCCCACCCCGGCTTCCCGGCCGGGCCCGGATGGACTTGCCTGCGTCTTTTGGCTAGAGTCCAGACTTTCCCTGTTCCGAAGTGAGAAGGCCGGTGGTGGTGCAGACCGCCCTTGGAGAGTGATATGAGCGAGCGATTGGTGATCTTCGACACGACTTTGCGCGACGGCGAGCAGAGCCCCGGGGCATCCATGACATGCGATGAAAAGGTTCGCATAGCCCATGCGCTTGAGCGTCTCAAGGTCGATGTCATCGAGGCCGGTTTCCCCGTCGCGAGCCCTGACGATTTCAGTGCCGTGAAGGCGGTGGCGGAAGTCGTGACCGAAAGCCGTGTGTGCGGCCTCTCGCGCGCCCTGCCCAGGGACATCGAGTGTGCGGCGGAGGCGCTAAAGCCCGCCCGCGCCTCGCGTATCCACACCTTCATTGCCACATCGCCCATCCATATGCGCGAAAAGCTGCGCATGAGCCCCGAAGATGTGCTGGCGGGCGCCGTCAAGGCGGTCCGGCATGCGCGGCGATTTACCGATGACGTCGAGTTCTCGGCCGAAGACGCGGGCCGCTCCGATGCCGATTTTCTGAGCCGGATCATGGAGGCGGTGATCGACGCGGGCGCGCGCACGGTCAACATTCCCGATACCGTCGGCTACAACATGCCCTCGCAATTCGGCGAACTGATCGCGACGCTGATGACGCGGGTGCCGAATGCGGACAAGGCCGTCTGGTCGGTGCACTGCCACAATGATCTGGGTCTGGCGGTGGCCAATTCCCTGGCTGCGGTTTTGCGGGGCGCGCGGCAGGTCGAGTGCACCATCAATGGTCTGGGTGAGCGTGCCGGCAATGCCGCGCTCGAGGAGATCGTCATGGCGGTACGCACGCGCCGCGATCTGTTTGACTGCGATACGCGCATTGATGCGACACAGATCGTGGCCGCAAGCCGCCTGGTGTCGACGGTGACGGGTTTCGCGGTACAGCCAAACAAGGCCATCGTCGGCGCCAACGCCTTTGCGCACGAGGCCGGGATCCATCAGGACGGGGTCATCAAGAACCGCGAGACATACGAGATCATGCGCGCCGAGGACGTGGGTTGGACGGCCAACCGCATGGTGCTCGGCAAGCACTCGGGCCGCAACGCCTTTCGTACGCGGCTGGCCGAGATCGGTATCGTACTGAAAGACGATGAAGCCCTGAATGCGGCCTTTGCGCGCTTCAAGGAACTGGCGGACAAAAAGCACGAGATCTTCGACGAGGATCTGCAGGCGCTGCTCAGCGAACGTGCGACCGAGGCGGTCGAGAGCGTGCGGCTCGTCAGTCTCAAGGTGTGCTCGGAGACCGGCACCAAGCCGGTGGCGGAGATCGCGCTGGCGGTGGACGGGCAGCCCCGGCACGCGTCGGCGGAAGGCGGCGGGCCGGTGGACGCATCGTTTCGCGCAATCGAAAAGATCGTGGCCACGGGTGCGAGCCTGCAGCTGTACGCCGTCAACGCCATCACCGGCGGCACCGATGCCCAGGGGGAGGTGACGGTTCGCCTGGAGCGTGAGGGGCGGATCGTCAATGGCAACGGTGCCGATACCGACATCGTCATCGCCTCGGCGAAGGCCTATCTCAACGCCCTGAACAAGCTCATCGTGCCGCACGAACGGACGCACCCGCAGTCATCGCGCGCAATCTAGGAAAGCCCTCTCCGACCTTTGGTGGATAGGGGTTCTGGCGGCGGCCCCTTATGGTAGGGGGGGCTGGGATGGCGATCAGGGATTTGATTGAAGTCGGAGCGCAGGAAGCGCGGGCACGACACAGACAAGGACGAAATCAGGACACAGGGATGTCCGGGTGGGGTCGATCCCCCATCACCTGAGTGGACGGCCGGCAGGGAGGCCGCCGTCTCTTTTGTCGCCGGTGGCAGGACCGGTTTTCCCCAGTTACGATCAGTGGCGCGACACACCTCGCCGTTTCCCCGCAGGGAACGGGGGAGGCCGCCGATGGATGAATCCGCGACTTATGCAGGCCAAGGCGGACGGGCATCGTCCCATGCGCCCCTTTACCCCTTCTTTCTCATACTGTATATATATACAGTATGCATTCCCTCACCGATCGTCAGCGGCAGATTCTGGATTGGATCCGGCGTGAAACCGAGGCCAATGGCAGGCCGCCTACGCGGGCGGAAATGGCCACGGCACTAGGCTTCCGGTCCGTCAACGCCGCCGAGGACCATCTGCGGGCGCTGGCCCGCAAGGGGGCCATCCGGCTGATTCCGGGCAGCGCGCGCGGCATCCAGCTGAAGGATGGTCCGCCCGAAGACGCAGGTTTGTGGGTGGTCGGGCGTGTGGCAGCCGGTCAGCCGGTTCTGGCCCGGGAACACCTGACCGTCCGGCACGCCATCGACCCCCGAACGTTCCGGCCGGCGGCCGATTATCTGTTGACCGTCATCGGGGAGAGCATGCGCGACGCAGGGCTGCTGGACGGCGATTTGCTGGCGGTGCACAAGAGTCCGGAGGCCCGCGAGGGGCAGATCGTGGTGGCACGGCTGGGTGAGGAGGTGACGGTCAAGCGCTTCAGCCGGCGCCAGGGTGCGATCTGGCTTTTGCCGGAGAATCCGGCCTACCAGCCCATCATCGTCCGGCCCGGCGAGGATCTGGTGATCGAGGGTGTGGGTGTGGGTGTGGTACGCCTGGAGGTGTAGATGCGATTGACATCTGCGCTCGTCCGGGCGGGTGTGACGCGCGGTATGCCGGTTCGCCCCCCGCGCGCCCTGCCAACCGGATTTGCGGATCTCGATGCCTGCCTGCCGGATCGCGGGTGGCCGCAGGGTGCGCTCGTGGAATTGCGGCCAGCGGCCAGCGGGATTGGTGAATTGCAGTTGCTGATGCCCGTGTTGGCACGGCTCAGCCAGGAAGCCCGGTATCTGGTCTGGGTGGCGCCGCCGCATCGCCTGTCGGCGCCCATGCTGGTGGCGCACCAGATTGCCCTGGAGCGGGTGCTGACCGTGCATCCACAGACCCACAAAGAGACGTTGTGGTCGGTGTACCAGGCCTTGTCGAGCGCCTCTGTGGGCGCCGTGATGTGCTGGTTTTCTGCCATCCGGCACGGCGAATTCCGCGCGCTCGCGCGAGCCGCCGCGCAAGGCGGCCGGGTCGGGTTTTGTTTTTTGCCCACAGCCATGGCACCGCAGACCGCCCGGCTGCGGCTGGTGTTGCGCCCCGTGCCCCAGGGTTTGCGGGTCGATGTGGATGGCCGGCGCGTGCGGGCGCCGGTCGTCATTACCGATATCCACCGCAAGGTCTCCGTTTTGTGCCGCGCGGAAGGCCGGAGGCGGCAGGGCTTGGACGATGCGCCGGGATAGCTGGTTTCGGGCTGCGGCCGGGCCGTTGCGGCCGTAAAGACGGCCCGCGGGCCCTCTTTCCGCGCCGGGGCGCACAAGCGGAGAGGCCGGATCAACGATCGGGCAAGCCTGGCGGAACGGTTTGCCGTTTTGGAGTCTTTGGGAAGCAGGTCGGAAACGATGTTGTGGCTTGCGGTGGTGGTGCCCGATTTACCGCTTCTGGCATTCCCCGGTCACCCGTCCCCCTTTGCTGTGACGGAGGGCCGCCGGCTGCTGGCCTGTGACGGCAAGGCGCGCTCGCACGGTCTTTCCCCCGGCATGTCGGCGACCGAGTCGGGCGTGCTGTGTTCGGATCTGTCTTTGCGCGACCGGGACCGGGAAGCCGAAGGGCGGGTGTTGTCCATCGTGGCGTCGATTCTGTACCGGGTCAGTCCGCATGTGGGCGTCCGTCCCAGTGGCGCGGTGGCACAGTTTACCGATCAGGTCACGCCGTTTCGGGATATCCGGCGTGTGCTGGACGATCTGCAGGAGCGTTTCTGCAAGGCGGGTATCACGGCGACGATGGCCTGCGCGCCGACGGCAGAGGCGGCGATGCTGTGCGCGACAGCCGATCCCGGACGCGTTCTGACCAGACAGGACAACTGGCGGGAGCATGTGGCGCGGCTGCCGGTGACGTGTCTGCCCTTTGCCGAATACGCCGGCCTTTTCGAGGAACTGCGGCTCCGGACGCTCGGCGAGTGCCTGGCGTTGCCACGCGCGGGGCTCATGCGCCGTTTCGGTGCCGGGGTGGGGGCGTTCTTCGACCGCCTGCTGGGCACGCAGGCCGAAATCCTCGTGCCCTGGCGGCCACCGGTGGCGTTTTCCCGCCGGCTGCATGCGCCTTATGCGCTAGACAGCGAGGAGGCCCTGCTGTTTGCCCTGAGAAGGCCGTTGGCGCATCTCACGCAGGTCCTGCGCCGCCACGACGCCATGGCAGACCAGTTGGTGCTGGACCTGACCGGGGACGGGCAGACACAGACACAGACGTTTCGTCTGACGACACCGGCGCGCCGCGGCGAGGCCTTTCTGATGCTGATCCGCGAGCGATTCCGTGACCGGAGTCTGCCGTTTGCCGTCACGGATATCCGTGTCCACTGTGATGTGTCGGTGGCACGCGAAGGCAGTCTCACGTTGTGGCCGGAAGGGGGTGTCAGGGCGGAGGAGTGGGGCGTTCTGGTCGACCGTCTGCAGGCGCGGCTCGGATCGTCATCGGTCTGCACTGTGCGCTGGCATGCGGATCATCGCCCGGAGAAGGCCACCCGGGAGTGGCCGTGGTCATCTTCCGTGCCGGCGTCGTGCGGCGGGGCGGTGGAGGCGCATCACCCCTTGTGGCTCGTCGATCCGCCGGAGAGTCTGGCCATGGCGGATGGCCAGCCGCGGTGGCAGGGAGAACCGCTGGAATGGCTGGAGGGACCCGAGCGGATCGAGAGCGGGTGGTGGGATGGGGCCGTCCCGCGCGAGTATTTCGTGGTGCGCGCCACGCCGGGACAGCGTCTGTGGATCTTCAGGACCCGCGAAAACCAGTGGTTTCTGCAGGGATATTTCGCATAAAGGCGATGTGCGGGCCTTGGGTGCCCGTCTTGAGGTTTACGACAACGAAAGGCCGAGGCACACGGAAGGAGCCTGCCGGCGCATGGGTTCGGGCGGACTGCACGGGTGGAAAATGCGCTATGCAGAATTGCACTGTCTGAGTCACTTCAGTTTTCAGCGTGGCGCCTCTTCACCCCGCGAACTGGTGCAGCGGGCGAAGTCCCTCGGCTACCAGGCGCTCGCGCTGACTGATGAATGCTCTTTTGCCGGTCTCGTGGAGGCGCATTGCGCCGCCCGGGAGGCTGGCCTGAAGCTCATCGTCGGCATGGAGGTGACGTTCGTTGAAGGACCCAAGTGCGTTTTGCTGGCCTGTCACGCCGAAGGATATGCCGGACTCACGGCCCTGATCACCCGGGGCCGTGGATCCGCCAAGGGCACCTATCATCTGAGTGTCCATGATGCCCTGGATCTCCGCGACTGCCTCCTGCTCTGGTGCGCCAGCGACGCGACCGGTGAAGCCGTCCGGCCGCTGGCAGCCGCCTTCGCGGCGCGTTTCTGGATTCTGGCGGAATTGCACCGGACGGCGGCCGATGCACGGCACAGGCGGTGCCTTACGGCCTGGTCTGCAGAATTCCACCGGCCGGTCGTGGCCGCCGGCGATGTGCACATGCATGTCCGCGGGCGGCGGGCTCTGCAGGATGTGATGACGGCCATCCGCCTGAAGGTGCCCGTCTCCGAGGCCGGATACGCCCTTTTCCAGAACGGCGAGCGTCATTTGCGCCCGCTGGCGAGTCTGGAGGCGCTTTATCCGCCGTCATGGCTTGCGGAGACCCAGGTGGTGGCCGGGTTGTGCTCCTTTCATCTCGACGAACTGCGTTATGGGTATCCACAGGCTGCGCCGACGCCGGGGCGGTCTGTCCGGAAGCTGGTGCGCTCGACCATCCGTGGTCTGCGCGAGCGCTATCCCGGAGGGGTCCCGGCATCGGTGCGCACGCTCGCGGCGCACGAATTGCGGCTCATCGCCGAGCTCGCATATGCGGACTATTTTCTCACCGTCCACGATCTTGTCACCTTTGCCCGGTCTCGCGGCATCCTCTGCCAGGGGCGGGGTTCGGCGGCGAATTCGGTCGTCTGTTATGCCCTTGGCATCACCTCGGTTGATCCCTCGCGCATGGAGGTTCTGTTTGAACGGTTCGTATCGCGCGAGCGTGATGAGCCGCCGGACATTGATATCGACTTCGAGCATGAGCGGCGCGAAGAGGTCATTCAGTATCTTTATGATCGCTATGGAAGGACACACGCGGCGATGACCGGCAGCGCCATCACCTACCGGGCGCGCAGCGCAGTGCGCGACGTGGCACGCGCCCTCGGCTGGGAGCCTGCGCTGGTGGACCGCCTGGCCGGGATTCTGAGCTGGTGGGACGGCGCAGACGTCCTGGAAAAGCGCCTTGCCGACCATCATTACGATCCCAATGCCCGTGCGTTCCGGCAACTTGCCGGACTGGTCCGGGATCTGGTCGGGCGGCCGCGGCATTGGTCCCAGCACACAGGCGGCATGGTGTTGTCGCGCGAACCGCTCAGCAGGCTTGTGCCGGTGGAGAGGGCGGCCATGCCGGGGCGTACAGTGCTGCAGTGGACCAAGGATGATCTCGACGTCATGCGCATCATGAAGGTCGACTGCCTGGGACTTGGCATCCTCACGGTGTTGAGGAAGGCATTTGCCATGATGCAAATGTACGGACTCGGCCCAGGTGATCTGGCATCCATACCGGCAGAGGATCCGGTGGTGTTCCGCATGATCGCATCGGCCGACACCGTGGGCGTGTTTCAGATCGAATCCCGTGCGCAGATGGCGCTGTTGCCCCGCCTGAAACCCCGTTCCTTCTATGATCTGGTGATCCAGGTGGCGATCGTGCGGCCAGGGCCCATCCAGGGACGCATGGTGCATCCCTATCTGCGCCGCCGCGCCGGCAAAGAGACGGTGACCTACCCGGATGCAGTCATCGAACAGGTCCTTGGGCGGACGCTGGGTGTGCCGCTCTTCCAGGAACAGGTTATCAAGCTGGCTGTCGTGGCCGCCGGATTTTCGCCGGGCGAGGCCGATGGCCTGCGGCGATCGATGGCGGCCTGGCATCACGAGGGGGATCTGGCGGCGTTTCGCGAGCGGTTGTGTGAGGGTATGCGGGCGCGCGGGTATTCATCCTCTTATGCCAGCGAGATCTACGCACAGATCAAGGGATTTGGCGCCTACGGTTTTCCGGAATCGCATGCGGCGAGCTTCGCGTTGCTGGCCTATGCCAGCGCCTGGCTGAAATGCTATGTGCCCGACGTGTACTTGTGCGCGATGCTAAATAGCCAGCCGCTCGGTTTTTACGCCCCCGCCCAGCTGATCGCGGATGCAAGGCGTCACGGCGTGCGCATCCTGCCGCCCGACATCTGCCACAGCGGCAGGGACACGCAGCTGGTGGTCGACGGCCGGGAGCGGGTGGTGCGGCTGGGGCTTGGCCTCGTGCGGCATTTGTCGGCGGCCGGCAACGCAGCCATCGGACGGGTCTGTCACCGGCACACTAGGACGGCGGATGAAATCGTGCGGGCGGCGGGCCTGTCGCGGACCGACGTGGTGGCATTGGCGCGCGCCGGGGCGCTGCGTGCCTCCGGGTCGCGCAGCCAGGCCTTGTGGAAGGGGCTGGGCGTCATGCCTCCGCTCGACTTGTTCGATGAAACGGAAGGACCGGACAGGCGCTGGCCGTCATTGGGGCATGCGGGAGAGGTTGCCGCGGACTACCGGTCCCTGGGGTTTTCCTTGCAGGGCCATCCGCTGACGTTTCTGCGCCGATGGGCCCCCGAAACCCTGCCTATCGCCTCCCTGGGCGGTCATCGTTCCGGCGCGCAGGTGGCCATCAGCGGCCTGGTGATCAGCCGGCAGCGCCCGCAGTCGGCGGCAGGGCTTGTCTTTTTGCTGGTCGAAGACGACACGGGCACTGCGAATCTCATCATCAAGCCGGAGATTGGCGAGCGGTACCGGGCGCAGGTCCTGGGGGCCCGGGGTCTGGTGGCGCGCGGACGGCTGGAGCGGACCAAGGAGGGTGTCCAGCATATCCTGGTCGGCGCACTGGAGGATTTGGTGTGCGGGTAGTGGCCCGTCAGGCTCCCTGGCGGGCACCGTTCCGGCAAAAAAAGGATGCGTATTTCCGATGTCCGCCGCGCGGCACCGATGCCGGTTTGCGCGGCCGCACGGCGGACATTTGTGGCAGACCCTACAAAAGACCCAGCTCAACGGCCTTTTTGATGCAGGCCCGCCGGCTCTTTGTGCCCATTTTGTTGCGCACTGCATCCAGGTGTTCTTCTACGGTCTTTATCGAAATGTCGAGGTGCCTTGCGATTTCCTTGTAGCTCGCCCCCTGCGCGAAAAGTTCCAGGACCTGGCGTTGACGCGATGTCACCACAAACTGCGGACGGCGCAGCGTACTGCCCATCAGCCGTCCCAGTTCGCGGCTGATGGAGCGTGCCAGAGCCAGCTTTTCGTGCAAGGGGCCGTTGCCGGCGGAAATGTCGACACAGCCGACCAGATCGCCGTCACGATCGAAGATCGGGGCCGCCGCGCACGACCAGTCCCAGAACATGCGGCACAGGTGTTGTTCACCGCGCAGCGCCACGGCCGTCTTCAGGTTCAAGGCCATGGCCACCGCATTGGTGCCGGCGCTGCTTTCGGCCAGCGATGTGCCCGGCCGCAGCCCATGCTCACTCGCCCGCGCGAGGATGGCGGGGTCCGCCCAAAGCTCGAGAAGGCGTCCCTCGGAATTGGTGAGAAGGAACAGGTCATGACCGGCCAGGTCACGCAAGGCTTCGCCGATGACCAAGCGTCCGTAGCTTAGCAGCCGCGTGTGCCCCTGCAACAGGTCCTTGAGCTCCCCCTCCCCGAGACGATCGCTCAGGGCTGCCAGCTCTTCGGAGACGGCAAGCGTCCGGCAGCGGGCGTAAGATTCCGCAAGCAGGTCTGGCGTGATGAGACTTGCCGCCTCGGCGGCACGCAGGTCAGATACTCCCTTCCACATATCCCCTCCCGACTCCCTGGCAGAGCACTTTGGATAATCCAAGAGGGGGCACGGCCAGCCTGAAGGCCGGCAAAGACGGGCGCCAGAGTGACCCTGTGTGTTCATGCCCCTTCCTGGGACAGGCCTTAGCGGCCGCGCGCCTACTATTGTCTGTCTGTGTGCCGGGGTCAACCAGGGGAAAAGAGGGTATTTGGCGCGGGGTCTGCGCACGGGGGCCGGATCATGGCCGCGCCAAGGACCCGCCCGGGCGGCTTGGGCGGGTTGGGGGATCCCCGGGGGCGGCGGCCGGGGTCTGATCGCCTGGATGATTTCATCGCCTATAGTCTTTATTATCTATCCGCAAAGGCCCGCAAATGCGCTCACAGGCGCCCAAGGCCCGTCGCGCCGAGGAAGACAAAGAGAATCGTCATGTCCGTCCTTATGTCCTCATCCCCGCCCCGGCCCGGCCCGGTCCGTCCGCCGGATCCCGCCCGTGCAGGATGTGCTTATGCGTGATGCCCGTGCCCGGTATATCCTGACGGCCATGGGCATACCGCTCTGGCAGGGTCGTGAGAGCCTGCCGGCGGCCGCCGATCCGTGGGTGCCGCTGGCAGCGCGGGTGCAGGATTGCCGGCTCTGCGTTTTGCATCAGACCCGCACCCAGACCGTTTTGGGTACCGGGTCGCGCGAGGCGCGCTGGTTTTTCGTCGGCGAAGCGCCGGGCGCGGATGAAGACCGGCAGGGCGAGCCTTTCGTGGGACGTGCCGGACAGCTTCTGGATGCGATGCTAAGGGCGCTGTCTCTGGCGCGCGAGGAAGTCTACATCGCCAACGTACTCAAGTGTCGGCCACCGCGCAACCGGGATCCCGAGGCGGCGGAGGTGCAACAATGTTTGCCCTATCTGGAGCAGCAGATCGCACTGGTCGCGCCCACCGTGCTGGTGGCGCTTGGCCGCATCGCCGCCCAGAGCCTGCTTGGCACCACCGCGCCGCTTGGCGGCCTGCGCGGCAGGGTGCACCACTATCAGGGCATTCCGCTGATTGTCACCTATCATCCGGCCTATCTGCTCCGCTCGCCCGCCGACAAGCGCCATGCCTGGGACGATCTCAAGCGTGCGCGTGCCCTGGTCGGCCATGAGTAGCTGGCGCAATCCGGCGGGATCGGCGGCGCCTGAGGCGCCGGATCATGTCAGGCTGCGTCTTATGTGTCTTGGTGATTTGCCGGACGTCATGCGCGTGGAGCGGGCCGCCTATGCGTTCCCGTGGACGGAAGGGATTTTTCGTGACTGTCTGCGTGTCGGGTATGTCTGCAAGCTGCTCGAAAACGAGAGGGTGCCCGTCGGGCACGGTATCATGTCCATCGCCGCCGGCGAGTGCCATGTGCTGAATCTCTGTGTCCATCCCGACTATCAGCGGCGTGGCCTTGGCCGCCACCTGTTGTCGCACCTGCTGGATCTGGCGCGCCGCCGCGGTGCCGGTTCGGCCATCCTCGAGGTCCGCCGCTCCAACCACGCGGCGTTTACCCTGTATGACCGGCTGGGCTTCAATCAGATCGGCGTGCGCAGGGACTATTACCCGGGCCACGGCGGCCGCCGCGAGGACGCGCTCGTGCTCGCGCGCGAACTCTAGCCGACCGCGGTGGCGGCGGCTGTCTTTTCAGTCGTCGAGTCCCGCAACCCGCTGCCGCTGTCCCTCCAGCTGTTGCAGGCGCGTTTCGAAGTCGCTCAGGCGGCGTTGCTCCTCCTCGACCACCGCCTGCGGGGCGCGCGCCACGAAATCCGGGCGTGACAGCTTGCTGCGGGCGCGTTCGATTTCGTTGTGGATCCGGGCGATCTCCTTGCCGAGGCGCTTGGTTTCGGCCTCCTTGTCGATCAGGCCCTTGAGCGGGACCAGCGCCTTCCAGGTACCCACCAGGCCCACCGCGGCCTTGGGCGGTTGTTGTCCGGGTTCGAGTACGGTCAAAGTCGAGAGGCGGGCAAGCTGGATGAGCACGCGGCTGTTGTCGTCGATGAGCGCGCGATCGGCGTTTGCGCCCTCGATGACAAGCGGGATCTTTTGGCCGGGTGCTATGTTCATCTCGCCGCGGATGTTGCGCACGGCCTCGACGATGCCCATGAGCCGGGTCATCTGCGCGACGGCGGTTTCGTCGATGCGCGAGGGCTCGGGTTGCGGGTAGGGCGCCAGCATGATCGTCGGTCCGGTCCGGCCCGCGAGCGGTGCGATCTTGAGCCACAGCGCTTCTGTGATGAACGGCGTCAGCGGGTGCAGCAGGCGCAATGTGGTCTCGAGTACGCGCACGAGGGTTCTGCGCGTGCCGCGGGCCGCCGCCTCGCCGGCCTTCTGCAGGGCGGTCTTCGACCATTCCAGGTACCAGCTGCAGTACTCGTCCCAGACGAACGTGTAGAGGCTCTGGGCAGCCAGGTCGAAGCGGTAGTCGCCAAACGCGCGGATGACGTCGCGTTCGGTTTCCTGCAGGCGGCTTATGATCCAGCGGTCACCGACATCGAGGTGGACCTCTTCGCCGTTCAGGCCGCAATCGGCGTGTTCCGTGTTCATGAGGACAAAGCGGGCCGCGTTCCACAATTTGTTGCAGAAATTGCGGTAGCCCTGTATGCGTCCGAGATCGAAATTGATGTTGCGGCCCTGCGTGGCGAGGCTTGCGAAGGTGAAGCGCAGCGCATCGGTGCCGAAGGCCGGGATGCCTTCTGGAAACTCGCGTTCGGTGCTGGCGCGGATCTCTTTGGCCTTGCCGGGCTGCATGAGGCCGCTGGTGCGCTTTTCGAGAAGGGCAGGCAGACTGATGCCGTCGATGAGATCGATCGGATCGAGGACGTTGCCACGGGACTTCGACATCTTCTGGCCCCTGGCGTCGAGGACAAGGCCGTGCACGTAAACCTCGCGAAACGGCACCTGTCCCGTGAACTTCAGGCCCATCATGATCATGCGCGCGACCCAGAAGAAGATGATGTCAAAGCCGGTGACAAGGACGCTGGTCGGGTAGAAGGTCGCGAGGTCCTGCGTTGATTCGGGAAAGCCAAGTGTCGAGAACGGCCACAGCGCCGATGAAAACCATGTGTCGAGGACATCGGGGTCCTGCGTCAGGACCGTGCCCGCGCCGAGCCCGAAGCGCTTGCGCGCCTCGTCTTCGCTGCGCGCCACGTAGACGTTTCCCGCGCCGTCATACCACGCCGGAATGCGGTGGCCCCACCAGATCTGCCGCGATATGCACCAGTCTTTGATGTTGCGCATCCATTCGAAATAGGTCTTCGCCCAGTTGTCGGGCACGAAGCGCACGGCCCCTTTCTCGACCGCCTCGACGGCGGGTCCTGCGAGCGGCGCGGTGCGCACATACCATTGGTCCGTGAGCCACGGTTCTATGATGGTCCCGGAGCGCTCGCCGCGCGGCACTTTCAGGCGGTGGCTGTCGGTTTTTACGAGGAAACCCTGTGCCTGCAGGTCAGCCAGCACACGTTCGCGCGCGGCCTCACGGCTGAGTCCGTGATAAGGCGAGCCGGGCAGATGAATGTGCGCGGTCTTGTCGAGGATATTGGTGAGCGGCAGATTGTGGCGCAACCCGACCTCGTAGTCGTTGAAGTCGTGCGCAGGCGTGATCTTCACAACGCCGGAACCGAACGCCGGGTCGACATAATCGTCGGCGATGACCGGAATGGTGCGCCCGGTGAGCGGGAGGACCAGCCGGCGGCCGACCAGGTGGTGGTAGCGCGCATCCTCTGGGTGCACGGCCACCGCCTCGTCGCCGAGCAAGGTTTCAGGGCGCGTGGTGGCGACCACCAAGGCGTCGCGGCCGTCGGTGGTCGGATAGCGGATGTGCCAAAGGAAGCCTTCCTCTTCCTCGGCCACCACCTCGAGATCCGAGACCGCCGTTTCCAGCAGCGGGTCCCAGTTGACGAGCCGTTTCCCGCGATAAATGAGATCTTCTTCGTAGAGGCGGACAAACACCTCACGGACCGCCGCAGACAGCCCCTCATCCAGCGTGAAGCGCTCGCGTGACCAGTCCACCGATGCGCCCATACGCCGCAGCTGTTCGCTGATGCGGCCGCCGGAGCGGGCCTTCCACTCCCAGACCGCGGCGATGAAACGGTCCCGGCCGAGCTCCGCCCGGTTCGTCCCCTGCGCTTCGAGCTGCCGTTCGACCACCATCTGCGTGGCGATGCCCGCATGATCGGTGCCCGGTTGCCAGAGCGTGCGTGACCCGCGCATGCGCTGGTAGCGCACGAGGGCGTCCATGATCGTGTCCTGGAAGGCGTGACCCATGTGCAGACTGCCGGTGACGTTCGGCGGGGGGATCATGATGCAGTAGCTTTCGCCCTGGCCTGCGGGCTGGAAATAGCCTGCGGCATCCCATTTGGCGTAGAGCGCGCTCTCGATGTCGACGGGCTCGTAACTTTTGCTTTGCGTGGTATCGGTCATGGTTGCGGGTCGGTATCGTTTTGCAATGCTTCCGTGAGGGCGCGCTCAATGGCGGCGATGATAGCAAGGCTGAGGGCGGGACGCCCGCTTTCCCGCCAGATACGGGTGAAGCGGCGCAGGGTGTCCTCGGCGTGCAGCTGCGCGCGCAAGGCGCGTGCCTGGGATTCGGCGAACGCATCGACCTGCGTTTGCCCTTCAGGGCGCGCCACCACCGCGCTTAGTGTCGGGATCGGCGCACCGATCGCGCGGGCGCGTGTGTCGACGGGTGTGGGCTTGGCGACCGCTGTGGTCAGGACCGGTATGCCGTCATCGCCAGCGGGTTCGGTTTTGAGTTCGGTGGCGAGCTGTTTCAATGTCGCCAGGATTTCGCCAAGCGTGTCGGTTCTGTTCATGGGAGGTTGTGGACCGTGGGTGTCAGGCCTTTCTCGCGGTAGTAGCGAAAGCGCGGCCGCGAGGCCGATTTCTCGGCCTCCGAGCCGCCGACGATCTCGACGATGCGGGCGAAATTTTCAAGATGTTGCGGCAGGTCAGGGGAGAGCGTGATCAGCACGTCTCCGCCCCCGGGCTCCGCGGACGCGAGCACCACCGGCTCATCCTGTCCGTGCAGACCATGGGGCACGAACGCGCCTGCCGCAAATGTCCACAGCAGGTCATCGAGCGCGGCCAGCTGGTCCGAAGGCGCGATGATCAGGACCTGGTGGCCGCGCTGGTAGGCGATCTCGGCGAGACGGCAGGCGAGGAGTTCTTTACGGCTGCCCTCCTGGGCTATGTAAAAATCCACCCTGGTCATGTGCTGCGGGCGCGACCTCGCAGAAACTCGATTAGCAAAGGGACCGGCCGGCCGCTCGAACCCTTTTCCTTGCCGGTCTTGTAGGCCACGCCGGCGATGTCGAGATGCGCCCACGGGTAGGCCTTGGTGAAGCGTGACAGGAAGCAGGCCGCCGTGATGGTGCCGGCTTCACGCCCGCCGACGTTGGCCATGTCGGCAAAATTGGAGTCGAGCTGCTTTTGGTAGTCCTCCCACAGCGGCAGCGGCCAGGCCCGATCGGCGGCGGTGTCGCCCGCCTTCCTGAGTTCGTCGCCCAGCGCCTCGTTGTTGCTCATAAGGCCGGCCGCGTGCCCGCCAAGGGCGATCACGCAGGCGCCCGTAAGTGTCGCCAGATCGACCACGGCCGCCGGCTTGTAGCGTTCGGCGTAGGTGAGCGCATCGCAGAGGATGAGCCGCCCTTCCGCATCGGTGTTCAGGATTTCGATGGTCTGCCCCGACATGCTGGTGACCACGTCACCGGGCTTGATGGCGCTGCCTCCGGGCATGTTCTCGGTCGTCGGAATCAAGGCCACCAGATTGAGGGGCAGCTTCAGTTCCGCCACGGCCTGCACGGTTGCCAGCACGGTGGCGGCGCCGGACATGTCGAATTTCATCTCGTCCATGTTGGCGGGCGGCTTGAGCGAAATGCCGCCCGAATCGAAGGTGACGCCCTTGCCCACGAGGACGATGGGCGCAAGGCCCGTACGGCCCTGGTACTCGAGAATGATGAGCTTGGCGGGTTCGTGCGTGCCGCGGGCGACGGCAAGCAGCGCGCCCATGCCAAGCGCCTCCATGTCCGCCTCTTCAAGGACCTTGATGGTAAGACCATGCCGGCCTGCGAGCGTGTGGGCCTCGTCGGCGAGATAAGACGGGGTACACATATTGCCCGGCAGATTGGCCAGATTCCTCGCCAGCGTCATGGCGTTGGCGGTCGCCTGGCCGGTGGCCAGCGCTTCTTGCGCGGTATCGCGCGCCAGTTCGCGCAGCCCAAGGAGGCAGCCGACCGGTCCCGGTCCGCGGACGCCGCGGGTCTTTAGCCGATCGAAGCGGTACAGGGCTTCGTAAGTGGCGATGACGGCATGTTCGAGCCGCCAGGCGGCACTCCGGTCGGCGACCGCGACTTCGGCCAGGTAGCTCGCAAAGGATTGCACGTGCAGGTCCGAGGCCACCTGGGCGCCGCGGGCCACCAGTTCATGAAACTGGGTCGCCTTCAGCTGGCCGGCCACGCCCGCGCCCACCAGTATCACGCGCATGATGGGCCGCCCGGCCGGTTGTATCAATGTCAACGTCTGGCCGAGTTTGCCTTCGATATCGCCCCGTTGCACAATGGCGGCGATTTCGCCGTTGAGGATTTTGTCGAGGGCCAGGGCTGCGCCGGAGAGTTCGCGGTTCTCGTGGACGGCGACGACGAGACATTCGGCGGCCAGCGTTTCAGGGGCTTCTTGTGTGAATGTGCATTCCATAGGTCAGGGGATCTCGCATGCCAGGTTTGACGGATGGGCGGCGCGCGGGCGCACCGAAACGCCCATGATAAACCGCTTGCGTCGCCAGCAAAAGCCGTGATCATCTACCGGGCGTTCTACCGCGAGGCCACCCAGACCACGTTGCTCGTCACACTGACGTTTCTGAGCCTGTATGTGGTGGTCAGTCTCGTCAAGCTGCTGAGCGAGGCGGCCAATGGCCAGTTTCCGGCGCACGTCGTCTTCCTGCTGCTGGGCCTGGAGCTCCTGAAGAACCTGGCGATGATCCTGCCGTTGACGGTGTTCGTGGGCCTGTTGCTGGCGGTGGCCCGGTGGTACCGGGACAATGAGGTCACGGTGCTGGCGGCCTGCGGGATCGGTCTGGGCCAGCTCCTGCGGCCTACCTACCTGTGGACGGCGGCGGTGGCGGGCCTGGTGGCAGCCATCGCCTTTTACCTGGCGCCCATGGCGGCGCTTTTGCTGCACAAGGTCAAGGTCGAAAACACGTCTGCCTACGCCGCCGGCATCATCCCGGGCCGCTTCAACCACACCCATAACGGGCGCGCGATCTTCTATGTGCAGAAGGTCGGGCAGCGCGGCCAGTTGCACGACATCTTCGTCAGCGCCACCGAATTCGGAAAAAGCGGCGTGCTGGTCGCCAAGCGCGGCTACGAGTTCAGGAATCCGCACACCGGGGCGCACTTTCTCGTGCTGCTCAACGGACGCCGCTACCAGGGCATACCCGGCCAGGCCAATTTCCGCATCCTGCGGTATCGCATCTATGCCCTGCGCGTGCGCCACCACCGCTTCGCCACGATCACGACCCTCACCCACGACGAGGTGCCGACACTGACATTGCTGCGCTCGGGCAAGCCGCGGGCCATCGCCGAATGGCAGTGGCGGCTGGCGCAACCGCTGTCGCTGTTCGTGCTGGCGCCGCTTGCGCTGGTGTTTGCCTACACGGATTCCCGCCGTGGCGCATTTGCGCCGCTGTTTGCCGCCGTGCTTACGTACTTTGCCTACGCCAATCTGCTGAGCATCGCGCATGCGCTGCTCGCGCGCGGGCAGATTGCGCCGGCCGTCGGCCTGTGGTGGGTGCATGCGCTGTTTGCCGTTGTGGCGGCCTATCTCTTTGTCCGCCGCGTGCACGGACTGTCCCTGCTGCCCACGATACGCGGGTGGTCATGAAGATCATCTACCGGTACATAGCCCGGCGGCTCGTGATCAGCACGGGTCTCGTGTTGAGCCTCTTCGTCGGTCTTTTCCTGTTTTTCGACCTTGTCACCAAGCTCGGAGAGATCAGCCAGCGAGGCAGCCTGTACCAGGTTCTGGCGATGCTCGCGCTCAGCCTGCCCGGCAAGATCTCCACGCTGTTTCCCATGTCGGCCCTGGTCGGCGCGACACTTGGTCTGTCATCGCTTGCGATCGACGGTGAGTTGACGGCACTGCGCGCAGCCGGCGTCTCGGTTTTGCAGATCGCCTATGCCGCGCTACGCGCGGCGCTTGTTCTGTCTCTGCTCGCAGCCGTCTTTGGTGACATGGTGGGGCCGAAGGCGGCCTCGCTGGCGCGTGCCGAAGAGGCCAAGGCGGCCGGTCTCGATGTCGCGCTCGGCCATGCCCAGGGATTCTGGTTGAGAGAGGGCCGCAGCTTTGTCAATATCGGTGACGTGCTGCCGGATCTGACCATATTGCGGTTGACGATCTATCGTTTTCGCCAGGGACATCTCAGCCGGGAGCTGTTGGCGCTGAGCGGCCGTTACGAGCATGGCCGCTGGTTCTTGAACGGGGTGGCGGAGACGCGTTTTCTCAAAGGGCGTCTCGTCGTGCATAAGAGCCGCCATGGGTACTGGGACGGGATCGCCCCCAGCCTGCTGTCGGTTTTTGCCGTCGATCCGCATGCGCTGTCCGTGTTCAATCTGTTCCGTTACATAAATCACCTGCGCCGCAATCACCAGGACACGGCACGTTATGAGCTCGTCTTGTGGTACAAGCTGCTCGCGCCGATCACGACCGCCGCGATGGTGCTGCTCGCCGTGCCGTTCGTTTTCCGCAATCCGCGCCACGGCGGGTTGGGTTTCCGCCTTTTCCTCGCCGTTGTCCTGGGTCTGATTTTTTACGTATTCAACCGCGGCTTTGGTGATCTCAGCCTGCTTTACCACTTTCCGGCCCCGCTGGGGGCGATGGTGCCGACTCTGATGCTGATTGTTCTGAGTCTGTGGCTGCTGCGGCGCGCCGGTTAGGGCGCGGAACAAACAGAACCTTAGTGCCCGCCAGCGTATCGTGCAGGGCCTGTTCCGGCCGATTCGCGAGCATCCAGGCATAGGCCGCGAAAAAGACGGCCAGAAGCGGCACGGCCAGGACGTAGTGTCCGGCGAACCATTGTTCGCCCCCGGTGGTGAGCGCAGCCAGCCACGCTGCGGCAAGCAGCGTGCGCGCCAGAGCGCGGCCCTTGCCAAGAGGGGCGCCCGTAATGGTGACCACGCGCAGCCGCCAGGCCTGCATGCCCAGTGTCTGCCCGTTCTTGGTGCTGTAATGCACGAAGTAGGCGAGAAACATGCCCGCAAGCGAGACATGGCCGATGAGCTGCATGCTTCCCGGGTCCTTGAGGACGCCGACCATGTACAGGGCAATGGGCGTCATCGCAATCATCCACACGGTGACAAGCAGCAAAGCGTCGTAGATGTCGGCTGCGAAACGTCGCGACAATGCGGCGCCCGGACCGGGTCTCCTGGTATTCTGTGCGTTCGTGTTCAAACTGTGATCAATCCGAAAGAAACAAAGGAAAGCCGCCGGTGTCCAAGGAATCGTACAAAGTTATGCACAGGTTTACGCACCATTTCTGTCGATATCTTCGTCATGGCCGCATACTATACACGCTCCGCGCTTTGCGATAACCTGCTGAACCCAATAGCGGCATTGACATGAAGCATTTGAGTTTGCCCTAAGCGGCGATCGGGGGGCTTTATCATGTTGTCAGGCATTTCGTTCAATCTGATCGAGCTGGGGCATTTTGCCGCTTATCTCGCCTTTTTCGTTGCCATAGCCCAGGCGCTGGCGCCATTTGCGGCACGCTATCTCAAAAACGAGGGATTGCGTGTCATCACGGTCAATGGCGCCCTGATCGTTTTTCTTCTGACGACGATCGGTGCGTTGACGATTGTCAACGCATTCATCACGAACAACTTTTCCGTCCTCTATGTGGCGTTGAATTCCAACACGCATCTGCCGCTGTTCTACAAGGTGGCGGCACTCTGGGGCGGGCATCGCGGATCGCTGTATCTGTGGATCTGGATGCTGACGGGCTATTCGGCGGCCGTTGCCTATCATGGCCGGCGCCATTATCCGGACCGCATCGTGACGATCATGGCGGTTCAGGCCGCCCTGATTGCCGGCTTCTTCGGCCTGTCCCTGTTCATGTCGAGCCCCTTCGTCCGGCTCTATCCGGTCCCACCGCAGGGCGCCAACCTGAACCCGCTGCTGCAGGATCCCGGAATGGCCATCCATCCGCCGATGCTGTACATGGGTTATGTCGGCTTTTCCGTGCCGTTCTCATTTGCCATGGCGGCGCTGCTGACGCGCTGGAAGAGCGAGCTGTGGGTCGGGCACATCCGGCGGTGGTCGCTGATTGCCTGGGGTTTCCTGACGGCCGGCATCATTTTTGGCGCCTGGTGGTCCTACTACGTCCTGGGATGGGGCGGGTACTGGGGCTGGGACCCGGTGGAAAATGCCTCGTTCATGCCCTGGCTCATGGGTACCGCGCTGATTCATTCGATCTCGGTCCAGGAGCGCCGGCGCATGCTGCATACCTGGAACATCTTTCTCATCATCACCACGTTTGCGCTGTCACTGCTTGGCACATTCCTTGTGCGGTCCGGTGTGCTGGCATCCGTTCATGCGTTCGCGGCGGCGCCGGGGCAGGGCATCTACCTGCTGAGCTTCATGGTCATCGTCCTGATTTTGGCGTTTGGCCTTTTTCTCGCCAAAGGCGGCTACCAGCAGGCCGAGGAATATTTCGTTTCGCCCATGTCCCGCGAGTCCCTGTTCGTCTGGAATAACATCATCTTCACGGTGGCGGCGGCCTGTGTCCTGCTTGGCACGCTGTACCCGCTTTTCCTGCAGGCCCTCTCCGGTGCGCGCATCAGCGTGGGCCCGCCGTATTTCGATCTGGTCATGGTGCCGATCTTCCTGGTCATGCTCGTGGTCATGGGCCTGGGCCCGCTGGTCTCCTGGCGCAAGGCCAATCTGGACAGGCTCAAAGGGCGGGTCGCCGTGCCGCTGGTCCTCGGCATTCTGGCGGCCGGCCTGATGGCGTGGCGCGGATGGCCCCTGTCGTGGACGGCGCCGGTGGCGGTGGCCGTGGTGACGTTCGTCGCAGCGACCATCGTGGGCAACGTCTCGCGGGCGGTGGTGCAGCGGCGGCTGGTGCAGCACGAGAGTCTGCCCGCCGCCTTCGTGAAAGTCGTAACGGGCAACCGCCGCTACTATGGCGGCATGATCGTGCACGCCGGCATTCTCGTCATCGCCGTCGGTCTGGTCGGTTCCGGGCTCTTCAAGTCCAGCAAGCTCGTCATGATGGCGCCGGGAGATGTGCTGGTGCTGGCGCACGAGCGCGTCCAGTTTGACGGGGTGCGCCATGTACGGGGTTCCGACTACACGGCGATCCAGGGCCGTCTGACCATCCTGAACAATGGCGCCAAACTGTATCCGGAACAGCGGGTGTTCGACGGCAATCCCATGGAGGTGACACGGCCGAGCGTCAACTCGACCCTGCTCCGGGATGTCTACGTGGACATCGGGGATCACCACCACGGCAAATGGGAGGTCCATCTGTTCGTGAACCCCCTTGTGAATTTCATATGGCTGGGTGGCGGCATCAGCGTGTTCGGGCTGCTGTTTGCGCTCAGCGATGGATGGAAGCGGCGGGTGCGGGCGGCGCGCGCGGTGTTGTCGACGCCATGAGGAGATGGATCGCCCTGTGGTTTGTGCTGGTTGCGTCGGCTGCGCAGGCGGCCGTCGTGCACGAGAGTCCGATCCATCGCCAGGAGCGGCAGATCGCAAGCACCTTGCGGTGCACGGTCTGTCAGGCCGAGTCACTCGCGGTCTCGCAGGCCGGTCTGGCGCGCGACATGCGCAAGCTGATCACCAAAAAGCTAAAGCAAGGCGAGACCCCGGCGCAGATTCGCGCCTATTTCGTTAAACGCTACGGCGATTACATTCTCCTGAAGCCACCCTTCAATCCCCTGGGCGCCATCCTCTGGATCGCCCCATTCCTCCTCTTCCTGGGTCTTGGGGGAGTGGCCTTTGTTGTCATTCGCAGACGTTCCCGCGCGCCCGCACCCCCGCCGGTGCCGCCCCTGGCGCCCGCCGAACAGGCGCGGATCGATGCCCTTACGCGCTCGGAGTAGGTATGTATACCATCGTGATTTTGGCCGCCTTGCTGGTTGTGCTCGTCGGCTGGTTTTTGACGCGTCCGATCAAGGGCGGTGAGGCGGCCGCCGAAGAGGGGCTCGCTCTGGCGTACAGCCGGGATGAACTGTTAAAGCAGATCCGGGAGCTGGATCAGGACCGCAAGGAAGGCCGCCTGGACGAAACGGTGGCCACCGAGGAGCGTAAGCGCCTCGAGTATGAACTCGCGCAAGCGGTCCAGCGGCTCGACCAACGCGCCGCCGATGGCACAACGGCTGGCACGTTGCAACTGCGTCACCGTCCGCTGGGGGTCGTGGCCATCACGACGCTCCTGGTCGTGCTGGCCGGTGGCGTGGACTACTGGCAGAACCGGCCCGCGCTCGTCACCTTTGCGCACCTAAACGCCCAGGGTCAGGTCGAGGGCCTCCATGGGTTGCCGCCCATGGTGCTCAGCATGGTGAACAAGCTAAAGCGGCACCTCAAATATCATCCCGATGACACCAACGGATGGATTGAACTGGCGCGCGCCAATATCGTTTTGGGCAACATGGATGGTGCGCGCAAAGCTTACGGCAAGGCCTACAGGCTCGCACCCGATAATCTGAATGTGCTGACCAATTACGCCTGGCTTCTCTATGCCGCCAATCCGGCGCAGACGACCGGTCTTGTCGATCAGCTCTATCACAAATTGTATCTGCGCGACCCGCATCAGCAGGATGCGTTGTGGTTTCTCGGGCTGGCCGCCTTCCACAAAGGCCATCTGAAAAAGACTCTGAGATACTGGACTCAACTGCAAAACGAACTGCCGCCTGGCAGCAAGGCCCGCGCGGGCGTCGAGAGCGCGATCAGCAAGATCCGTGCGCGACTGTTCGGGCCGACCGCGCCGGCATCATCCGGGACGGCTTCGCCGGTGCCGCATGCCTGAAGCCATGTTTTCGGTGCGGGCACTCAGTTGCGCCCGCGGCGACCGTGTGTTGTTTGGTGGCGTGTCGTTCGAACTGCATGCCGGCGAAGCCCTGCACATTCGCGGCCCCAACGGCCACGGCAAGACCACGTTGCTGCGCGCGCTGTGCGGCCTGGGCCGACCGCTGCGCGGCGACATCCGCTGGCGGGGCGAGCGCGTTCGCGATCTGGGCGACGAGTTTTACGCCGTGCTGGCCTATCTTGGCCATTTGAACGGCCTGCGCGATGAACTGACGGCGGCCGAGAACGTGTGGACGTATGCGCGGATCCATGGCGGCGCCGATTGCGACGGCAAGACGGTTCGCGCGGCGCTGGCGCGGGTGGGTCTTGCGGCGGCGGCGGGGCGACCGGCCCGTCACATGTCGCAGGGACAAAAGCGCCGCCTGGCGCTTGCCTGCCTTCTGGTCGTCGACCGTCCGCTGTGGCTCCTGGATGAACCTTTCACGGCCCTCGATGTCGCATCCGTTGGCGCCCTGGTGAGTCTGATCGAAGAGCACCTGCACGGCGGCGGCGTGGCCCTGATCGTTTCGCATCAGGCTTTCGACCTGCCGGGAATCCGGGCCTTTGATCTGGAACATTTCGTGCGGGTGAAGCGATGAGAAGCTCCCTTCTGGGTGCCATGCGTGCGGTGTTCGTGCGGGAGCTGCTGCTGTTTTGGCGACGCCGGACCGAAGTCGCGAACGTGCTCGTGTTCTTCGTCATCGTGACGACGCTGTTTCCGCTGGCAGTGGGACCGGAGCGCCTGGAGCTTGCGCACATTGCGCCGGGAGTCCTGTGGGTGGCGGCCTTGCTGGCGACGACATTGTCGTTGACCCAGCTGTTCATCATCGATTACACGGAGGGCAGTCTGGATCAGTTGCTGTTGAGTCCTTATCCGCTCACGGCGCTTGTGTTCGCGAAACTGGCGGCACACTGGGTCTTGACCGGACTGCCGCTGGCGCTGCTTTCGCCGCTGCTGGCCGTCCAGATGGCACTTCCCGACAAGGCGATGCCGACGCTCGTCCTGTCATTGCTTCTCGGCACGCCGGTGCTGACGCTGATCGGCGCGATTCCGGCGGCACTGACTTTGGGTGTGCGGGGCGGGGGTGTCTTGGTTTCCCTGCTCGTCCTCCCGTTGTATACTCCGGTCTTGATTTTTGGCGCCGAGGCGGTGGCGGCGGCGGCCGGCCAGGAATTCGCGGCCACGGCCCACCTGTCGTTGCTGGCGGCGTTTCTGGTCCTGGCTTTGGCATTTGCTCCGCTTGCATGTGCATCGGCTTTGAGGGTGTCGCTCGATTGATTAAGTTCTTACACAAGTACGGGGCGCCAAAGCGGTTTTACGCAACGTCCGGGCGTTTCCTCCCCTGGTTTGCCGCGATCACGGTCATCCTGTTTGTCAGCGGCTTGTATCTCGGTCTTTATTGGGCGCCGCCGGATTATCAGCAGGGTGATGCCTACCGCATCATGTTCGTGCATGTTCCCAATGCCTGGATGTCCATGATGGCGTATGTGGCGCTTGCGGCGTTCGCGGCGGCCGGCTACATCTGGAATATCCGTCTGGCCGACATGCTGGCCAAAGCCACCGCGCCTCTGGGCGCCTCCTTTACGCTCTGCGCGCTGGTAACGGGCTCGCTGTGGGGCAAGCCCATGTGGGGAACCTGGTGGGTGTGGGATGCGCGTCTCACTTCGGAGCTCGTGCTGTTTTTCCTGTACGTCGGTTACATGGCTCTGCAGGCCAGTATCGAGGACCCGCGCCGGGCGGCGCATGCCAGTGCGATCATTGCCATTGTCGGCGTGATCAATGTGCCGATCATCCATTATTCCGTTTATTGGTGGCACACCCTGCATCAGCCCGCGTCGATCACGCTGACCAAGCAGCCGACGATTTATTTGACGATGTTGATCCCGCTCATTGTCATGTCGTTTGCTTTTATGTTTTTCTATCTCACGATGTTGCTCGTGCGAGTACGCAACGAGATTCTGGTTCGGGAAAAGGACGCGGAGTGGGTGCGTAACCTGGTGGAGAAGGACGCGTGACCTGGTCTCAATTTTGGGCGATGGGCGGTTTTGGTTTCTATGTGTGGAGCGCATACGCCTTTACCGCCGTGGTCGTGACTGTGAACACCGTGGCACCCCTGCTTCGTAAGCGCGCCGTGCGCCGACAGTTGCGGCAGGAATCGGGGGGCAACGAGGAGGGGTTGTGAAGCGGCAGAACAAACGCCTGACGTTCGTCATGATCGGCCTGGTCGCTGTGAGCGTGGCCACGTGGCTGATTCTGACGGCCTTTCGGCACAATCTGGTCTTTTTCTATTCACCCACACAGGTGCTCGAGGGCAAGGCCCCCATCCACCACGTGTTTCGTATCGGTGGACTTGTTGAGCATGGAACGATTCACAAAGACGGTCTGCATGCGACGTTTACGGTGACCGATCTGCGCCACAGTCTGGTGGTGCACTACACCGGCATTCTGCCCGACCTGTTTCGTGCCGGTCAGGGCGTGGTCGTCCAGGGACGCTTTGCGGGCGGGGACCTGTTCAAGGCCGACCAGGTGCTCGCCAAGCATGGCGCCAATTACATGCCGCCTGAGGTCGAAGCCGAACTCAAGCACTCCCTGGCCATGAAGGCGAAGGAAAAGGGTTAGCCGTGCGCAAGCTGTTCTGGGCCGGAGCCTTGTTGTTCGTGGGTATTGCCGTCGTGCTCGGACGCGGCCTGTTCCTCAATCCGACCTATATTCCGTCACCATTCATCGGCAAGCCCATGCCGCATTTCGATCTGCCGGTGGCGGGGAAACCGTCACAGCATGTGACGAACGGCACCTTTCGCGGCCATGTCGTGTTGCTCAATGTGTTTGCGTCGTGGTGCGTGAGTTGCCGCCAGGAGATGCCCGTGCTGATCCGGCTGCAGAGTCTGCACGTGGTGCGTCTGGTGGGCGTGGACTACAAGGATACCCGGAAGGGTCTCCAGCGGTATCTCAGGGTCTTCGGCAACCCCTATTCCCTGGTCGTGAACGACAAGCGCGGCATGGCCGTGATCAACTGGGGGATCTACGGCGTGCCCGAGACCTTCGTGGTGAACAAGCAGGGCCTGGTGGCCTACAAGTTCGTCGGTCCCATCACCTGGCGCCGTCTGAAAGACAAGCTGTTGCCGCTCGTCCATCGTCTTCAGGCCGAACCGGCCCCGGCCGCCCCCGTCGCATCCTAAAATACCGCGCCGGATGACGGCGCCGCCTGCTGTGTGTCCCGACGCCTGTGGCGATCGCGCAGCCGGGAGGCACATGGGCCGCTGGCGTGCGGGATCGCGGGTTCGGCGGCAATCGCCGCCGGCGGGGATGGGGGTTCGCTCGGTACTCTCCTCACCAGGCGCCGCGCCCGGCGCAGCATGGCGACAAGCCCGGTGTCGCGCGTGAGCGCCGACAGTTCGGGTCCCAAGGCGCGTCCAAAACCCAAGGGATGGTGGTGCCGGTGCAGCCGCAGGCGCGGCATGACCAGCAAAGCGCCCCGGCGCAGCTGGTCGGCGATCGCATGCATGACGCCTGTCTGGTTGACCGGCAGCCCGGCTGTGGCGACCACCCAGCCCGCCGCGCCGCCCGTGACCCGGATGGCGTAGGCGAGTGAGGCGGCGACACCCTGGTGACCATGCGGGCAGCCCAGAATCTCGATTCCACGTTCCTTTCCCCTGACGGTTTCCGCAAAGACTTCCGGGCGCACGACGACGATCAGGCGGTCGACCGACGGGCGCAGGCTGCGGGCGTCGGCGAGCGCAAGCGCGGCGTTGGCGCGATCGGGCGGCCGGGGCGCACGGGGCATGCGGGTCGATTCGGCTCCGGTGGCAAGCAGGATGGCGGTGATCATAGTGGCCTCGTCCATGGGTACAGCAAACACACGGGCGCCGATCGGCTGTCGATCAGCGGTTTTTTCACCTTCGGAGAAGGTGCGGGATTGTGCGGCGCACAGAAACCCGCGGGCCGCCGGAAAGACGGCCGCTACCGGGATCTTCCAGAAGGCCCGGTCCGGGTCTTTCTGGGTCGTACACCGCGGCCGACTGCGATGGGATGCCTGTTCGGCCGAAGAAAGGCCAGTGTAGGTGACCGGGCCGATGCCCTGCCATGGGACTTTGGCTGGAGGGCCGCCCGCCCCTTCACGTCGTTTCGAGCGCGGGCTGCGGCGGTTCGGTGCCTTCCGGAAAGAAACGCAAGCACGCGGAGTTGATGCAAAAGCGCTCCCCCGTAGGCGGGGGGCCATCGGGAAAGACATGACCGAGATGACTGGCGCAGCGGCCGCATCGTACCTCGGTGCGCAGCATGCCGTGGCTGCGATCTTCCGTGCGCGCGACATGAGCCGGGTCATAGGCCGCCCCAAAGCTTGGCCATCCCGTGCGCGAGTCGAACTTGTCCTGTGAGCGGAAGAGCGGGAGATGGCAAAGGCGGCAGACAAAAAGACCGGTCCGGTGCTCGCTTAGCAAGCCTCCACAAAACGGCGTTTCCGTGCCGGCGTGCAAGAGTATGCGCCGCTCCTCGTCGGTGAGGCCGCCGATGCGATCGGCGCGGGCCGCCTGCGTGAGGGGCTTTAGGGAATAGCGGGATGGATTAGGCATGGCGCTCAGGGTCCTCTCCGGTCGTGGGCGCACCCGCAAGCTGCGGAAACTTTTCCCGCAGCTTGAAGATCTTGGGTTGCGCGATGTGTGTGATATAAGGCTGATCGGGATTGCGCGCCGCGTAATCCTGGTGATAGGGCTCGGCTGCATAAAACGCCGTCAGCGGCACCAGTTCCGTCACGATGGGCGCCGGGAAGGCCCGCGCGTCGGTGAGCCGGGCGATGACCTGGGCGGCTATGGTTTTTTGGGTTTCATCTGTGTAGAAAATCGCGGAACGGTACTGGCGGCCACGGTCATTGCCCTGGCGATCCTTCTGGGTCGGGTCATGGGCGACCGTAAAAAACACATCCAGCAGGGTTTCATAGCGCAGGCGCTGCGGATCGTAGAGGATGCGCACGGCCTCGGCGTGCCCGGTCGTGCCGCTGCAGACCGCGCGATAATGGGCGGTGTCCGCGCTGCCGCCTGTGTAGCCGGATTCCACGGCGCAAACACCGGCAAGCGGCCGGTACACGGCCTCGACACACCAGAAACATCCGCCCGCCAGCACGGCCGTGGCGCACTCCTGGTCTTTCATGTTTCCTCCGCCGTCACACCGTAATACCATTGCCATGATCCGCCGTGTGCGGACCCCCGCGGCCTTTGCCGTGCCGGCTCAAGGCCCGTGGATATTCTACCTTACAAGGATGGCGGCACGATGATGAACAAGGGTCCGGGGTGGTCGCTTGAGGACATTGCGTATCAGGATATTGACCGCAGCCGCCTGGCCGGCCACGCCGATTGGTTCGGCCTGCTCGCGGCTTCATCGTTCGTAGAGATTCTTTCCGATCTGTATGCGCGCAATCTGGCCGAATACTACGCGGGGGACGACGACCTCTGTGCCTGGCTGACCCAGAAATGGGAGAAAGAAGAGATGCAGCACGGCCGCGCTTTACGCCGCTATGTGGAGACGGTGTGGCCGGATTTCGACTGGGAGCGCGGATTTGCGGGCTTTCGCGCGCAGTATGGCCCTTACTGCCAGACGGCGCTGCTCGGTCCGACGCGGACTTTGGAGATGGCGGCCCGGTGCGTAGTGGAGACCGGCACGGCCAGTTTCTATACGATGATTCACGATCTCAGTCCGGAACCGGTGCTGACCACCCTTGCCGGCCATATCCGCAATGACGAGGTGGGGCACTACAAGGGTTTTTATCACTACTACCGCCGGTATCAGGACAGGGAATCGCATTCGCGCTGGCGCGTGGGCCGCGAGCTCTGGCGGCGGGTGGCCGAGATCGACAGCGAGGATGCCTATCTGGCGGTGCGCAATGCGTATCAGGTCCGGTACCCGCAGCAGCCCTTCGAGCCCGCCGATTTCCGTGCGTTCCGGTCGCGCATCAGCGGCTGGATGCGCGAAGCCTACCCGTTTCCCATGGCGGTCAAGATGCTGCTGAAACCTCTGTCTCTGCCCCCGGCCGTGCACAGGCTCGTCGCGCCCATGTTGATCGGCGCGGCACGCGGTGTCGTGGCCTTGAGCAGATGAGGTGTTTGCGACATCATCCGTCCTTCTGCGGTGTGCAGGCGCCGGCGGGACTCGCCGCCGGGCTGTGCCCGTGCCGCCCTTTTTTTAAGTTGCCAAGGAGTTCGCATGCCCCTATCCGCTCTCGAGTTCGCCTGCCGCATGCCCAAGGCCGAACTGCATCTGCACATCGAAGGCACCCTCGAGCCCGATCTCGCTTTCCGGCTGGCCCGGCGCAATGGCATCACTTTGCCGTATGCGGATGAAAAGGCCCTGCACGCCGCCAAGAATTTCACGGATCTCCAGTCATTTCTCGATCTTTATTACGCATGCGCCGATGTTTTGCGCAGCGAAGAGGATTTTGCGGACCTGATGAGCGCCTACCTCGAGCGCGCCCATGCCGATCACGTCGTGCATGCGGAGATCTTTTTCGATCCACAGACCCATACCGCGCGCGGAATCCCTTTCGGGACGGTCGTGCGGGGACTGACCGAGGGGATGCGCCGCGGTCGCGATCTCGGTGTGAGCAGCCGCCTCATTCTCTGCTTCCTGCGGCATCTGGGGGAGGCGGATGCCTGGGCGACTTTGGCCGAGGCGGAACCTTACCTGGATCAGATTGACGGTTTCGGGCTCGATTCATCGGAGCGAGGGCACCCGCCCGCCAAATTTGCGCGCGTATTTGCCCGCGTCCGTGCGTTCGGCAAGCCGGTGGTGGCACATGCCGGCGAAGAAGGGCCGCCTGCCTATATCGTGGAGGCGCTCGATGTGCTCAATGCCCGGCGTATCGATCACGGCGTTCGCGCAGTCGAGGATCCGGCGGTGCTTGCGCGCCTGGTCCGGGAGCGGGTTCCTTTGACCGTCTGTCCCTTGTCCAATGTCCGCCTGTGCGTGTTTCCCAACATGACGGCACACAGTCTGCCGAGACTGCTCGATGCCGGGGCGCTCGTCACGATCAACAGCGATGATCCGGCCTATTTCGGCGGGTACATGAATGACAACATCCGTGCCGTTCAAGACGCCTTCAAATGGGATCGCGCGACCTGGGCGCAGATCGCGCGCAACAGCTTTGCGGCGAGCTGGGCCGGGGCCGGGGACCGGGCCCGGTGGGAGCGCGACCTCGAGGCGGTGGTGGCCATGTAGGCCGGGCCTTTCGCGAAGAGGGCCCGCGGGGAGTGTCCCGCGGGCCGCTGCTTACGAGCCGCGAGCGGGGGCCTGGAGGTCGTCGTCGGGCGCATTGTCGATGAACACGCGGCTGGCGAGAATATCCTCCGCCTCGATGGTCATCAGGTCGTCCTTCGACAACATCTTGTTCTTGGCGGCAAACAACCGGTTCGCCTGACGCAGGCGGGCCCGATCGAGGGCGTTGCGGATCGAACGGGCATTGGCGAAATGTCCAAGTTGCATGCGCCGCGGAATGTATTCGGCGAACGCGCGATGCGCCGCGGGACTGAAATGGTAGTTCTGCTCGGCGAGCATGAGATCTGCGATCGCCATGAGCTCGGTGGCCTGGTAGTCCGGAAAATCGACATGATGCGCAATCCGCGAGCGCATGCCCGGATTGCTCTGAAAGAACTTGTCCATCTTGTCTTTATAGCCCGCCAGAATGACGACGAGATCGTCACGGTTGTTTTCCATGATCTGCAGCAGGATCTCGATGGCCTCCTGGCCGTAATCCCGCTCGTTCTCGGGCTTGTAAAGGTAGTAGGCCTCGTCTATGAAAAGCACCCCGCCCATCGCCTTCTTGATGACTTCCTTGGTCTTTGGCGCCGTGTGGCCGATGTACTGGCCGACGAGATCGTCGCGTGTCACGGCGATGAGGTGCCCTTCGCGCACGTAACCGAGGCGGTGAAGGATTTCGGCCATGCGCAGCGCCACCGTCGTCTTGCCGGTTCCGGGATTGCCCGTGAACGACATATGCAGGGTGGGCGTCTGCGAAGTCAATGCAAACTTCTTGCGCAACCGGTCAACAAGCAGCAAAGCCGCGATTTCGCGGATTCGCGTCTTGACGGGTTTCAATCCGATCAGTTCCCGATCCAGCTTGTCCAGAACCTCCTGGATATGGGAGTCGCGGAATTCGGCGTCCAGGTCGACCTTTACCTCGCCGGTTGCACGGGATGACGTATCGGTTTTGGTTGTGTCCATCGCCCTGTCCTCAAAAAAGGGGGAATGGCGGAGCCGCCATTCCCCGGTTTCCACGGCAACCGGGCGCATTGCGCGCGCGGCATGTGGAATCAATACCTCTCGCTTTCCGGTTTGTCGGTGGCGTAGCTGTGAACCGTGTAGCGGATCTGGCGGCCGCCCGTTTCCTGACGGCTCAGGCCGAAGCCTGGTTCCTTGGGCGGCCGGTTGACGATGAACGACATCCGCGGGGTTTCCCAGCCCTTCGACGCATCGAACGCCATGACGCGGATGTAGTGCCGGGGAAACGTCTTGCGGCAGTTATTGATCTCGAGCATGATGCCCGCCGGATCCTTCAGGTCGAACATCGGCATACCGAACATGTCCCAGTAAGTGTTCCGGGGATGCGGGTCATCCGTGTATTCGACGCTGACGGCCCAGCCTTGTTTCAGGGCGTACTTGATCTGCGCGGTGATCTGCTCATCGGTCAAATCCGGCAGGAAGGAGAACTGGCCTTGGGTCAGGCGATTGCCAGGGTTCGTCATCATGACTGGACTCCTCTACATTAGACGCTTGCGGTCGTGGTGGGCACGAAATCGGCGGTATCCGTCGATTCGTAGTTGAACGTGATGTCCTTCCACGTATCCAGGGCGGCACGCAGCGGCGAGCAGTCCTTTGCGGCCTTCTCCAGGATCTGCGGGCCTTCCTTCAGGTAGTCGCGGCCCTCGTTGCGGGCCATGATCATGGCCTCGAGCGCCACGCGGTTTGCCGTGGCACCGGCCTGGATGCCCATGGGATGACCGATGGTGCCGCCGCCAAACTGCAGGATCACGTCTTCACCAAGGTAGTGCAGCAGCTGGTGCATCTGTCCGGCATGGATGCCGCCGGAGGCCACCGGCATCACGCGGCGCAGCGAAGCCCAGTCCTGATCAAAGAACAGGCCGTTTTCGAGGCTCACCGGCGTGTGGTTCTCGCGCAGTGTGTCGTAGAAGCCCTTGATCATCAGCGGGTCGCCTTCGAGCTTGCCGACCACCGTTCCGGCGTGGATGTGGTCAACGCCGGCCATGCGCATCCACTTGCAGATGACACGGAAGTTCATGCCGTGATTTTTCTGCCGCGAGTAGGTCGAGTTGCCGGCGCGGTGCAGGTGGAGGATCATGTCGTTGTTGCGCGCCCAGTTGGCCATCGACTGGATGGCGGTGTAGCCGATCACCAAGTCGATCATGACGATTACCGAACCGAGCGACTTGGCAAACTCGGCGCGCTCGTACATCTCTTCCATCGTGCCGGCGGTCACATTCAGGTAGTGACCCTTCACTTCTCCGGTGGCCGCGGAGGCGCGGTTGACGGCTTCCATGCAGTACAGGAAGCGGTCACGCCAGTGCATGAACGGCTGCGAGTTGATGTTCTCGTCGTCTTTGACAAAATCCAGGCCGCCCTTTAGGGCCTCGTACACGACGCGCCCGTAGTTGCGTCCGGACAGGCCGAGCTTTGGCTTGGTGGTCGCACCGAGCAGCGGGCGGCCGAACTTGTCGAGACGCTCGCGTTCCACGACGATGCCCGTTGCCGGGCCCTTGAACGTCTTCAGGTAGGCCACGGGCAGGCGCATGTCTTCAAGACGCAGGGCCTTGACCGCCTTGAAGCCGAACACGTTGCCGATGATCGACGCCGTCAGGTTGGCGATCGAGCCCGGCTCGAACAGATCGAGGTCGTAGGCGATATAGGCGAAATATTGGGCCTCGACCTTGGTGCCTTCGCCCGTGCCCGGGACCGGGTCGACCCGGAAGGCCTTGGCGCGGTAGAGTTCGCAGGCGGTCAGGCGGTCCGTCCAGACGACCGTCCAGGTGGCGGTGGAGGATTCACCGGCAACGGCCGCGGCCGCTTCGTCCGGATCCACGCCCGCCTGGGGTGTGATGCGGAACAGGGCGATGACGTCCGTATCCTTGGGTTTGTAGTCCGGCTCCCAGTACCCCATCTTCTTGTAGGGTATGACGCCCGATTTATACCGCTCCTTGCCTTTCAGGGTTTCCGACTTAGCCATGATTGTCTCCGTGGATCAATGACCGGGATAGAAAGTGCAAACTGGCCGGAGGCCCGGCCAGACCGACTGCCAGCGGCACCATGAAGACCGCCCCGGCAGGGTTGTAGAGATGCTGCCAAAGTACGAGAATACGCGACAGTCGATGTTTTCTATGTAAAGCATAGATTATCATCTATGCGCCTGATCTCAGGGGGCCGTTGTGCGCCACAGCACCTTTCGTCAGCTGGAGATCTTCGAGGCCGTTGCGCGCCTGAGCAGTTTCCGCCGGGCTGCGGAGGCCCTTTTTTTGTCGCAGCCGACGGTCTCCATGCAGGTGAGCAAGCTGAGCGAGACAGTCGGCGCGCCGCTCTTTGAGCAGATCGGCAAGCGGATCTTTCTGACGGAGGCGGGGCGCGAACTGCTGGTGGTCACGCGGGAGATCTTTGATCAGCTGCGGCGGTTCGAGATGACCTTGAACGATATGCGGGGTCTAAAAAGCGGATCCCTGCGGCTGGCGGCGGTTACGACGGCGAAGTTTTTCGTGCCCCGTCTCCTGGGTGTGTTCTGTCAGCGTTTCCCGGGTATCGACGTGGCGCTGAAAGTGAGCAACCGCGAACGCATTCTCGAGCGGCTGGCGGACAACCGTGACGACCTCTATGTGCTGGGCGAACCGCCCGAAGACATCGACGTGGAAGCCGAACCCTTTCTGGAAAATCCGCTTGTACCCTTCGCCGCGGCCAACCATCCGCTGGCAGGCGAGAAGACGATCAGTCTGGCGCGGTTTGCACAGGAGCCCTTTCTCATGCGGGAACCGGGTTCGGGTACGCGCATGGCGGTCGGGCGCCTGCTGGCGGCCCATGGCCTGAAGGTCCATGTGCGCATGGAGCTTGGCAGCAATGAGGCGATCAAACAGGCCGTCATCGGCGGAATGGGTGTGACCGTGCTGTCGCGGCATACTCTGCCCAGCGCGGACCTGCTGCGCAACGTGGCCATTTTGAATGTCGAGCATTTTCCCATCCAGCGCGCATGGTATGTCGTGTATCCATGCGGTAAGCGTCTGTCCAAGGTCGCAGAGACCTTTCGCGACTACATGCTCACCGAGGCGGGC
>JAJYPD010000065.1 GCA_021795715.1 Pseudomonadota bacterium
GGTGCGGCTCACCTTGGCCGGATCGCCAGACTTGCCTGCCATCGACGCAGACGCCTCCTCGTGAATGCCGGACATGTCATGGCCTTGCATCATCATCTGCTGGCCTTGCATGCCATGGCCACCGGCGTGGTCTCCTGTCGCCCACGCGATAGCCGGCAGCGCACCAAGCATCAGGATTGAAAGTGTCTTTTTCATACAAGTTTCTCCAGTAAGGTCAAATGGAAAATCAAGAAAGCCCGTTGCGCTAGGCGCCCGGGGGCACATCAGAACCAGAAGCGCACGCCGGCAACCCACCGCGTCACGCCGGCATCCTCACCTTCGGAGCGAGCCAGATCGGCGGTCTTGCCGAACTTGCTGGCTCGTTCAACGCCGACATACGGTGCGAATTGACGCGTGAACTCATACCGCAGGCGCAAGCCGGCCGCAGCATCGGATAGACCGCTGCCAATACCCCGCGCCTCATCGCTTTTACCGTATAGGTTGACTTCGATGCGGGGTTGCAGAATGAGCTTCTGCGTCAGCAGCAACTCGTACTCCGCGCCCAGACGCAACGCGGTTCTACCCTCATTTCCCACATAGGCGGCCGCGTCGACTTCGAACCAGTAGGGCGCGAGGCCCTGTACGCCGAAGGCCAGCCATCCGCGGTCCGGCCCCACGCCGCTGTCGTAGCGCGCGCCCAGTTGTGTGTCCCAGTAGGTGGCAATGGCATGCCCCCACAGCAGCTCGGTCCGGGCATCCTGCAGTTTGCCGTGGGCGGCGTCGCCCTCGGCCTTGACGACCAGACGATCGAAATCGCGGCCGAACCAAGCCTGCGCGTCGTAAGCCGTGGCGTCGCCCTCACTGGCATACTGCCTCTCCAGTCGATCGACGAGCAGCGAGCCGAAGGTTTGCTCGTCGGCCATGCGCAGTTGGCGCGGCCCGGGAAGCGCATAGGCCCCCGAGTCGAGCGCATAGCCTCCAGAATAGGCATGCGGGTCGCGCGCATCCGGCGGGGCGGAGCCGCCCTGCATGTCCATGGAGCCCATGTTCATGCCGCCACCCTGATTCATGTTGCCAATATCCTGCCCGGTGTCTTGCGCCATACCGGCTTGGCTGCCCTGATCCATGCTCGGCATCGACTTCATCGCCCCGGCTGGCTCCTGCGCCCAGGCGGAAGCCAGCCCGAGCGCCAGCACCGCGGCGGCAAGCCAATTCACCCGTTTGTTTGTCATGGTTTCGTTCTCCTCGTTCGTTCGGGCCGCGTCATGCCACCACCACTTCGCGGAACATGCCCGCGTCCATATGCATAAGGAGGTGGCAGTGCCAGGCCCAACGGCCGAGGGCGTCGGCGCTGACGAGGAAGCTGACGCGCTGCGCCGGCTGCACGTTGATGGTGTGCTTGCGCGCCTGGAAGCGTCCGTCGGAGCTTTCCAGTTCGCTCCACATGCCATGCAGGTGCATGGGATGGGTCATCATGGTGTCGTTGTGAAGAATGACCCGCAGCCGCTCGCCGTAGCGGAAATGCACGGGCGTGGACTGGCCGAACGCGACCCCGTCGATCGACCAGGTATAGCGTTCCATATTGCCGGTGAGATGCAGCTCGATCTCGCGCTCGGGGCCGCGTGGATCAATCGGCCCGCCTATCGTATGTAGATCGGCGTAGGTGAGAACACGGCGGCCGTTGTCGCGCAGGCCGACACCGGGGTCGTCGAGGTTGATGCGCGGCGTGTCGACGCGCATGTCCGTGCTCGGGCCGTACTCGGTTCTGGCGTGACGCACACGCACGGCCTCGCTCATGTCGCCCATCATGTCGCTCATGTCGAGGGGTTCGGGCTTGTCCGGCGCGGGAACTGCCGCTGTCATGCCCGCGCGCGGGGCAAGCGTGCCGCGCGCATAGCCGGTGCGATCCATCGACTGCGCAAAGATCGTGTAGGCCTCCTCCCTGGGCGTGACGATCACGTCATAGGTCTCGGCCACGCCGATGCGGATCTCGTCAACCGTAACCGGCTCGACGTCCTGGCCGTCAGCCTGCACCACGGTCATCTTAAGTCCGGGAATACGCACATCGAAGAACGTCATCGCGCCGGAGTTGATGAAGCGCAGCCTAACCTTTTCGCCCGGACGGAACAGCCCGGTCCAGTTCCCGGCCGGGGTGCTGCCGTTCATGAGGTAGGTGTAGGTGTACGCGGAAATGTCCGCCAAGTCGGTCGGGTTCATGCGCATCTGCTGCCACATTTTGCGGTCGTCGACGGCGGCACTGAGCCCGTTCCTGGCTGCGTCGCGGAGAAAATCGACCGCCGTGGGCTTGTTGAAATTGTAGTAATCGCTTTGCATCTTGAGCTTGTGCATCACCCGCATCGGGTCTTCGTCGGTCCAGTCTGACAGCTGGATGACGTAGTCGCGGTCCGCGCGTATCGTCTCGCCTTCCGCCGCTTCAATGACGATGGCGCCGTACATGCCGGTCTGCTCCTGCATGCCGGAGTGCGAGTGGTACCAGTAGGTTCCGGTCTGCGCCACCTTGAAGCGGTAGGTGAAGGTTTCTCCCGGCGGGATGCCCTTGAAACTGATGCCGGGCACACCGTCCATGTCGAAGGGAAGAAGGATGCCGTGCCAGTGGATCGAGGTCTCCTCGGCGAGCCGGTTGGTGACCCGCAGGGTGACGGTATCGCCTTCGCGCCAGCGCAGGACCGGCCCCGGGATCGAGCCGTTGATCGTGGTGGCCATGCGCGGACGACCGGTGAAGTTGACCGGCGTTTCCGCGATCACGAGGTCAAATTCCGTACCCTGGAGGACCGGAGCGCTACCTATCACGGTATCGGCGACGGCAGCCCAAGTTTGCGTGGCAAGCGACGGCAAACCGAACAGAAGGCCACCCGCCGCAAGCCCCTGAACGAATCGACGGCGCGGCAAATCCGGCACCACCAAGGAAAGCGAAGAATGAGACATCGAATAAAGTTTCATGCTGGACGGCCCTCCGATCGGACGTGATCGCGGGCGCTGCCCGACGCCAGCAGCCCCATCGGCACTGTGCTTGTGATTCTCATGTCTGCTCCTTGTTCCATGATTCGGTCAATATCCTGAATATCCGATTTTCACTTCAATCTCCGCACCGCGCCGCCGATCCACTCCTTGGCCATGGCGCCTTTGACTGCATCCTGAAGGGGCGCACCCAACATAAATCTGACGGGTGAATTACAAATATGTAATGTGCGCCTCCGCAGGGATGAGCTGTGGCAGGATGCGTCCATCCACCCTTGGTGTTCCGACATGAAAGTCCTGATCGTCGAAGACGAGCCCAAGACGGGCGCGTACCTGAAACAGGGCCTCACTGAGGCCGGTTTTGTCACGGACCTGGCCCGCGAGGGCTGGGATGGGTTGGAACTCGCAAAAGAGGGGCACTACGACCTGATGATCCTGGATGTGATGCTGCCCGGCCTCAATGGCTGGCAGGTGCTCGAAGGCGTGCGCCGGGCCGGCATCAAAATGCCAGTGCTATTCCTGACCGCGCGCGATCGGGTGGAAGATCGGGTCAAGGGGCTGGAATTGGGCGCCGACGATTATCTGGTGAAACCTTTCGCCTTCGCCGAACTGCTGGCCCGTGTGCACAGCCTAGTGCGCCGCGGACACACCGGTCTGGAATCCGCTGTCCTCAAGGCTGCCGATCTGGAATTGGATCTGCTGCGGCGACGCGCCATGCGGGCGGGACGCAAGATCGACCTCACCGCCAAGGAATTCGCCCTGCTCGAACTGTTTCTGCGCCGGAAAGGGGAAGTACTGCCTCGCAGCCTGATCGCCTCGCAGGTATGGGACATGAATTTCGACTCCGATACCAATGTCATCGACGTGGCGGTACGCCGGCTGCGGGTCAAG
>JAJYPD010000037.1 GCA_021795715.1 Pseudomonadota bacterium
CCAAGATCCTTAAAGGAGGAACATATGGATGACTTGTGCACGCTGTCGTGCAAACCCTGTGAAGGCGGCGTTGCGCCCTTGTCGCCTGCCGCGGTGCAAGACCTGCTGCGCCATGTGCCACAGTGGTCGCTGAACGCGGATGCCACGGTGATCAGCCGCCTGTTCGCCTTCCGGGACTATTACAAAACAATGGCCTTCGTGAACGCGATCGCATTCATCGCCCACCGGCAGGATCATCATCCCGATCTCAGCGTCCATTACAACCGTTGCGAGGTCCGCTACACGACCCACGCGATCGGGGGCCTGAGCGAAAACGACTTCATTTGCGCGGCGAAGACCGATGCGCTGCTCTCAGGCCTCCCGGCGTCCTGAGAAGGCCTTGGCGAGCGTACCGCGGTCGATGTACTCAAGTTCTCCACCCACCGGCACGCCATAGGCGATGCGCGTGGCGAGCAGCCCGTGGTGACGGGCGATCTCGCTGATGTAGTGCGCCGTGGCCTCACCCTCAACGGTGGCGTTGGTGGCCAGTATGACCTCCCGCACCGCGCCGCTTTCCAGCCGGTTCTGGAGTTTTGGTATGCCGATCTGGTCGGGTCCGATGCCTTCAAGCGGCGAGAGGCGCCCCATCAGCACGAAATAGGTGCCGGTGAACGCCCCCGACTGCTCCAGGGAGACCAGATCCGCCGGGGACTCGACCACACAGAGGAGGCCGCTGTCGCGCCGTGGTGACACACAGATGCCGCACACTTCCGTCTCGCTAAAATTGTTGCACAACCGGCAGTGGCCGACGCGCGCCACGGCGTGCTCGAGCGCCCGCGCGATATCCTTTGCCGTTGCACGATCCCGGCCGAGCAGATGGAAGGCGATGCGCTGTGCCGCCTTCGGACCGATGCCAGGCAGCCTGCGCAGGGCCTTCTTGAGGGCCTCTATGGCTTCGCTTTCGTGGGCCATCAAAAGGGCAGGTTGAGGCCAGGAATGTTGAGTCCGGCCGTCAGCCCCTGAAGTCTTTCCTGGCTTACCTGCTCGGCCTTGCGCAGGGCGTCATTCATGGCGGCCGCAAGGAGATCCTCGACCACCTCGCGATCTTCCTGCAAGAGCGCATTGTCGAGCTGCACCTTGCGCACCGCATTGCGGCACGTGATGGTGATCTTCACAAGCCCCCCGCCCGCCTGCCCTTCCACCTCGATGGAGGCCAGTTGTTCCTGGGCCTTGCGCAGGTTTTCCTGCATGGCCTGCGCCTGTTTCATCAACTGTCCCAATCCGCCTTTCATGTCCCTCCCTCTGGCTTGATCAACTGCGCAGGGGCCGCACGGATTCTTCGTGCACCCGTGCGTTGAATTCCCGCTGCAGGGCTTCCACCGCCGGATCCCCTTGCAGCGCCGTGATCGCATCCTGCATGGCCCGCTCCTCGGCCTGTCTGCGCAGATTCGCCGGTGTGCCGGCCACGCTGGCGCCGGTGGTCACCGACAGCGCCATGGGCCGGCCATAATACGCGCTCAACGCATCCCGCAGCACGCGCACGCGCTCCTCGTTGAGGAGATGGGCGACGCCCGGATCGACACCAAGCGACACCACATCGCCGGTTCGCGTGAGCACCGCATTCTGTGCCAGATGACGCATCAGCCCGGTCAGCGACAACGCCTCGAGCACAGCCGCGCCGTCTTCCGCCGGCTGCGCGCCCCCGCCGGCCGCAGGCGGCGCGACCGCCGGCTCCGGATCCGCCGCGGGCGCAACCGCGCGTGGCACCGGGGCCGTAACCGCCTCCTGGCGTCCTTCACGGCGCGCCGTGGCGACCTTTCCCGCCGCCACGACCGGCTTTCCTGGTGTTTCTGCCGCGGTCTCGGCCGGCTTGAACGCCAACATCCGCAACAAGGTCATTTTCGTGCCGGTACGCGGATCCGGAGCCAACGGCAACTGCCGCCGCCCAAGGCAGCCGATCTCGTAATAGAGCTGAATCTCGTCGGCGGCCAGCGGCGCTCCTGCGGCGACCACCGGCATCCATTCGTCGGGTACCGGACAATCCGCTTTCGCAAGCGCCAGCTCATGCAAGGCACGCAGCAACTCGTCTAGCAGCATCTCCATGCCAAACCCGAGCGTGTAGGCCTCATCGGCGATGGCCATCATGCCGGGCGCATCCGCGCGCGCCAGCGCCTCGATCAGACGCCGCACAAAATCGGGGGCAATGAGGCCGAGCATGCCGTGTACGGCATCGACCCCCACGCGTCCGCCACCAGTCGCGAGCGCCTGATCCGTCAGGCTCAACGCATCGCGCAAACTGCCGTCGGCTGCGTGCGCAAGAGCCGCCAGCGCCGGTTCCTCGAAGGCAAGCCCCTCAGCCTCGAGGATGTGCCGCAACTGATCGGCGATCTGTGTATCGGCCAACCGCCTCAGGGTGAACTTGAGGCACCGCGACAGCACCGTCACCGGCAGCCGCTGCGGATCGGTGGTGGCCAGAATGAACTTTACGTGAGGAGGCGGCTCTTCGAGGGTCTTCAACAGCGCATTGAAGCTGTGCGCCGACAACATGTGCACTTCGTCGATCAGATAAACCTTGAACCGCCCGCGGGTCGGTGCGTACTGGACGTTATCCAGCAATTCCCGCGTGTCGTCGACCTTGGTCCGCGACGCCGCATCCACCTCGATCAGATCGATGAAGCGTCCGCTGTCGATCTCCTGGCACGCCGCGCACCGCCCGCAGGGATCCGCCACGATACCGCACTCGCAATTCAGTGCCTTGGCGAGGATCCTGGCCACGGTCGTCTTGCCGACGCCCCGGATGCCGCTGAACAAATATGCATGATGGAGGCGCCCTTCCGTCAGCGCATACCGCAGCGCCTGCACCACCGGCTCCTGGCCGACGAGCTCGGAAAATGTGCGTGGCCGCCACTTCCGCGCGAGCACCAAGTAACTCATCCAGATCCTCAGTCACGTCAGGGGTGGCGGCTTGGGCCGGCCCTTCGCTGCACCCGACCGGATCGCTGCGGCTGCTTCCTTCCGGACCTGACCGGGTTCACGATCGATCGCCACAGCGGGGGCCGACCGTCACCGCCATAACGCGTTTTTTGACTGCGCGCCGGAATTGCTCCGGCATGCGTGAGCGTAACACACTTTACCCGTCCGGCCTATGGGATAGACCCCCGGTTTCGTCGCCTTCGGCCATTTGCGCGTGCGGGGTTTTCATGGCAGCCTAGGCCGGTCCCGTCCTACCGGATTCCCGTCCCCGGCGATTGCCCATGCAGCGCAAATCCCGTTCACACCCCTTGGCCCGGCCGCACATCCGCTGGCGGGATCGCCTGCCGGATCTGCTTGGCGATCTCTACCATGCGCTTTTGACCATGGGCTGGCCGAGCTTCGTGGGCGGCGTGGGCCTGCTCTTCCTGTTCGTTAACATGCTCTTTGCATTTGCCTACTGGGCGCAGCCGGCGGCCATCGTCCATTCCCGCCCCGGCTCGTTCATGGATGCGTTCTTTTTCAGTGTCCAGACCATGGCGACCATCGGCTACGGCATCATGTATCCGGGCACTTTGTTTGCCAACCTCCTGATGACCCTGGAGACCCTGATCGGCCTTTTTGGTCTCGCGCTTGCCACAGGGCTTGCCTTTGCCCGCTTCTCGCGCCCGCGCGCCCGCATCGTCTTCAGCCGCTTTGCGGTCATAAGCCGCTATTACGGCGTCCCGACGCTCATGTTTCGCGCCGCAAACAAACGCGGCAATCAGATCCTGGAAGCGCGGGTCGAGGCCACCCTCGTGCGCAACGAAATCAGCCCCGAGGGACACGCCATGCGCCGTTTCTACGACTTGCCGCTTCTACGCCAAAGGAACCCGACCTTCAGCTACTCCTGGACGGTCATGCACCCCATCACCGCAGACAGTCCGCTCTATCCCTACGACCCCGATCTCCTGCGCGCCGGCGATGCGCAGATCGTCGTCATCCTCTCGGGACTCGACGAGACGCTCTCGCAGGCCATTCACGCACGCCATGTGTACCGGCCCGATGAAATCCTCCCGGGACACAGGCTGGAGGACGTCCTCTCCAAAAGCGGCGACACCTACGTCATCGATTACAGCCGCTTCGATAACGTGGTGCCCGATACCGCCGCCCAGACACACCCACCCTGGTGAATACCGCACCGGGCGCTCACCGGCCCACCTGACACGCCCCTGCACCCCGCTTGGGGCTGGACACAACGCCGCCGCCTCAACGCGGCGGCCGCTCACGGCGCCCCTCGAGTTGGTGTAGCAGACCATGCATCCAGATCACGCCGGACGAAAGAACAGACCGCCGCGTCACGGGTCTGCGGGGAAATCCCGCCGGCGGCCCGACTGCCGGCACAGATTCGCCAAGGGGGCATTACACCGCGGCCTGGGAAAAGGCCAAACGCGGCCGCATCCGCGCAGACCCCCGGCCCTTGCGTGGAACACACATGCAAATCGGGATGGAGGATCCCAACGGCCATATGCTTTGGGCGTGCACTGGAAAGGACACACTCTTTGCATCGCCGCGCGCAGACTACCCCCAATGGGTCCGCTTCCCGTTCGTTTGTGCGCCCGCTTGTGACATGCCGGCCGTCCATCGTCCCGGCTCACCGCCCCCGCATGATGCCGCCCCGCGGGGGATGTCCTTCAGGACCCTGCAACTCCGGTGCCGCTCACCCGGCCTTCCCCGGCCTGCGCCCCCGCCCGGGCGGCGGGGACGTTGGCCTACGGCACCGCCGTCAGGGGCGCGCGTCCGTCTGCAGACGCAGAATGAGGCGCGCGAGCTCGCGCGCCTGTGTCGGCGTGGCAAGCCCTGCCGCCATGGCCGGAAAATTGGGCCACCTGCCGGCCACGCCATACGCAATCGCGTGTGCAAGTTCCGCCTCGGCGCCCGGACGGCCCGCATAACGGCCTGCCACATCTTGAAAGGCCGGCCCCATGGCGTTCCGGTGGATCCTATGACAACTGAAACATCCGAGGCCCTGCGCACGGATGTACGCGCGCAGATCCTGTGCGGCCGGACCACCCCCACCGCCGATCATGCCCCGGCCCATCATCCCCCGTCCCATCATGCCGTGGTCCAGGGGACCCATTTCCACGAAAACGACCCGCCCGTCCTGTGCGCAAACCACGGACGACAGCGCGAAAAGACCGATGCACACGGCATAGGATAGGGCGGCCGTGATTTGTACCTTCCTCATCGCCATCCCCATCCTCCTTGTGCATCGTTCTGGCCGCGTCGCCTTTGTGGCGGCCCGGCCGCCAGCGTCCCTCTGCAGACCAAAGCACACCGCGCACGCGCCTTTCCCAGAATGCGGCCGGGCTGCCCGTTCTTGCAAGGGCCTGACGGGCGATGGCGTCTAGAAATCCCGCTAGGTCGCCACGAACCGTTCGTGGTAAATCCGGTCTTCGGCCACCCCGTGGTTGCGGGCGCACGCCGTGACACCTTCCACGAGCCGTGCTGAACCGCAGACGTAGCAATCCGGCGGCGTGCCAGCTGACCGCAGATCGGCTTCCAAAGTCTCCAGGACATTGCCGTAGTGAAACCGCTCTCTGTGGGAGCGGGAAACACAATATTTCACCTCGAGCTGCGGCAGTCGCTGCCGCAATTCTTCGATGGCATCCTCCAAAAAGAGCTCACCGCCGTCACGCACCGCAAAATAGAGGCGCACAGGGTGACTATCCCCCCATGCGGCCATGCTGCACAGCATCGACAGCAAGGGCGCGACACCCGTGTGTCCGCCTATGAACCAGCGAGGATGCAATCCGTTTTCCTGCAGCGTGAAGACACCCGATGGACCCTTCACCCGCAAACGGTCGCCCACCGCCGCCCTCTGCAGGTAGCGCCCAAACAGCCCGTCAGGCCGCTGCGCGATCAGAAACTCCAGGTGTCCGTCCCAATTTGTGTTGTTGGCGAGCGAGTAGGCGCGCCACTCGGCCGTTCCGGGCACAAGGATTTCCATGTACTGGCCGGGAGCGAACTCGGCTGCGGATCCGCAGACTTCGTCGGCCTGCAGTCTCAGTTGCATGCGCTCCGTCCCGGGCGCCACACGGTCTAGCGCCACGATTTCCGCCCATCGCTCCGGCACCGGTTCGAAGCGTACGAACGCGTGATCATAAGGCAGATCCACCACCAGCGCGGAACGGGGTGTGGCCTGGCAAAGCAGCACCTCCCGCTCATTGCGTGCCAATGAACCCCCGTCATTTGGGCGCAGAGACCCAAGTCCGTACGAACCCGCCCTTACCGTCGCCGTGCAGGCGCCGCAACTGCCCTTGCGGCACTGCGCCGGCAGGACGATATTCTGCCGTTCGGCGCCAGCCAGCAGTGCCTCATCGCCGCGGCAGGGGAAGGTGAGCACCTGCCCGTCGCGGGTATAAGCCGTGATCTCAAATTCCGTCATCGCAAAACACCTGGCATTGGGATACAGAAAATGGGGGCGCGTGCCCCCATCTGGGATGGTCAATTCAATGCAGCCTGCAGGTCCGCATCGACATCGCCGATGCGCCTTAGGCCAAACCGCGACGCGAACTCACCCACGAGATTCTCGGTCATGTAGCCGGGAAGCGCCGGACCCCAATAGATTCCTTTGATACCAAGCGCCAGAAGCGACAACAGCACTGCGGTGGCCTTCTGCTCGAACCATGAAATCATGTAGGACAAGGGCAAATCATTGAGTTCGCATTGCAGTGCGCCGGCCAAGGCGGCCGCTACCTGGATCGCCGAGAATGCATCGCTGCACTGGCCGACGTCGAGCAGACGGGGAATGCCGCCTATGTCCCCAAAGCTCTCCTTGTTGAAGCGGAACTTGCCGCAACCAAGGGTCAGGATGACGGCGTTTTCCGGCGCCTTGGTCGCCACCTCCGTGAAGTAGCGCCGCGCGGGCGAGGCGCCATCACATCCGCCCACGAGAAAGAAGTGGCCGATGTCTCCTTTCTTGACCGCCGCGACCACCTGGTCTGCGACTCCCATGAGCACATGCCGCCCAAAACCCACCGTGATACGCCGATCCTCCCCGTCGGCCGTGAAACCCGGGGTCGCTTTCGCCGCCTTCACCACCTCCGCGAATTCGCCGTGCGCCAGATGGCGTACGCCCGGCCAGCCGACCGGCCCCGTGGTAAAGATCCGGTTCCGATACGAGGCCGCAGGTTCAATGAGACAGTTTGACGTCATAACGATCGGTCCCGGAAAGGCGGCAAAATCCCGCTGCTGATCCTGCCACGCGCCGCCCCAATTTCCGGCCAGATGGCCGTGACGCTTGAGCTCTGGATACGCATGGGCCGGCAGCATCTCCCCGTGCGTGTACACCTGGATTCCCTGATCCTTCGTTGCCTCGAGAATCCGCGCAAGATCCTCGAAGTCGTGTCCGCTGACGAGAATGGCCCGGCCTTTCACCGGTGTCACACGCACAGATGTCACCGCCTGCGCGCCGAATGTTCCGGTATTGGCCGCGTCAAGCAATTCCATCACGCTCAGGTTCAGGCGCCCCACCTCGAGGGCATGGGCCAGGAGATCCTCCTTGTCGGCCGGGTCTCCGGCCAGATACGCGAACATTTCTTCGATGCGGGCGTCGATTGCGTCGCTCTGATAGCCAAGCCTGCGCGCATGATGGCCGTAGGCGGCCACACCTTTCATGCCATACAAGATGAAAGCCTGCAGCCCCAGCACATCCTTGTCCGCCCGGGACGAGCCATACGGCCCGAGAAGCGCCGCTTGCGCAAGCAGCCCGTCGCGATCCGCGGCAGGCTCGAAGGCCGCCGGCCCAGGGAGCTCCCCGGCCGCCACCCGTCCCGCCGGCAGCGCATCGGCATAGCGCGCGTCGATGATGCTCCGCCAGCGCGCCGCCTCCTGAATCAGTTCCTGCAGGCGGACCGGATTGAAATTTACGTTGGTCAGTGTCGTAAAGACCGCATAGAGCAGAAACGCATCCAGCTCCCTGTCGACGATCCCCGCAGAACGGGCACGCCACGCATGTTGCGCAAGACCCTTGACCATGTGGATCAGCACGTCCTGCAAGGCAGCTGCGGTGTCATTCTTGCCGCACGTCCCGACGGATATACAGCCAATCGTGTCGATAGTTCTAGATGTTTGTTCGCATTGATTGCAAAACATGCATGCCCCTTTGTGTGATCGTTCATCAGGAGAGCGGGATCTTCGGATTTTCCGACCGCCCGCCTCCTTGACTCGGATCAAGGATCCTTGCGGTGGCGACCTGCGAACATCTTCATCGCATCTTGGCCGCCCTCTGCCGGTTTGCAGGTCTCCATGTACGCCTTGCGAGGGATGTGTCGCGCGCGTCGTATCGCGCGCCTTTTTGGCGGCCGCCGGATCCATGCGAAAGCGCCGCATCATCGGCCCCAACCCGTTGCCGGCAGCATCCGCAAGCCGCCACCTGCCCTCCATATCGCAAGGGGCGCCGCCCGCAAGTCCCAACCGGCGCGGCACAATTCGTCCGGGAAAATACTGCGGCCGCGGAAAATCCGCTTACCAGACCCCCGCCCCCTCTGTACGATCCGGCCATGACTTCCCTGTTCTTAGGCGTCCTGCGCGCAACGCGCGCCCGAATCCACCACCTGTCAGACGCGTGAATCCATCTCGCCTGTTGTGCGCACACGCGCCGCGGCCCTGATCCGACCGCCCTTCAACCCGCAATGCCGGACGCACCACCCGACCCGTACCACCAGCCCCCTCATGGCGGCGCACATTCCGATCCTGGCCGCGAGGATGTCTTTGTCACGGAAAAGACACCTCATCTCCGTCTGTTGATCCCCCTGGTGGTGGCGATCGCCTTTTTTATGGAGCAACTCGACGCAACGATCGTCACCACGGCGATCCCCGATATGGCGCATGCTCTTCATACAAGTCCCATACAGATGAATCTGGCCGTAAGCGCCTATGTCCTCACGCTCGCCGTGTTCATCCCGCTAAGCGGCTGGTGCGCCGACCGCTTTGGCGAACGCCGCATATTCATCATCGCCCTTGGCCTTTTTACCGCTGGTTCGGCCTTGTGCGGTGCCACCGCCGATTTTCCCGTCCTGGTGGCGACCCGCGTCGTGCAGGGCCTGGGCGGCGCCATGATGACGCCGGTCGGGCGCCTGATCCTTCTACGCAGCTTCCCGCGCACCCAGCTCGTGAAGGCCATGACCTACGTGACACTGCCGGCGATCGCAGGGCCGCTCATCGGCCCTCTGCTCGGCGGCTATCTCACGACTTATTTGTCCTGGCGATGGATTTTCTACGTCAATCTGCCGTTTGGTTTGATTGGTATGGCTCTGGCGTACCGGTTCCTCGGGGCATCACCGCCATCCTCCTCGCCACCCTTCGATCTCATGGGGTTTGCACTTTTCGGCACGGGGGTCGGCCTGCTCGAAGCGACCATGGAAGGGATCGGACATATGTCATCACTGACCCTCACCGGCATCGGATTTGGCGCTGCGGGCCTGATTTTGGCTTTTGGCCGGCGCAGTCGCGCACGCGTGCATCCCGTGATCGACTTGCGATTGCTGCGGGAACGCGCCTTCGCCATTGCGACCACCGCCGGCGGGCTGTGCCGTGTTGCCATGAATGGTCCGGTCTACCTCCTGCCGCTCATGTTGCAGGTCGGCTTGGGTCTAAGCCCCATACAGTCGGGATCCCTGACGCTTCTCGCCGCGCTCGGGGCCCCCCCGATCCGCCTGATAGCCGGACCGGCCTTGCGCCGCTTTGGGTTTCGCAACATGCTGCTTGGCAGCGCCGTCGCGTGCGCGGGCGCACTCGCAAGCTTCGCGCTGATCCGGCCGCATACCGCGCATGGCCTCATCGCGCTCACTATCATTTTCTTCGGGCTCGTGCGGTCGACCCAGTTTATGACATCGAATACGCTCGCCTACGCGGATGTGGCGCCCGGGCGCTTAAGCCACGCCACGAGTCTTGGCGGCTTGCTGCAACAGTTGACAGTGAGCTTTGGCGTTTCCTTCGGGGCGGCGCTGCTTGCCTTTCTGACACACAACCAACTGGCACCCCGTCTCGCCGAATTCCATGCCGTATTTCTGGTACTCGCGCTCCTCCCTTTGCTGGCACTGCCCGGCTTTGCGCGTCTGCGACCACAAGATGGCGCGATCGTGGCCGGTCGCGCCGCGCGCATCCCGGATCAATCCGGGCGGCCGTAAAAGCGGCATGGTGATGGGCGGGAAGGATTTCCGGAGGCACTTTCGCGTTCTTGCGATCGGGCACCGAGACGGCCCACTCTCCTTTTTGTCGCGCCGCGGGGACATCACCAGGCCTGGGCCACCCGTGACCGGCCCGGCCTCCCGGTTCGGGCCACGCCCCACGCAATGACCTCATCTCTTGCCGCGTGACCCTGCGTCTCAGGGATCAACCTGCCATGACCCATGTCGGTCGGTAGAGTCAAGATGTGCGCGGTGGCGGTAGGCTTGGTTTATCTGTTGCCGCCCCTTTCGGCTGGCGGTGCCCAAATAACCTCGCCCTGGCTCCGTTTCCACATCCCGCTCATCGAACCGGACGTGCAGATTTTCCGCATCCGGCTCTCTTTCAGACCATCAAACCTTCGCGTTCGCATGGCTTGTGCTTGGCGGCAAGAGGCGTATCAGTCCGAGGGTTTCATACAAGAACGGGTCGGAGTATTGGCGGTACCCCGTTCCCCGCTTGCCGCGTCGGCGCATCAGCCAGATTCGCAGACGTCGCGCCGTATCGTTGTCGATCCGCCGATAGATGCGCTTCACCGGGCCTTGGTGAAGTAGCCTGCCCAGCCCCTCAGCATCGGATTTAAGTGTTCTATGCGGCTTTGGGATGTCATGCCATATTGAAGAGCCCCTATGATCTGCCAGGAAGGTAGCGGCAGATGCCGGCCATCAACACGTTCTACGGAATCCTGCTGCTCCAGATGTTTTGCAACGATCATGCACCTCCGTACTTTCATGCGCTCTACGCCGAGCACGAAGTGCTGATCGATATTCGGACTCTAGGTATTCTGGAAGGCGGGATGCCCCGGCGAGCCCTCGCCTGAATTCTTGAATGGGCACAGGAACATCGCGCCGAACGCATTGAGGACTGGGCGCTATGCGCACGCAATCAACAGCCCAACACGATTCGCTTCTTGGTGTAACGCCGTCCATCCAGGCACGCATGCCGTGGCGCGTGGTGGCCGTCGAAGTCCTGCCGCACTTTCGGCTACGTGTTCGATTCGTCGATGGCACCGAGGGAACAGTCAACCTGACAACCCTCATTCCGTCTCCTGGCGCTGGCGTTTTCGCCTCTCTTGCCGACCCTACCCTTTTCGCTCAGGCACACGTCCAATGTGGCGCGGTAACGTGGCGGGGTGAGATTGGTCTGGCACCGGATGCGATGTACGCAGCCATCAAAAAAAGAAATACATACGACGTCACCAGGAAGGGGTCACGCTTTGCCCGCAGATGCGTCTTCCCGTCGCGTCATAGACATAGCGGTCGGTGTGGCCATTGTCCTTGATCTCTTCGATGCGGTTGGCGCCATTCCACGTGATGGTGCGTCTGGTGTCCTTGCGGCATACCTTGTCCCATAGGCTATAGAACCTTGTGGCCGGTTCGTGCTTGGCTTTCGTTTGCAATGCGGTCTGTCGCGTCTCCACCGAATCACGCGGGGTTGGTAGACTCATCGTCCATCCCCGCGGCTCTTGCCACTTTCCGTCATCCGTTCTGCAACAGGGGGCCTTCGCTCCACCGGCGTTACCCAGCTTCCTCACTACTACACCCCCATCCGCCATCCGCACGGCCGGTTGCCATCCCTCGCGGGATCACCGTTGCCGAGCTGCCGGCCCGGCACCAATGCGGACTTCCCTTGTTGCACGATTGATCACGGCCCTGCGTGCTGCCACCATTACCCCGGGGGAACCCAAGGATGCACATCCCGCTCGCTTCTCGCTGGACGTCGGCCTTCCTCGTTATTGTGGCGAGTCGGCTTCCCCGTTGGCTATTTCGAGGCCTGCCCGGTGTTCATTCGCATTGCGGCCCGCAGAACCCGCTGGCCTCCTACGAGGCCTTTTCAAGAAGTGCTTCAGCCCATTTGTTGCCTCCTGGACCGCCCCTTGTGCTTCCGGCCGGAGCGAGAGTTGGCCGGGTCGGATTTGCACCGACGAATCAACCGTGCCTTCGCAAGGCACACACAATAGACCAAGAGAGAAACAGCGCCGCGTGCCGCGCCAAACATCCCGGTGTCCGGTTCGAACCCATGATCATCCGCGAACACATCTGCCCGCATCCGGCGATACCAGGTGCTAAACGGGCGTTTCGACTCCGGGTGCCCGGACCAGAATGCCGCGCGCACGGGGTTCGTGATCACGTGCACGCCGATAAACGTGTACCGATAGGGTGCGCTACCGGAAGCGGACCAGGGGTCTTTTGCACCCATTCATAGTGGGCTACGGGCTTACTCAGTACCGAAAAGGCCACCGTCTGGGTACCGGACAAAAAGTCCACGAGCCGATCAATGGCGGTCGGGTTATCGAGGCTCATAAAGGTGTGCATCCCCCATCCTGAACACAACCCGATCCGGCTTCAGACTCATGCGGGGAGAGGCTCCTGATTGACGACCCATCTCGCTGCCCCTATGATGCAGCCGTGAACCTGGAGCCCACGCCCACCGAAACCTGCGTCAGCCACACCTGGAGGGTGCGTCGGGCGGCAATGGGGAACTCTCTTCCCCGCCGGGGAAAAAAGGCCGGGCAGCAGGCCGATTTGCTGCAGACGACCCTTCTCAAGGTTTTGCCTGCGGGGCACGCCTCTGGCGCCTTGCGCAAGCCGCAGGCGTGGCGGCGCGCGACGTTGCCGGCCAGGACGTCAACCCCCCGCGCCAGCCGTACGACAGGAAGCAGAAGGACTACACAGTGCGGCACGGCCTGAGCTCGACCACGACCAAGTCCTGCGTGCCGCGCCCAGGCGCCTGCTTGCACGGCGCACCCGTCGCGACTTGCGGTGGGCGCTTCGATGCGCCGAGCGGGCGCATGTGCTGCGGCCTCCGGCGTGCCGCCTCCATTAGCCCCGAGACCCCCAACACCTGACACAATGTGCGGCCTATGCGGTGAATTGCGTTTCGACGGCCGCGCGGCCGATCTTACTGCGGTCGAGCGCATGCGCGATGCGCTCAAGCACCGCGGGCCTGACCATGCCGGCCAGTGGCATGACGGTCCGGTCGCGTTCGGACACACCCGGCTGTCGATCATCGACCTGAGCTCCGCGAGCGACCAACCCATGCGCGACGCCGCCACCGGCTGCGTACTGGTGTTCAACGGCGTTATTTACAACTACCGCGCGCTGCACGACGAACTGGGCAAGCGGGGCCAGCGCTTCGTCTCCAGCGGCGATACCGAGGTCATCCTCAAGGCCTACGCGCAGTGGGGCGATGACTGCGTACGCCGGCTCGACGGCATGTTCGCCTTCGCTTTGTGGGATCCGCGCCGCCAAAGCCTGCTCCTTGCGCGCGACCGCTTCGGCATGAAGCCGCTTTATCTCGCGCAAACCGGCGCGCGTCTGCGCTTTGCCTCGAGCCTGCCGGCGCTGCTTGCCGCAGGCGGCGTCGATACCGCGATCGACCCAATCGGGCTGCACAACCTGTTTTCGCTGCACGCCGTGGTGCCGGCGCCACGCACCATCCTGCGCGGTGTGCGCAAACTGGAGCCAGCGCACACCCTCCGCATCGACCTCTCCGGCATGCGCTGGCTTACGCGCTACTGGCAACTCGACGCAAGCCGCCCCAACCCGCTGCCGAGCGAGCCGGAATGGATCGACGCCACACGCAGTGCACTGCAGGCCGCGCTCGACAGTCATGTGCACGCAGCCGATGTACCGGTGGGCGTGCTCCTGTCCGGCGGGCTGGATTCGAGCCTGCTGGTGGGCATGCTCGCCGGCGAAACACGCAATCTGCGCACCTACTCCATCGGCTTCGAAAGCCTGGATGCCGACACCGAGAAAGCCGACGAATTCGCCTACTCCGATCTCGTCGCGCGCACTTTCGGCACCCGCCACCATCAGCTGTCCATTCCCAACAGCGCGGTGCTCGAACGCCTGCCGCAGACGATCGCGCGCATGACCGAGCCGATGTTCAGCCACGACGTCGTTGCGTTCGACTTCCTCGCCGAATGGGTGGGTGGCGACGTGAAGGCCGTGCTCGCAGGCCAGGGGGCCGACGAGGTGTTTGCGGGCTATTTCTGGTACCCGCGCATGCAGGTGGAATCGGGTTTGCCGGCGGCACGCTTTTCGCAGCATTACGTCGACCGCGATCATGCGGAGTGGCTGCGCTTCATCGACCCGGCACATCATGTGCCGGACGTCACCGGCGAGTTTCTGGAGGCCGCTTTGCAACGCCCGCAAGCCGACAGCTTTCTCGACCAGGTGCTGCGGCTGGATGTGACCACGCTGATCGTCGACGATCCGGTCAAACGGGTGGACAACCTGCCGATGGCGCACGCACTCGAACTGCGTGTGCCGTTCCTTGACCGCGCGCTGGTCGAACTTGCCGCCCGCATGCCACCTGAACTGCGTTTGCGCACAGGTGGCAAGTTTCCGCTCAAGGCAATTTCGCGCGGGGTGCTGCCCGACGCCGTGATCGACCGGCCCAAGGGTTACTTTCCCGTTCCGGCGCTCAAACACGTCCGCGGGCCATTTCTGGCATGCATGCGCGCGGTGCTCGAATCGCGCGCCTGCCGTGAGCGCGGCCTGTATCAGCGCGGCTTTGTCGACGCGCTGCTCGCCGCACCCGAAGCCCCTGCGCACTTCACCCGCATCCAGGGCAGCAAGCTCTGGCACGCCGCCTTGCTCGAATGGTGGTTGCAAATCCATGTAGACGGCGCTTCCCCATGAGTCCACCATGATCGAACGCCTCAACCGGGATTGTTTTTGCATCAGCCTGGATCGCGTCAAGCTGGCCCAGGCGCTCGAGACAGAGCTGGGCCAGCCCGGTCTCTACGCTCTGGTGCAGCAGCGCAATCCGCATCTGTTTTCGGCACAGCCGGTGTTCGTCGCCCGCGCACATGCGCAGCGCATGCGCAAAGTGGTTCAGGCTGTCGAGCGCGTCGCCGCACTGCCCGCCTTCCAGCGCGCTGCGCTTGCCCGTGCGCCCGAGTCCGCCCGGCACGACCCCGGCAATCCGGGGGTGTTCCTTGGCTTCGACTTTCATCTGGAAGCAGGCAGGATCGGCCTTATCGAAATCAACACGAACCCAGGTGGCGCGCTGCTGTCCGCCGTGCTGGCGCGCGCGCAGCGCGCCTGCTGCGAAGACATGCGGAACATGATGCCAAGCGGTGAGACCGTCGATGCGTTCGAGACGGCAATCGTCGCGATGTTCCTGCGTGAATGGCAGGCGGCCGGGCGGCCGGGCAGGCCCGCCTCCATCGCCATCGTGGACACCCAGCCCAAAGAACAATATCTCTACGCCGAGTTCCTTCTCTACCAGCGCCTGTTTGCGCGCGCAGGCATCGAGGCCGTCATTGCCGATCCGGGACAGTTGCGCTGCGATCACACGATGCTCAGCGTCGATGGCCAGCGCATCGATCTGGTCTACAACCGTCTTACCGACTTCGCGCTCGACGCCCCCGAACACGCCGCCTTGCGCTGCGCCTGGCAGGCGGATGCCGCCGTCATCACCCCGCACCCGCGGGCGCACGCCCTGTTCGCCGATAAGCGCAACCTCGCACTGCTGTGCGACCAATCGGCGCTGCACGCGATGGGCGCAGACAAGACCGTCGCAGCCTTGCTCGCGGCGCATGTACCGCATACCGAAATCGTCAGCCCGGATAACGCCGAACGTCTATGGGCGGAGCGTCGCAATCTGTTCTTCAAGCCGTGGGCGGGTTTTGGCAGCCGCGCGGCATATCGCGGTGCCAAACTCACACGCGGCGTATGGCAGACCATCGTGCAAGGCCAATACGTCGCCCAGGTCCTGACCCCGCCAGGTGAGCGCCGCATCGGCCATGCGGCCGATTCCCGGAGCCTCAAGTTCGATCTGCGCGCCTATGCCGACATCGGCCACGTGTTGTGGCTGTCGGCACGGCTTTATCAGGGTCAGACCACCAACTTCCGTACACCCGGCGGCGGGTTCGCCCCGCTGTTCGAGGAAGCGGCCGGAGGCACTTTAGGGGTCGGTCTTCAATAACGGACACCCCAAAGCCTCAGGACGCAGCCCGAATGAATCAGGTTCTCCCAGGGAACGCGGCCGGGCCGGCGATAAAAGTTTGACAAACCGGGCAGTCCGTCGATGAAACCCCAAACCGTGAGCCGCCAAGCCGACGGAGAAGACCGGTTGCGCGGGACGAACACCAAAGCCTGGGCCGCTCGAAAGGGAAGCGGAGACATCATGTGGGGTGTAGCTCGAAGTGTCTGTCGCCGAACAACGCGATACGCACAATTGCAGCCGCATCTGGGGTGAGGGGGTCTTCCATCCGGGCAGCACCAAGGGGTCCCGCCGCGGAGTCGGTGAGAC
>JAJYPD010000038.1 GCA_021795715.1 Pseudomonadota bacterium
TGCCCCGGCGGCGGCCCGCACCGCCCGTCCGCGCCGGTCTGTTCTGAAAAAGACCCGCGCCTTGCGCGCACCGCGCTAGCGCCCCAAGGCCCGATCGAGCGCGTGGGCCACCTCCGCCGCATCCAGATCTTCCAGGCATCGCAGATGACCGAGCGGACAGGTACGGGCAAAACAGGGGCTGCACGACAACCCCTTGGAGACCACCACCGCGCGCGGGTGAAGCGGCGGTGTGTGTGTGGGGTCCGATGATCCGTAGAGGGCCGCCAAAGGGCGCCCGAGGGCGGCGGCTACGTGCATGAGCCCCGAATCGTTGCTGACCACGGCCGTCGCCTGGGCGAGCAGGTCGATCGCCTCGAGCAGGTCGGTCCGGCCCGTGAAGTCTTCCTTGTCTTCGACATCGATCTCGGCGGCCGCCGCGCTATCGCGCGCGGACCCAAGCACCCAGATACGAAAGCCGCGCTCGCGGTACTGCCGCGCCAGTGCGCTGAAGTGGCGGGCCGGCCAGCGCTTGGCCGGCCCGTATTCGGCACCGGGACAAAGCGCCAGCACGGGCCCGTCGACGGGCGCGTATCCCAGCCGCTCCAGCGCCATCTGGGCGCGCGCCGGGTCCGATCGCAGCTGGGGCGGCATGGGTTCGGGGCGTGCCGCCCCGGCGGCCCGGGCCAGCATCACGAAGCGGTCGATCGTGCGCAGCCGCCCTCCGGGCGGTTCGTGCCGGATGTCGTTTAGCAGCCCACGGCGCATTTCGCCCAGGAAGCCGGTGCGCCGGGGCGCGCCGCTGGCAAACGCCGGCAGGGCGCTTTTGAAGGAGTTGGGGAGCACGATGGCGCGCTGATAGCGGCCGCGCAGATCGCGTCCGAACCGCAGCCGCCGCCAGAGCGCAAGCTGCCGGTGGGCGATGTCGAGCACCAGCACGTGCCGCACTTCGGCCATGCGCGTGGCCACGGGGGCGGTCCACGGCGGCGCGATGACGTCGATGTCGGCCTGCGGGTCGTCCTGCTTCAATTGCTTCAGGAGGCTCTGCGCCATGACCATGTCGCCGACCCAGGCGGGTCCGATGACAAGGATTGCCTGCGCCAAGCGGTTACCGGTCCTTCAGCACGTACAGCGTGCCGCAATAGGGGCAGCGCTCCTCGCCTGTGACCTCGATCGGCAGAAACACCCGCGGATGCGAATTCCAGAGGCTCATGCCGGGCAGCGGACAATGCAGGGGCAGGTCGGCCCGGGTGACCTCGTGGCGGCGCTCGGTGGTCGTGGGCAGGATATCGGTCACGTCAGGCCTTTTTCGAGCGGGAAACCGGTGTCTCGGCGACCGGCGCGAGCCACTCGGGATGGGTGAGACGGCGACCATGAACCTGTTCGAAATACAAAGTCTGCAGCTTTTCGGTGATCGGCCCGCGCCGCCCGCGACCGATGATCCGGCGGTCGAGCTCGCGGATCGGCGTCACTTCGGCGGCGGTGCCCGTAAAGAAGGCCTCGTCGGCGATGTACACCTCGTCGCGCGTGATGCGCTTCTCGCGCACCGGGATGCCCAGTTCGCCCGCCAGCGTGATGACGGTGTCGCGGGTGATGCCCTCCAGCGCGGCGGTGAGTTCCGGGGTGATCAGGGTGCCGTGGCGGACGATGAACACGTTCTCGCCGCTGCCCTCGGCGACGAAGCCCTCCGTGTCGAGCAGCAAGGCCTCATCGCAGTCATTCTGCTGGGCTTCCCGCAGCGCCAGCATGGAATTCAGGTAGCTGCCGTTTGATTTGGCCTTGCAGAGCGCCACGTTCACATGGTGGCGGTTGAACGACGAGGTCTTCACGCGGATCCCCTGTTCGAGCGCCGCGTCGCCCAGGTAGGCGCCCCACTCCCAGGCGGCGACGATGACGTGGGTCTTTAACTTGTCGGCGCGCAGCCCCATCCCTTCCGGGCCATAGAAGGCCATCGGCCGGATGTAGGCGGAATCCAGGTGATTTTCGCGGACGGCCGCGCAGATGGCCGCAGTCAGCGTGGCGCGGTCATAGGGCATGGGCATCCCCATGATGTGCGCGGACTGGAAAAAGCGGTCGACGTGGGCCTCGAGGCGAAAGATTTTCGTGCCGTCTGCCGTCGGGTAGGCGCGCACGCCTTCGAATACGCCCATGCCGTAATGCAGGGTGTGGGTCAGCACGTGCGTGGTCGCCTCGCGCCACGCCACCAGCTCTCCGTCATACCAAATCACGCCATCGCGATCGGCCATCGACATACAGACAAACCTCCTCAAAAAGCGCCCCTTAAGGCAGGCGCACGCTCAAACCGTTCTATCATACGCAAGGCGCGCCATCCCGTCAGCAGCCGCCGCCGGGGGCCGGACTGCCCATGCACGGGAGGCCCTGCGCGCCTATACTCGGTCTCATGGTCAGCCTGCTCGACGAACGCCTGGAAGAGTATGCCCGCGCACACACCGCCGATGCGCCAGCCGTCCTGCGCGAACTCGAGCTCTACACAAAGGCCCACCGGGGGGATGCCGGCATGCTCTGCGGCCCCGTCGAGGGCGCGCTGCTCCGTCTTCTCGTCGCCCTCACCCAGGCCCGGCGCGTCCTTGAAATCGGCATGTACACCGGATATTCGGCGCTCAGCATGGCCTTCGCCTTGCCCGACGACGGCGAACTCGTCGCCTGTGAGCGCGATCCCGAGGTCGCGGCCATCGCCGAACTCTTCTTCGGGCGCACCCCCGCCGGCCGCAAGATCCGCATCCGCATGGGCAGCGCGGCCGCCACCCTCGAAGGATTGCGCGACGAACGTTTCGATCTGGTGTTCATCGACGCCGACAAGGAAAACTACAGCCTTTACTACGACCGCACGCTGCCGCTCGTGCGCCCCGGCGGACTGATCGTCGCCGACAACACCCTGTGGTCGGGCCGGGTGCTCGCCCCGCAGACAGCGGCCGATCTCGGTATCAGCCGTTTCAACCGGCGGGTCCGCGACGACCCCTCGGTGGAGACTGTTTTGCTCACCATTCGGGACGGCGTGACGGTCATCCGCAAGCGATCCGACCGCTAGCGCCGCATGGAGTCGAAGAACTCGGCGTTGTTCTTGGTAGCCTTCAGTTTGTCGAGCAGGAACTCGGATCCTTCGAGATCATCCATCGGGTGGAGCAGCTTGCGCAGGATCCACATCTTTTGCAGCTCACCGGCCTCGATCAGCAATTCCTCGCGCCGTGTGCCGGACCGGTTGATGTTGATGGCCGGGTACACACGCTTTTCCGCCAGGCGGCGATCCAGATGGATCTCCATGTTGCCGGTGCCCTTGAATTCCTCGTAGATGACGTCGTCCATTTTGGAACCGGTCTCGACGAGCGCCGTGGCGAGGATCGTCAGGCTGCCACCTTCCTCGATGTTGCGCGCCGCACCGAAGAATCGTTTGGGGCGCTGCAGGGCGTTGGCGTCGACACCGCCGGTCAAAACCTTGCCGGATGCCGGCACCACCGTATTGTAGGCGCGCGCCAGACGGGTGATGGAATCGAGCAGGATGACCACGTCCCGCTTGTGCTCGACAAGCCGCTTGGCCTTTTCGATCACCATTTCGGCGACCTGGACGTGGCGCGTGGCCGGTTCATCGAAAGTCGACGAAATCACCTCCCCGCGCACCGATCGCGTCATTTCCGTGACCTCTTCCGGCCGCTCGTCGATCAGCAGCACGATCAGCACGCATTCCGGGTGATTGGCGGTGATCGAATGCGCGATCTGTTGCAGCATCACGGTCTTGCCGCTCTTGGGCGAGGACACGATCAGGCCGCGCTGGCCCTTGCCGATCGGCGCAATGAGATCGATCACCCGCGACGTCAGGTTCTCTGCGGATGCGTTGGCTTGTTCGAGTTTGAGGCGCTTTAAGGGGTGAAGGGGGGTCAGATTTTCGAAGAGGACCTTGTTGCGCGCCTCTTCGGGTGGCTGAAAGTTGATGTTCTCGACCTTCAGCAGGGCGAAATACCGTTCCGATTCCTTGGGTGGCCGGATGTTGCCCGTCACGGTGTCGCCCGTGCGCAGGTTGAACCGGCGGATCTGGCTCGGACTCACATAGATGTCGTCGGGTCCGGCCAGATAGGAACTGTCTGCCGATCGCAGAAAACCGAACCCGTCCTGAAGAATCTCCACCACGCCTTCGCCGACGATGTCCTCGCCTTTTTTGGCCTGGGCTTTCAGGATGGCAAAGATGAGATCCTGCTTGCGCAGCCGGCTGCCGCCTTCAAGGTCCAGTGCAGCGGCCATTTCTACGAGCTCGGTTGCGGGTTTTCGCTTCAATTCAGAAAGATGCATAGTCATTTTTTGAGAAACCATCAGGCATGGACGTGCGGGTGATCCCGCGGCCTAATTCAGAAAGGGGTTGAGGAAGAGGTTTAAAGTTACATCGGGTCGAGCGCAAATCCATTGCACCTTACCACTCCATCCGCCGAGCGTCCAGCCCTCTTTGCGGTCTCCGGCTGCGGCGGCAATCAGAGGTTGTCGTCCAAAAAGGCCGACAGCTGCGATTTGGACACCGCGCCCACCTTGGTCGCCTCGACGTTACCGCCCTTGAACAGCATGAGGGTCGGGATGCCGCGGATGCCGTACTTTGGTGGCGTGCTCGGATTGTCGTCAATGTTGAGCTTGGCGACCGTGATCTTGCCGGCGTAATCCCGGGCGACTTCCTCCAAGACCGGCGCAATCATTTTGCAAGGGCCGCACCATTCGGCCCAATAGTCGACGAGGACCGGTCCACTTGCGTTCAACACGGCTTCCTGGAAAGTCTGGTCGGTCACATGGATGATGCCTTGGCTCATGTTTTTGGTCCCAAGCTTGATGAATGGAAGAAAGCGGCTGCGGTCCGGTATTGTGGACGCAAGCGCTCGCCGTTGGCAAGGGAGAGGGCGGGCCCCGATCCCCGTTTCCCCTACCCTCCGTTTTTTTGCTATTCTAGCGCATTAATGACAAACACTTATCTGAGTCACCTCGCATTTTCCGCCCTGCCGTTGCCCGAGTCCGTCTTGAAGGGTGTCGAGCACGCCGGTTTCGCCCACTGCACACCCATTCAGGCCGCGGCCTTGCCGCTTGCCCTCGCCGGCCGCGACGTCGCCGGCCAGGCGCAGACGGGAACCGGCAAGACCGCCGCTTTTCTCGTGGCCACCTTCACGCGCCTGTTGACCCAGCCTTCGCCTGCGGACCGCAAGCCCAACCAGCCGCGTGCGCTGATTCTCGCGCCGACGCGGGAACTGGCCATGCAGATCCACAAGGATGCCGAGCTGCTCGGCGCCTTCTGCGACCTCAAGCTGTGTCTCGCCTATGGCGGCACGGGCTATGACACGCAACGCAAGGCGATCGAGGAAGGCGTCGACGTGCTGATCGGCACGCCCGGCCGCCTCATCGATTATTTCAAGCAGCATGTCTTTGACTTGCGTGCCATCGCCGTCATGGTCCTGGACGAGGCCGACCGGATGTTCGATCTCGGCTTCATCCGCGACATCCGTTTCCTGCTGCGGCGGATGCCCGAGCCCGCACAGCGGCTCAGCATGCTGTTTTCGGCGACACTGTCTTACCGGGTCACCGAGCTCGCCTACGAGCACATGAACAACCCCCAGCTCGTGCGCATCGAGGCCGAACAGGTCACCGCCGAGCGCGTGCGCGAGCGCCTCTACCATCTGGGCCGGGACGAGAAGCTGCCGGCGCTGGTGAGCCTGCTGCGCAGCGAGTCCGCCGGGCGCGCCTTGGTCTTTACCAACACGAAACACGCCGCCGAGCGCGTGCAATCCTGGCTTGCCGCCAACGGTTTCGGTGCCGAGGTGCTTTCCGGTGACGTTCCGCAGCCGCGCCGCCAGCGCCTGCTCGGCGAGTTCAGTGAAGGCAAGTTTTCCGTGCTGGTGGCCACCGATGTCGCCGCCCGCGGTCTGCACATCAGCGATGTGACGCACGTCTTCAACTATGACCTGCCGCAGGATGCCGAAGACTATGTCCATCGCATCGGCCGCACGGCCCGCGCCGGCGCAACCGGCGATGCGATCAGTCTCGCCTGTGAAGAGTACGCGTTTTCCCTCCTGGACATCGAAGAATACATCGGCCACAAGATTCCCGTGGAGCGCGTGACCGAGGCATTGCTGGTGGCGCTCGTGCCGCCTGCCCGCGCCCCGGAGAAGGCGGGCGGTCACCCCGCAGACGGCCGCCGGCCGTCCCGTAACCGGGGCCGCCCGGGGGCACGGCCGCCGCGTGCGTCTGCACGGACGGCTCCGGCGAGGACGGCCCCGCCCAAGCCCGCGCCCAGCGCATCCGCGCCGGCTTCGCCGGAGCGGCCCACCACGCGTCCCGTGCCACCTAAGCCGCCGGCGCCTGTGGCCCGGCGCGTTGGCAAGAAGGAGCCGGAAAAACCGGTATTGGGTTGAATCAGGGCGGTGGCAGGGCGGTGACCGCCCAGCCTGCCAGACTGATCGGCCCCGTGGTCTTGCTGATCGTCAGCTCCCGGTAGTAGCCCGCCGCGTTGGCAAAGCCGACGGGCGTAAAGGTCACCATGGACGGCAGGCCGTCGATGACCGTAAGCGGTATCCACCGCCCGTTTTTGTGCGCGAAATACAGCTGCTCGTTCAAGCGGTAGTAAGGTGCGTAGCCGCCGGGGACCGGGAAGTAACGGACACTGATTTCACACAGCAAGGCCGCGCCGGCGCGTTTTACGGCATACAGTTTGACTTCGATGTCGGGCTGCGGCGCGTGGCGCAAGGCGCCCGGCTCAATTGTCCAGCTCGTCGCGGTCGCATAGGGGGTTGGTGCCGGAAATTGCCCCGCCTCGGCGGCCACCGCCACGTTGATGGCGTGACCGTCGTGGACGTGGTGGAGAACGAGCAGGGAGGGCATGCCGAACAGGCCGGGCAGGAGTGCCGCCACGGTTCTGCGGTTCCTTCCGGTGCGCAGTGCGCGACGCAGGAGGCCGATCGTGGATTGGATACTGGGGTTCTTTTTTGGCATCGTCGGCAGCGCCTATTTCGTCTACGGGCGCAAGCAGCAGCACGCGATGGCGCTCGTAAGCGGTGTCGCGCTCATGGTGTATTCCATGCTGGTGAGTGGCACCCTCTGGTTGGTCGTGCTCGGCCTGGGCTTCATGGCGTTGCCCTTCGTCATTTCGTTTTAGGTGTGGGGGTTGCCCACAACCTCTGCAGCCGCACCGTCGGCGGATCCCCTGTGATGGTGTGCACCGACCCTGCCGGATCCCGGTAGACGAGAAAGGGCACACCCCGTGCCCCGCCCTCTCCCAGCAGCCGCTCGTTGGTCCGCAAGGCCTGCGCGATGGAGGGGGTGGCCCGCCGCGGCACGATGGCGCCGCCGCCCGGTCCGAATCCGTTTTCCGCGGCAGCGAGTGCCGCCTGCGGGTCGCGCGCCTTGAGCAGGGCGGCCGCCTTCCCAAAACTCGACAGCGTGAGGATGCCCACCGGAATCCATTGGACGGCCAGGGGGTGCGTGCGCAAAAGCGGCTGCAGCTTGTCGTAGAGCCGGTGGCAATAGGGACAGTTGGGATCGAAAAAGACGACCAGCGCCGTCGGCCCGTGACCCTCGCGAATGCCCGTGGCGGTCTGCAGGCGTGTCCAGTAGCCGGAGGCAACCACGCGGGCGTGCGCGCTTGCGATGACCGCGCACAGCACCAGCCCCAAAATGATGGCCTGTCTTTTCATAACCCGGAGTATAGGCGATCGACGCTATTCCGACAGCCAGTCACGCGGCTGCAGGTACCGTTCGTAGAGTCGCGCCTCCGGTGTACCGGCCTCGGGCCGCCAGTTGTAGCGAAAGCGCACCTCGGGCGGCAGCGACATGAGGATGGACTCGGCGCGCCCCCCGGACTGCAGGCCAAACAGTGTGCCGCGGTCGTAAATGAGGTTGAACTCCACGTAGCGGCCGCGCCGGTAGAGCTGAAAATCCCGCTCCCGCTCCCCGTAGGCGTGCTGCGCGCGGCGCCTGACGATCGGTTCGTAGCCTGCCAGGAACGCCGCGCCGACGCGCTTTAGGAAGGCGAAGTTGTGCGCGAAACCGCCTTCATGCAGATCGTCGAAGAACAGGCCGCCGATGCCGCGCTGCTCCTGCCGGTGGCGGATGACGAAGTAGTCGTCGCACCAGGCTTTGAAGCGCCGGTAGGAATCCTCTCCGTGTGCCGCGCAGGCCTCATAAGCCGTCCGGTGCCAATGGCGGGCGTCCTCGTCGAAGCCATAGTACGGGGTAAGGTCGAATCCGCCTCCTACCCACCATGTGAGCGGTTCTGTGGTGGCTTCGAAATAGCGCAGATTGCAGTGTGTCGTCGGCACATAGGGGTTGCGCGGATGGATGACGAGCGACACGCCCACGGCGCGAAACGGTGCGCCGCCCACGCCCGGCCGGTGCGCGCTCGCCGATGCCGGCAAGTGCTCACCCCGGATCGCCGAAAAGTTGACGCCGGCCTGCTCAAACAGGGTGCCCGTGAGGACGCGCGAGCGTCCGCCGCCCCCGCCCGCCCGCTCCCAGGTGTCCTCGCGAAACGTGCCGCCGTCGAGCGTGCTCAAGGCCGCGCACAGCTGATCTTGCAGGCCACGCAGGTAATCGGTGACCTGGTCGAGCTGCGCGCTCATGCGCTGCCAAAATCCCCGGGCGGGCGCCGGTTGCCGATATCGCGCCGAAACTGCGCGCCCTCGAAGTGGACGTTCTGCGCGCGCACGTAGGCCGCCGTCCGCGCCGCGTTCAGGTCCGCGCCCAGGGCGGCCACGCCGAGCACCCGGCCTCCGTTCGTCACCGGCCCTTGCGGGGTCGGGCGGGTACCGGCGTGGAAGATCTTGCAGTCGGGCGTGTCTTCGCCGAGTCCCGTAATAAGTTTGCCGCCCGCCGACTCGCCCGGGTACCCGCCTGCGGCCATGACCACGCACAAGGCCGGCCGCGGATCGAGATCCACGCAAGCGCCGGCGAGTTCACCGCGGACGGCCGCCTGGATGAGCGGCACGAGATCGCTCGTCAGCCGCATCATGATCGGCTGGGTCTCGGGGTCCCCAAACCGGCAGTTGAATTCCAGGACTTTCGGCCCGTCGGCCGTGATCATGAGTCCTGCGTACAGAAAGCCCGTGTACCGGCAGCCGTCCGCGCGCAGGCCCGCGAGCGTCGGTTCGATGATGGTGCGGCGGACCACGGCCTCCCGTTCCGGCGTCATCGCCGAGGCCGGCGAAAACGCGCCCATGCCGCCGGTGTTGGGGCCGCGGTCCCCGTCGTCGCGCCGCTTGTGGTCTTCACTGGTCGGAAACGCCACATACGACCGGCCGTCGGTCAGGATGATGTAGCTTGCCTCCACACCGGCCAGGCACTCCTCGATGACCAGCGTCGATCCGGCCGCGCCGAAGGCCCCGCGCAACATGCTCTGCGCGGCCGCCTTGGCCTGCGCGCTGTCGGTTGCCACCACCACGCCCTTGCCCGCCGCCAGCCCGTCGGCCTTCACCACGAGCGGCCCCGGGTGGGCGTCAATGTACGCCAGCGCCTCGGCCTCGGTCGTGACCGTCGCACCCGCCGCGGTGGGAATGTGGTGACGCGCCAGAAAGGCCTTGGTGAAGGCCTTGGACCCCTCGAGCCGCGCCCCATCCCGCGTGGGTCCGAGACAGGCCAGACCGGCGGCCTGCAGGCGGTCGGCAAGCCCCGCCACGAGCGGTGCCTCCGGGCCGATGACGGTCAGATCCGGGCGCTCGGTCAGCGCCAGCGCGACGAGCCCGTCGATATCGTGCGTGCCGACGGCGACGTTGCGGGTCTTGGGTTCCAGGGCGGTGCCGGCATTGCCGGGGGCCACCAGCACCTCGTGCACCCGCGGCGAGCGCGCCATCTTCCAGGTCAGGGCGTGCTCGCGCCCGCCGTTGCCGATGATCAGGATTTTCATAACCGTTTCATTCCGTGTCAGCCGATCGAACCCCGCCGTCCAACCCGGCGCCCCCTTGCCAGCAGAGTGCTAGGCGTGGCGGAAGTGCCGGCGGCCCGTAAAGACCATGGCGATATCGTGTTCGTTGGCGGCGGCGATCACTTCGGCGTCGCGCATCGAACCGCCGGGCTGGATCACGGCCCGCACGCCGGCGCGCGCCGCGCTGTCGAGCCCGTCGCGAAACGGCAGGAACGCCTCCGACGCCATGACGCTGCCGCGGACGCTCAAGCCCGCTTCCTCGGCTTTCCACACGGCCACGCGCGCGCTGTCGACACGGCTCATCTGCCCGGCGCCGATGCCGATGGTGCGGCACCCGCGCGCGTAGACGATGGCGTTGGATTTGACGAACTGGGCGATGCGCCAGGCAAACAGCAGGTCGCCCACCTCATCGGCCGTCGGCACCCGCGCGCTCACCGTCGTCAGCTGCACGTCGGTGTCGGCCAGATCGCGATCCTGGACCAGCAGGCCGCCACTGACGCGGCGATAATCAAAGCCCCGGTGCATCGGTTGTTGCATGTTCACCACCAGCACGCGCACCGCGGCCTTGCGTCCCAGGGCGCGGGCGGCTTCGGCCGTTACTTCCGGCGCGATGATGACCTCGACGAACTGCCGTTCGACGATGGTCTGCGCGGTCTTGCCGTCGAGGGGGCGGTTGAAGGCGATGATCCCGCCGAAGGCCGATGTGCTGTCGGTGGCATAGGCGCGCTCATAGGCCTCGCCGATGTCGCCGGCCACCGCCGCCCCGCAGGGGTTGGCGTGCTTGACGATGACGCAGGCCGGTTCGGCGAATGACCGCACGCATTCGAGCGCGGCGTCGGTGTCGGTCACGTTGTTGAAGGACAGTTCCTTGCCCTGGATTTGCGATGCGCAGGCGATGGAGGCCACGCTGGCCTGCGGTTCCGCGTAGAACGCGGCGCGCTGATGGGGGTTTTCCCCGTAGCGCATGGTAAATGACCGGTGCAGCCGCAGCTCGAGCACTTCCGGCAGCACCGCCTGATCGCCTTCCTGGTTGGCGAGGTAATTGGCGATGACGCCGTCATAGCGGGCCGTGTGCGCGAACACCTTGGCCGCGAGCCGCCGCCGCGCGGCGAGATCGATCGCCGTGCCTTGGGTCAGGGCGTCGATGACGATCCCGTAGTCGGCGCTGTCGACGATGACGACCACATCGGCGTGGTTCTTGGCCGCCGAACGCAGCATCGCCGGCCCGCCGATGTCGATCTGCTCGATGGCCTGCGCCGCCGTGCAATGCGGATCCTGGATGGTGCGCTCGAAGGGATAGAGATTCACGACGAGCAAATCGATGGGCGGGATGTCGGCCTTCGCCATGGCCTCGACGTGGTCTGCGCGGTCACGGCAACCGAGCAGGCCGCCGTGGATGCGCGGATGCAACGTCTTTAGGCGCCCATCGAGCATCTCGGGAAACCCCGTATAGTCCGCCACTTCCGTCACCGCGATGCCGGCGCCGCCGAGCAAAGCGGCCGTACCCCCGGTAGAAAGGATCTCCACGCCCGCCTGTTGCAGGGCCTGGGCGAGGGCGATGATGCCGGTCTTGTCGGAAACACTGATGAGGGCTCTTTTCATGTCCGCTTGCCTGATTGGGATTTTGCGCCGCGCTTTTCATCGAGCCCGTAGGTCTTTAGCTTCTTGCGCAGCGTGTTGCGGTTGATGCCGAGTATGCGCGCCGCCGAGCACTGGTTGTAATCGGCATGTCGCATGACGACTTCGATCAGCGGGGCCTCGACTTCTGCCATGACGGTTTCGTAAAGCGCGCAACCGGGGCACTGGCCGCCCAGGTCTGCGAAATACTTCTCGACGGCCGTGCGTACGCAGGCAGAGAGCGGTCCGTGACCAGTGTTCGGTGCCTCTTCGTGCGTCATGCGGCCAGTCCAGCGTCGTCCAGGAAGAACGTCTCGAGCATCCGGCGCTGCTCGGTCACGCCATCCACGGCGTTGATCGCGTGACGGAATGCCGCTCCGCCCGGGAGCCCCTTGCTGTACCAGCCGATATGCTTGCGTGCCACACGAACCCCCAGGTGTTCGCCATAAAAGGCATAGAGGTTTTGCAGATGTTCCATCAGGATCGCGTAGAGTTCCGCGCGGGACGGGGGTGCGAGCTTTTCGCCGGTGCGCAGGTAGTGGTCGATCTCGCGGAAAATCCATGGGCGGCCCTGGGCGGCGCGCCCGATCATGAGGCCATCGGCGCCGGTTTCGCGCAGGACGCGGGCGGCCTTGACGGGATCGTTGATGTCGCCGTTGGCGATCACCGGGATGGAGACCGCGGCCTTGATGGCGGCGATCGTCTCGTATTCGGCCTCGCCTTCATAAAAGCAGCAGCGGGTGCGGCCGTGTACGGCGAGCAGGCTGATGCCGGAAGCCTCGGCAATGCGGGCGATCTCCACGCCATTGCGGCTTTGCCGGTCCCAGCCGGTGCGGATTTTCAGGGTGACGGGGACATCCACGGCGCCGACCACCGCCTCGAGGATGCGCGCGACCAGCTGCGGCGCGCGCAGCAAAGACGAGCCGGCCATCACGTTGCAGACCTTCTTTGCCGGGCAGCCCATGTTGATGTCGATGATCTGCGCGCCGTGGTCGACGTTGTACCGGGCGGCGTCTGCGAGCATGCGGGGATCGGCGCCGGCAATCTGCACGGACTTGGGTTCGGGTTCCCCCTCGTGGTCGGCGCGCCGCCGCGTCTTCTCGGACCCGTACAGCAGGGAATTCGAAGACACCATCTCCGACACCGCCATGCCGGCGCCGAGTCGGCGGCAGAGCACGCGAAAGGGCCGGTCGGTCACCCCGGCCATGGGGGCAACGAAGAGCGAATTCTTGAGCCTGTAAGGTCCGATGTGCATGAGCGTGTCCGGGAAGCGAGCCATCATACCGGCAAACCGGATAGGCCGAAAGGCCCGGTTCCGTGCCTTTGCCCGCAGGCGGCGGAATTTAGCCGGCCGGTGGTTTCTGAGCCGTGGCGCGCGCATAGATGCCGACCCGAAAGGCGGTCGCACGCGCCGGGCCGCGCAAGTCCAGCCGTAGGTCGACACGTGTGTGTGCGGTCACGTCGCCCTGGCCGTTCTGCAGATAGGCCTTCGGGCGGTAGAGCCTGCGCACGAGCAGGTCGCCTTGGGAATCGAGGAGACTGACCGCCAAAAGCGGCGGCGTTTGGGCGAAGTCGGCGTCGTTGGCGAGCTGCCCGCGGATATGCAGCACCCCCGGTTCGCGGCCCTTGGTGACCTGCAGGGCGCGGATATGAAAAGCCCCCATGTCGACGGGCTGCGGGAGGGTCCAGCCGAGCCGGCGCACGATCCTCATGGCCCGTTCGTGCCACGGGGCGATGGCCACCAGGTCGGCTCGCCACCAATACGCCGCCTGGCCCCCGAGTCCCGCGACCAGCACAGCGATGGCAAGCCCCCAGAGCGCGCGGCGCGGGCGGCGGCTTGCCGGCACCGCTTCCTGCGGTCCGCCCAGGCGATAGACATCCGCCTGGAAGACGTTGCCGCAGTGTCCGCAACGCACCGTGCCCCCGCATGCCGCCCGCTCCTCTTCGCTCAGCCGAAAGAGCGTGCGGCATGCCGGACATTGGGTCAGGACTACGTGCGCGTCCCGATCAGAAGACACCAGTCCTCCTCCATGCGCCGTTCAAAGGTAAAATCCGCATAAGCGGACTCGATGGTCTGCGCCTGGTCGGCAAGCAGACCGGCCAGCAGGAGCCGTCCGCCCGGGGCGACCGCCGCGGTGAGCGCCGGCTGCAGCGCCAGCAGAGGACGCGCCAGAATGTTGGCGATGACGCGGTCATAGCGTTCGCTGCCGGCATCGCCGCTCAGGACGAGGCGGTCTGCGACGCCGTTCAAGGCCGCATTGGCAGCACTCGCATCGAGCGCCAGCGGGTCGATGTCGATGCCCCGCGCGCGCCCGGCCCCAAGCCGCAGGGCGGCGATGGCCAGTATGCCCGATCCGCACCCCACGTCCAGCAGACGGGCCGGCCGGTGTACCGGCACGTCCTCCTGCAGCCACCGCAGACACAGACGGGTCGTCGGATGACTGCCGGTCCCAAATGCCAGTCCCGGATCGACGATGACCGCAAACCGGTCATCCGGCGGCTCGATCCAGCTCGGGTAGATCCAGAATCCGTCGCCGATGGCGATCGGTTGCCAGTTTTTCAGGGCCTCGCGTTCCCACCCCTCTTCTGCGACCATCGACCGCGCGGCGACGGGGGCGAAGTCGGCGAGCGCGTATTCGGCGAAGTCGGCGCTTTCGGGTTCGGCGAAAAATGCGATCACGGCGGTGCGCGGCCAGTAGCGGGGCTCGGCCGCCAATCCTTCATCATACAAGGCGGGCCCTTGCCCTTCCTCGAAGCGGACCGCGAGCGCGCCGGCCGCTTCCAGCAATTGGCCGACCGCTTCCGCCTGTTCGCCGGCCACCGTCAAAGCCAATTGCGTGATCACCGGTTGCCGTCAGCCGAGCCGCGTCTCGAGGTAGTGGATATCCACCGCGCCGGCCTGGAACAGGGCGTCGTTCAAAAGCAGGTGGTGCAGCGGCACATTGGTCTTGATGCCGTCGATGACCATCTCGCTCAACGCGATGCGCATGCGCGCCTGGGCCGTGGCCCGGTCATCGGCGTAAGCAATCACTTTCGCAATCATCGAGTCGTAATAAGGCGGCACGACATAGTTGTTGTAGATGTGCGAATCGACGCGGATGCCGGGCCCGCCGGGCTGGTGATACTGGGTGATGCGGCCTGGCGAGGGCATGAACGTGACCGGATCCTCGGCGTTGATGCGGCATTCCACCGCGTGACCGCGCATGACGATGTCCTCCTGCCGGTAGGCAAGCGGTTCGCCCGAGGCGATCAAGAGCTGCTGCTTGACGATGTCGATGCCGGTCACCATTTCGGTTACCGGGTGCTCCACCTGCACGCGCGTGTTCATTTCGATGAAATAGAACTGGCCGTTTTCGTAGAGAAACTCGAAGGTGCCCGCGCCGCGGTAGCCGATCCGCCGGCACGCCTCGACGCAGATCGCGCCCATGCGGTTGCGCACCTCCGGGGTGATCCCGGGGGCGGGGCATTCCTCGATCACCTTCTGGTGACGCCGCTGCAGGGAACAGTCGCGTTCCCCCAGGTGGATGGCGTTGCCGTGCTCGTCGGCGAGAACCTGGAATTCCACGTGACGCGGCTTCTCCAGGTACTTCTCCATGTAGACGACGTCGTTGTTGAATGCGGCCTTGGCCTCGGCGCGGGTCATGTTGATCGCCGCCAGCAGATTGGCCTCGGTGTGGACCACCCGCATGCCCTTGCCGCCGCCGCCTCCGCTTGCCTTGATGAGCACGGGATAGCCGATGTCGCGCGCGATCGCCAAAGTGCGCTGCTCGTCTTGGTCGATCGGTCCGTCCGATCCGGGCACACAAGGCACACCCGCTTCCTTCATGGCGCGGATCGCCGAGATCTTGTCACCCATGAGGCGGATGGTTTCCGGGCGCGGGCCGATGAAGATGAAGCCGCTTTGTTCGACGCGTTCGGCGAAGTCGGCGTTTTCCGACAAAAACCCGTAGCCCGGGTGGATGGCCACCGCGTCGGTCACCTCCGCGGCGCTGATGACCGCCGGGATGTTCAGGTAGCTCTTCGCGGCCGGGGCCGGCCCGATGCACACGGATTCGTCCGCCAGCCGCACATACTTGGCGTCCCGGTCGGCTTCCGAATGGAGGGCCACGGTTTTGATGCCAAGGGCGCGGCAGGCGCGCTGCACACGCAGTGCGATTTCGCCGCGGTTCGCGATAACGACCTTTTCAATCATGGACACTACTCGATGATGAACAGGGTCTCGCCATATTCCACTGGCTGACCGTTCTCCTTCAGAATGGCGCGTACCACGCCCGCCCGATCCGCTTCGATTTCATTTAGCATCTTCATGGCCTCGATGATGCACAAAGGATCACCGACGCTCACGGTCGAACCGACCTCGACAAACGGATGGGCATCCGGGGACGGTGCGCGGTAAAAGGTGCCCACCATGGGTGATGCCACCGGGTGTCCGGTCT